>CAYMUW010000001.1:0-147256 GCA_964393865.1 uncultured Lachnospiraceae bacterium
TTGAAGATAAGATATAACAGTTAATAAATGCTATAAAAAGTGTCTTATCAGAATTTTAATTTGTCTTTTCAGTGAAGGACAGTTATAGTTAAAATATCTGATGTATCTAATTTTATGGTTAATAAATTTTAGTGCAGGTATTCAGTACGGCAAAATCGACGAAATTTCAATCAGATTAATGTACTTACAGTAAATTTTCCGTATTCTGCGGTTTTGTTTTTAAGGTGCACTGTATCTGTACCGGACAGAATGAAGACAAAAATTGTGGTATCCGGCAGAGCTATTCAGTATGACATTCCGGTAATGAAATCTCAAACATATACAATTAATGAGATATTTGAAAAGAAGCTTTTACTGTTAATTCCTTTTCATATTTTCTCATATGAAGGTCATTTTCAAGAGTATAATGAGGATGATACTCAGGTGAATAATCTTATGGAAGATTATAGAGTCATAAGGGAGCATATTGCAAGAAATTATAGCAGGATAAGGGAAGGAGTGAAGTCAGTCATGGGTGGAAAGGTGCTTGAATATGAAGCTAAGACGATATTGAATAAGGGAATTTCTCAAGGAAGAATCGAAACATACAGAGAATTAATTTGTGATAGTCTTATTACATTTGCGGAAGCGGCTCGAAGGCTGCAAATGGAAGAGTCGGAGCTTATGGACTATGTGGGAAAAGAGAGTTAGAATACTTTAAATAAAGAAGCCATATATTGTAGTAGATGCAAAAGCATGGGATATAATATATGGCTTCCGTTTTATCGAATATTTCCAACATTATCATACCGGTGATCATTTTTTACATTATAGCCTATGGCGTGGTTAATAAGACCAATGTTTATGAAGATTTCGTAAGGGGCGCCAAAGACGGGTTAAAAACAGTAGTTGGAATTATGCCTACCTTGATTGCTCTTATGACAGCGGTGGGTATACTGCGTGCTTCCGGTTTTTTAACCTTTCTTGGAAATCTGGTACGGCCTTTAAGTGAAAGGGCCGGGTTTCCGGCGGAGCTGGTGCCGCTTGCGTTTATTAAGATGTTTTCATCCTCTGCGGCGACCGGGCTGGTACTGGATATTTTTAAAAATTACGGTACAGACTCTATGATTGGGATTATCACCTCAATCATGATGAGCTGTACCGAGACTATTTTTTATACTATGAGTGTATATTTTTTGGCGGCAAAGGTAACCAAAACCAGATACACACTTACCGGAGCGCTGATTTCCACCCTGGCAGGAATTATCGCAAGCGTAGTGCTGGCGGGAATGATGTAATGGCATCATAATGATGTAGTGTGCGCACACTTACACCGGTTAGCTTGCTTACTTCGTTTACAGTCCGCATATTTGATTCCTCCCGTCTGGCTCATTATAAACTATGATGAAACGTCAGAGTCAATAAAAAGATAAAATATATTGACACTCATATAAGACTGCGGTAGTAAATAAACATACTACAGTCATATGGAGGCTTCAAATTATGGATATAAAATTATTTGACTCTGAACTTAAGGTAATGGCACAGTGTGATGAAATCTAAGAGCCTTACCGCAAATTTGGTCTGACCTGGACATGGGAGCCGCCCTATGGATTTGAAATGTACTTTCAGGGCAAGAAAGTTTGGTATGGGTGAACAGTAAAAGGAGAAAATAGATAAAACCGAATTTTAGTGATTCGGTATAATAATATCTTGACAAGAAAAGACTGATTGTCTATGATAGATAATATGAAAGCGGTTGCAAAACATATGAAAGAGAAGATATTACAGAATTATGGAAAACAAGGCAATCACAATATACGATATAGCAAGAGAGGCGGGGGTTTCTCCTGCTACCGTATCCAGAGTACTCACTAACAGTGTAAATGTTCGAAAGGAAAAGAAGGAAAAGGTTCAATATTTAATTGATAAGTATAATTTTAAACCTAACGCATTGGCAAAGAGTCTTTCTGACACCAAAAGCAGAGTTATAGGCATTATTGTTGCTGATGTGAGAAATCCATTTTATGCAGAGGTATTTGTTGCGTGTGAGGATGCGGCGCGAAAGGCCGGATACACAGTGCTGCTGTGTAATTCATTAGGGGTTTTGGATAGAGAAATTCAGCATTTTGATATGCTACAACAATATCAGGTGGCAGGTATTATACAGTTAGGCGGCGGTGTGGATGATCTTGTTTCCGATCCTGAATATGTGGAGAAGATAAACAGAATATCCCCTAACATTCCTATTGTTGCCGGAGGGAATCTGAATGTCAAGAATTGTTACAGGATAGAAATTGATGCCAACGAGGCCGCAGAGCTTTTGTTGGAACATTTGATCGGACTGGGACACAGAAAGATTGCATTGGTGGGTGGACGGAGAGATGTTACATCTACACATGAGAAGTATCTGACATACAGAAGGATATTGGAAAAATATGGAATAGAGTACCGCGAAGAGTATATTGTGGACGGTGAATATAATTATATAACCGGATATGCGGGAATGAATCAATTGTTCGTCAGAAATGAGGTTCCGACAGCAGTAGTGGCAATCAATGATTTTTCGGCAGCAGGCGTAATGAGAAGTATTACAGAGCACCATTATCGTATTCCCGAAGATATTTCGGTTGTCAGCTATGATAATACATATTTTTCTGATCTCTTGACTCCTAAACTTACCAGTATTGATTATGACTATAGCTTGTTTGGGCAGAAACTGGTTAATACTGCGATAGCAGCAATTGAAGGAGAAGAGGTGCCATTTTTACAGAAAATTAAACCGTCTCTTGTTTTGAAGGAAAGCAGCGGAGCGGTATCGGCTGGAAAAGACTGAAAAATTTCTTTCATAAAGTAAATGGAATTAACACCTTTACACAAGGGATGATTTCATTTACTTTTTCTTTTTAAGTCAAAATAATTCCCTACATTTTATATAAAAATACCAAAATAATTTATTAATCTTCATTGTTTTTACACAAAAATGAAACCGATTTCAAAAAGTGATTGACTTATAAGCAATGTGTGATAAAATAAAAATATGAAATCGGTTTCAAATGTGCAATATGCACAAAACTTGGAAATACTTGGGATTATTCGAGAATAAAGGAGGAAAAAGATGAAAAAGAAATTAATATCAACGATTTTAAGCGTAGCTATGGTCATGAGTATGCTTGTTGGTTGTGGAGCAAAAGATGCTGATACTCCTCAAACTGAAACAGATGAAACAGAACAGACGGAATCGGCACAGGACAGTGCAGATAGTCAGGAATCCTCTGCATCCGGCGATACGGAGGCATCTTCCGATGCAATTACATTTTGGTACATGGGTGACAGCACATCCGGTATTGATCCGTTGATTCAGGAGTTTACGGCCGAGACCGGTATTCAGGTTAATGTACAGAGCATACCGTGGCAGAATTTAAGTGAAAAGCTTTTAACTGCCATTGCTTCTCAGAGCGGACCTGATGTAATGCAGACAGCTGTTTCGAGAACGGCGGAGCTGGTAACAGCAGATGCAATTATTGATATGACAGGTTATCTTGATACAGTGGAAGGATTTAGCAAGGATAGATTTTTTGACGCATCTTATGATTCTTTGAAGATGAACGATAAGTATTATGGCGTGCCATGGATTGTTGATGTATACTGCATGCTGTACAGAACCGATTTGTTTGAAGATGCAGGATATACAGAGTTCCCTGCAACTCAGGAAGAGTTTTTCGAAGCGTGTAAGAAGATTAATGAGCAGACGGGAATTAAACCCTTCTACATTGGCGCAGCAGGAAATTATAATGAGTTATTCTGCTACCCTTATCAGAGTGGTTCAGAAATCGTTACCGAGGACAGAGTGGCTGTATTTAACCAGCCGGAATACATTGAAGCAATGGAATACCTGAATTCTTTTTATGAGGCAGGACTTGCAGAGCGTGTAACGGACAATGTAGGAAGCTATGTAAAGCTGACAAACGGCGAGGTTGCAGCATGCTTCGGTGGTACATGGGAGGCCGGACAGCTTCAGTCCGTAGCTGAAATGGATGGAAAATGGGCAGTTGCCGTATGGCCTAAGGGTTCCGCAACAAATGATTCCGTATATGCAGGCTCCAATCTTGTTATCCCCAGTTGGACAACCAATGAGGACGCAGCGGTCAAGCTGATTGAGTTTTTGACCCGGACAGAAAATGAATTAAAATACAATGAGATCAATGGCGCACTGCCGGCAGTAAAGGAAGCGTGGGAAGATGATAGTCTGGCTAATGATCCTGTTCTTTCCGTATTTGGTGAACAGATTAATAACGCCAAGGCGTTCCCGAAGGTTCCTGAAATTGAGGAAATCGGAATTGAAGCTGTAAGCGCATATGAGAGAATTTCCGTAGGCGAAGAGGATATACAGACAGTTTGTGATGAGTTAAATGAATTTGCACAGAATGTGCTGGACAGTAATCAATAAAAGCTTTTTAGCAATGTAGTGAAAAGGGCTGGGCGAACGGCTGGTGACTCAGCCGTCCGCATAAGCCCTTTTAGATATATGGAGGATAAAAGTGAAAAAGGCAAAGTGTTTGACACCGTATGTTTTTGTTGCTCCGGCAGTATTTATTTTATTATTTTGTTCCATTATACCGATTTTGATTACTTTTGGAATCAGCTTTACAAATCTTGGACTGGCCCAGCTTGGAAAATGGAATCTGCTTAAATTTACCGGATTTACTAATTATGCCAATATTTTATCGGACAGGGTTTTTTTAAAGTCCATAACCAATACGCTTTATTATGTCTGTGTGGGAGTACCGATAGTTATTATTGTGTCATTTTTTCTGGCTTTTTTACTCCATGGCGGTGGAGAAAGAAAAATCTTTTCCTTTTTCCGTGCAGTATTTTATTCTCCTTCCGTGACGAATATGGTAGCGGTATCCATTGTTTGGTTGTATTTATTTAATCCATCTATTGGACTATTTAATGATATGCTGGAGTTTATTGGTCTGGAACCGATCATGTGGCTGAAAAGCACGTCTACTGCCAAAAATTCATTGCTGATTCTTTCTGTATGGAGAAACATGGGGTTGAATATGTTGATTTTCTTAGCGGCGCTGCAATCGGTGCCAAAGGAATTGTATGAGGCATCATCAATTGATGGTGCGGGAAAGCTGACTCAGTTATTCAAGATCACGCTTCCTAACATCATGTTTTCTGTTTTCTTCGTAATCGTTACAACACTTATTGGATGGTTTCAGTATTTTGAAGAGGTTTATGTTATGACAGAGGGCGGTCCTGCCAACAGTACCATATCAATGACCTACTATGTATATCGTACAGGATTTTGGTCAGGACGCTTCGGGCAGGCAGCGGCGGCATCAGTTATTTTGTTTGCGTTTATCCTTGTTGTGACTCTGGTGCAGTTATGGCTTCAGGCTAAAAATGACAAATAAGGAGTAAGATCATGAAAAGAAAAAAGATGATAGAAAATGGAATATTAGTCTTTATTTTATTCATAGTGGGATGTCTGGTGTGCTTTCCTTTTTTCTGGATGATTCTTTCCTCCTTTAAGACCAATTTGGAGATTGGGCAGAGCGTACCTACCCTTTTCCCCCGAAATCCTACTACGGCAAATTTTGAAAAACTTTTTGAGGATATGAGCTTTGGCGTTTATCTGAAAAATACGGTGATTATTACGGCCTATTCGCTTTTGGGAGTTTTGATTAATTCCATGGCAGGCTATGGATTTGCAAAATTCAGGTTTAAGGGAAAAAATGTTCTTTTTGTAATTGTTCTTTGTACATTGATGATACCATCACAGGTAACGATGATACCAATTTATGTGATCATGAACCTGCTGGGGCTTACCGACACGTATACCGGTATGGTGTTGCCGGGACTGGTATCTGCATTCGCCATTTTTCTTTTCCGGCAGTTTATTGGAACGATTTCTGACGATTTTCTTGAGGCAGCCAAGATTGACGGAGCAGGTGAGGCTTACATTTTCACAAGGATTATCCTCCCTTTAACAAAGCCGATCCTTTCGCTTCAAATCGTGCTGACTTTTATCAATGGATGGAACTCCTTCCTATGGCCACTTATTATGTCCAATGACGATAAGCATTATACCTTATCGGTAGGTCTTGCGTTAATGCAGAATATGTACTCTCAGGATTACGGTCTTCTGATGGCGGGAGCCACCATTATGATTATTCCGGTTATTGTAGTTTACGCTGTTTTTCAGAAACAGATTATCAAGGGCATCAGTTTATCAAGCTATAAATAGATATTGGAATTATATATGATTATAATATGGAGGAATATCATTTATGAAAAAACATGAATATTTTACAGTGCTTGGAGAACCGTTTTTCTCCATAGGAGCACAGCTTCATAATTCATCAGGGTATGCGTTAGGAGCCGAAAAAGGGAAAAAATATGAGAAGGATGTTCAGGTTGCCTTTCAAAGCGTGAAGGCAATTGGCGCTAATACGGTTGCTGTGCCGGTTTGTTGGGATGCGTTTGAACCGAAAGAAGGAGCATATGATTTTGAATATGTAAGAAGAATTATTGACAGAATCAGGGAAAATAATCTACATGCGGTTATTCTCTGGTTTGGTACATGGAAAAACGGACAGATGGAGTACACGCCCTCATGGGTCAAGCTGGATAAAAAACGATTTCCTCGCTGTCTTTGTAAGGATGGAACCGAAACAACTGTATTGTCTCCCTTTTATGAAGAAAACAGAGAGCAGGATAAGAAGGCTTTCTGTAAGCTGATGGAATTTATCAGGGAATATGATGAGACAGTCGGAACCGTTATAGCGGTTCAGGTGGAAAATGAGCCGGGAATGTATGCTGCTTCTATCAGGGATTTTAGCGAAAAGGGAACAAAGGCCTTTGAGGGCGAGGTTCCCGCAGAGTTGATAGAAGCAGCGAAAGCGAATAAGGCGAGCCTTGGTGTGGCCTGGGAGAAATGTGGAAGAAAGGAAGCCGGAAGCTACAGTGAGGTATTTGGCCGGTTTGGCGCAGAGCTGTGTATTGCATGGGCAACCGCAAAGTATATTGATGATATTGCCTGTGCAGGAAAGCAGATTTATGACATTTTTATGTATGTCAATGTCTGGACGGATAGAAACGGAGAGTGCGGCTGGAGTCTGGCCGGCCTGGATTATCCTTCAGGAGGTGCCGTTTCTAAGGTTTTACCGGCATGGTATGCAGCATGCAGCTATCTGGATACAATTGCACCCGACATATACGAATTACAGCCGGAGCTTATTATGCGGACGCAGGAAAGCTATGATGTAGAGGGATTTCCCTTTTATATTCCGGAATCGGGTCCTACCAATGTCAATGCAACGATGATGTTTGAGGCAATAGGTAAGCATAAGGCAATCGGGTATCATATTTTTGGAGTAGAAAGCTGTCTGGATGAGGATGGCCGGCTTTTGGAAAGCGCTAAAGGGATACAACATTCCTTTGAAATGTTGAAAAACGCACAGGAACTTTTGATTAAATATGGCGGAACGGATAGGGTTTATACATTGACGCAGCGTGTGGGACAGGATGCTTCCCGTATTGAAATCGGCGATTGGATTTGCAGGGTGTCTTATGCAGGGGCAATTGCGGAATATGTGGGCTGGGTTGCAATGGATTACAGACATAATAAAGACCTGGTCAATATCAATCACATTCCGGGTAGTCTGGAGGAGGAAACGGCAAGAGGCTTATTGTTTAGGGTAAGTGACAGGGAATTTTATTTGGTGGGACATAAGGTAAGGTTGTACTGGCAGAAAATGACTTTAACGGATGGTTCCCTGCCTGCAAATATTATGCTGTTCCAACATCAGGCACATAACATGGAATTAATCCGTATTGAGGAAGGGCATTTTGAAAACGGAGAGTATGTGGTTGACAGGCTTCGTTCAGGAGATGAGGGAAGGCATGGAATCTGGGCACAGTATGATTGCGGGGTTGTACACTTTGTGCTGGGTGATCCGTCATAGTATGTTAAATAGAAGGAAAAGAAAATGGCAGGAAGAATTTTTTATGTAGACAGCAATAACGGAGATGATCATAATAGCGGCCTCTTGCAGGAGAGGCCGTGGAAAAGCCTTGAAAAAGTAAACAGTATGGTATTTGGAGTGGGGGATGAGCTTTTATTCAGATGCGGCTGCAGCTGGCAGGGAACCCTGATGCCTAAGGGAGACGGCATGGAAAGATATCCCGTTAAAATTTCCTCTTATGGAATTGGAGAAAAACCGGAAATTGACGGATGCGGTGCCTATGCTGGCGTTTGGCTAAAGGGCTGCAGCCATTATATTGTCGAAAATTTGAAGGTTAGAAATCATGCGTGTGATAAGGCGGTACGTCAGGGAATTTGTATTGAAGGCAGATCGGAAGGCATCACAGAGGATATAACAGTAAGAAATTGCGAAATACTGGATGTGACAGGAGAAAATAGACGGGACAGAGAAACTTATAACAGCATGTACTGGAATGGGGCGGTTTATGTTACCATGCCGGGAAGAAGTTCAGGAGATAATCATCTTCACCATATTCATATAATTAATAATTATATTCATGATGTTTTGACAAGCGGAATCCGGATTAATCAGGAAGAGGATTTCATTAATGATATACATCATACAGGTATAGTGGTAAGAGGCAATCGTATTGAAAGGACGGGCTCCGATGGAATTATTGTTGCAAACAGTGTTTCACCTTTAATAGACGGAAATGTATGCTATGATGCAGGCGCTTTGGGTACCTGTGAGGAGACCCGGCTGATTGCAGGAATATGGGTATGTGCGGTGAAGGATGCCTTAATTCAAAGGAATGAAGTTGCAAAAACCCGGATGTTTACCGGCGATGGAACGGCTTTTGATACGGATTGGGGAACAGAAGGAACAACCGTATTTCAATACAATTATTCTCATGATAATGAGGGAGGCTTTTGGCTTGACTGCAGCAGTCTGAATTATAATAAGAATTATGAAAAGACGATCTTGAGATATAACATCAGTTTAAGAGACGGACGCGGAATTGCGGTAGAGGATCAGGGGCTTTTGACAGAATTTTATGGGAACGTGTTTGCCTATGATAAACAGTTTTCTGTTTGTGTGGGTGGAAACGGAGCAAGCTTTGTATTTAGAAATAATGAATTTTATTTTAAAGAAGTGCCTGGTGATAATTGGGGATGCTCTTTGTTTCTGCATAATTATTATGCCGGTCAGGCACATTTGAAAGACACGGAAGCGCATTTGGAAAGCCGGGTGGATTCCGTTTGGTTGCTGGAAAACAGCATGGAGGGATCAGAGTGGCTGGAAGATAAGTGGAAACAGCTTTGCAGATTGATGAAAGAGCATTGACCAATATGGAATAAAATGGCAGAATAAATTATACAGAGGGTAAATTTTTTGAATGATTTTAAGTGAGCGAGGAGAGCAGGCTATGAAAGCAGAAATCAAATGGCTGGATGATCCGAAAGTGTTTGAGGTGGGCAGGATACCGGCGCACAGCGATCATTATTTTTTTGTGAACGAGGAGGAGTTTTGCAAAGAAGAAAATTCTTTGGAGCAGTCCTTAAACGGAATGTGGCAGTTTCGTTACAGCGTATGTGCAAAGGAACGTCCGGCGGAATTTTTTAAGGAAGACTATGATATTTCCGGCTTCGACCGGATTAAGGTGCCGTGCCATGTTGAAATGGCGGGTTATGACAAAATTCATTACATTAACATTATGTATCCGTGGGAGGGTCATATTTTCAGACGTCCCGCTTACAGTCTTGACAAAAAGGCTGTGTGGAAGGGCAGTTTTAGCGAGGCTTCTTATAATCCGGTAGGTTCCTATGTGAAGGAATTTGATTTGGATCAGGGACTTTTGGATAAGAGGGTATTTATTCGCTTTGAAGGTGTGGAGCAGGCAATGTATCTGTGGATAAACGGAAGTTTTGTAGGATATTCGGAGGACAGCTTTACTCCGGCTGAGTTTGATTTAACGCCCTATATCAGGGCAAAGGGGAACCGTCTGGCGGTAGAGGTTCATAAGAGAAGCAGCGCAGCTTTTTTGGAGGATCAGGACTTTTTCCGTTTCTTTGGAATCTTTCGTAATGTGACGCTGTATGCCAAGCCTGAAATACATGTGGAGGATTTCTGGGCAAAGCCAGTGCTTAATGAGGATGAAACGGGAAGCTTTGGCCTTGACCTTAAAATTTCCATGAAGGAAGGAGCCATAGGAAGGGCAGAGATTTTACTTCAGGATAAGGAAGGAAAAGAATTGCTTAAGCGCAGTATGCTCCTTCCGGGGAATGTGAAAGCGCTGCCGGCCCAGGGTAAGGAAGACGGGGCAGTTTCCTATATAGAAGCTTGCTGCAAGCCGGAGCCCCGGAGTGTGGGAAAGGTAATTCCCTGGGATAATCATACCCCATATTTGTATCAATTGACGATTAAACTGTATAACGAAGCGGATCAGCTGGTAGAAGTTGTGCCTTACAGAATCGGATTCAGAAGGCTGGAAATGATAAACAAGGTAATACATTTAAACGGAAAGCGTCTGATCCTTAACGGTGTGAACCGTCATGAGTGGAGCGCAGAGGGCGGAAGATGCATTGGAATGAAGGAGATGGAGCAGGATATGCAGTGTTTCCTTAGAAATAACATTAACGCTGTGCGTACCTGTCATTATCCGGATCAAATTCCGTGGTATTATATGTGTGATGAAAATGGCATTTATGTGATGTCGGAAACCAATCTGGAGAGCCATGGGTCATGGTTAAAGATGGGCGCACTTGATCCCTCCTGGAATGTACCCTGTTCCCTGCCGCAATGGAAGGAAGCGGTGCTGGATCGTGCAAGGAGCAATTTTGAATATTTCAAGAATCATACCTCCATTCTTTTCTGGTCTCTTGGGAACGAATCTTATGTGGGTGACGATATAGAGGCCATGAACCGTTATTTTAAAAAGAAGGCGGACGGACGGCTGGTTCATTACGAAGGAGTATGTCAAAACAGAAAATATGAGGATAAGGTATCCGATGTGGAAAGCAATATGTATGCAACTCCGCAGGCCGTAAGAAATTATCTTGAGAACAATCCTAAAAAGCCATATATTTTATGTGAATATATGCATGATATGGGAAATTCACTGGGCGGAATGAATTCTTATATACAGCTTCTTGATGAATTTGAGATGTATCAGGGCGGTTTTATTTGGGATTACATTGATCAGGCGCTGATGGTAGAGGATGAGGTGACCGGTCAAAAGGTTTTGCGCTACGGAGGAGACTTCGACGACAGGCCCTGCGACTACGAATTTTCGGGAAATGGCATTGTTTTTGCTGACAGAACGGAGAAACCGGCTATGCAGGAGGTGAAATATTACTATGGCTTGCACAAATAATTCCTTAAAGAAAAGCAAACTTGCGAGGGAAAAGAAATTGAATATTATATACGGTGATGTGACCCTTGGCCTTCATGGAACTGCCGATGGAAAGGAGTTTCATTATATTTTTTCCCGTGCTACGGGAGGAATGGAATCTTTGTCCGTTCAGGGCAGAGAATGGCTGTATCGGACACCCTGTCCTACCTTTTGGAGAGCCACTACCGACAATGACAGAGGAAACGGATTCCCGCTAAGGAGTGGCATGTGGCTGAGCGCGGATATGTTTATCCGCCGTGTGGAAAGTCAGATTCGTGTGGACGGGGAGGATATTCCTTTTCCCGTGGGACCGGAAAATAACAAATACACTGGCAATGAAACCGCAGAAAAGGTGGAGATTATCTATACCTATGAGACGATTACCAATCCGAAAACACAGATAAAAGTAAGTTATCTTGTGGACAGCAACGGAGAAATCAGGGTAAACGTTTATTATTACGGGCAGCAGGGGCTTCCTGAGCTTCCGGTATTTGGTCTGCGGATGATTATGCCGACCTGCGCAGATAAATATGTTTATGAAGGTCTGTCAGGCGAAACCTATCCTGACAGAATGGCAGGCGGCGAGAAAGGCATTTATGAGATTTCAGGACTTCCGGTAACTCCTTATCTGGTGCCTCAGGACTGTGGTATGCATATGAACACCAGAAGTCTTACCGTATACAGAAGTACGGAGCTGGACAATACCCATAAAGAAAAGCAGACAACATCGCTTCGCTTTGAACTGGACGGGCTTGCCTTTTCATGTCTTCCCTATACGGCCTGTGAGCTGGAAAATGCCACACATATGGAAGAGCTTCCTCCTGCAAGGAGGACGGTGCTTTGCATTTACGGAGCGGTCAGAGGCGTAGGCGGAATTGACAGCTGGGGATCAGATGTGGAGCCGGCGTATCGCATAAGCGGAGAAAAAGATATCAGTTATTCCTTCCGTATCTGTGTTCAGTAAAAGCGGGAGGGTCAGATCAGCTGCAGGGATTTTAAAAGATAGAGCCATGCGGTGATGGTAACCGAGCTTAAAAAGGTGGTTGCAACTACCACGCTGGAGGTAAGAACACCTTCATGGCGCATATTTTTCGCCATAATATAGCAGCTGACGGTAGTGGGAGCCCCAAGCATGATAAGAAGAGCAACCAGCTTGTCGGTGCGAAAGCCCATGCCGATAGCCACAGGGAGAAAAACAGCAGGCTGCAGGATCAGCTTTATAAAGGAACAAATCAGCGTTGGCTTTATTTTGGCCAGCGCTTTTTTGCCCTCAAAGCCTGCTCCGGTAGGAAGCCTGAACAAATTCTCCCACAAGATCCTTTTTATTGGACACCTTAGCTGTTATAATCCAAATAAAGGCAATGCATATCAGAGTGGAAAGAAAGCAGAAGAGTACATATTTGGTATCCCATACGGAAAGAAAATCCGATTCAGTGATGTCCCGGAAGAGAAGCACGGGAAGAGTAACCTTGAAATTGAAGGAGTTCAGGGTTTTCACAAAGGGTTCATCCACAATGTTACATCTTCTTAAAAAATATCCGATTACCATAATCAGAAACACAGGGACGGTTGCGTTTAAGCTGAAAATCAAATTTTCCATAGCAGCTCCTTTTATGTAGAAGAAAGGTATAATAATCAATGAGTATAGAAGTATTTCGTTTTTTGTCAAATAATGGGAAAGGCACAGGTATGGGAATGTATTTTCATTTAAAAGCAGGAATTTTGGCAGCAGTGCTTTTACTGCTTATTGCGGTAATAGCGTTTGTGATTGTTCGAAGGAGAAGAAGACCGGCGCTGTTTGAGGATATGGAAGGGCATGAATTTGAGCGCTTTTGTGCAGATCTGCTCAGGCAGAAGGGTTTTGTGGAGGTGGAGGTGACCAAAGGAAGCGGGGATTACGGAATCGATATTCTTGCGGAAAAGGATGGCGTTACCTATGGGATTCAATGTAAATGCTACACGACCCCTGTAGGTGTAAAAGCGGTTCAGGAGGCATATGCGGGCAGGGATTATTATGACCGGATGGTGGGAGCAGTGATGACCAATCAGTATTTCACTGCCCCTGCGGTAGAGGCAGCAAAGAAACTGAAAATCCTTTTGTGGGATGGCGGATATTTGGAGAGCATGATGGAAGAGGAGTAGCGTACCAATCAGGAGGACGCCCCGGAGGCCTCCAGTCTTATTTGGAGGCCCTGAAAGTCGGAAGGACCGGTTTCCAAAACAAACCGGTGAAAGCGCATAGTCGAGAAATCCTCCCCCCACAGTTCCTGTGCCCTTAGTTTCAATTCCTGAAATTCCAGATAACCCAGATAATATTTCAGATAATTGGTGGGTTCTCCCACAATATATTGGTAGATGGCAGTGGTGGCGGCGGTATCGGATATTCCGATTTTTGTCAAAATCTGTTGTACCTGAGAAGGACTGGCACCCTCGTAGTGAATGGCAATGTCCAGGAGAGAATACATGCAAAGCTGAAGGTTTCTGTTTAGGCGGCATACCTCATACCAGGCTGAGGTAAGAGAATCGTCTTTGACAATGGATTCAGCATAAAGGTAGGACATATTTTCCACGTAATAGGCCCAACCCTCTACATAGCCGCCATAGTTCAAAATACTCCTGATGGAGGTGTTTTTTTGATTGTTCAGGTACAGCTGGCTGTAAACCGTCTGATAGAGATGCCCGGGATAGCCCTCATGGGCTAAGGTGGTGTATAAGGTCAAAGAATCGGGCTGATTCTTGTGATTGATATATATAATATTAGTATTCAGGTCATCGATAGGCGGCGTAAGATAATAAGCCGGACTGGAATAATCCTCCATAGAGGAGGAAACGCTTTTGACGGTGCATACCGGAGCAAAATCCTCTTGAGTGCTTGGGAATGCAGGAAAGTCTTCCTTCATACGAATTTGTAAGTCGTTTAGCATTTCCTCGGGAGTTGAAAAAGGCAGGTCAGCGGTCTGGCGGGTGTCGGAATAGGAAAGCGCCGGGTATTCCGCCAGCAGTCTGATCAGGGAGACATAGTTCTGCTGAAAATCCTGAAAAAGAAGCTGTTTGATTTCCGGAATGCTTTTGCTGCTGCCTGTGTTGAGAGAAAGAAGATATTCATAATAGGCTTTTCCGTCCGGGAAATGACAGAGTCCTTCCTCGTTCTGACCGCTGCCGGAAAGGATGGTAAAGGCATCGGCAGTTTTTTCATAGGCAGGCGCCATAACGGTGGTAAGAAGCCGGTCGTTTTCGGAGCACAACATGTCATACTGCTGACTGCTTATCAGCCCCTGCTCTTTAAGTGCGTCCAGACGCTCGGCGAAGGTGGAATGAAGGAAATGCGTCCCCGAGGATAACGCATCTTCATCCATGATGTAGCAGCATTCCAGGATGATTTTTGCGGCCGCATCCTCGGACATGAAAAGACCCTGTAATGATTTTTCCTGTTCGTATTGAATCAGAGCATCAAAATAGCTGTCGGTCTGATCCAGAATGGCAAGATAATCCTCCACATCTTCTTCCGAGCGGAAGGTATAATCTGCCAGCAGAATGGGAAGAGAAGCCTGCATGCCGGAGGAAGGGGACAAAGGTTCCCTATAGTAGGGGAATGCGGTTCCCGAAAGCTGCAGGGTCAAATAGCGGACTAGAAGACCATAGGTATAGGCATCCTCATCATTTAAGTGATCTGGATTGATATCGGATAATTGATCCAGAAGAGATTGGATATAGGCGGCGTCCTGTGGGGTAACCGCATGATATATGGGAAGCGGGTTCTGTGCATCAAGATTATATTTTTCAGGATATGCCAGAGTATAATGCAGGCTTAAGGTATCTCCGGAGAGCTCGGAGACAAATAAATTTCTGGAAAGAAGCCTGAATTTCCGAACGTCATTGGTAAGTATACAGACAATGAGAATACCTGTAACAGCGAGAATGAAAACGCTAATAAAAAGAGCCCATTGTTTTTTGGTCAGTTTTTTTCTGGGAGACAAAGCAGCAACCTCAAGGAAATACTCCTTTGATTCTATGAGGCCGTTAAAAGAAAAAGTACGATAAAAAATAGCAAAAAGTGAAAAACACTTAGCACGAATATCATGTAGACGCAAAATTTTGAATATGTTAAAATATTTGTGGCTTAATAGCAAATAAAATATATTTGAGAGGTTACAAATACGGGAATGGAGGTAATCATGAACAATCTGGAGCTTAAAAAAATGGCCAATGAAGTGCGCAAGGGCATAGTTACTGCTGTTCACAGCGCAAAAGCAGGACACCCGGGCGGATCTCTGTCGGCGGCAGACATTTACACTTATCTTTATTTTGAAGAAATGAATATTGATCCCCAAAATCCAAAAATGGCAGACAGGGATCGCTTCGTACTGTCGAAAGGACATACGGCTCCCGGTCTATATTCCACATTGGCGCACAGAGGATTTTTCCCTGTGGAGGATTTGGTTACCCTGCGGAAGCTGGGGTCTTATCTTCAGGGACATCCCTGCATGCAGCATATTCCCGGTGTAGATATGTCCAGCGGATCTTTGGGACAGGGTATTTCAGCTGCAGTGGGAATGGCGCTTTCCGCTAAGCTGGACGGAAAGGATTTCAGGGTATATACGCTTTTAGGTGACGGAGAAATTCAGGAAGGACAGGTTTGGGAGGCTTCCATGTTTGCGGGCCACCGTAAGCTGGATAATCTGGTAGTGATTGTTGATAATAATGGACTTCAGATTGACGGAGCTATTGAAGATGTATGTTCTCCTTATCCGATTGATAAGAAATTCGAAGCGTTTAATTTCCATGTTATCAACATTGATGCTCATGACTTTGATGCGATTCGCGCAGCATTTAAGGAAGCCAGAGAAACCAAGGGTATGCCTACTGCCATTATTGCACACAGCTTAAAAGGCAAGGGAGTTTCCTTCATGGAAGGAAACGCAGCATGGCATGGTACTGCGCCCAATGATGAGCAGTACGAAGTGGCAATGGCGGATCTGAACAAAATAGGTGAAGAGCTTTTAAAGGAGGAAGCATAATGGCAGACAATACAGTAAAAAAGATTGCAACCAGAGAAAGCTATGGCAATGCGTTGGTAGAGCTGGGAGCAGAAAATCCCGATGTGGTAGTTCTGGATGCCGATCTGGCTGCGGCTACTAAGACAGGCGTATTTAAAAAGGCTTATCCCGACAGACATATTGACTGCGGTATTGCAGAATGTAATATGGTAGGTATTGCTGCAGGATTGGCGACTACAGGCAAAATTCCCTTTGTCAGCAGTTTTGCAATGTTTGCGGCAGGCAGAGCTTATGAACAGGTGAGAAATTCCGTAGGATACCCTCATTTAAATGTTAAGATCGGAGCAACCCATGCTGGTATTACGGTAGGTGAGGACGGTGCTTCCCATCAGTGCAATGAGGATATTGCCCTTATGAGAACCATTCCCGGCATGGTGGTTATGTGTCCGGCAGATGATATTGAAGCAAAGACGGCGGTTAAGGCGGCTGCAGAGTATGTGGGTCCTGTCTATATGAGATTTGGACGTGCGGCATGTCCCGTAATTAATGACAGACCCGACTATAAATTTGAGATCGGCAAGGGAACAGTGGTCCGTGAGGGTAAGGATATCACCATTGTGGCTACCGGCATTTGTGTAGGCAATGCGCTGGAGGCAGCGGAGATGCTTGCAGCAGAGGGCGTCAGCGCAGAGGTTATTAATATCTGTACCATTAAGCCTTTGGATGAAGAGCTTATCATTCAATCCGCTAAGAAGACAGGAAAGGTTGTTACGGCGGAAGAGCATTCTGTAATCGGAGGACTTGGAAGCGCCGTATGCGATACGCTTTGCAAGGCTTATCCGGTACCGGTACTTAAGATTGGCATGCAGGATGTGTTTGGTGAATCAGGATCTGCAGCAGCGCTTGTTGAAAAGTATAAGCTGGATGGAAAGGGTATTTTTGAGCAGATTAAGGATTTTCTGAAATAAGAATAAATAGCTGATTGGGAGAAGAATGGCTTTTCATAGCCATTCTTCCTTCATGCAAGTACAGATGATGCTATTATGGAAAGGTTGAAAGACATGTATATTTTGGCCCCCTCTCTTCTGGCAGCAGATTTTACGAAATTGGGAGAGCAGATTAAAGAAACGGAACAAGCAGGAGCCCAGTACCTTCATATTGATGTGATGGACGGGGTTTTTGTACCCAGCATATCCTTTGGTATGCCGTTGATTGAGTCCATCAGGCCTGTAAGCGGGCAGTTTTTTGATGTGCATTTAATGATAGTGGACCCGGAACGATACATAGAGGAATTTGTGCGCTGTGGAGCAGACGGCATTACTTTTCATCTTGAGGCCGCCAAAGATCCTGAAGCGGTGATTCGCAAGATTCATGACTGCGGCGCAAAGGTGGGAATTTCCATTAAGCCGGGGACGCCTCTTGAAGCGGTTTTTCCTTATCTGGGTCAAATAGAGATGGTGCTGATTATGAGTGTGGAGCCGGGATTTGGCGGACAGGCTTTTATCCAGGAGTCCTATGACAGAATCCGCAGAATGAGAGAGTATATTGACAGCCGGGGATTTAATGTTAAAATCGAAGTAGACGGCGGCGTAGGAAAGAAAAACGTAAGAGAGGTACTTGCGGCGGGGGCCGATGTTTTTGTTGCCGGCTCCGGCGTGTTCAGGAAGAACAGCATTTCCGATAATATTTCCAAGTTTCAGGAAGCCTTCCGTGAAAAATCAGAAAGTGTGGCAGTAAATGGAAAAGATAGGAAGAAATGATCCTTGTTGGTGCGGCAGTGGAAGAAAATACAAAACATGCCATATGGCACTGGATGAGAAGGTTCATCATTATGAACTGGAAGGACATATCGTACCCAAAAGAAGCATGCTGAAATCTAAAGAGCAAATTCAGGGGATTCGGGACAGCAGCGTCATTAATGTTGCAGTGCTTGACGCAGTGGAAAAAATGATCGGGCCGGGAGTAACGACCCAGCAGATCGATGATCTGGTGCATGATATGACGGTTCAAATGGGAGGCATTCCGGCGCCTCTTAACTATGAGGGATTTCCCAAGAGCGTGTGTACTTCCATCAATGAAGTGGTCTGTCATGGCATTCCGTCCAAGGATGTGGTATTAAAAGAAGGGGACATTGTCAATGTGGATGTGTCCACCATTTATAAGGGATATTTTTCCGATTCCTCCAGAATGTTCTGCATTGGGGAGGTAAGTGAAGAGAAGAAAAAACTGGTACAGGTCACCAGAGAATGTGTGGAAAAAGGATTGACCATGGTAAAGCCATGGAACTTTTTAGGGGATATGGCGCAGGTAATCAATGACCATGCCAAGGCCAACGGTTACAGTGTTGTAGTGGAAATCGGCGGTCATGGAGTAGGGCTTGAGTTTCATGAGGAGCCCTTTGTCAGTTATGTAACGAAGGCCGGAACGGAAATGCTTATGGTTCCGGGAATGGTATTTACCATAGAGCCTATGGTAAACATGGGAACCAGTGAGATTTTCATTGATGATGAGGATGGCTGGACCGTTTATACGGAGGACGGCAAGCCCTCTGCACAGTGGGAAATCACCGTGGCAGTTACGGATGACGGGCATGAGGTACTGACCTGGTAGAATATAATTTAATTGCATTTAAAGCAGTGGTTTATATGCTTTTAGATGAAATGAAAATTAAACACAATGAAGGAGGAGTAAAAGTGAAAAAGTTTCTTTATGCGTTATTAGGAGTTGTTTTGGCTATTGGCCTGACAGGCTGCGGGTCAAGCGGTATTAAAAGCGAGGATGGTTACGGGGAAGGACGTCTCGGCGATACTATGGTAACTTATTTCTTTAACTATAGTGTTAACAGTGCATATCTCTGTGATGAGTATAACGGATATCTGCCTGAGGATGGCAACCGCCTGCTTGTTGCGGATGTAACTGTAAAGAATACCTTTAATGAATCTATCGAGATGTATGATACCGATTTTCAGGTGCAGTGGAATACGGATGGGGAGGATGATTATGATGTTCCCATTACCTATTATGTAGATCCTGTAAGTGATGATCAGCTTCCCGGAGTTTATGAGCTGGGCGTCAAGGAAGAGAAAACAGGTCTTTTGGTATTTGAAGTGCCTGAAGGATATAAGGATTTTTCTATTTCCTATCTTGAGATGTTTGATGATGATTCCGATGGAGATGTGTTCTTTGTATACTTTACCGCTGAAGAGAAGTAAATAATCAGGAGCTGATTCGTAAATAGCGATGCTTTTTATGTGCGGTTATTAACCTATACCCTTAAAGCTTTTAGGGTATAGGTTTTTCTTTGTAAACTCAATATATCCTTTCCCTTCAAAAGTATGTTATACTAATAATAACGTAAGATCCCGAAAGGAGAACAGGGTGATACAGGATGTAATTATTATTGGCGCAGGTGTCAGTGGCTGCGCCATTGCAAGAGAATTATCTAAATATCAGCTGAATGTTTTTGTGATTGAAAAGGCGCTGGATGTGTGCGAGGGAACTTCCAAGGCAAACAGCGGCATTGTACATGCAGGCTACGATGCGAAGCCGGGAACTCTGAAAGCAAGGCTGAATATAGAGGGAAGCAGGAGAATGCAAAAGCTTTCCGAGGAGTTGAATTTCCCATACAGACAGAACGGTTCTTTGGTGCTTTGCTTTGATGAAAAGGAAAAGGGCAGACTGGAAGAACTTAAGGAAAGAGGAGAAGCAAACGGTGTGGCCGGGCTGCGGATCTTAAACAGACAGGAGCTTATAGAATTGGAGCCTGCGGCAGGAGATCAGGCAGTGGCCGCTCTTTATGCGCCTTCAGGAGCAATTGTATGTCCTTTTGGCTTAACCATTGCACTGGCAGAAAATGCTGCAGCAAATGGTGTGGAGTTTCGCTTTGGCACACAGGTAAAGGATATTCAAAGAAAAAATGAAGGATATCTTGTGGAAACAAATCATGGATGCTTGGAAGCAAAGGTAGTGATTAATGCTGCCGGAGTTCATGCCGATGAAATTCACAATATGGTATGCGAAAGCAGGATGGAGATTACGCCCAGAAGAGGAGAATACCTGCTTTATGATAAGCGGGTGGGAAATTTAGTGAGTCATACACTGTTTCAACTGCCTACCGTATTGGGAAAGGGAATTTTGGTGACTCCTACCGTTCACGGAAATCTTCTGACAGGTCCTACAGCACAGGATATTGAAAATAAGGATGGGGTTGACACATCCGCACAGGGCATGAGCCAGGTTCAGCAGATGGCGGCGTTAAGCGTTCCCCATATTCCGGGAAATCAGGTGATTACCTCTTTTGCCGGTCTGAGAGCGCATATTACGGCAATGCCGGAGGGGTATTCAGAAGGAGATTTTTTGATTGCCCAGGCCAAGGACGCGCCGGGATTTGTAGATGTGGCCGGAATTGAATCTCCGGGGCTTAGCTGTGCACCGGCTTTGGGAGAATATGTAGCAGAGATTGTAATTGATGTTTTAAAGCCGGCAATGAAGGAGAATTTTATCGGCACCCGTAAGGGAATTTCAAGTATGGCGCTTGCCTCCGATCAGGAGAGGCATAGATTAATTTCCGAAAATCCTGCCTACGGAAACGTAATCTGCCGCTGCGAGATGGTTACGGAGGGAGAAATTTTAGATGCAATCAGAAGACCCCTTGGGGCTGTTACAACGGATGGCATTAAACGCCGTACCCGGGCAGGTATGGGGCGCTGCCAGTCAGGCTTTTGCAACCCCAGGGTGGTGGAGCTTCTTGCAGCAGAGCTTTCCTTAGACGAGAGCCAGATCAGAAAATCAGGAGAAGCGTCCTGGTATCTGACGCCGGAAGATCAGTCTGAGGAGAAGGGAGCCGCCTATGAATAGAAAGAAAGAGCTTGTAATAATAGGAGGCGGCCCGGCAGGGATGGCTGCCGCTGTTGCCGCTTTTGATAAGGGCATTCGGGACATCCTTATCTTAGAGAGGGACCGGGAGCTGGGCGGCATTTTAAATCAGTGCATTCATAACGGTTTTGGACTTCATACCTTTCAGGAGGAACTGACAGGACCGGAATATGCGGCACGTTATGCAGATATGATTCAGGAAAGGCAAATTCCCAGTCTGCTTCACACCATGGTGGTAGATGTGCAGTCGGGAGCCTCCTGTGTAGTTACGGCCATGAACAAAGAAATAGGATTGTTCCGAATAGAAGCAAAAGCCGTGGTGCTTGCCATGGGATGCAGGGAGCGGTCCAGAGGGGCCATGAATATTCCGGGATATCGTCCCTCGGGAATATATTCTGCCGGAACGGCCCAGCGCTATGTGAATATAGAGGGAAGAATGCCCGGTAGGGAAGTTGTGATATTAGGCTCCGGTGATATCGGACTGATTATGGCAAGAAGAATGACGCTTCAGGGAGCAAAGGTGAAGCTGGTGGCGGAAATTATGCCTTACTCGGGAGGCCTTCGCAGAAATATCGTGCAGTGTCTGGATGATTACGGAATTCCTTTAAAGCTCAGCCATACAGTGACACAGATACATGGGAAAGAAAGAGTGGAAGGGGTTACAATATCCAGAGTTGATGAAAATTTAAAGCCAATAGCAGGAACCGAGGAATATGTAAGCTGCGATACGGTACTTTTGTCCTGTGGTCTGATACCGGAAAATGAATTAACCTTAGATGCAGGGGCAAGGATGGATGATATGACGCAGGGACCGGTGGTAAATGACAGATTGGAAACCACGGCACGGGGGATCTTTGCCTGCGGAAATGTTCTTCATGTGCATGATCTGGTGGACAATGTGTCCAAGGAGGCGGAAAAGGCCGGTGAATTTGCAGCGGAATACATTTTAAAAGGACAAAGTGACTGGGGAACGCCGGTAAGACCTAAAATTCCGCAAAAGACCAAATGCGCTTTGCCGGAAGGAAGGGATGCAGCCAGCCAGCTGATTTGCATCGGCTGTCCGGTGGGCTGTCTGGTTACGGTGAAAAGGAAAGAGGACGGAAGCCTTGACATTACCGGAAATACCTGTCAAAAGGGAGAAGCCTATGCACGCAGCGAAATGACGGCGCCGGTCAGAACGATTACTTCCATTATCCGTGTGCAGGGAGGAGAAGGAAAGGTGATCCCGGTGAAAACAGCACAGGAGATTCCCAAAGGAAAGATAGCCGCCTGCATGGAGGAGATCCGCTGCACGGCAGTTAAGGCGCCGATAAAGGTGGGGGATATACTGATTGAAAATGTGGCGGGTACGGGCATTTCTGTGATTGCCACGGGAAACATGAACATTGCTGGGTAATATAACATAAAACTATGAAAACAAGGGGATAGTATATGAGCAAGTATATTATGGCACTGGATCAGGGAACTACCAGTTCCCGGTGTATTCTTTTTAACAAGAAGGGCGAAATTCTCAGTATTGCGCAAAAGGAGTTTACACAGATTTATCCGAAGCCCGGCTGGGTGGAGCACAATCCCATGGAAATCTGGTCCTCGCAGCTGGCGGTGACTACGGAGGCTATGGCTATGGTGGGGGCTTCTCCGGAGGATATTGCCGCCATCGGAATTACCAATCAAAGAGAAACCACCATTGTATGGGATCGGACTACCGGAGAGCCGGTGTACAATGCCATTGTATGGCAATGCCGCAGAACCGCCCAGAGAGTGGACGAACTGGTAAAGGCCGGATACGGAGAAATGATACGGGAGAAAACAGGACTGGTTCCCGATGCCTATTTCAGCGCTACCAAGGTTGAGTGGATACTGGAGAATGTGCCCGGTGCAAGACAGCGGGCGGATGCGGGAGAATTGCTTTTCGGAACGGTGGACAGCTGGCTGATTTACAATCTGACCAAGAGCGAAATTCATGTGACGGATTATACCAATGCATCCAGGACCATGCTTTACGATATACATAATCTCTGTTGGGATGAACAGCTCCTTTCCCTCTTTCATATTCCGAAATCCATGCTGCCTGAGGTAAAGCCCTCAAGCTGCATTTACGGGGAGACGGAAAGCTCCGTATTAGGAGGGCGGATTCCGATTGCAGGTATTGCAGGAGATCAGCAGGCTGCGCTGTTTGGACAGTGCTGTTTTGAAAAGGGACAGGTTAAAAATACATACGGCACGGGCTGCTTCCTTTTAATGAATACGGGAACAGAAGCGGTCAGTTCGGGAAACGGATTATTGACCACCATAGCGGCCAGCTGCGGCGATAAGGTGGAATATGCATTGGAGGGCAGCGTTTTTGTGGCGGGAGCCGCAGTGCAGTGGCTTCGTGATGAAATGCGCATGATCAAAACAGCAGGCCAGACATCAGAATATGCGGAAAAGGTGGAGGATACAAGTGAGGTTTATGTGGTGCCTGCGTTTGCAGGTATGGGGGCGCCTTACTGGAATCCCTATACGAGAGGAACCATAACGGGAATCACAAGAGGCTGTAAGAAGGAGCATTTTATTCGTGCAACTTTGGAGTCCATTGCGTATCAGACCTATGACGTGTTAAAAGCTATGGAGGAGGATGTTCATGTGAACATATCCGGGCTTAAGGTAGATGGAGGAGCCAGTGCCAACGATTTTCTGATGCAGTTTCAGGCGGATGTCCTTGACGCAAAGGTTTACAGACCGGAGTGTATTGAGACCACAGCTTTGGGAGCTGCTTATCTGGCAGGGCTTGCATGCGGGTACTTTAAGGATAAGGATGAAATCAAAGAAAACTGGCAGCTTGGCAGAGCATTTGACAGCAAAATGGAAGAGGAGCGCCGGAAGAAGCTTTTGAAGGGATGGCAGAAGGCTGTAAGATGTGCGCTGATCTGGGCAGAAGATTAATAAACGAAAAGAAAAGCAGGGTTATGAACATGGTGAAGGAAATACAGCAAGGGGAAGTTATATTTTCTACCGGACAAAAGATTGATACCATGTATATGATTATGAGAGGAACGGTCAGCGTGACTTATCCCGGTGGAAGATATTATCTGCGCAACGGGGATGTAATCGGTCTGTGTGAGGCAGGTTGTACAGAGGCCTATATGGAATACCGGGCGCAGGAAAAGCTGTCAGTGCTTGCATATCCCTTTAGCAGTATGCAGCTGAAAGCACTTTTTGAAAGCAGCAATGATGCAGTGAAGTACTTTTTATCCTCCTTTTTCAGACAGTTTAATGAGATACTGGGACAGTATAAGCTGCTGAAAAATGAAAGTGAAAGTCTTTATGAGTACCTTAAGAGTGTGTACGAGGATTATGTGAAGCTGTGTGAAACATATCGCATTACTCCGGGGGAGCCTATCAACTACGAGGAGCTTACGGCTCTTTCTCTGGAGAATGAACTTCCGGCATGGATCAGCGGATACTATTCTACTTTAGAGCAGATGGTTTCCGTGTGGGATCATAATAAAACAGACTGTGATTTTGTGTGCGGATTTTTAATGAAGTCATGTCAGGATATTCAGCATATTCTGTTCCTTTGTCAGGAAATGCAGGAATATCAAAACGATATCTGTGGTTATCTGTTAAATGGGAGCGAAATGGATATGTTGGAGCTGATGCTTGACCTGTATGGAAAAATTGTGCGGGTAAAGGGCGCAGAGGCAGATGACGTGATACCTCTCAGAAGGAGCATGGATGATGTGCTTCATCAATTGGAAAATCAGCAGAACCAGGGTTCTCATTCTCTGGAAGACAGAAAGAAGCAGATTGCCATACAGATAGCGGAGATGGAGAAAAAATCTCTTGATCAGAAAGATAAAGCAGTATCTGCGGAGGCGAATGTGCAGGAGCTTTCCGGTTCCCTTGGGAAAATTCTGGAATATGCGGGCTGTGATGCTGCTCTGTCAGATTCCTTTAAGACTCATGTGGAACAGTTCAAGAAGGTAAATAACAAAAACGGCACAGAGGATGATATCAGACGTCTTCGTCAGGAGATTGCAAAGGAGTTTAATCAAATCTATATCAGCGCATTCCAGAACAGCGTGAAGGATGGAGCCGTTCCCAAAGTAATAAAAATGTTCCTGGAATTTGGTTATGTGGATGAGGAGCTGGCGGGAGCAGAAAATGCAGGATATTTATATGAAATAGTGGACAAGCTGCCCACCAATCCCGAGCAGGGAGTATATTCCTTTTATGAATGGCTTATGGCTATTTATGAGGGGCGCAAGGAACCCGGAAGAAATGAATTTGATATGGATTACACGACACATCTCCATGAACAGAAGCGGATGGGAAAGATCAGTGCACAGGAGGAAAGCGCACTTCTGAAAAACAGCTCTGCCAAGGTGATGTATGAACTGGAAAATGTATTCCCCACGGTAAACAAGGTGACATTTGGAAGAATTAGCACTTTTTGTCCGTTGTTTTCCGAGCATAATGTGCTAAAGCCGCTGGATACCATACTGGTATCGGAAAAAAGAATCAAAGAGGTTTTGGGTGGAATACGGAATAAGGATTTTGGAGCATATTATCGTGAAACCATGTTCTCCCAGCCTGAACAGGGAATTCCCAAGGAGTTTATCCATGTGGAAGTTCTGCCGGATATTATTTTGATGCCGAACGTAGGTACCAGAGGAGTTATGTGGCAGGAAATTGAAGGAAAACGCAGAACTACGCCGGCCAGAATGATGACATCCATTTTCCAGATGGAGGATCTGGCGCTGATTTTGATCCGTTTGACAGGAGAATTCCGTTGGGAAATGTGCAAACGCGTTCAGGGCGCAAGATGGAATGATATATCGGAAAAGTCTCTTACCAGCGAGTATTTTGATTATGTTCAATTTTATAAGAAAAATCAGGATTTGTCTCTCGACGCCAAGGACAAGATTAAAACCGATCTTGGACGTGCCAAGAACAGCTTTAAGGAAATGTTTTTGAAGGATTATGCACTGTGGATACTTTATGAGAGTAATGGAACTCCCAGATTAAATAAGGTGGCAAGAACCATTTTCTTTAACAATTGTCCTTTTACAAAGCCCCTGCGGGAAAAGCTGAAGGCCAATCCGCTTTATCGTGAACTGGCGGACAGGTATGAAATCCGTATGGAACAGAAGCGTCACAGGATGGACAATGTCTGTCAGAAGCTGCGCAGTCAGGGAAAGGATATCCCGGAGGAAATTCAGCGTGAAGCGCAGTATCTGAATATGTAATCGGAGCAGAAGTAATGAAAGAGAGTTTCAGAAAATATACGGATGTCAGAAAGCTGACAGACAATCGGTTTCTTAATTTGTATGAAATGGATGCGCTGACTGATAAAGGCGGAGGGTTTCACTACTATTTTGCCTCCAGAAACAGCCGGGAGGAGCTCCCTCTGATAACAGGAAAGGTGCCCTTAAACGGTATTGTGATTTATCCTGTATGGAAGAGGGAGCCTGATAAGCTGGTCATGATCCGGCAGTATCGTTATCCCTTAGGCACTTGGATTTATGAGCTTCCCGCGGGACTGATTGATCCGGGAGAAACGCCCTGCGAGGCTGCAATCAGAGAGATGAAGGAAGAAACAGGACTTGACTTTACGCCCTATGAGGGAGGGGAGGAAGCTTATCGAAATCCGTTGTTTTTGGGAGCGGGAATGACGGATGAGACCAGTACATCTGTATTTGGTTTTGCGGACGGGGAGTTGTCCGGGCGGTTTTTGGAGGATACGGAAAGCATAGAGGTTCTTTTGGTGGACAAAGATGAGGCCCTGCGTATTCTCAGAGAGGAAAGGTTATCTCTGAGAGCAGGGTTTTTGCTGATGGAATTTTTGAAGATGAGCAGGGAAGATCCTTTTGCATTTTTGAATATAAAATAATCGATATAATATAATCAAATTAATTAGTTGACATTAATATATTTTAATTTATAATTTAAGTAAATTATGTCTTTTTTAAGCATTTTAAGTCTTCTATATTAAAAAATCGGAGGTTTTTATGGCGATCCAATTTTATCAGAACATATCGGAGGAAATAAAAGGAATATTTAAGCTTGATACTAAGAACACAAGCTATGTAATCGGCGTGGTGGACAACGAACAGTTTTTGGGCCATATCTATTATGGCGGTCGTTTGAATGATTATCATCTTTCCCATGTACTGCGCATTAAAGAAGGACCTTTTGTTCCTTCTGTGAATAATCGTGACAGAGGTTCTTTTTTGGACAGCTTTCCCATGGAATATCCGGCAGGTGGATTAGGAGATTACAGAGAAAGCTGTATTGCTGTTGAAACAAAGGGCGGTAATATGGGACTGTCCCTTAATTATGTGTTCCATAGAATAACACAGGGAAAGCCTGCTCTTGCAGGACTGCCGGCGTCCTTTGGAGAAGCGGAAACCTGCAGCAGTGTGGAGATATTGTGTGAGGATACACATACCGGCCTTCAGGCGGCTCTTTTGTATACGGTGTTTGAGGATGTGGATGTAATTACCAGAAGTGTCAGAGTGATGAACCAGGGAGAGGAAGATGTTTACCTTACCAAGGTTTTTTCGGCCTGCCTCGACATGGACAATCGTGATTTTGAGGCGGTTTCCCTTCACGGCTCCTGGGCCAGAGAACGCCATATACAGACGGTACCGGTAAGTCATGGTAAGCTTAGCGTGGAGTCTGTCAGGGGAGAGTCCAGTCATCAGGATCATCCCTTTATGGCGGTTAAGACGAAGGGGACAGATCAGGAGCATGGCGAGGTTTATGCAATGCATTTTGTCTATTCGGGGAATTTTAAGGCGATGGTTCAGAACGATCAGTTTGATCAGATTCGCATGACCATGGGTATTCATCCCGAGGGCTTTAAGTGGAAGCTGATGCCGGGGGAGGAATTTCAGGCTCCCGAGGTTGTTCTGGTGTATTCCGATGAAGGTCTGGGGAAGATGACCCGTACCTTCCATGATTTTTACAGAAATTATCTGATCAGAGGAGAATATAAGGATAAAAAGCGCCCCATTCTCATTAACAACTGGGAGGCCACTTACTTTGAGTTTAACACGGAAAAGCTGATTGCTATTGCGAAGCAGGCGTCAGAGCTGGGAATAGAAATGCTGGTTATGGATGACGGATGGTTTGGCAGCCGTTGTGACGATAACAGAGCGTTGGGAGATTGGATTGTTAATGAAGAAAAGCTGCCCGGCGGCTTGAAATATCTGGTGGATGAGGTCAATAAGCTTGGCATGAAATTCGGTATCTGGTTTGAGCCGGAAATGATCTCTCCCGATTCCGATTTATACAGAGCGCATCCTGACTGGGCAATTGCCATTCCCGGAAGAGAGGGAACTCTCAGCAGAAATCAGTATGTGCTTGATCTTACCCGCAGGGAGGTGCTTGATTATACCTATGCAAGTGTGGAGAAGGTATTAAGAAGTGCCAACATTGAATATGTGAAATGGGATATGAACAGGCAGCTGACAGACATAGGCTCTGCGTATCTTCCGGCAGAGAGAATGGGTGAGCTTTATCACAGATATGTGCTTGCAGTTTACGAGCTGCAGGATCGCCTTATGAAGGACTTTCCCCATCTTTTACTGGAGAACTGTTCCGGCGGCGGGGCAAGATTTGACCCCGGAATGCTGTATTACAGTCCCCAGATATGGTGTTCGGATGATACGGATGCAATTGAAAGACTGAAGATACAGGAAGGAACGGCACTGATCTATCCGTTATCCGCAATGGGCGCTCATGTTTCAGACTGTCCCAATCACACGGTTGGCAGAGTGACGCCTTTTGAGACAAGAGGGCATGTGGCTCTGGCAGGAACCTTTGGCTATGAACTGGATGTGACCAAAATCCCTGCGGAGGATCGGGAGATGATCCCTGCGCAGGTTGCTATGTATCATAAATATAATGATCTTGTCAGGGAAGGAGATTATTACAGAATTGCTTCCTACAGTGAAAACCATTACTATGACTGTTACGGTGTGGTGAGTAAGGATAAAACGGAAGCGTTGTATACCTATGTACAGGTTTTAAACAGGCCTAATTATCACAGCAGAAGGATTTTCCTTAAAGGGCTGGAGCCCGAGAAGAAATACCGCGTGGAAGGAGAAGAGGAAGTTTACTTTGGTGATGTGCTGATGAAGGCAGGGTATCTGGTGCAGAATTTGTGGGGAGATTATAAGAGCCGCCTGATCCATTTGACAGAGGTATAGGCGCCAGCACAGACATTTGAGAGAGGACAGAGTATGGATTATATTAAGGACTGGATTAGAATAGAAGAAGACGGGATTTATCTGGTGTTTGCCATTACGCAGGATGGGCAGCTTAAGCTGATGCATTTTTCCTCCAAGCCCTATGTGGAAAGGGAGGAAAGCAGTCTGTTTTTGGAAGAGGGCTTTCAGCTGGTTCAGGTTAATTTTTCCGGCTATAACAGGCCCTACGAAAAGCATGGAAACAAGCACATTGTCACGGCACCGGGATATCTGCTTAAGTATACAGGAATGGAGGATACCAGAAATGAGCTGGGAAGACTTCTTGTCATTACACAGGAGGATCATGTAACCGGCGCAAGAGTTAAGACCTTTTGGCAGTTTTATACGGGCACTTCCACACTGCGAAGCTATAATGAGGTTACCAATATCGGAACGGAGGATCAAACCCTTGAATACCTTTCCTCATTTTATTATCTGGGAATTGAAAAAGAGGGAGAGGGCAGTTCTGATGACAAAATGAAGGTGACTATTGCCCATCACGGCTGGCAGAAGGAAATGAGCTTCCACACCTATACCTTTTCGGAACTGGGTATGGCACAGACGCAGCCTACGGTGTATCAGAGAACTTCCAAGACCATAGAATTTACCAACACGGGAAACTGGTCCACCAAGGAATATCTGCCCATGGGTTATTTGGAGAACAGCAGTGCCGATACCTCTCTGTTCTGGCAGATCGAGCATAACGGTTCCTGGCATACAGAGATCGGTGATGAAAACAATCACTTTTATCTTGCTTTAAGCGGCCCCACGGAGGTGCAGTCCCATTGGTTTAAGATATTGAAGCCGGGAGAAAGCTTTACTTCGGTTCCTGTGGCAGTAGGTGTGGCGGATGCTGATTTTGACAATGCAATGGGAAGACTGACCGGCTACAGAAGAAAAATAAGACGATACAATGAGGATAATGAGAAGCTTCCCGTTATTTTTAACGATTATATGAATTGCCTCTTTGGTGATCCGACCACGGAGAAGGAGCTGCCTCTGATTGATGCGGCAGCTGAAATGGGCTGTGAGTATTATGTAATTGATGCGGGCTGGTATGCACCGGGACAATGGTGGGACAGTGTAGGAGAATGGCAGGAATGCAGAGAGCGTTTCCCGGGCGGAATTAAAGAGGTTACCGATTATATCAGGTCAAAGGGAATGGTTCCCGGTGTGTGGCTTGAGCTGGAGGTTATGGGTATTAATTGTGAGAAAGCCAAAAAGGCTCCCGATGACTGGTTTTTCGTGCGTCACGGAAAGAGAGTCTTTGACAGAAGCAGATATCAGCTGGACTTCCGTAATCCGCAGGTAATCGAGCATGTGGATGAGGTGATAGACCGTGTGGTTCAGGAATATGGCGTAGGTTACATTAAGATGGATTACAATATTGAACCCGGCATTGGAACAGAGCTTTATGCGGAAAGTGTAGGGCAGGGAATGCTGGAGCATGAGCGCGCTTATCTGAAATGGCTGGACGGTGTGTTTGAAAGATATCCTGATTTGGTAATTGAAAATTGTTCCAGCGGCGGTCTTCGCACGGACTATGCAATGCTTTCCAGATACAGTATACAATCCACCTCCGATCAGGAGGACTACCGGAATTATGCAACCATTTCCGCTAATGCGTCAGCAGGACTTACACCCGAGCAGGCGGCGGTATGGTCCTACCCTCAAAGGGACGGAGACGAGGAAGAGACCATATATAATATGGTAAATACTTTGCTTTTACGCATTCACCAAAGCGGGCATCTCGCAGAGCTTTCCAATGTAAGGAAGGCGCTGGTCAGGAAAGGAATTGATTATTATAAATCTATTCGCGCCGATATTAAAAGGGCTTTGCCTGCATGGCCTTTGGGATATGCCGATAATCTGGATCAATGGCTTGTTTTTGCTCTTAAGACGGAGCACAAGGCATATATGGCAGTATGGAGACGCGGAGGAGAAGAAGAAATTGAAATACCCTTACAGCAGGTTTGGAAGGGGCAAATACCCGGCAGGGTTTCTCTGGCGTACCCCAGGGAAAGTATGGAGCAAAATTGCAGATGGGAATACAAGGAAGGTATTCTTAAGATAAAATTCAATCAGACGGTAATGGCAAGGCTGTTTGAGATTGAGAGGTAAAAATGGCAAAGTCGGTAAAGCTGGCAGATATTGCCGCTATTTTGAATGTAAGTACTGTTACAGTGTCGAAAGCATTGTCGGATCAAAAGGGTGTCAGTGAGGAGATGCGTGAGCGAATCAAGAAGCTGGCACAGGAAATGGGTTATAAGTCTCCTTCTGCAATGAAGCTGATGAAGAGCAGAAAGAGTTATAACATTGGTGTTTTGATCTCGGAACGATATTTTAATCAATATGAGTCCTATTATCTGCAGGTGTATCAGGTGGTGGCTACCAGGGCGGTAGCGAAGGAATGCTTTACGATGCTGGAAATTGTAAGCATGAAGGATGAACAGGATGTTGTCATGCCTAAGCTTCTGCAGGAAGATAAGGTAGACGGACTGATTATCATAGGTCTTATGAAGGAAGACTATTTAACCCGGTTGGAGCAGTTTATTAAGGTGCCTTTTATCTGTCTGGATTTTTATGACAGAAGAAGTGAGTGTGATGCTGTGATTTCCGACAGCTTTTACGGAATGTATAAGCTGACCAACTACTTGTTTGATATGGGACACAACGATATTGCTTATGTAGGTACTTTGCTTTACACGGACAGTATTGCGGACCGGTATTTCGGTTATTGCAAATCCCTTTTGGAACACGGGCAGAAGGTTCGGGAGGACTGGATTATTGATGACCGGAGTATGGAAACCGGAGATGTGAGAAGCGGTTCGGAGCTTCATTTGCCTGAAAAGATGCCTACGGCTTTTGTGTGCAACTGCGATTTGACAGCAGGAGTTTTGGTGGAAATTCTGAAAAAGGAGGGCTATAAGGTGCCGGATGATGTTTCGGTGGTGGGGTTTGACAATTATCTTTATCCCAGTATATGCCGTCTTGGAATTACCAGCTATGAGGTTGACATTAATGAAATGGCCAGAAAAGCAATTAACAATCTGATTAAGAAAATGTCCGGAGAGTATTATAAACCGGGATTATACATTGTAGACGGACATATTGTTTTGAAGGAAAGCGTTAAAAGATTGAACAAATAAATATGAAGCAAAAGGACAGCGGATGGCTAGAAAGTCATCCGCTGTTTGTATTCCAGAGGCGTCATGCCCATATATTTTTTAAAAAGAGTAATAAAATGGTTGGTGTTGTCGATGCCCACCATGCTGCCGATGACATGTACCTTGTGGTCAGTGGTAAGCAGAAGATGTCCGGCTACATCAATTCGGCGCTTGTTCAGATATTGGAGAGGAGACATTCCATAAGCGGCGCCAAATTCTCTGCATAAACGGTATTTGCTGATGCCAAATTGCTTTTCCAGATCATCCAGGGTATAAAGCTGTTTAAATTCGTTATCAAAGAGAGAACGGATATCCTTAATATATAAAGGGATTTGATCGGAGGCATCTTCCTTTTTTAAGAGAGAAGAAAAGCAGTCGGTTACAATATGACCGAGCAGATCCGATATAACCAGCTTTTGGGGAAGCCGGCTTCCGGGATATTGGGCAAGAAGGCGTTCCATGCTCATTACCATGTCGGAGTGGGGTAAAACATGAGTAACGGAAAAATGTTCTTCGGGAAAAAGGCCGCGGTAGTAAGAAAGAGCACTGCCGGTAAAAAAGAAGGCCTGATAAATCCACGGATCTACCGCAATATCAATGCGAAAGTGCTGATTACAGTCAAGAAGAAGCAGGGAATCCGCATCAAGGGAATATACCTGACTGCCCAGAAGAAGCTTTCCGCAGCCCTTTTTGGTATATATAAGAAGAAAACAATCTAATGATTTGATGTCAAAGGACCAGGGAAAAAGGACATGATGATCCCCGCCGGATAACAGCCGAAACAGAGGGGAAGAAGTATCTTCATCCTGTGAAAAGCATGTCCCCAGGAACAAATCGGGCTTTTCGGAAGCGGAAAGCTTTGGGGGCGATATAATGGAATTCAGGAAAGAAGACTTAAAATCCATTAATACATGAGTCCTTTCTTCAAATTAAAATTGTGGTTAAGATAAAAAATACATACTAATTATAGTAGAAAAAATTAAAATATACAATTAAAAATAAAAATTAAGTTAAGAAAGAGTTTAAAAAAATAAAAAATTAGCTTAATAATTTTCCTCAAAGAAAAAAGGAAGAATTATAAAGCTATATTTTTATGTCAAAAATGCATAATTTTGGAAGCTGAAAATTGTGAAAAAGGAAGAAATGGCTAAAAAAAGCAATAATGATATACAATACGCAACTTTGAGTGATGATTTAAAAAGTAAAGTAAATATAATTAAAATTAAAGTTACACACGTAACTTGACAGTTCACTAAACGAACGCAAATAAAAAGGAGGATAAGTTATTATGAAACTGAGAAAGCTTTTGGCACTCGGTCTTGCAGCAGCAATGACATTATCATTAGTTGCATGCGGCGGCGGAGATGCAGAAGAACCTGCAGATACCACAACAACTGTTGATGAGACTGCAGATGACACAGCAGCACCTGCAGATGATACAGCAGATGCAGACACAGAGGCAGAAGCTCCGGCAGAAGGAGTTCCTTCCTATTCACAGATTACTGTTGGAACAGATTATACAGATCTGACAGCAAGCATTAAGTGGATTCACCACAAGACAGACCGTGAAGAAGACGGTACTATCGCAGCAATGATTGCTGAATTTAACAAGGTATATCCTAACATTACAGTTGAGACCGAAGGTGTTACAGATTACGCTGAAGATGCTCTGCTTCGTCTTTCCACAGGCGACTGGGGTGACATCATGTTCATTCCTGCAGTAGATAAGGCTGATTTGAGCACATACTTCTATCCTATTGATACTCTTGCAAACCTTGATGCAGAAATCAACTTTGCAAACATCTGGGAGTATGACGGACTTAGCTACGGTGTTCCTTACATGGCTAACGCACAGGGTGTTCTGTACAACAAGGCTGTATTCGAAGCAGCTGGTATCACAGAGCTTCCTACAACTCCTACAGAGTTCCTTGCAGATTTACAGCTGATCAGCGATAACACAGATGCTATTCCTCTGTATACAAACTATGCAGCAGGATGGACCATGGGTGCATGGGATGCTTATATCGGTGTTGTATCAGATGGTGATGACACATATATGAACCAGAAGTTTGTTCATACAGCAAATCCTTTTGATGATCCCGGTGATGACACAGGTATCTACAACTTATACAGAATTCTTTATGATGCAGTTGCTAACGGTTTAATCGAAGATGACTACACCACAACTGACTGGGAAGGCTGCAAGGGCATGTTGAACAACGGCGAGATCGCTACTATGGTACTTGGTTCTTGGGCATATGCTCAGATGGTAGAAGCTGGTGATCACGGTGAGGATGTTGGATATATGCCTTTCCCGATGACTGTTGGCGGAACACAGTATGCACTGGCTGGTGGTGACTACAGCTACGGTATCAACGTTAACTCTTCTGATGAGAACAAGACAGCAGCTATGGTATTCATTAAGTGGATGACAGAGGAATCCGGATGGTGCTATAACGAAGGTGGTTACACAGTAGATAAGGATGGAGAGAATCCTGATCTGTATGCAGCATTTGACGGTTCTACAGTATTAAGCGAACAGCCTGCTCTTGACGGCGAAGCTGATTTCTTAAATCAGATGAACTCCGAATCTGAGCTTTCCTTCAACGCTGGCGGAAATGCAAAGGTACAGAGAATTGTTGAAGCAGCAGCTACCGGTTCTGAAACTCTGGATGACATTATGGCTGATTGGACATCAGCTTGGAATGCAGCTCAGGAAGAGCTTGGTATCGAAGTACTGTACTAATTGATTGATTAGTTAATTAGATTGGTGATATGAATATTAGAGCCAAGGGGAGGTATCTCCTTGGCTCTAGTACATCACAGAGCGTTGGTTCATCGCAAGATGCTAATACATCGCGGATGTTATTTTCAGGAGGAAAGAGTGTATGGCAGCGAAAACTTTGGCGGTTAGACCGCAGAAGAGAACGTTTGGACAGTGGGCAAGAAGCAGAGATGGACAGAAGGTATTTGTTATGGTAGCTTTTATGATTATTCCTCTTGTTCTGCTTTTTACGTTTACTTATTTGCCCTTTGCGGAAATGTTTGGATTTAGTTTTTATGATATGAAGTATGTAGGAACAAGAAAATTTGTTGGCCTTAAAAATTATTTGAAGGTGTTCCAAAGAGATGACTGCTTTGGTGCACTGAAATTGAGCTTGTATTACATGTTAGGTTCTATCGTACAGCTTGTACTTGCGCTGTATTTGGCAACCGTACTGAGCTTTAAGGTAAAGGGAGGATCTATTTTTAAAGGATTTATGTTCTTCCCTTATCTGATTAACGGTATTGCAATTGGTTTTATCTTTAAATTTTTCTACACAAGAGGCTTTGTATTTGATACGGTGCTTCAGTGGTGTGGTTTTCAACTTGATAATCTTCCGTATTGGCTAAAAGACCAGAGTATTAACAACTTTTCTCTGGTTGGTACCTCCGTATGGCGTTACTTTGGACAGAACATGGTGCTTTTTATCGGTGCGATCATGTCTGTAGATGCTGAATTGTATGAAGCAGCCATGTTGGACGGTGCTAATAGATTCCAGCAGTTTAAATATATTATAATGCCCAGCATTAAGACAATTATTACTTTGAATGTTATCCTGTCTATCACAGGTTCCTTAAGTGCGTTTGAGCCGCCTTATGTTATTACCAGCGGCGCGAACGGAACCGGAACCTACTTTGTGGTTATGCATGAGATCGCTCATACCCAGCAGAAGGTTGGTCTGGCATCCGCAATGGCGATTGTGCTTTTGGTGATTATATTTGCCGCTACTATCGCACAGAAGCTGTTCTTTAAATATTTCTTCAGGAATGCAGAGGATGAGAATTTAAATGCAACGGCAAAACGTGATAAGAAGCTGGCTAAGATGGCAGCAAGAAAGGCGGGAAGAAGATGACTATAATACAGAAAATCGGCAAATATTTATTGGTTATTCTTAAATATTTATCATTGGTATTTTTCTCTTTTGTAGCAGTATTACCTGTTGTTTCCTGTGTAATTACTGCGTTTAAAACGGATACCGAATATCAGCAGACAAATGTTATGGTTTTGCCGGAAAGCTGGTTAAATTTTGATAATTTTGTTCAGGCTTTTCAGAAAGCCAACATGGGAAGAGCGTTTTTGAACTCTGCGTTCATTTTGGTATGTGTGTTGGTGGTATCAGTTTTTGTGGGAACACAGCTTGCCTATGTTTTGAATAGATTTAAGTTTCCCGGAAACAATTTAATTCGTAATCTGTTCCTGTTTGCATCCCTTCTTCCGGGTGTTGCTATGCAGGTTGCGGTATATGAGATCATGTATAAGCTTGGATTTATCAACAGCCTGTTGGGATACATTATCATGATGTGCGGTACAGACGTTATTTCCATCTATATCTATATCCAGTTCTTTGAGAATATCTCTGTTTCACTGGATGAATCAGCGATTATGGATGGAGCATCCTATTTTACGATTTTCTACAGGATTTTGCTTCCTCTGTTAAAACCGGCGATTGTTACCTCCTGTATTTTAAAAGGCGTTGGTACTTACAACGAGTACTATTCCGCAAACCTTTATCTGCAGGATAAGAAGAACCTGCCTACGGTTGCGACCTCCCTTTATACCTTTGTGGGGCCTTTGGGAAGTAAGTACAACTTAATTTGTGCCGGAGTTATCATTTCGCTTTTGCCGGCATTAATCCTGTTTGTTACCTGTCAGAAGCAGATTTACAGTGGACTTACATCCGGTGCTGTGAAGGGATAAAGGATAATATTAAGCTAAAAAGAGGAGATTGAAAAAATGATGGTAGAAGAAATAAGGAGCCATCTGCTTGAGGGAATTATTCCCTTTTGGAAATCCTTAAGGGATGATGAGTTTGGCGGCTACTACGGATGGATGGATTATGACCTGAATGTGGATAAAAAAGCAGTGAAGGGTTGTATCTTAAACAGTCGTATTATGTGGTTTTTTTCGAATGCTTATACGCTTTTAAAAGACGAAAGTCTTTTGGAAGAAGCAAAGCATGGCTTTGCTTTTATGAAAGAGCATTGCATGGATAAGGAAAACGGTGGAATTTTCTGGTCAATCAAATATAACGGTGAGCCTGAGGATACCACCAAGCATACTTACAATCAGGCCTTTGCCATCTATGCTCTTTCCTCCTATTATGAAGCGTCAGGAGACGAGGAAGCACTTAATATGGCCAAAGATTTGGGTCGCATTATTGAAATCAGGTGTACGGATGAAATCGGATACAAGGAAGCCTTTGACATAGCATTCCGCGAGGTTGAAAACGATAAGCTTTCGGAAAACGGTGTTATTGCACAAAAGACTATGAATACACTTTTGCATGTATTTGAAGCTTATACGGAGCTTTACCGCGTGGCAAAGCTTCCCGAGGTGAAAGAGCGCCTTATGTGGATTATGGATACCTTTGCAGATAAGGTATATAATCCGGAGCTTCACAGGCAGGAGGTATTCTTTGACGCCGAGATGAATTCCATCCTTGATCTGCATTCCTATGGTCATGACATCGAAACGGCATGGCTGATAGACAGAGGCGTTGAAGTCCTTGGAGAAAAGAAGTATGCGGAAAAGATGACCCCTATTACCAGAGATTTGACAGCACAGATTTATAAGGTTGCATTTGACGGGCACTCTCTTGCCAATGAGTGTGAGAAAGGTGTTGTAAACGATCACAGGATATGGTGGGTTCAGGCTGAAACCGTGGTAGGATTTTTAAACGGTTGGAAAATGAATCCTGATAAGCCGGAATATCTGAAAGCGGCTGAAAGCGAGTGGGAATTCATCAAGGAATATGTAATCGATAAGCGACCTGGTTCCGAATGGTTCTGGGAGGTTGACCCGAAAGGAAAGCCCTATGCCGAAAGACCCATTGTAGAACCCTGGAAATGTCCTTATCATAATGGTAGAATGTGTTTTGAGGTAATCAAACGAAGCTAAGAAAGGTATGGTATTTGATATGTTACATGAAAAGTATGCCGAGGTGCTTAAAAAGTATGAAGCGCTTGTCAGCAGGAAAAATGAAATCGATGCAGATTTCTACAATGGCATTTATGACAGATACAAATATCCGGTGCTTACGAGAGACCACATTCCCCCTGCATGGGAATATGATTTAAACCCCGAGACTAATCCTTATTTTATGAAAAGGCTTGGAATCAATGCGGTTTTAAATTCCGGTGCTATCGAACTTAACGGGAAATTTTATCTGGTAGCAAGAATTGAAGGCGATGACAGAAAGTCCTTCTTCGGTGTGGCAGAGAGTGACAATGGCGTGGATGGTTTCCGTTTCTGGGATTATCCCATTCTTCTCCCTGATACCTGCCCGGAGGAGACCAATGTATATGATATGCGTCTCACCAAGCATGAGGACGGTTATATTTACGGTGTTTTCTGCTCGGAAAGCAAGGATACGTCCGTAAATGATTTGTCTGCCGCTGTTGCAGCAGCAGGCATTGTCCGCACTAAGGATTTGAAAACATGGGAGAGATTGGATAATCTTACAACCCTGAAATCCCCTCAACAGCGAAACGTGGTGTTACATCCTGAATTTGTAAACGGTAAATATGCATTTTATACAAGACCTATGGATGATTTTATCGAGACAGGATCAGGCGGAGGCATTGGCTTTGGCCTGTGTGATGATATTGAACATGCAGTGATTGACGAGGAAAAGATGACCAGTATCCGCAGATACCACACCATTACGGAATCCAAGAATGGTGCAGGAGCTGTTCCCATTAAAACGGAAAAGGGCTGGATTCATATTGCACACGGTGTACGTAATACAGCGGCAGGACTTCGCTATGTAATCTATGCATTTGCAACTGACTTGCGGGATCCCTCCAAAGTGATCGCTGAGCCTTCAGGTCTTCTGATCGGCCCCAGAGGTGATGAAAGAGTGGGGGATGTATCAAATGTAGTATTTACCAATGGCGCTATTGCAAGAGATAACGGGGAAGTGTATATTTATTATGCGTCGAGTGATACCAGAATGCATGTTGCGGTAACGACCGTGGATAAGCTCATTGATTATGTGTTTAATACGCCCAAGGATCCGTTCCGTTCCGTAGAATGCGTGGCGCAGAGATGTGATCTTATCAAGAAGAATCTGGAATTCTTAAATACAAATAAATAGAAAGATTATGAGGGAAAGAGAATGAGCAAAGTAAAAATGATTGCTCCTGCAGTGAAAAATGTGCCTTGGCAGGAGAGACCGGCAAACTTAAAGGGTGCACCTGTTTGGAGATATACGGAAAACCCGATTATCGGAAGAAACCCGGTAGAGAACGTTGCAAGAATTTTTAACAGCGCTGTAATGCCCTATGGTGATGAATTCATCGGTGTATTCCGCGGTGAGCAGACCAACGGTATTCCTTATATCTACATGGGAAGAAGCAAGGATGCCATTCACTGGGATTTCGACAAGGAAAAAATTCCTTTTGTTGATGAAGAGGGAAAGCCTTTTATGCCTAAGTATGCATATGACCCCAGACTGGTTAAGGTAGAGGATACTTACTACATTATCTGGTGTCAGGATTTCTACGGTGCTGCAATCGGCATGGCAAAAACAACCGATTTCAAGACTTTTACAAGACTTGAAAATCCGTTTATTCCTTACAACAGAAATGCAGTACTGTTCCCCAGAAAGATTAACGGCAATTATGTACTTTTAAGCCGTCCTTCCGACAGCGGGCATACACCTTTCGGCGATATCTTCGTAAGTGAAAGTCCTGATCTTGTTTACTGGGGCAAGCACAGACATGTAATGGGTAAAGGAAATGAATGGTGGGAGTCCGTAAAGATCGGCGGCGGCGCTGCTCCTATTGAGACAAGCGAAGGCTGGCTGTTATTCTACCATGGTGTAAGCGGCACCTGTAACGGTTTTGTTTATTCCATCGGCGGAGCAATTTTGGATCTGGAGAATCCTTCTATTGTTAAGTACAGATGTGAGAATTTCCTGTTGACTCCTGAAGAGTGGTATGAGGAGAGAGGATTCGTTCCTAACGTATGCTTCCCCTGTGCTACTATTCATGATCCTGAAAGCGGAAAGATTGCAATCTATTATGGATGTGCTGACAGCTATGTAGGCCTTGCATTTACCCAGTTTGAGGATATCATGGCTTACATTAAAGAGCATAGCGTAGTAACAGAATCTGACACGGAAATTGGCAGAAGATAATGTTAAGCGGCAGTACAATTCTGCAGAGGTAGTCAAAGCTGTTTTATGCAATAGAAAAGCGTTCAAAATGTAGTAGGTATCAAGAAGGATGCGTAGCGTTCCTGAAGAGTTGCCCGCTGGGGCAACTCTTTTTATAAGCAGGAATGTGTTATAAAGCAATGTAAGGGTTAAACAAACAGGAGGGGACTAATATGGCATATGAAATTCAGACTGAAAAGGGTATGATTAACAGAGGTAATTGGCATAAAATCAAAGAATGTATGAAGAAGGCAAGGGCAGGGCAGGCTGTCAGCACAGGATTTCTTGGGGGCTCCATTACGCAGGGAAGTCTTTCTTCTACGCCGGAAACATGTTATGCTTATCTTGTGTACAGCTGGTGGAAGGAAAAATTTCCAAAAGCAGAAATTACATTTATAAACGCAGGAATTGGAGGCACCACATCACAGTTCGGCGTTTCCAGAGTAGATGATCATTTGCTGAAATATGAACCTGATTTTGTGTTAGTGGAATTTGCCGTCAACGATGACAATACGGAATTTTTCCGGGAGACCTATGAGGGACTTGTCAGAAGGATATGTACCGATAAGAGCGATCCGGCAATCCTTCTTATGAACAATGTCAGATATGATGATGGTGTAAATGCAGAAGAAATGCATTTAGAGGTGGCAAAGGCGTATCAGCTGCCCATGGTCAGCATGAAAACAACAATTTGGCCTGAGGTAGAATCGGGAAGGATTGAAAGAAGCGAGATTACACCGGATAATCTGCACCCCAATGATGCAGGTCATGCCCTTGTGGCAAAGGTTATTACAGACCTCCTTGAAAAGATTTATCAGGAGATGGATCAGGAAGAGGAGCCTCTTTCAAAGAAGGACTTTCCGCTGCCAATCACAGCCAATGCATATCAGAATTCGATCAGATATCAGAACAATAATTCCGCACCTCAGGTCAGCGGTTTTACAGCGGATCTGGAGCCTCAAAACGATATCAGGGAAATCTTCAGAACAGGATGGACTGCCGGATGCATGGGCGATAAGATCAGTTTTCTGATAGATTGTACCGGAGTAGCAGTTCAATACAGAAAGTCTGTGAAAAAGCCCACTCCCATTGCCAAGGTGGTTGTGGATGACAAAGAGGATCAGGCAGTTATTTTGGATGGAAACTTTCAGGAAGACTGGGGAGATTGTTTATACATAGATACGATAACAAGACATATGGAGCCCGGGAAGCATAAGGTGGAGATCAGCATTGTGGAGACGCATGACGATGATGTAGTGCCTTTTTACCTTGTGTCGGTTATCGGTTCCAATTAAAGAAATGGGGGGACGCCATGAGAAAGGAAAAGAAGGTTAAAGAAAAGACTGTTGTTGACAGGGAGACCAAAGCAAAGCTGAAGGCCGAAAAAAAAGCAGCTAAGGAAAAAGCTGCCCAGCTCAAGATGGAAACGAAAGAGAAAAAAGCGAAAGCGGTAAAGAAAGCCAAGAAAAAAGCGGAAAAGCAGGTGGGAGAAGCAAAATTTACTGCCCAGGCTGTAAAAGAAGTGCGGGGAGGCAGCAAGCGCAGTATTATGCAGACTCTGCTTATCGGATTTCTTGTTCCCGTAGCTATGATGATTATACTTGGTGTTGTGTGTTACAATACGGCAGCTTCAGGTATGGTTTCCAAGTATCAGGAATCGGCAGAATCCACAGTCTCTGCTGTGGGGAATTATTGCAGCTTGGTATGTTCTTCTATCTCCAGTAAGGCGTTAGAATTGATAGGAAGCGGCGATGTGGCTGAATATTTTGAAAGGTATTATAAAAAGCAGGATATGGAATCCATTGAAAAGATGAGAAATGCGAAAACACTGCTTGGTAACGCCAAAAATACCAATAAATACATGTATAGCTATAGTGTTGTTCCTGAGGGAGGAGCCTATCTTACATCCCTGACAGGCTCCATGAGTGATAATCCCCATGATGATTTTTTGGCATCTCAGGAAGGGCAGTATCTTGCGGAGAATAAAACGATAAGAAATGCGTGGTTGGGATACCACAGCTACTTAGATGAAAATCTGAACAGTAAGGAGGACGATTATGCCATTGCTTTTTACCAGAGATTTGCAAGGGGAGATTCCTACCTGATCTTTGATATCAGCATGGATGTAATCAAAGACATGCTGGCACAGATGGACTTTGGAGAGGGAACTGTCAGGGCAATCGTATCAGCCGATGGCCGGGAAATTGTTTCCATTCAGGGCAAAGAGGACGAAGCTGTGGAGGATACCTGGTTTGTTGGACAGAGCTTTTTTGAAAACTCCAGGGAACAGGAAGAAACGACCAGTCAAAACGTAAAGGTAAATGGCAAGAATTATGTTTATTTGGCCACGCCGGTGGGAAATACGGGCATAATGATCTGTGCGTTGATTCCCAGAAGTAATCTGATGGGACAGGCCAATACGATTCGGATAATCACTATTATCATGGTAATTTTGGCGGTAGCAGCAGCTATGCTTACGGGAGGATTTATTTCCATCGGTATCAGCCGGGAGGTAAAGACTATGACCCTTGGCATATCTAAGGTTGCGGAGGGTGACTTAAGCGACAGCTTTTGCACAAAACGCAAGGATGAGTTTGGCATTCTTACGGGAAGCTTGAACAAGATGCTGGAGAGTATGCGTATGCTGATGCAGGATATGCAAAAATTTGGTGTTAAGGTTCGTGAAATGGCTGCTGATGTATCGGAGCGGGCAGGCAATATTGATGACTCCATAAAGAATACCTCACATACCATGGATGAGGTAGCAAGAGGCGTTCAGTCCCAGGCCGAGGAGACAGAAAGCAGCAATGAAAAGATGATAGCCTTTTCAGATAATATTACTGCGGTTACGGATCAAACCAGTCAAATGGAAAAAACTGCCGATAAAGCCATTGAAGCAGTGGGTGAAGGCAGAGAGATTGTGCAGGAATTAAACCAGAAGAGCGCATCTACCGTTTCCCTTACCAAAATACTGGTGGAAAATATTAAGGAAGTGGAAAGAAATTCGGAGGAGATCAAAGGGTTTGTAGAGGTAATTAACAGTATCGCCGGACAAACCAATCTGCTTTCCCTGAATGCATCGATAGAAGCTGCAAGAGCAGGAGAGGCCGGAAGAGGATTTTCGGTGGTAGCGGAGGAAATCAGAAAGCTGGCAGACCAGTCCAAGGAATCCGGAAACAGGATACAGGATATTGTCTCCGTTATCGGAAATACCACCCAAAAAACCGCAGAGTCCGCTAAACGGGCCGAAACGATGGTACAGGAGCAGGCGCAGGCACTGTTGCAGACGGTAGAGGTATTCGGAAGAATACAGGAATGTGTGGGTGAATTGGTAGAAGGTATCCGAATGACGCTTGACCGTCTCCAACAGATTACTGAGGAAAAGGTTCATGTGCAGGATTCTATTCAAAATATTTCCTCTGTTTCCGAGCAGGTGGCAGCCTCCACACAGGAGGTTACCGCAACCCTTGGAGAGCAGACAGAGGTAATCAGCAGACTTACCGTTAAGGCGGAAGAGCTTAGCAGGGAAGCCGAGGAGCTGGATAAGTCAATTGCAAGATTTAAGCTTTAATAGAAAAGCTGGATACGGAAAAGATTTGGAGGTCAGATAATAGTTGGCGATTAAGAAATTGTGGAATACGGGATGGGAGTTCTGTGAACAGGAGCTTGCAAGTGAAAACCATCAGATACCCCGGGATAGGGTTTGGGAAAAAATCGATATTCCTCATGACTGGATGATTTATGACGTTCATAATCTGTATCGTGACAGCATTGGCTGGTATCACAAAGAATTTGAATTAAGTGAGCTGAAACCGCAGGATGAAATATGCCTGCGGTTTGATGGTGTGTATATGGATACCACGGTGTTTGTGAACGGAAGAGAAGCAGGACAGTGGAAGTATGGTTATTCTACCTTTGAAACGGAAATCACCCCGTTTTTAAAGCCGGGGGTAAATGAAGTACATGTGAAGGTAGTTTATCAGTCTCCGAACACCAGATGGTATTCCGGCGCAGGAATCTACAGAAATGTATGGTGGAAAAGCAGAAACAAGACCCATATTTTATCCGATGGAATATACATTACACCTGTCAGGGAAGATGAGAAGAACTGGCGGGTAGAGATTGATACGGAGGTAAAAGCAGAAGAGGGAGCAGGAAGCTTTGGCCTGCTATTAAAGCAATATATCTGTGACGCACAGGGAAATGAAACAGGCAGGGTGGAGGATCGGTTGGATTTGAATCCCGGTCAGGAGTTTACCATCTCCCAGCAAATTGACTCTTTATCCTGTCCGAAGCTTTGGAATTTGGAACAAGGTAATCTTTATTATTTATGTACGGAGCTGTGGAAGGATGGAGAGCTTCTTGAATCGGAGAAGCAAAGCTTTGGCTTTCGAACCATGGAGTTTTCTCCTGACAGAGGCTTTTGCCTGAACGGACGAAAGGTGAAAATTAACGGTGTATGTGAGCACCATGATTTTGGCTGTTTGGGAGCTGCCTTTTCCAGGGCTGCGGCCAGAAGGAAGTTACTCATGCTTCGGGAAATGGGTGTCAACGCTATCAGAACCTCTCACAATATGCCGGCTCCCGAATGGATGGATTTAACTGATGAAATGGGCTTTCTGGTTCTGCCGGAGGCCTTTGATATGTGGGAAAAGTCCAAGACAACCTATGATTATGCCCGTTTTTTCAACGAATGGTATGAAAAGGATGTGGAATCATGGGTAAGGCGTGACCGCAACAGGGCAAGCCTTATGATGTGGAGCATCGGAAATGAAATACAGGACACGCTGGCTGAGGAAAGAGGCATGGAGATTACCGCAAATTTAAGGAATGCCGTGCGAAGATATGATTACAAGAAACATGCACCTGTCACATTGGGCTCTAATTTCATGAAGTGGGAAAACCCGCAAAAGTGTGCTGGGCAGCTGGACTGTGTGGGCTATAATTATTCGGAATATTTATATGAGGATCATCATAAGGAGCATAAGGACTGGGTTATTTACGGCAGTGAGACCGCTTCTATTCTCTCCAGCAGGAGCATTTATCATTTCCCAAGGGAAAAGTCCATACTTACGGACGAAGATGAGCAGTGCTCCGCACTTGGAAACAGCATTACAGGCTGGGGAGCCAAGAGCTATGAGGACTGTATCGGAGATGATAGGGATGCCGGGTTTTCCATGGGGCAGTTTATCTGGACCGGATTTGATTATATCGGAGAGTCAACGCCTTATGAGACGAAGAACAGCTATTTTGGGCAGATAGATACCGCAGGCTTTCCAAAGGATGCATTTTATATCTTCCAGTCGGAATGGACAGACTATCGAAAAGCCCCTATGGTTCATGTTTTTCCTTATTGGGACTTTGGAGAAGGGCAGAATATTGACGTACAGGTATGCTCCAACGCTCCGTCAGTGGAATTGTTCGTAAATGGTGAGAGCAGAGGCAGGCATGAGATTAATCATAAAAGCGGAAGAAATCAAATCGGGAAATGGCTTGTTCCCTATGAAAAGGGTGAAATTACAGCAATAGCCTATGATGAGTCCGGCAGGGAAATTGCTCGAGAAACCAGGCGATCCTTTGGGGACGCATATTGTCTTACGGTCAATGCCGACAAGAAAGAGATTTTAGCGGACGGCCAGGACATGGCTTTCCTGGAGATAGGTGTTTTGGATCAGCAGGGCAATCCGGTTGAGAATGCCAGGAACCGTATCCATGTTCAGGTTTCGGGCCAGGGAAGACTGATCGGTCTTGACAACGGTGACAGTGCGGATTTTGATGAGTTTAAAGGAAAAAGCAAAAGGCTGTTTGGAGGAAAGCTGCTTGCGGTAATCGGAAGCAAAACGCAGGCAGGGGAGATTGAAGTCAGGATTTCCTCAAAAGGGCTTGTGGATTGCTGTCTTACTCTTCGTGCTGTTTCTGCACCTGTTATGGAAGGGATATCTGCAACAGAAGAAAATCAGGATTACCCCGTTTATGGCGGCGGTTCAAAAGGAATGCCTTTATCTCTTGGTGAGGAAGAGATACCGGTCAGAAAGCTGGAGCTCTATCCGGACGGGGAATGTACCCTAACAAAGGAAAGGCCGCAGCTGCAGGTTCGGGCTGTTATTTATCCTGAGAATGCAAGCTATCGGGAGCTGGAATGGAGAGCAACCAATGATACCGGCATTGATGTAGGATATGTAAAGCTGCATCCCGGTAAAAATGAAGTAATACTCCATGCCCAGGGTGACGGCAAATTTCGGTTGAAATGTTTTGCCAGAAACGGAGGCTCTGCGGTAAGCGTGCAGACCGCACTTGAAATGCAAGCGGAAGGCATCGGCAGAGCACTTTTAAATCCTTATGAGGAGGTTCCCGCAGGCCTATGTGAATTTCGCAGCGGTCAGTGCGGGGAAGGCATTGAGCATGGAATCGGTTTTCTTGGAACAGAGGACGGAGAGGGTGACTGTACGATAGGCTTTACCGGTCTGGATTTCGGAGACTTTGGAACAGAGGAAATCGTGCTGCCTGTTTTTGCCAACACCAATAATCCTGTAATCTTCCAAATTTGGGAGGAAAATCCTAAGGAGAAGGAAAGCGCGCTGTTGGCGGATTGCTTTTATTTTAAGCCGCCCCAGTGGATGGTTTTTCAGGAGGAGACCTACAAGCTGAGCCGCCGGATCAAAGGCAATGCCCAGATCTATATTACAACAGGCCATAATTTCCAGCTCAGAGGTATCCGCTTTAACAGAAGTGAAAAGGCTTATGCGCTTTTAAAGGCGGCGGAGTGTGACCGCATTTACGGAGATGCTTATGAAATCCGTGAGGACAGGATTGAAAAAATTGGAAATAATGTTACACTGGAATTCCATGATATGGATTTTGGAGAGCAGGGGGCAGGAGCAATCACCGTTAGCTATCGTTCCGGTTTGGAGCTGAATCCCATCCAAATCCGTTTTACAGGAGAAGGCGTAAATAGCATTCAGGTGGTAGAGGCGGAACAGAGAGAAGAATATGGAGAGCAGACCTTTGGGATCGAGATACTAAGAGGCAAAGGAAAGCTGGAGTTTATTTTCCTGCCGGGAAGCTGTTTTGACTTTCAGTGGTTTCAGTTTCAAAAGAAATAAGATGCTTTATAATTTTTAACATAATCAAGGAGGAAGAATAGATGTTTCGTGATGATTTTGTCTGGGGTGTGGCAAGCAGCGCATATCAGATTGAAGGAAGAGAGGAAGGAGACGGCTGCGGGAAGATGATCTGGGATACCTTTACAGAGGAGGGACGTATTCTGGATGGATATACTTCTGAGGTAGCCTGTGACCATATGCATCGTTATAAGGAAGACTACGCGCTGATGAGAATGCTTGGCATTAAGGCGTATCGTTTTTCCGTCAGCTGGGCAAGGCTGATCCCCGAAGGAACGGGAAAGATCAATGAGAAGGCGGTGGCTCTGTATCGTGATATGATACTGGAAATGAAGAAAAACGGCATTGAGCCTTATCTGACCATGTATCACTGGGAGTTCCCCCAGGCGCTTCAGGACAGGGGAGGATGGCTGAATGAGGAGGTCATAGAATGGTTTGGCGAGTATGCTAAAGCCGTTGCGGAAAATTTCTCCGATATTTGTGAGAATTTTATTACCTTAAATGAGCCGGAATGCTTCGTGGGTATCGGTCATCTTTCCGGTGTTCATGCACCCGGTTTAAAGCTGCCTCAGAAGGATGTGTTCCAGATCGCACACAATGCCCTTCGTGCCCATGGACAGGCTGTTATTAATTTGAGAAAGTATGCCTGCCGTCCGATTAAGGTGGGATATGCGCCTACCTGCGGTATGGCCTACCCGGCAACCAATAAGCCGGAGGATATTGAGGCCGCAAGAAAGGTGCTGTTTGGTTTTTATCAGCCCATGGAGAACTGGACCTGGAATGTGGCGTGGTTTAACGATCCCGTATTCCTTGGAAAATACCCGGAGGAGGGCCTTAAGAAATTTGCGGAGTATCTTCCCGTTATCACAGAGGAGGATATGAAATTAATTTCCCAGCCCTTGGACTTTATGGGACAGAATATTTATAACGGCTATATGATAAGACAGGGGGATGACGGAGACATTGAGTTTGTGGACAGGCCTGCGGGCTTTCCCAAGACCGCGGCAAACTGGCCGGTAACGCCTGACTGCTTTTACTGGGGTGTGAAATTCCTGTATGACAGATATAAGCTGCCCCTTTATATTACTGAAAACGGCATGTCCTGCCATGATGATGTGTCACTGGACGGAAAGGTGCATGACCCTAACAGACAGAATTTCCTTGATTTATATATTTCTGCTCTGCAGAAGGCAAATGACGAGGGCGTGGATGTAAGAGGCTACTTCCTTTGGACCTTCCTTGATAATTTTGAGTGGGATAAGGGCTACACGGAGCGTTTCGGAATTGTTCATGTGGATTTTGCCACACAAAAGAGAATTGTTAAGGATTCCGCATATTGGTATCAGAAGATTATAGAAACCAACGGAGCCGAGCTTACCATTAATAAGAGGCCCAGACAAATTTTGTTCCTTGATCCCGTATTCAAGCAGATGATCTGGGGCGGAAGCCAGCTTCGGGATAAGTTCGGATATGAAATTCCCGGAGACAATACAGGGGAATGCTGGGCCATCAGTGCGCATCCTAACGGTGACTGTGTGGTGAAGGAAGGTATTTATAAAGGAAAGACCTTGTCCCAGCTCTGGAAAGAGGAGCCCGAGCTGTTCGGAAACCTTGATCTGGACAGGTTCCCGCTGCTGATTAAGATTATTGATGCAAAGGATAACCTGAGCATTCAGGTACATCCTGATGATGCTTATGCAGGCGTGCATGAAAACGGTTCTCTTGGCAAGACAGAATGCTGGTATGTGCTTGACTGTCCCGAAGGGGCATCCTTAGTGGTTGGCCATAATGCAAAGACCAGAGAAGAATTAAAGGAAATGATCGAGCAGGGCAGATGGGGAGAGCTGATTCGTGAAATACCTGTTAAGAAGGGAGATTTTATTCAGATCGATCCGGGTACGGTTCATGCCATCAAGGGAGGCCTTATGATCCTTGAGACCCAGCAGAACAGTGATATTACCTATCGCGTGTACGACTACGACAGACTGACGGACGGAAAACCCCGCCAGCTGCATGTTAAGCAGAGCATTGATGTGATTACCGTGCCTGCGGCTTCCGTGGAAAACAGCATTAAATCCATGGCAAACCTTCCCGAAAACGTAATGAATGAGCTGATCAGCTGTGATTATTACAGGGTGTGGAAGCTGGATGTGACAAAGCCTGTAACCGTATTACAGGAGTATCCTTTTATGAATATGAGTGTCATTGAGGGAGAAGGTCTGGTGAATGGACAGATGATTAAAAAGGGCGATCACTTCATCCTGCCTGCTGGGATAGGCGAGGTAGAGCTTCGAGGGGAGATGCAGATTATTGCGTCTACGGTTCAGTGAGTAAGGTAATAGATGAGTAGGTGAATAAAGGGTATTTATACGGAAGGCTGGTTTGAGTTTCCAAAAAATCAGTAACAATTCAGTCTTCGGCTGACATCTGGAGGCTGAATTGTTACAAAACCAGCACGATCATTGACTTGTCATTTATCATTGCGTCGGAGTTGAATCTGTATGAGCATCAATCCACAGTCAATCCCAATATTCCGTTAAGACAGCTTCAGTATGTGGCAACGATTTTGAGGGGTCTTGTATCGCAAAAAGCACTGTATTCCACCAAGCTGACCAAAACCCCTTATCCCAGATTTGTAGTTTTTTATAATGGAGAGAGGGAGGAGCCTGAGCGGCAGATATTAAGGCTGTCAGATGCTTACTTAAAACAGGCAGATGAACCGGACTTAGAGCTGAAAGTCATAATGCTGAACATTAATTATGGCAAGAACAGGGAGCTGATGGAAAATTGTGAATCACTGAACACTGAAGGGCTATATGATTTTTAATGATAAGGTGAAAAATTACAGAAAAAGCATGACGGTAAAGGAAGCTGTCAGCAGAGCGGTTGATGAATGTATCAACGAAAATATTTTAGCAGATTTTCTGAGAAAGAATAAGGCGGAGGTAATGGCGATGGATATCTTTACATATGACCAGAAGCTTCATGAAGAGGTTATTGCAGAGGAAGCGGAAGAACGCGGAATGGAGCGTGGAATCGAGCGCGGTGAGATGCAGAAACTTATTTTACAGACAGTCAGGAAACTGAAAAGGGGGAAAGACTGCGGAGGTAATTGCACAGGAATTAGAGGAGGGAGAGGCTGTTATCAATAAAATCTGCGAAGCGGCGCAGGAAATGGCACCGGAATATGACATTGAGAAGATATATATGAAGCTATAATTGCAGATACAGTATTTATCGGGTTTTTCAAATAAGGTAGCAAAATCAGCTCCAAGCTAATGTGGCTTGGAGCTGATTTTATGTGGGTTATTTACAAGGAAAATGCCCTTTTTGGTTGCTGACACCCGTTATATAGTCCATGGAAACATCATAGTGCCGTGCCAGTATGATGATACTGTCAATTGGTATTCTTGTTTTTCCACTTTCATAATCGCAATAAGTTCTTTGACCAACATTTAGCAAATCTGCCACCCTCTGCTGTGTATAGGAATGTTCTTCTCTGATTTCCTTGATGCGTTCGTTGTATTTCATGTTTTTTTGTCACTCCTTTGTGTATAAATTATAAAAATATGTTGCTTATATATTGACTTTTAGAGTTATAAACTCTAAAATATAAAAGAAATCTAATAAAACCGGAGTAAAATCCTAAATAAAAGTGTTCCTTCTGCGCCTTTTGTTCATGCATAGAAGGATGGGATTTTCAAAGCGGTTAAAGAGATTTCAAGATATGACATAAATTAGAAATTTGGAGGATTACTTATGAGAAGAAAATTAGCGGCAGTAATAGCTGCAGCAGCGGTTTCGATGGCATTATTGGCCTGTGGCTCAAAAAGCACAGCTTCACCGGATACTGCGGAGGCAATGGAGGAGGAAACTGCACCAGAGGAGGCGGCTTCTACGGAAGAAGAAACGACAGAAGTAAGCGAAGAACCTAGTGAGGAAGCTGAAACAGAGAGTGAAGAAGTGCCAGAACAGGAAGAAGATGCACCAATATGGTATATGGATGAGGAAGGACTGAAAAGTGAAGAGCTTGGAATAAAAATAAGAAGAGACAGTGCGGAGTGGGAAAAATTTGGGCTTTTCGGGAGTCTTAATATCGAAATTGCAGATCAAGATTTGGTTCATACGTATGTTGATATTCCTTTTATTTGTATATATTATGAAGGTGATTTAGATAGTTTTATTTCAGAGTATGAGAGTAATTTAGAAGAGTATAAGAGGAAAAAAGCTACTATAGGAAATGTTTCTTATGCTTCTGGTTTTACCGGTGATATTTCTCTTGGTAATGGATTTACATTTGTTGGAAACGGAATTTCTTTTTCCATATCAATCATGTCTTATGATTGTGTTTTAGAAGATATATGGGAGAATGGTTTAAGCTCTTATGAGGAAGATAATACGGATTATTTGGCATATATAAGGGATGATACTGTATATTGCCCGGCATTAAATATAAAGTTGTCCGCCAGTGATGATAGTCTTAATACTGTTGGTGTTACTATAAGTGATAAGGGTGGGTATATAGAAATAGGAGGTAATGGATATGCCCATGGCAATGTAGAGAAACGATTTGAACAATTTACAGAAACAAGAGAAAGTTGTGACGAAACTGCTATTGATGAAACTATTGAAAGGGATATAGGAAAGTATCAATTTTCGGGAAAAGGATTTGCGAATAATTATGGTGGTGAACTATGGGCATTTTATTCAAATGAAACGGCTGATTCTATATACATTCGTATTGCTAATGCAGATGAACGAAAAGTAGAAGACTACCTTTCCCTCATAGAAGAATTGCAGTAATACAAATCTTTTAAAGCTTACTTTGACATAGCGGCAAATACTTAATAAGCATCCACAATCCTAAGGAAGCAATTTGCGAAAGCCGGATGAGACTTTAAGCTCATCCAGGCGGCAGCAAGCTGACATGGATTGGGGGATGCTTTTTCTTTTTTTATTTTAATCATAAAACCTTTCTAGCTCTTCAAAATTATTCGAAATAAAACTTGTAAATATATGACAAAAGGAATACAATGAACGCAAAGCAGCGCAGGAAACCGCACCGGAATATGATATTAATAAAATATATGAGACAATAAATAAAAGTTGAAAATAAATAAGCCTTCCCAATCCGAAGGAAGCAATTTGCGAAAGCCGGATGAGACCTTAGACTCATCCAGGCGGTAGCAAGCTGACGAGGATAGGGGAGGCTTTTAAGAATTTCAATAATGCTTATGTCAATAACAGTGTTAATTAACACTTATTTTCAAAGCAGTTTATCTGTGGTAAAATATGATGAAGATTTTAATAAAAGCATAAGGAAGGTAAAGCAATGATTAATGAACAATATAAGAAAATGTTAGAGGGTAAATCCGTGATCAGGCAGCTTTCGGAGTTTGCAACAGCAAGAGGAAAGGAAATCGGATATGAAAATGTATTTGACTATAGCTTAGGAAATCCGTCCGTGCCCGTACCGGAGAAATTTACACAGGTTATGATTGAGCTTCTGCAAAATAAAAGCTCCATGGAGTTACATGGTTACAGTCCCAGCCTTGGAATTACAACGGTGAAGGAAAAGATTGCAGCGTCTTTAAATGAGCGTTTTGACATGGATTATACGGGAAATCATATTTTCCCCACCACGGGAGCTGCCGGAGCGGTGGCCCATGCGGTACGCTGTGTGACCAAACCCGGTGATGAGGTGCTGACCTTTGCACCCTATTTTCCTGAGTATAATCCTTACATTAATATGTCGGGAGCAGTGTTAAAGGTGGTGCCTGCCGATACGGAGAGCTTTCAGATCAATTTTGAGAAGCTTGAAGAGATGTTAAATGAGAAAACAGCAGCGCTTTTAATCAATACGCCTAATAACCCTTCCGGTGCGGTATACAGCGCAGAGACATTAAAGGCGCTGGCAGAGCTTCTTAAGAAAAAGCAGCAGGAATACGGACATGATATTTTTATTATTTCCGATGAACCTTACAGAGAAATTGTTTTTGAAGGAGTGGACGCTCCTTATGTATCAAAATTTTATGACAATACGCTGTCCTGCTATTCCTATTCCAAATCTCTTTCTCTGCCGGGCGAAAGAATCGGATATGTGGCTGCCAATCCCAGATGTACCGATGCAGAGCTGATCAGTGCAATGTGCGGACAGATTTCAAGAGGAATTGGTCATAATTGTCCTCCTTCTATTATTCAGCTTGCGGTGGCGGAGGTATTGGACACTACCTCGGATATGAGTGTATATGAAACCAATATGAATATTTTGTATAATGAGCTTATTTCCCTTGGCTTTACCTGTACCAAACCGGGTGGAACCTTCTATATTTTCCCGAAGGCATTGGAGGAGGATGCAGTGAGCTTTTGCCAGAAGGCATTAAAGTATGACCTGATACTGGTTCCGTCAGACAGCTTTGGTGTGCCGGGCTTTTTCCGTATGGCATATTGCATTGATACGGAAAAGGTAGAGCGGTCGCTTGAGGCGCTTCGAGAATTTGTGAAAGAAAATTATTAAGAAAGAAGGGATTTTATGTATCAGGCGGGGCTTGTACTGGAAGGCGGCGGAATGAAAGGTATATATACCGCCGGTGTTCTTGATTTTTTCCTGGATAAAGGTATTGAATTTTCCGCATGCTATGGAGTGTCTGCGGGAGCATGCAGTATGTGCAGTCTGGTCTCCAAGCAGAGAGGAAGAGCTTACCATGTAAATGTTGATTATCTGAATGATAAAAATTACTGCAGTGTTTATAGTCTGCTGACAACAGGCGACTTATTTGGTGTTGATATGTGTTATCACAAAATACCGGATGAGCTGTATCCTTATGATTACGAGACTTTTAACAGTTATCAGGGGACAATTTACAGTGTGGTTACAAACATAGAAACAGGGGAAGCGGAATATATTCCCATTAAGGATATGAAGGAGGATATTGATGCGATTCGGGCGTCAGCCTCTCTTCCGCTGGTATCCAGAAATGTGGAATTTCGTGGGAAATATTATCTGGACGGAGGCATATCGGATGCTATTCCCATCCGTAAATCCATAGAGGATGGACATGAAAAAAACGTTGTCATTTTGACCAAGGAGGTGGGTTATCGCAGAAAACCCTCATCCATGACTTCCTTGATCAAGTTAAAATACAGAAAGTATCCGAAAGTCTATGAACTGATGAAAAACCGGCATATTGCTTATAATGATACACTGGATTATCTGGCACAGCAGGAAAAGGCAGGCAGGGTTTATCTGATACGCCCGGAAGCCAAAAGTGATGTAGGCCGTATTGAAAAGGATGAAAGAAAGCTTAAAGCACTTTATGAGCAGGGATTTCATGACGGTGAGATGCATTATGAGAAGCTGATTGATTATCTGGAAAACTAAAATAGGAAAGGTTTAATCATAAAAATGATGGAATTTTTAAAAGCAGTGTTGTTTGGCATTGTTGAGGGAATAACGGAGTGGCTTCCAATCAGCAGTACCGGACATATGATACTTTTGGATGAATTTGTAAAGCTGGATGTGTCCCCGGAATTTTGGGAAATGTTTCTGGTAGTAATCCAGTTGGGTGCAATTCTGGCCGTGGTGATTTTATTCTGGAACCAGATATGGCCTTTTGGAAAGAAGAGCAATTCTGATCCGGTGGGGAAGACAGGTTTTTTGTCCTGGTGTAAAAAGGATATCTGGACGCTTTGGTTTAAAATCATAGCGGCATGTCTGCCGGCAGCAGTGGTAGGATTGCTTTTTGACGAATTGTTTGAGGAACTGTTTTATAATGGTGTTTGCGTGGCAATAGCATTAATTGTGTTTGGCGTTGGTTTTATTATTATAGAAAATAAAAACAGGGGTGCAGCTGTAAAGGTTAATTCTTTAAGTCAGATTACTTATAAAACAGCATTAATTATTGGCCTGTTTCAGCTGATTGCAGCAATTTTTCCGGGAACATCCCGCTCCGGTGCTACCATTTTGGGTGCATTGCTGATTGGAGTCTCCAGAACAGTTGCGGCTGAGTTTACTTTTTTCCTGGCAATTCCCGTGATGCTGGGAGCCAGTCTTCTGAAGCTGGTTAAGTTTGGATTTTCCTTTAGCGGAAATGAAATCATGATTTTGCTTACCGGAATGGTCACGGCATTTCTTGTTTCTGTAATTGTGATTAAGTTTTTGATGGGCTATATCAAGAAGCATGATTTTAAAGTTTTTGGATGGTACCGTATTGTGTTAGGACTCCTTGTACTGATATATTTTGGAATATGTGCATAAAAAGCTTCAGTTTTGTTGACAATTTGCTAATTATGGAGTACACTGTTTCCCATAAAAAGTGTTTTTACACGGGGTTCTCGGGGGAGAAAATAGGTAACCTGTTAATTGTAACAGAAGAAGAATGGAATTCTTCATGGAAAGGAGTTTTATTATGGCAGAAGTAAAGAAGGCAACAGCGAAAGTGATTGCCAAGGCAGCGCCTGCTAAAGAGGTAAAAGCATCTACAGTTAAGGAAGAAGTCAAGGAAGCGCCTAAGGCTGAGGTTAAGGAAGCAGCTCCCGCTAAGAAGGAAGCAGCAGCTAAGAAAGAGCCTGTTAAGAAGGAAACAGCAGCTAAGAAAGAGCCTGTTAAGAAGGAAGCAGCAGCTAAGAAAGCACCTGTTAAGAAAGCCGCAGAGCCTAAGAAGACAGTAGCGAAAAAGGCAGCAGCAAAGAAGGTTGAAGTTCATCAATCCGTTAACTTCCAGTTTAGTGGAAAGTCCTACACACCGGATGATCTGTTAAACATCTGTAAGGATGTATGGAAATATGACCTGAATGGTAAGGAAGAAGACTTCAAGAGCGTTGAGCTTTATGTTAAACCTGAAGAGAACACTACATATTATGTGATCAACGGAACTATTACAGGAAGCTTCTTTATTTAATGTAAGTCAAAAAAGAGTAAGGATAGAATGTGAAGCATTTTTTTGAGAGCTGCATTGGCAGCTCTCTTTTTTTTAGATTTTTTTAATAATTAATTTTCCCGATACCTGTTGACAATGTATAGGGTAAGTGATATTTTATGGTAAGAAGGTGTTAGCACTCTAATCGAATGAGTGCTAACAAACAAAAGAAAGCATATATCATTTGGGTGGAAGGGGTGATGGAAATGCAGTTAAGTGAAAGAAAACTAAAAATCTTGCAGGCCATCATCCGCAACTATCTGGAAACAGGGGAACCGGTAGGGAGCCGTACCATTTCCAAGTATACGGATTTAAATTTAAGTTCCGCAACCATCAGAAATGAAATGTCGGATTTGGAGGAGATGGGATATATTTTGCAGCCCCATACCTCGGCGGGGCGAATTCCTTCTGATAAAGGGTACCGATTGTATGTGGATACCATGATGGAGGAGAAGGATCGGGAGCTGGAAGAGCTTAAAGAAATGATGCTGGAAAAGGAAGATAAGATGGATCATCTTCTCAAACAGGTGGCAAAGCTCCTTGCGGTAAATACCAATTATGCTACCATGATTTCGGCACCGACCATTCACACCAATAAAATAAAATTTTTACAGCTTTCTCGAGTGGATATCAATCAACTGCTGGCGGTTGTGGTTGTAGAAGGAAATGTAATTAAAAATAACATTATTCCGGTGGACGGGGAGCTTGATGATGAGACGCTGCTTAAACTGAATATTCTGTTGAATACCCATCTGAACGGACTGACACTGGAGGAAATTAATCTCAGTATGATTTCAGCCATGAAGCAGCAGGCAGGTATCCACAGCACGATTGTTGCTGATGTGATAGATGCGATTGCAGAGTCCATTAAGGCAGATGAAGATTTGGAGATTTATACCAGCGGAGCCAATAACATTTTTAAGTATCCTGAACTGGCTGACCAGCAGAAGGCCAGCGAGATTATCAATACCTTTGAAGAAAAGCAGATGCTCACGGAGTTGGTGCAGGATACCCTGGCGGATGAAAACAATACGGGTATTCAGGTGTACATCGGAAATGAAACACCAATTCAGGCAATGAAGGATTGCAGTGTGGTGACTGCAACCTATGAATTGGGTGAAGGCATGCGAGGAACAATAGGAATTATCGGCCCGAAAAGAATGGATTACGACAAGGTAGTAGGAACGCTAAAGACAATTACTCATCAACTGGATGAATTATATAAAAAGAAAACTTAGGCATGAAAGGGATGAGGATAAATGAGTGAAGAAATAAAAAAGGATATATCGGAGACGGAGTTTAACGAGGATATGGAAGAGGAAATTTGTCAGGAGACTCCGGAAGAAGGCGCCTGCAAGGAGCAGCAGGATGAATGCGAAATCCCGGATGCGCAGGAGGAAGCAGATAGTAAAGCCGATAAAAAGGCTGCCAAAAAGAAGCTGAAATCCGATAAGAAGCAGGATGCACTTAAAGAAAAGGTTGAGGAGCTTGAGGATCGGGTAAAGCGCCAGATGGCAGAGTTTGATAATTTTAGAAAACGCACCGATAGAGAAAAGACGGTAATGTTTGAAACCGGAGCAAAAAGTGTTATCGAAAAAATTCTTCCGGTGGTAGACAATTTTGAAAGAGGTCTTGCCGCAGTTCCGGAGGGTGAAAAGGGAGGTGCATTTGCCGAGGGAATGGAAATGATCTACAAGCAGCTTATGAGTGAGCTGGAAAAAATAGATGTGAAGCCTATTCCGGCGGTAGGGGAGGAGTTTAATCCTGATTTTCACAATGCGGTAATGCAGGTGGAAAGTGAGGAGTACGAATCTGGGATCATTGCGCAGGAACTTCAAAAGGGCTACACCTACAGAGACAGCGTAGTAAGACACAGCATGGTAGCTGTGGTCAGCTAGATATAAAAGGCAGTCAACAACAATATTGCATAAAACAAACAAATAAAATCAGGAGGAGATCATTATGAGCAAAATAATTGGTATTGACTTGGGTACAACAAACAGCTGCGTAGCAGTTATGGAAGGCGGAAAACCTACCGTCATCGCTAATGCGGAAGGCGCAAGAACAACACCCTCTGTAGTGGCATTTTCAAAGACAGGAGAAAGACTGATTGGTGAGCCGGCAAAGCGTCAGGCTGTTACCAATGCGGAGAAGACTATTTCTTCTATTAAAAGAGATATGGGTACAGACAGAGGACGTACCATCGATGGCAAGAAGTATTCCCCTCAGCAGATTTCAGCAATGATTCTTCAGAAGCTGAAAGCAGATGCAGAAAGCTATTTGGGTGAGAAGGTTACGGAAGCAGTCATTACCGTTCCCGCATACTTCAATGACGCACAGCGTCAGGCAACCAAGGATGCAGGAAAGATTGCAGGACTTGATGTTAAGCGTATCATCAACGAGCCTACAGCTGCAGCGCTTGCATATGGACTTGACAATGAAAAAGAGCAGAAGATCATGGTATATGACCTTGGCGGCGGTACCTTCGATGTTTCCATTATCGAAATCGGTGACGGCGTAATTGAGGTTCTGGCAACCAACGGCGATACACACCTTGGCGGTGATGATTTTGATAACAAGCTGACACAGTGGATGATCGATGAATTTAAGAAGGCAGAAGGCGTTGACTTATCTAATGATAAGATGGCACTTCAGAGATTAAAGGAAGCAGCAGAGAAGGCAAAGAAGGAGCTGTCCTCAGCTACCACAACAAACATTAACCTTCCGTTCATTACAGCAACAGCAGAGGGCCCTAAGCACTTTGATATGAACCTTACCAGAGCAAAATTTGATGAATTAACACATGATCTGGTTGAAAGAACAGCAGTTCCTGTTCAAAACGCAATGAAGGATGCAGGTCTTACCAATGCTGATTTGGGTCAGGTATTATTGGTAGGCGGTTCTACACGTATTCCTGCCGTACAGGATAAGGTAAAGCAGCTTACGGGACATGAGCCCAGCAAGAGCCTTAACCCTGATGAATGTGTAGCTCTTGGTGCTTCCATTCAGGGTGGTAAGCTGGCAGGTGATGCCGGTGCAGGTGAAATCCTGCTTCTGGATGTTACACCCCTTTCTCTGTCCATTGAGACCATGGGTGGTATTGCAACCAGATTGATTGAGAGAAATACAACAATTCCTACCAAGAAGAGTCAGATTTTCTCTACAGCAGCAGATAATCAGACAGCGGTAGATATCAACGTATTACAGGGTGAAAGACAGTTTGCAAGAGATAACAAGTCTCTTGGACAGTTCAGACTGGATGGTATTCCTCCGGCAATGCGTGGTGTACCTCAGATTGAGGTTACCTTTGATATTGATGCAAACGGTATTGTTAATGTGTCTGCCAAGGATCTTGGAACAGGTAAGGAGCAGCATATCACCATTACAGCAAGCTCCAACATGTCTGACGATGAGATCGATAAGGCTGTAAAGGAAGCAGCTGAATTTGAGGCACAGGATAAGAAGAGAAAAGAAGCCATTGATACCAGAAACGAGGCAGACTCTTTCGTATTCCAGACCGAGAAGGCATTAAACGAGGTTGGCGATAAGATTGATGCTTCCGAGAAGGCAGCTGTTGAGGCAGATGTGCAGGCTGTAAAGGCTATTCTTGAGAGAACCAAGGATCAGGAAATGTCGGATTCCGATTTGGATGAATTAAAAGCAGCAAGAGAAAAGCTTACAAACAGCGCACAGGCTTTGTTCACTAAGATGTATGAGAATATGCAGCAGGCAGGCGGGGCAGCAGGTCCCGATATGGGCGCAGGCCCTGATGCCGGAGCAGCAAGTGATGGCCCGGCCGATGATGTGGTTGACGGAGATTACAGAGAAGTTTAAACGGGATGAGGCGTTCCAAAGGTGATGTAAAATATCAGGCGGTATTCTGTATCAGATGATATTTATATTACCTGGGAATGCCGGATCATCTCGGGGGAGAATGGCCCTAACAAGCCATTCTTCTTGTGCGTTTGAGTATGATCTGATGGCATGGGAGGAAAAGTAATGGCAGAACAAAAACGTGATTATTACGAGGTTCTTGGAGTAGACAAGAACGCGGATGATGCCGCAATTAAAAAAGCATATAGAGCTCTTGCCAAGAAATATCACCCTGACATAAATCCGGGAGATGCGGAGGCTGAAAAGAAGTTTAAGGAAGCCTCTGAAGCATATGCAATCTTAAGTGATCCCGAGAAAAAGAGGCAGTATGATCAATTCGGTCATGCGGCATTTGAAGGCGGTGCCGGCGGTTATGGCGGTTTCGATTTCAACAGTGCGGATTTTAGCGATATTTTTGGGGATATATTTGGCGACTTCTTTGGCGGCGGGCGCAGAAGCCGCGGTAACAACGGACCTATGAAAGGTGCCAATATCAGAACCAGTGTAAGAATTTCCTTTGAGGAAGCTGTTTTTGGTGTTGATAAAGAGATAGAGCTTACGTTAAAGGACGAATGTAAGAGCTGCCATGGAACAGGGGCGAAGCCCGGAACCAGTCCGGAAACCTGTCAAAAGTGCGGTGGAAAAGGGCAAGTGGTATTTACGCAGCAGTCCTTCTTTGGCACAGTCAGAAATGTGCAGACCTGTCCGGAATGTAACGGTACAGGTAAGGTGATTAAGGGAAAATGTGCAGATTGCCACGGCTCCGGCTATATTGCAAACCGCAAAAAGATTCAGGTATCCATTCCTGCAGGTATTGATAACGGGCAGAGCGTGCGAATTAGGGATAAGGGCGAACCGGGCGTAAACGGCGGCCCCAGAGGAGATTTGCTGGTAGAGGTAATCGTTGCGCGCCACCCGATTTTCCAGAGGCAGGACTACAATATTTATTCCACGGTGCCGGTTTCCTTTGCGGTAGCAGCTCTTGGAGGAGATGTGGTGGTTGACACCGTTGACGGCAAGGTGATTTACGAGGTTAAGCCCGGAACCCAGACGGATACCAAGGTTCGTTTGAAAGGAAAAGGTGTTCCCACTCTTAGGAATAAGGATGTTCGTGGAGATCATTATGTAACATTGGTTGTCCAGACCCCTGATAAGCTTTCTCATGAGGCAAAGGAGCTGCTGAAGCAGTTTGATGCCATAACGGGAGACAGTTTGAATGCGGCACAAAATATTCAGACTGACAAGGGTGAGACAAAAGATACAAAGAAGAAGAAGTTCTGGAAATAAACAGTGATGATTGATTTTTAAAAGTTCCCATTTAGTTATGTGCTGAGCAAAGCATATTGCCAAAGGGAACTTTTTTAGTCATATTTTCAAAAAACCGGCATAAACTGAATTACTGACAGAGCTCGTTTAAATGTTGTAGGATATGTTTTTTTAGAGGAGAATTTAAGTTTTCGGCAATAGGAATTAAGTTTTTAATTAACTCGGGAGTGCCCTTTTCCTGATAAATAGCAGCAAGAAGCTTATAGGAAGCGCTTATATCTGTCCGGGTATGTATGGCAAATTCCAAAATCTGCCGGGCCTCATCTGAATATCCCTTTTCGTACAAGGTATTTGCCCAGGTTTGAAGGGTACGTGCCAGAATCGTGTATCGTTGATCATATTGTGACAAAAGATCGATATTGGGGGCTCCGTATTGAAGCTTTAGATCCGTATTACTGATCCCTGTCAGGTTAACGATGGGATCTGAGGACAGTTCCTGCAGGGTATTTAAACAGTCGGTCACAACCGGGTCTGAGGGCAGAGTATCCACAGGAAGCTTATCAAAGGGAATTTGAATATAGTCAAGCTTGTCCAATGGCTTGCGCCGTGTATTGTTGGCATCGGCTTCTCTTTGCCAGAAATCATCATTTGCTTTTTTCTCTATGGTGCGGCGTTTATGAAGCTCGTAGCCAAGCCAGATACAGAAGACGATAAAACTTGCAAAAAACGGGAATCTCATATATAATATCCTTTCAAAGATGTACAACCGGAGGCAGGAAATGTTCAATTTTTATAATAAAAAAAATAAAAAAATCGTATCCGCCATAATAATTGTTTTATTAATACTAGCTATGGTCATTCCAACTATAGCATCTTTTATATATTAACGCAAATGCAAACTTGTTATGTGTAGGAATGAGGTTCAAAATGAAATTTGTTAAGGCAATGCTTTGTATCTGCATGAGCTGTATGATTATCGGACTATCGGGGATGCAGGTCAGAGCGCAGGAAGAAAATAAAATATTACCCGGCATTTATGTAGAGGATATTTCTCTGGAAGGCAAAACGGCGCAAGAGGCCAAAGCGATGCTGGAGGATTATGTGGAGAACCTGTGTCAGAAAGAGATTACATTGGTAGCTGTAGGTGGCAATGAGGTAAAAATTACGCCTGCGGATATTGGTTTTTACTGGTCTAATAAGGAAATTGTGGATGAGGCAGCGTCCATAGGCCAGAAGGGAAACATTGTTCAGAGATATAAGGCAGCTAAAGACTTGGAATACCGGAATGTGGTATATCAATTGGAGTTTGATATTGACAAAGAGCTGGCAGCACATGTGATTGCCGATCAATGTTCCGTATATAATGTTGATGCGGTGGATGCTACGCTTGTAAGGGAAAACGGAAGCTTTGTGGTTCATTCCGGTCAGGTTGGGCAGGTAGTCGATGAAGAAAATTCATGCAACCTTCTTTATCAGTTCCTGAATGAGGACTGGGACGGAGAGGATGCTTCTATAGAATTGGCAATTAAGACGGATGAATCCCGTGGGACGGAGGAAGAGCTCCTCAAGGTAAAGGATGTGCTGGGTACTTTTACTACCAGCTTTAAGACGTCCGGTTCATCCAGAAGCGCTAATGTGCGGAACGGATGCGAGCTGATTAACGGAACCATGTTATATCCGGGTGATGAGTTTTCAACCTATGAGGCTGTAGCGCCTTTTACTACTGCAAACGGGTATTATATGGCAGGTTCCTATTTGAATGGCCAGGTAGTGGACAGTTTGGGAGGCGGTATTTGTCAGGTATCCACCACCTTATACAATGCGGTGCTTTTATCGGAGCTTGAGGTTACGGAAAGACATAATCATTCTATGATCGTAACGTATGTGGACCCTTCTGCAGATGCAGCGATTGCAGAGTCAGCAGGAAAGGATTTTAGATTTGTAAACAATACGGATGCTCCGATATACATAGAAGGATATACCACAGATGATAAGCAGATTTGCTTTACAATCTATGGGATGGAGACCAGAGACAGTGGTCATCAGGTACGTTATGAAAGTGAAATTGTCAGCAGAACATCTCCGGATACAGAGGTAATCTATGTGGATGCGGGTGCACCAATAGGTTCTGTTGTTGTGCAGTCGGCACATATAGGATATAAGGCAAATCTTTGGAAGATTGTCACGGAAAACGGGGAAGAGGTAAGCCGGGAAATGATTAATTCCAGTACCTACAAGATGGTACCGAGAACGGCAACGGTAGGCGTGGCAACGGAAGATCCCAATGCCTATAATGAAATTATGGCAGCGATTGGAACCAATAATATAGATCATGTGAAGAATGTTGCGGCAGCCCTGGCCGCAGCCGCGGCGCCTACGGCGGCGGAAGTACCGGCAGATCAGCCGGCAGCTCCTGCAGAAGGTGTACCACAGTAGGCACCGGTGTGTTGCCGGTTGTCTTTAAAACGGCGGAAGGTGGGAGCTTCCGGACGTATGGATACAAAGAGGGCAGCTATGAGAACAGGAAAAATATCGGAAAGTGTTTTAAAGCGTTCTGTTTTACGAGAGATTAAAAGCAATAGAGAAGGCCTGATTAAAGGTGCAGAAGTAGGAGCAGACTGCGCCTTTTTGTCATGGAAAGATGCCCCCTTCCAAGCAGCAGGTGAAGAGTTGATTGCTTTCTCTACCCAGACTGTTACGCTGCCGGTAGAGAATGCTGCATATCTGGCAGTAATGGCAGCGGCCAATAATCTGGCGGCGGAAGGAGCAAAGCCCAGGGCGGTGACGCTGGCGCTTACATTCCCAAAGGATGCGGAGGAGGAGCTTTTAAAGAATGCCATGAAGCAGGCGCAGCGGTGTTGTGATGGTCTGCAACTGCAAATTGCAGGGGGACATACGGAGGTAAGCCCGGCGGTGAATTCTCCTGTAATTACGGCTACGGTGGCCGGGAATGCTCTGAATGCTAATCTTTCGAAAATTTTATCCGGTGGCCGGAATAATGTCCGAAATCATGGGAAAGACGATTGCAGAGACGCTGCCGGAATGGATATTGTAATAAGTAAGTGGATTGGACTTGAAGGAACGACGGTACTTGCATCCGAAAAGGGAGTAGAGCTGGAAAGTCGTTATCCTATACATTTGATTAATCAGGCAAAGGCTTTTGAAAAATATCTTTCTGTGGCCGAGGAGGCCGCAGTAGCGCTTAAGTCCGGCGTTTATGCAATGCACGATATAAGAAACGGCGGTGTTTTCGGTGCATTGTGGGAATTATCCCGGAAAATAGGCGTTGGACTTACCGTAAATTTAAAGGATATTCCAATTAAGCAGGAAACCATTGAGATCTGTGAGTTTTTTAATTTGAACCCCTATGAGCTTTTGTCGGGCGGCTCGCTCCTTATGGTTACGGAAAACGGAGAAGAGCTTACGGAAAAGCTTGGGCAAATGGGAATTTCTGCGGCGGTAATCGGAAAAACAAACAGCGGAAACGATAAGACTGTAGTTAATCAGGACGAAGTCAGGTATCTGGAGATGCCGGCGCCTGATGAAATATTTAAAGTATTATTTTAATGCGCCGGGAAACGGCGTAGACGAAAGGAAAGGATGGTTAGAAATATGAGAGAGCAGATTTTGGCGATTATAGAAAAGAATAGTCGAATTGATTTGAAGGAACTGGCTATTATATTGGGAGCAGAGGAAATTGACATTGCCAATGAATTAAAGGCAATGGAGGAAGAAGGCATCATCTGCGGTTATCATACCATGATTGATTGGGAGAAGACCTCCATTGGGAAGGTGACTGCGCTCATTGAAGTGAGAATTACGCCTCAAAGAGGTCAGGGCTATGACAATATTGCGGAAAGGATTTATAAGTATCCTGAGGTAAACAGCGTATATTTGATTTCGGGAGGCTACGATTTGTTAGTGACTCTTGACGGAAAATCTTTAAAGGCTGTTTCCAGCTTTGTATCCGATAAGCTTTCCACGCTTGACGGGGTGCTCAGCACGGCAACACATTTTATTTTGAAGAAGTATAAGGATCACGGAACGATTCTTACCAAAAAATATGAAGATACAAGGGAGAAGATTACACCATGAGAAATCCGTTAGCAGATAAAATTGTAAAGGTGAAGCCCTCCGGTATCAGGAAATTTTTTGATATAGTCAGTGAGATGGAGGACGCTATCTCATTGGGAGTGGGTGAGCCTGACTTTGATACTCCCTGGCATATCAGGGATGAGGGTATTTATTCACTGGAAAAAGGAAGAACATTTTATACTTCTAATGCAGGATTAAAAGAACTTAAGGTAGAAATAACCAACTACATAAAAAGAAGCCAGAATGTCAGCTATGATGCAGATCATGAGGTTATTGTAACCGTAGGCGGATCGGAGGCAATTGATTTGGCGCTTCGTGCAATGGTCAATCAGGGAGATGAGGTTTTGATACCCCAGCCAAGCTATGTGTCTTATGAGCCCTGTGCGATCCTGGCAGATGCTGTTCCTGTTATTATTGAATTAAAGGAAGAAAATGAGTTTCGCTTAACTGCGCAGGAGCTGAGAGATGCGATTACCGATAAGACTAAGATATTGGTGCTTCCGTTCCCTAATAATCCCACCGGAGCAATTATGGAAAGGAAGGATCTGGAAGAGATTGCCGAGGTAATCAGGGAAAAGGATATTTTTGTGATTTCTGATGAGATATATGCAGAGCTCACCTACAAGGATAAGCATGTATCGATTGTAAGTCTTCCCGGTATGCAGGAAAGAACGGTGTTAATCAACGGATTTTCCAAGGCATATGCTATGACAGGCTGGCGTCTTGGTTACGCATGTGCACCCAGGGAAATTATGGAACAGATGATTAAAATTCATCAGTTTGCCATTATGTGTGCTCCCACCACCAGCCAGTATGCGGCAGTGGAGGCTCTTAGAAACGGTGATGAGGATGTGGCTTCCATGAGGGAAGCTTATAACCAGCGGAGAAGATTTTTGATGAATGCTTTCCGTGAAATGGGATTAAAATGCTTTGAGCCTTACGGAGCCTTCTATGTATTTCCCTGCATCACAGAATTTGGGATGAGCAGTGAGGAGTTTGCAGAGAGACTTCTTCGGGAAGAGAAGGTGGCTGTTGTGCCGGGTACTGCATTTGGTGACTGTGGCGAGGGTTTCCTTCGTATTTCTTACGCATATTCTTTGGAGGATTTGAAGATTGCATTGGAGAAGATCAATCACTTCATTACAAGGCTTAGGGAAGAGAAGAAATAAGAGATGGAATACAGATATATAGAAATATCTGATAGTAAATAGCGGTAGAATAATCAAGAAAAGGAAAGCCCTAACATGGCTTTCCTATCATTTTTTGACCTCCACACACTCCTGACTGTTCTGCCTTTTGTTTATTTTCCATAAGCTACAGAGCGGAGTTATACCTGCAACCGTTGCTGCTTTGGTTAATTATTGTATGATCGACGGATAATCAATACATCTGATATTCCACTATAATGCTTGCTTCGACGCTGATTTCTCCGGGCATAACACTGCCTGAAGAGAGGTCTTCCATGGCATCCATTTTGGCAGACTGGAGCATATTGGAGCGTGCGGTATCATCATAGCGGGCCTCAGTGTAGCCACTGATTTCGGTAATGCTTATGGCATTTCCGACACTTCGCCCGGAAGCCTCAGCAAGAACCTGGGCTTTTTGGTAGGCGGCGGCTACAGCCTTTTGAAGAGCCTGCTGATAGCTTTCGTCATAATTGCTTGCCATGTAAGTGATAGACCTTATGGTGTTAATACCGCCGTCCACAGATTTGGATAAAATTTCATCCAGTCCATCAATGGCAAGATCTGACACGGTCAATGTAGCAGTGGCTTCGTAGCCGGTAACTCTGGCTGTGCTGCCGCTGTAGTTGTATATAGGATTCATGTAATAATCGGAGGTTTGAATAGAGCCTTCCTCCACACCAAGCTCTTTGAGCTGTGCAATGACCGAGGAGACAGCCTCGCTGTTTTTCTGCTGGCAGTCAGAGGCAGTTTTGGCTTCTGTTCTGACGGAGTAGACAACCTGTGCAATGTCGGGAACGACGCTGACGGTTTCGCTGCTGTTTACGCTTACGATATTATCTGTGTAGTAAGTGATCTTGTTGCCTAAGTCAAGCACCACATCCTTTTCGGTGGTGGGCGCAGCCTGGCCATCTTCTGCCGTTTGGGCATCGGAAACGGCGGAATTGTTTTGGCATGCAGTAAGAGCAAGAGCTGTAATAGCAGTTAAAATGATAGGTAAAATCGCTTTTTTATTCATAAAAATCCTCCTTTATGTATCTCTTTATCTAAGATACGAAAAAGAAGGGGAGAGTTTATGGGAAAATTAAAATTTCTTACAAAAAATAACAGATGAGATTTAAGACTTTACAATGTATAAAAATATGCTATAATGTGAATATAAGAAGCAACCGCCCACAAAGTGGTTAGCCTCCCAGGGTTATTAAATGCTTACCTCGACGGCCAAGTACAAGGTAGGCATTTTTATTTTTGCTTATTAATCCTATCTATGTAGGTAAGCAGTGCAATCAGAAACGAACCGCCTAAGAAAAGCAGGCTTATAATTTCGTATATCTCCATCCGCACCACCTCCCTTCTTAGTCAAGAGAGGGAGGTTACCACCTTGTAACACGGTTGCTGCAGAATAAAGTATAACATGTGAAAATTCAGGATTCTATTGACGATTTGACGAAAATCAAGAAAAGTCAATCTTTCCACTGTAATCTATGCAATTCTCCTTCCAACTGCATATCCCTGAAATTCTGCTGTCGCAGTGCTTCATAGAGCACGATGGCTACAGAGTTGGAGAGGTTCAGGGAACGAATTTGAGGCAGCATGGGAATGCGGATGCAGGTTGCCTCATAGTCTACCAGGATTTCTTCGGGTATTCCTGCGCTTTCCTTTCCAAACATAATAAAGTCATTGGAGTCAAAGGAAACATCCGTATAAACGTGCTTTGCCTTGGTAGTTGCCATCCAGATTTTGGCAGATGGGTGCTTTGCTTTGAACTCATCAAAATTTATGTATCTGGTTACATCGAGATGCTCCCAATAGTCCATGCCGGCTCTTTTAATTTCTTTTTCATTGAGGCGGAAGCCTAAGGGTTCTATCAGGTGAAGGCTTGTCCCGGTAGCAACGCAGGTTCTTCCGATATTTCCTGTATTGGCCGGTATTTCCGGCTGGTGCAGAATAATGTGCATGATGGAATTCTCCTTATGTAAATAGAAGGATTGTGATGATAATTATTTCTTAAGCGGCTTTCCGTACTTTCCGCTTACCGTTACCTGACGGTATCCGTTTACCTCTGCCATAAATTCCTTTATAAATGAAATAAAGGCCTCATATTCCGGCTTCTGCTGTATATTGACGGGGTGGATTTCATCCTCCTTGGTATTGTACCATGTTACGGAAAGAGATAAAATTTCTTCCCGGTCTAAATCATAGAAGGAGATCCAGTTTTCTCCTGCCTTGGCATTTACCATACCCAGATTTTCTTTTGTCAGGCATTTAGGCTTTCCGTAGCTTACATCTCCGTTTCCATAGAAAAGAGGAATGGTGTAAATCATACCCGGTTTAAATGCAATGGCATAATGCCAATAATGGGTTGTTGTGGTTATAGTTCTTCCGCCGCCACTGTATTTTTTATCCCACCAGATGGCATATGCAACAGTAAAGCTGTCCGCATCCGGCACAAGCTTTGCCGCAATATCCTTGATTGCCTGTCTCCGGTGCTTTTAATCCTCATTGTCTTCATCTGCAACGGGCAGAGAAAAGATGAATTCCGATCCCACGCCTTCCGTACTGATTACATTAATATGTTCACCGTGGGCCTGAATAATTTCTTTAGTGATGGAAAGTCCCAGACCAGTTCCCTTTTTATCTTTTCCTCTGGAAAGATCGGATTTGTAAAAGCGATCCCAAATCAGCTTCAGGGCATCTTTAGGAATGCCGATACCGCTGTCTTTTACCGACACAAAGACCTTATTATGCTTTTCGGTTGTTTCAATCTTGATAATGGAGTCAGGGTAGCTGAATTTAATTGCATTATCAAGAAGGTTGTAAAGCACCTGCTGGATTTTTTCCACGTCAGCACTGACAAAGAGCTCGTCGCCTGTCAGAATCATTTCAATGGCAATCGCCTTCTGTTTGCAGGTTCCTTCAAAGGAAGCAGCAGTATTCCTGATAATTTTGTTGATATCAAAAATATTTTTTTCCAGCAGCATTCCCTTCGTATTTAAGTTGTTTAGTGCGAGAAGGCTTCCTGTCAGCTTGGTCAGTCGTTCTGTTTCGTTAAGAACAATATTCAAATATTTTTCATAAAGCTCAGGCGCAATCGTTCCGTCCAGCATAGCTTCCAGATATCCTTTGATAGAGGTAAGAGGAGAGCGGAAGTCGTGGGAAACATTGGCAACAAACTTTTTCTGATCGTCTTCGGAACGGGCAATCTCGCTTGCCATGTAGGCCAGTGTGGCGCCCAGATAACCGATCTCGTCCTCGCTGTCAATCTGAAACTCATAATGCATATTTCCAGATGCATATTGTTCCGTAGCCTCCGTAATCTTCCGAAGAGGCAGATAGACCATCTCGGTAAAGAAAATCAAAATAATCATGGACAGCAAGAACAAAATGATCAGCATCAGGTAGGAAATGTTGAGAAGGCTGTTGCAGGAAGCAATAATGTTGCTCATAGGATAATGAATGACCACATATCCCCGCACCTTATAATCCGATGTGATGGGAGCAAAAACACTTAACTGATTTTCGCTGAAGCTGCCAAAGAAATTGCCCACCGTATAGTAAGATCCTTCCGTAACGGTGGGATCAAATCCCTCGATAACGGTTTCGTTTTCCACGTCTATGGGAGCTTTGGAGTCCAAAACCATTCTGCCGGAAGGGTTGATAATCCAAAGGTTGGCGGACAAATAGGTATCCAGCGCATCCAGCTGCTTTTTCACCGTATCCAGAGAGGTTTCGTTATTGTAAAGATCGGAGGCATAGGTGTTGGCGATCAGGGTAGCTTCCTTGTAAAGTGCATCCGCTTTTTCTCTTTTCAGATGCTCCATGGTCATGCTGTTTACAAAGGTGGCAACCACGATAAAGCCGAAAAATCCAAAGATGAAATATGCCAGAAGAAATTTCAGGTAAAGGGTCTTTCTCATTGTCGTACCTCAAATTTATATCCGATGCCCCAGATTGTGGCAATTTTCCAGTTGGCGTGATCGCTGATTTTTTCACGAATGCGCTTAATGTGTACATCGACGGTTCTGGTGTCACCGATGTACTCGTAGCCCCAAATCTGATCCAGAAGCTGTTCTCTGGTAAATACATGATTCGGTGAGGAGGCGAGGAAGTATAAAAGTTCCAGCTCCTTGGGGGGCATTTCTATGGTTCTGCCCATGTACACAACGGAATAGTTGGTCTGGTTGATAACCAGATCAGGATACTCCACGCATTTAATATCAGGGTCTTCCGCTGCGGAAACGGCGGGTTTATATCTGCGCAGCACTGCCTTTACACGGGCAACCAGTTCTTTGGAGTCAAAGGGCTTCTCCATGTAGTCGTCTGCGCCCAGTTCCAATCCCAATACTTTGTCGAAAATTTCCCCCTTGGCGGAAAGCATAATAATAGGAGTAGAGGATTTGGCGCGAATATCACGGCATACCTGATATCCGTCTATGCCCGGAAGCATTAAATCAAGCAGGATCAGATTGGGAGAAAAGGAATCCGCAAGAAGAAGCGCGGTTTCTCCGTCTCCGGCAATCATCGTTTCATAGCATTCCTTGGTTAGATAAAGAGAAATCAGTTCCGCAATGTTGCTGTCGTCATCTACGATTAGAATTTTTTGTTTATTTGCCATAAGTCTCTCTCCTTTATTTCAACTGTTAAAAACAGTAGATTTATTATTCCTTAAAAGTCACAATTGTGACACCTGCGTCACCTTCTCCATATTCACCGAGACGAAAAGATTTTACATATTTTACACGTTTTAAGTGGCTTTGCACAGCGCTTCTGAGTGCGCCTGTTCCCTTGCCATGCACCACCCGGACGGTGGTAAGATGGGCGAGATAAGCGTCGTCCAGATATTTATCCAGTTCGGAAATGGCCTCGTCCACCGTTTTCCCAAGCAAATTGATTTCGGGAGAAATGCTGAAGGATTTGGAAAGCTTTACCTTGCCGGTGCCTGAGGTCTTCCTTTGAAGCGGGGATGAAGGGGCCGCAGTCTCCTCCGCGGCATATACCAGATCCTTAACGTTTGCCTGAGAGCGCATAATACCGCATTGTACAAACAGATTACCCTTGTGATCGGGCAGAGAGCTGACAGTGCCCTGAAGTCCCATGGAAAGGATTTTTACAGTATCGCCGATCTTTAGCTGGCCGGGCTCAGGCCGCTTCCCGCCTGGTTTCTTTTCGGCTTTGACAGCAAGCTTTTCATTCTTATGACTGATTTCCCCGCGAAGGCGGTCTCTGGTTTTTTCCAGTTCCTTTAAGGAGGCGCCGGGACCGGCTTTCTGATATACCCGGATGGTTTCATCTGCAATATCCTTGGCATTTTGCAGGATGTCTCTTGCCTGTTCGTTGGCTTCCCGCAAAATGCGCTCCTTTGCAAGATCAATCTTTTCATTCTTGGCCTGAAGGCGTTCCTTCAGAGTTTTAATTTCTTCCTTGTAGGATGCAATTTCCAAATGTTCTTTTTCGATGGTAATACGGCTCTGCTCCAAATCGGTAAGCAGATCCTCGAAGCTTTTATCCTCTGTAGTAATTTGCTCTCTGGCAGCATCAATGATGTAATCGGGAAGTCCCAGCTTGGAGGAGATTGCAAAGGCATTACTTTTTCCGGGAATGCCGATCAAAAGCCGGTAGGTGGGAGCAAGAGTTTCCACGTTAAATTCACAGCAGGCATTCTCCACAAAGTCAGTAGAAAGCGCATATACCTTTAGTTCACTGTAATGGGTGGTGGCCATGGTTCGAATGCCCCGGGTATGCAGATGATCCAAAATTGCAATGGCAAGCGCAGCTCCCTCGGTAGGATCGGTACCGGCTCCCAATTCGTCAAAAAGGCATAAGGAATCCTGATCCGCTTTTTGCAGAATGGATACGATGCTGGTCATATGGGAGGAAAAGGTACTGAGACTTTGCTCAATACTCTGTTCATCTCCGATGTCTGCAAATACCTCCGTAAAAATGGAAAGCTCCGAGCGGTCCAATGCAGGAATATGCAGACCTGCCTGCCCCATCAGAGTAAACAGCCCTACGGTCTTTAAGGAAACAGTTTTGCCGCCTGTATTAGGGCCGGTGACTACTAAAAGGTCAAACTCCTTCCCAAGGTGAATATCAATGGGAACCACCTTCTTGGCAGGCAGCAAGGGATGACGCCCCTTTCTGATATTGATATAATGATCCCTGTTAAACAGGGGCATGGTTGCATTTTGATCCATAGCAAGCAAAGCTTTGGCGAAGGTGAAATCAAGAAAGGTCATGATCCTTTGATTCTCAGAAATTTCACTGATATGTTCAGCGGCCTGCAGACTTAAATCGGCAAGCACAGCTTCTATTTCTTCCTTTTCTTTAATGGCAAGCTCTTTCAGCTGGTTGTTTAAATTGACAATGGCAGCCGGCTCGATGAAAAAGGTGGAGCCGGTGGAGGACTGGTCGTGAACCATACCGGGAACATAGCTTTTGTATTCGGCCTTGACGGGAATACAATAACGGTTATCTCTCATGGTAATGACTGCGTCCTGAAGGTAGCTTCTGTAGGAGCCGTTGACCATAGAAGTGAGCTGGGAATGAATCCGGTCACCGGTAAGAACTATGGAGCGGCGTACATGCTTCAGCCCCGGACTGGCATCATCGGCAATTTCCTCCTCCGAAAGGATGCAGCGGTTGATCTCGTTGGCAAGAGGCGTCAGCGGCACCAGAGAATCAAAGTATTCCGTGAGAGAAGTAGCCTTCTCGTCATCCCTCTGTGAGCGCCCGTAGTTCTTGATTCTGTTTACATTGTCAAGCAGGGCGGCAATCCTTAAAAGCTCGGTGGCGGATAAGGTGCTGCCGATTTCCAGAGAGCGGAGTGAGGTGGAAATTTCCCTGTTTCCGCCAAAGGAGGTAGAGCCCTTTGCAAACAGCATGGAAAGGGCGTCCGAGGTCTGTGTCTGTGCCAGGGTAATAGCATCCTGATCCGTCATGGGAACAAGCTCCCGGCACAGCTTCCGGCCGGGCTCAGAGGAAGCCTTGTCAGTGAGTAATTCGATTATTTTGTTATATTCTAAGGTTTGTAAAACTTTTGCATTCATTGCTTGTACCGTTTCATTTAATTGATTGAATTGTTGATTGGATATTATTGCTCACGCATGCAGTACACAAAAGCGCAGGCATTTTGCGTTTGCGCATAGTATACCATATTTTTATAGTAAAAACTACTGGAAAACTACCGGGAAAGTTGCATTCCTTATCCGGTTTTGTTAAAATTGTAATAAAATTGCAGGAAAGGGAAACGACGTGACAGCTTTCATAGAAAAACATCGCAGAAAAATATTCTGGTTTATTATTGCGGCAGCATTTATAAGTATATTTGCATATAATTTTTTAACCTTTTATATGTCGGATGACTATTTTTATTTGATTGAGGTGCAAAAGGCAGAGAACCTGTTTGATTTGTTTAAACAGCAGTATGGAGAATATTTGTCAAACAGCGGACGGGTGATTGGCCAATTTAATGTGCGGCTTTCCCTTGTGTTTGACAAGCAGGTTTTTAATGTGGTAAACAGCCTGATGTTTACCGGACTTGTGCTTTTGATGTATGCAAATATCCGGCGGAAAAGGAAGCATGATATTTTTGTGCTGCTCCTTATTATCACCTTCCTGTGGAAATTTGCAGTTGATTTCGGACAGACCATGTTGTGGATCTGCGGGGCATGCAATTATCTGTGGGGCAGTGTTATTATTTTGGGATTTGTAACCTTTTTCAGGCATCTTCTGGACAAGGCGGAGAATTTGAAGCACCCTGTTTGGTGCTGCGGGGGTACGTTCTTATTTGCAATTGCAGCAGGCTGGTGCAATGAGAACACTTCTGGGGGAGCTCTTTTGCTTGTTCTTTTGTTTGGACTGAATTTCTGGTGGAACAGAAGAAAGGAAGGAAAGAAGTCCTTTTATCCCTTTATGGCAGCAGCGGTGCCTGGAATGTGCTGCGGGTTTCTCGGCATGATTTTGGCGCCGGGCGTACGCAACAGAAGTCAGGTGAAATCAGAAGGAGAATATACAGGTCTGGTAGGGCTGCTTTCCAGAATATATAAGATTTCCATGTCTGTGAAGGAGCTGTTTTTTACGGTGTTGGTGATAACAGTTATTGTACTTGTAATCTTGGTGCTGCAAAAAAGACTTTCTGCATGGAAGCAGATACGGAACAATGAGACGGTTTTGTTTCTGATTGCGGCTCTTGCCACCTGCTATGCGCTGGCTTTGGCGCCTACTCCCATGAACAGGGCCTTTTTCGGTGCAGGGATTTTCCTTTTTATTGCGTGCATTCAGGGAATTGTGGATGCGGCAGATGAGGAAGTGGCAATCCGGGCGGCCAAATATGGACTGGTGAGCGTGCTTTGTCTGTGGCTTGGCTTTACTTATCTGGAAAATCTGGTTAATCTGGCAAGGATATACCGGGAAGAAAATGCAAGAATTGAAATGATCCAGGCGGATAAGGCTGATATGAACGGAGATGGAATTGTGGTGGTTCCAAAGCTTCGGGAGGAATTTGAAAACCCTTACAGCTATGCTTATGCATCAGAGCTTGAGGACGACAAGGATTACTGGATCAATATCTTTTATGAGGTTTACTATGACGTAGGCAATATCACCGCTATTCCCAGAGATGAGTGGGATGAGCTTTACGGGGAAGAGCAGGAATAGTAATGAGCTTTCAGGGAATGAGCGTAAGCCCCTGTAATCTCTGCCCCAGAGAATGTATGGCGCGGCGGGGAGAGGGACAGAAGGGCTACTGTCTACTGTCAGAATTATGAGATTGCCGCCGGTAAAAGAGGAAAGGCGGTGATGCTGGCAAAGAAAAAGGGACTGGATATTCCTGTTGTCTATAACGGAAGCGGTTATGAAAAGAGTCAGATTATCAGGGAGCTTGACGGGATTGTGGATATCTTTCTCACAGACTTTAAATATATGGACGAAGCGCTGGGAAAAAGGTATTCCGCCGCAGAAAATTACCCCAGTGTGGCAAAGGCGGCTCTTGAGGAAATGGTAAGAATTATAGGGGAGCCGGTGTTTGATGAGCAGGGTATGATGAAGCGGGGCGTGATCGTGTGCCATCTTCTGCTTCCGGAACATAAGAAAAATGCCAAAGCGGTAATTAAATATGTATACGAAACCTATGGAAACAAGGTGTTTTTAAGCCTGATGAACCAGTATACACCCTTTGAAAGGCTGAAGGAGAATCCGGATTATAAAGAGCTGTGCCGGAAGGTTACCAGGCGGGAGTTTGAGGGAGAGGGCGTTTAACCTTTGATTTTTGAAATGAAAGCATAAACAGAAAATAAAAACAAAGCAGAAAGGATGAGACATATGTGGATAGAAGGTAATTACAGAAGAAATCTTTTGGATATGCATATTGATGACTGGAACCCGGAATTTCTGTCCAAAGTAAACGTGGACGAGTATGTGGAGGCGCTTAAGGATGCAGGCGTGCAGGCGGCTATGGTCAAGGGAAAGCCCCATACGGGCCTGTGCTATTATCCTACTAAGGTGGGAAGGATGCACAGAGGGCTTAAGGGCTATGATTATTTTGGAGAAATGATTAAGAAATGTCATGAAAATGACATTGCGGTCATTGCCTATTTTACACAGATATTTGATAACTGGGCCTATGAGGAGCATCCCTCCTGGCGTGTAGTTACCGCAGAAGGGAAAAATATGCGGGAGTATCGTCATGGTACGGATTTTAAGACTGGCCGCTATGGAATCGTCTGCCCCAACAATCAGGAGTACCGGGAATATGTGAAGGCGTGTCTCACAGAGATGAATACCATGTATGATTTTGAAGGGATGTTTCTGGATATGACCTTTTTTCCGGAGGTATGCTACTGTGACAGCTGCCGGGAACGCTACAAGAAGGAAACGGGAAGAGAGCTTCCCAGGAGAGTGGACTGGTCGGATCAAAACTGGCTTGATTATGTATATAGAAGAGATGAATGGATTGCCGATTATGCGAAATTTGCTACCGGCTGCGTTAAGGCGGTGAAGCCTGAGGTGACGGTAGAGCATCAGTTTTCCAGAATCACGGGAAGCTGGATAGACGGAAGCTCGGAAATGCTTACAGAGGCGGTGGATTATTGCGGCGGAGATTATTACGGGGGCTTTCTGCAGCAGACCTTTATCAACAAATACTACAAGAATGTGTCTCCCAACCTGCCCTTTGTGTATCATACCTCCAGATGTGATCCCGAGCTTTGCTATCACACCACTACCAAGACTGAGGAGGAGCTGCTTTTGCATGCTGTAACCGCATTGATTCATAACGGCGCATTTTTGCTGGTGGATGCAATCAATCCAGACGGAACCATTGTTCCTGAGGTGTACCATGAATTGATGAAAAGGGTGTTTGGAAGGACCAGAGCCTACGAGCAGTATATAAGCGGTAATCTATATCATAACGCAGCAATCTGGTTTGCTTCTCATGCAAAGTATGATCCCGGTGAGAAAAGCTGTGAGATTATGGACAAGAAATTCTGGCCCGGTTATTATATGGAGGCGCCGGTGGCAGCAGCATCCATTCTTCGCGAGAACAATGTGGCATTTGAGGTAATCGGTACCAGGAACATTAAGAATGAGAAGGCAGATGTGCTGATCTTATCCCATGTGGCGGCAATCCGTGATGAGGAAATGGATGAAATTGAAAGCTATCTGGAAAAGGGCGGCAATCTTTACATAGGCGGTCCGGTAGGGCATGAAAGACTTCAAAAGCTTTTGGGAATTGAGATTACCGGCAGAACGGAGCATGAATTTACCTATATGAGTCCTACAGAAGCAGGGAAGGATATTTTGCAGGGCTTTGACAAGCTTACGCCTCTTACGGTTCCCATGGCGCAGGTGAAGGCCCGTATTGTGGATAAACAGGGAATGACTGTGCTTGCAACCAGAACCCTGCCTTATACGCTTACCGATACGGAGGACTTTGCGGCAATTCACTCTAATCCCCCCGGTATTTACACGGATGAGCCCTGTATGATTTTGAAGGATACGGGAAAGGGCAGGATCATCTGGTCAGCAGCGCCTGTTGAGATGTCCAGGCCTTATATGAGCCGACAGGTGTTCCTTCGGATGATACAAGCATTGATTAAGGAGCCTGTATTTGTTTCCAATGCACCTAAATTTGTGGAAATACTTGCCTGGGAAAAGGACGGAAAGGAATATCTGGCAGCGGTCAATGAGCAGGAGGAGTCACCCATTGCACCTATGTATGATATTTATATTGATGTGAAGGATCGGGGGCAGAAAGCATATTTGCTGCCGGGCCGGGCAGAGCTTAGGACAGAGCTTCGTGACGGGGGAACGCTGCGGATTTATCTTCCGAGGCTTGAAATATTCCAGATGATTGAGCTGTCATAACAGCTGGAGAGAAAAAGGATAACCGGACGAAGGAAAGAGCGTTATCAAGTTAAGCGAAAGGTGAGGATAGAAAGCATGAAATATGGAATTTATTTTGCTTATTGGGAAAAGGAATGGAATGCGGATCAAAAGAAGTATATTTCCAGAGTAAAGGATTTGGGGTTTGATATTTTGGAAATTTCCTGTGCTATGCTGAAGAACATTTCCAAGGAAGAGCTTTTGGAAATGAAAAGGATGGCCCAGGATGCAGGAGTAATCTTGACAGCAGGATACGGCCCCGGAGCAGATGAAAATCTGGCAAGTGCAGATGAAACGGTTGCCCAGAATGCAATAGCCTTCTTCACGGATATTTTGAAAAAGCTTGAGATTTTGGATATTCATACTCTGGGCGGTGGAATCTACTCTTACTGGCCGGTGGATTACAGTAAGCCTATTGATAAGGCGGGAGACTGGGAGCGCAGCGTAAAAAATGTAAAAACTGTAGGCAGGATTGCCGGAGAGTGCGGCGTGGACTATTGTCTGGAGGTATTAAACCGCTTTGAGGGATATCTGCTTAACACCTGTGAGGAATGCAGGCGTTTCGTGGAGCTGGTGGATGTGCCTGCGGTGAGGATCATGCTAGATACCTTCCATATGAATATCGAGGAAGACAGTATGGTGGAAGCAATTCTGCTTGCGGGCGATAAGCTGGGGCATTTTCATGTAGGGGAAAACAACAGACGTCTTCCCGGAAAGGGAGGAATGCCCTGGTATGAGATCGGAAGTGCACTGCGCGCCATTGGTTATGATAAAAATGTGGTTATGGAGCCCTTTGTGAGAAGCGGCGGCGGTGTGGGAAGCGATATTAAGATATGGCGTGATTTAAGCAAAGGTGCAACCGAGGAAATGCTGGACAGGGATGCTGCCGAATCGGTGGCATACCTTCGTAATGTATTTGCGGGCCCTAATTCCGATTATACAAGTGTTCTTAGAAAATAGAATAGATTTGTAATATTTTTAAATACTATAAGCAATATAAAATTATTCTGCTTCATGCTATATTGGCATTAAAGGTATACTCTTAACAACATGGAATGACAATCAAGAAAGAGAGGGACAAGCATGAAACAGATTTGGGAGCAAAGCACAGAGCAGAAGCAGGGGTTTCAACTGGATATTTCATCCGGTTATTTTAAAAACAGCGGCGTGGACGTGATGGCATTTGATGATATTTATCCGGCAGGGCATCAATCGGGAGTCAGCATTATTATGCACGGAAATCGCGTTGCGACTAACGGTGATATTCGTTTTGAACCGACGCCGGGACAATGGCAGCCGGTTCCCAAGCAAGAGGAACGTCATATTAATGAAGAGGAAAATACAATTATTACCAATTTGAGCTATCCAGACCCGGACGGCCATTTAAAGGGCTTTAATCCCATGATTTATCCGGATTTTCAGTTTCATTATCAGGTAACTGTGAAAGGGGAGGGAGAAGCTGTAATTGTGACAGTGGATTTGGACCGGCCAATACCACAGGAATATGAAGGAAAGCTGTGCTTTAATCTGGAGCTGTTTCCGGGCAGTTTGTTTGGAAAACCGTGGATTATGGATGATAAGCAGGGGGTCTTTCCCAGACAGCCTAACGGTCCCACGCAGACGATGTCCTCTAATTTTGAACGGTCCGGAAGCTTTGAAGGAGTGGAAGAAAAGGCGGATAAGCAGCATCTCTCCGGCGGCAATAAGGGATACAGTCCGATTGTGGCGGATGATATTGTGGCAAAGCCTTATGCGACAGGAAAGCGTTTTGTGGTAAGACCGGAGGATCCCTACAATCGCATTACTATTGAAAGTAAAGGAACGCCATTAAAGCTTTATGACGGACGTATGAACCATAATAACGGCTGGTTTGTAGTAAGCAGCGAGGTGCCGACAGGGGCAACGAAGCAGGCAGTCTGTTGGGTGATTACACCTAATGTAGTAAAGGACTGGCTGTATCAGCCGGTAGTACAGGTTTCACAGGTGGGTTACCATCCTGCTCAGCCCAAAAAGGCGGTTATTGAACTGGATCAAAGAGACAGGGAGCGGCATGAGGCGGTTCTTTATCAGATAACAGAAAATGGTGCGGTGCAGATTGCATCAGCCAAAGCGCAGGAATGGGGAAGTTTTTTGCGCTATCAATATTTAATATTTGATTTTTCCTCTGTTCAGGCTGAAGGGCTGTATCAGGTACGATACGGGGCGTCTGAATCTGCGATATTCAGGATTGCAGAGGATATTTATGACAGAGGCGTATGGCAGCCTGTGCTGGAATATTTTCTTCCGGTGCAAATGTGCCATATGCGGGTAAATGAAAAGTATCGGGTATGGCATGGCCTGTGTCACAATGATGATGCGCGTATGGCGCCGGTCAACCATATTCATTTTGACGGTTATGCGCAGGGACCGTCTACACTGACAAAGTATGGGCCGGGTGAACCGGTGCCGGGACTGAATGTAGGAGGCTGGCATGATGCCGGTGATTTTGACCTGCGTGTGGAATCCCAGGCAGGTGAAGCCTATATTCTGTCGGCGGCATATGAAGAATTTCAGGTTGACTATGATGCTACAACTGTTGACCAGCAGATTAAGGTTGTTGAAATTCATCAGCCTGACGGCAAAAATGATATTTTACAGCAGATTGAGCATGGAGTTTTGACGGTGGTAGCCGGATATCGCGCATTGGGAAGGCTGTACAGGGGCATTATTGCCAATGATCTGCGCCAGTATGTACTTATGGGTGACAGTGCGGCTATGACAGATGGAATATTCGGGGATGAGGATGATCGTTGGGTGTTCACCGAGGATAATCCCGAAAGAGAGTTGATGACGGCTTCCCAGCTTGCCGGTTCAGCAAGAGCGCTGCGGGGGTTCAATGATGTATTAAGCAGTCAGGCCCTTGTGGCGGCAGCCGAGCTTTATGAAGTGACGGATGTAAGCAAAGATACTGCCAGAGAAGCAAAGGTACATGCAGCCGTAGAATTGTATCTGACCACCCATGAGCAGAAATATAAGGATTTCCTGTTGGCGGAAAAGGAATTTATTGTTCAGCACATTGAAAAGCTGGGGTGGATCATTGCCCGTGTGGATGTTGCTCTGGAATGTGAGGAGTTTACAAAGGCTGTTCGTGCAGGATTATTGTCTTTGGAAAAGGAAAACGCAAAGTTATGTGAGGAGACTCCTTATGGAATTCCTTATCGTCCGTACATCTGGGGAGCGGGATGGAATATTCAAATGCTGGGATTTAGGCACTACTTTTTACACAAGGCTTATCCTGATATTTTCGGTCCCGAACTGATTTATCATGCGTTGGATTTTGTATTGGGATGTCATCCGGGCTCTAACACCACATCCTTTGCATCGGGTGTAGGTGCGAAATCCACTACGATTGCTTATGGGCTGAATCGTGCCGACTGGTCCTATATTCCGGGCGGAGTGGTGTCAGGAACAGCGCTGATCAGACCGGATTTTCCGGAGCTTTTGGATTTTCCTTTCCTGTGGCAGCAGAAAGAATATGTGCTGGGTGGAGGCTCATCCAATTATATGTTTTTGGTGCTGGCTGCCCAGAGTATGCTTAAAGAAAATTAAAAATTTTGAAATTTCAAATTTACGGCAGGTAAAAAGTAATATGTAATTTTTGTATAAATCCCCATTTCTTACAGATACTAACACCAGAGAAAATTTGTAAGAAATCGGAGGAAGCAGAATATTATGAAAGCAACAGGCATTGTGCGTAGAATAGACGATCTGGGTCGTATCGTAATACCAAAAGAAATCAGAAGAACTCTCAGGATCAGGGAAAGTGATCCGCTTGAAATATTTACCGACAGAGAGGGAGAAATTATTTTAAAAAAGTATTCGCCTATCGGTGAAATGACCACTTTTGCCAGACAGTACGCGGAAAGTCTGGCGCAGGCATCGGGGAGGACAGCGCTTATTGCGGACAGGGATCAATTTATAGCTGTCTCGGGAGGATATAAAAGCCTTTTGGGAAAGTCCCTCAGCAAGGAGCTGGAAGAAAAGCTGGGGAAGCGGGAGATGGTCATTGCCTCAAAAGGAGAAAGCAATTTTATCCCTATTACGCAGGATAAAGCCGATGAATTTGAACAGGAAGCAATTTATCCGATTATCTGTGAAGGAGATATGATCGGAGGAGTGGTTCTCATTGATAACGGAGAAAACGGAGAAATGGGAGAAGTGGAGCAGAAGCTGATACAATCGGCAGCAGGCTTCCTGGGAAGACAGATGGAACAATAAAGGCAAAAAGCCGATACCTTACAGGTTATCGGCTTTTGAAGCTGTATGATACATAATTAATGCCTGTCTGCAGGAGAGCTCTCCCATTTCATAGTAGTCTGTAGATGTACGGTTCAGTCTGCTGATACTTACGGAACGGTTAGCCTTTTTGGGGCAGTCATAAAGAAACCGAATCTCATCGGTGAAATATTCTTCATCCAGTTCAGGATCGTCCTCCTCCTCGTAGAAAGGATCAAATAGCAAAGCTCTGTCGCCATCGATGCCGGTAAGAAGCACATAATGCGCAACCTCAAGAAAAACGTGAATGACGGCAACACCGCCCTTTTCAATGGCGCTGTTTAACCGGCTTCCCGGTTCAAGAACAACCTCTTTTCCGGTAATGAACTCACAGGAGATGGGAAAATTTCGAACCTCTCCAAAGTGGTTCATCCAACAGGTCATATAGTTCATGGCAGCGGTAGAGGTGCCCTGCTTACAAAGCTCGCCGGCTTCATTATAAGTATCCATGCAATAAAGCATAATGAATTTAACCAGATCGGGAAGGATTTCTTCACGCTCAAAAAGATAGCGTATTCCGTTCAGCAGGCTGACAGGACCGCAGTCATATTCAGATGTCTGATAATTCAACAAGTTTTTCATAGTGCATTTCAACCTTATCCCCGACGTTTTATGTACTTTCCATATCAAAAGTGATTGTAATATACAGCGGTTTCAGGCATTTGTCAATACTTCAAAACCGTTATAGGTTGTACCTATTGTCGGCGGCAAATTTTTGATATTAACATATTTCAGCTAATCTTGTTATACTGAGAACAGTTAAGTGATTGAAAGTGAGGAGAAATTATGGAATATCAGGTAGCAACGAAATGTCTTCATCTGGAAGAAAGAGATAATGTGGAAAAAGCATTTGGAGCGATAAGTTATCCGATTTATCAGACCGCAACCTTTGCTCATAAAGGAGTGGGCGAAAGTACAGGATATGATTATTCAAGACTGCAAAACCCTACAAGGGAGCAGCTGGAAAAGACAGTGGCGGCTTTGGAAAAGGGAATTGATGCCATAGGTTTTTCCAGCGGGATGGCGGCTATCTGTGCGGTAATGGAGCTGTTTCATCCGGGGGATCATGTGATTATCGATGCAGACCTTTATGGGGGAAGCGTCAGATTATTTCAAAATATTAATGCGAAGAACGGTATATCCTTTACCAGAATAGATTTAAGCCGGCAGGATGTCGGTGATTATATTACGGACAAAACCAAGGCGGTTTTTCTGGAAACACCCACGAATCCGATGATGAATGTTACGGATATTCAAAAGCTGGCGGAGATCACGCAAAAAAGGCATATTTTACTGATTGTGGATAATACCTTTCTGTCTCCGTATTTTCAAAATCCTCTTGAGCTTGGTGCGGATATTGTGGTTCACAGCGGCACCAAATATTTGAACGGTCATAATGATGCGATTGCCGGTTTTACGGTGGTAAAGGATGAAGAACTTAAGGAAAGGCTGCGATTCATTTTTAAAACCACGGGAGCCTGCCTGACGCCCTTTGACAGCTGGCTGATCCTCAGAGGGATCAAGACCTTGGCTCTTCGGGTGGAAAAGGCACAGGAGAATGCCCTGGTGCTTGCAAAATGGCTAAAGGAACAAAAGCAGGTAACGAAGGTGCTTTATCCGGGACTTAAAGAGCATCCGGGATATGAAATTATGAAAAAACAGTGCAGAGGCTTCGGTTCCATGCTCAGTTTCGAGGTTGAAAGTGAGGAATTTGCAAAAGCAATTTTAAATAAGGTTCAACTGATACAGTTTGCAGAAAGTCTGGGAGGAGTGGAAACGCTGATTACCTACCCTGCCGTTCAGACTCATGCGGATGTGCCTGAGGAGGAGCGTCTGGAAAATGGAATTACAAACAGATTGCTTCGGATATCGGTGGGCATTGAAGATGCCGGTGATCTGGTCAGAGATTTGGAGCAGGCGTTTTATTCTGAATAATTGCATGGGTTATTGCGAAACCAAAACAAAAGGCTGGAAAGATATGCAGTGAGAAAGGAATAAGAAACATGGCGGAAAGAAATCTTGATTTTGACAGGGTAATCGACAGAAGAAACACAAGCTGTTTAAAGTATGATTTTGCAGAAAAAAGAGGCATGCCAAAGGATATGCTTCCCTTGTGGGTGGCGGATATGGATTTTAAAATCTCTTCCTATATACAGGATGCTGTTAAGGAGCAGGCCGAGCATGGAATTTACGGCTATAATGAGGCGCGTGAAAGTTATTTTGAGGCAGTAAGCGGGTGGATGAAGACCCGGCATGACTGGGAAGTAAGCCCGGAATGGCTGGTAAAAACTCCGGGTGTCGTGTTTGCCCTTGCGATGGCGGTAAAGGCGTTTACCAACGTAGGGGACGGTATTTTGATTCAGCAGCCGGTTTATTATCCTTTCAGTGGAGTGATACTGGACAATAAAAGAAGGGTTGTGGATAATACGTTGATCCAGGATCAGGATGGCAGATATCATATGGATGTTCGGGATTTTGAAGAGAAAATTGTCAGAGAAAATGTAAGGCTGTTTTTCTTGTGTAATCCACACAATCCGGTAGGACGGGTATGGAGCAGGCAGGAGCTGGAGACGATCGGGGACATATGCAGACGACATCAGGTAATTGTAGTAAGCGATGAAATCCATGCGGATTTTGTGTGGCAGGGAAAGCATCAGGTATTTGTGGCTCTTAAGGAGGAATATGCGGATATGACAATCACCTGTACTGCACCCAGCAAGACCTTCAATATTGCAGGACTGCAGACATCCAATATTTTTATCTCCAATGCCGGATTGAGACATCAGTTTAAGAAGCAGGTGGATGCTTCCGGTTACAGTCAGTTAAACGGAGTGGGTCTTGCTGCTTGTGAGGCTGCTTATCGGGACGGACAGGAATGGTATCAGGGGGTATCCCGGTATATTAAGAGCAACATTGATTATCTACACGAATATCTGAAAGAAAAGCTTCCGGAAATCAAAATGACAGTTCCTGAAGGAACCTATCTTGTATGGCTGGATTTTCGGGGAATGAATTTGAAGGGAAGCGAACTGGAAAATCTGGTTATCAAAAAAGCAGGTCTGTGGTTAGACAGCGGAACCATGTTTGGAGATTCGGGCAGGGGCTTTCAGAGGATTAACGTGGCATGTCCCAGAAGCATACTGGAGGAAGCCTTAAAACGTTTGGAACAGGCAGTACATAAGCCTTCAAATAAAAAATAATCGAAAAAATAAAAAAGTATTTGACATCAGGTAAAACCGGTTCTATAATGAAATCATATAATTCCTATAAGATTAGTAGGTAATGAGAAAATTAAAACATAAAGTTTAAAAGAAGAATGAGGAGGAAATGTTATGAGTAAGATCAAAGAAAGCGCACTGGAATTGGTTGGAGGGACACCGATATTAAAATTAAACCGTTATTCGGTAAAGGCTGGCGTTACTGATGCGGTGATTTTAGCGAAGCTTGAATACCTGAATCCTGCCGGTTCGGTAAAGGATCGTATCGCCCTTGCTATGGTGGAGGATGCGGAAAATAAGGGGATTTTAAAACCCGGCTCCACTATTGTTGAACCCACATCGGGAAATACCGGTATCGGCCTTGCGGCAGTGGCAGCGGCTAAAGGATACAGAGCAATTCTTACCCTGCCTGACACGATGAGCGTTGAACGCAGAAATCTGCTTGCTGCCTACGGTGCAGAGCTGGTACTTACGGAAGGCGCTAAGGGAATGAAGGGAGCGATTGCCAAAGCGCAGGAGCTTGAAGAATCGATCCCCGGTGCAGTTATCTTAGGTCAGTTTGTCAATCCGGCAAACCCTGAAGCACACAGAAACACCACCGGCCCTGAGATCTGGGATCAGACGGATGGTAAGGTGGATATTTTTGTAGCAGGTGTGGGAACCGGCGGAACAGTGACCGGTGTAGGAGAATACTTGAAAGCACAAAACCCCAACGTTAAGGTTGTGGCAGTGGAACCTGCTACCAGCCCGGTGCTTTCCAAGGGAACACCCGGCGCCCATAAGATTCAGGGAATTGGCGCAGGCTTTGTTCCGGATGTGCTTAATACGGGGATTTATGATGAGATTATTGCCATAGAAAATGAGGATGCATTTGCAGAAGGAAAGGCATTTGCAGTAACCGAGGGTATTTTGGTGGGTATCTCTTCAGGTGCAGCGTTAAAGGCAGCGTCCATTTTAGCTAAGAGGCCGGAAAACGCAGGAAAGAACATTGTGGTTCTTCTGCCTGATTCGGGAGACAGATATTTATCTACACCGCTGTTCTCCAACAATTGATTTTAGGTTTTTCCCTGCAGAAATATTGACATTTTGAAGATGTAACAGTACAATGAACTAACTGTTTGAATCAAGAGGAACATGGAGAGAGCAAATGTTCCTCTTTCTTCACTCAAAAGTTTATGACAGTGGTTCAAAACGGAGGTTAAAAATGAAAAAATTTATCAGAGGTTTGTTTAGCCTTTCTCTGGCTGCTGCCCTTGTGCTTGCAATGGCAGGATGCAGCTCAGATGGAGGGGAAAAGAATGCTGACACCGGTGAAGCTGAGTTAGAGGTCAGCGTAGAAAATGAAGGAAACGAAAAGATTGTTAATGTCGGAGTGACCGACTCTCTGGGTGGTATTAATCCTTTCATTATCGACCAGACAGAGATCAATAAATATGCGGTAGGACTCATGTTCCTTCCCCTTATGGAGCTTGACAGTGATCTGAATTTTCAGGGAATGCTGGCAGATTCCATTACGACAGAGGATAATATCAATTTTATTGTGCATATTGATGAGAATGCCACATGGTCTGACGGTACGCCTGTCACTGCGGCCGACGTAGAGTACACGGTACGCAGACTGGCAAGTCCTGTAGTTGCAAATACCACATTAATGCTGTATGCATTTGAAGGTGTGGGAGATGACGGCTTTGTGGAGGAAGGTGCTGAGAGCATTTCCGGTATCCAGATACTTGATGAAAAGACCATTCAGTTTACATCCAAGTATCCTATGGGACTGATTACCTTTGAGAACACTTATGCAAGATATATTCACACCATGCCCAAGCATATTCTTGAACAGTTCAGTGAGGAAGAGCTTCTTACAGCAGACTGGTTTAATAAGCCTGATGTAATCAGCGGTCCCTTTTTCCTGACGGACTATGACAATGATCATTATATTACCTATGAGGCCAACAAGGCTTACTGGAAGGGCGCTCCGAAGATCGATAAGCTGAATATTAAGATCGTGGATGCCAGCCAGGTTCTGTCCGGACTCCAGTCGGGTGAGATTGATGTTACCCATCACACCATGACTGCCATTCCTCAGGAGGATTATGAAAGCATTGAAGCTCTTACAAATGTAAAGACTGTTTACGGAGATCCTATTACCAACCTGTCGGCATTTATCCAGACAGCCAATGTGACTGATGCAAGGGTTCGTCAGGCGCTGGTTTATGCAATTGACAGACAGAAGCTAGTGGATGAACTGTTAAAGGGGCATGGTGAGGTTGTGGACGGTTTTATTTCCTCCGCAAGCCCTTACTTTGATGAAAATCTTCAGGTTACCCCTTATGATCCTGAGAAAGCAAAGGAACTTCTTGCCGAGGCCGGATGGGACGGTTCTCAGACCTTGCGTTTCTATACCAACTCAGGTGACAACACCTTTGTAAACGGCGTGCAGGTGCTGGTAGCCCAGTGGGCAGAGGTAGGCATTAAGGTTGAGGTTCAGACCGTTGATCTTGCTACCCTGATGAATATTGCTGGAACCACAGATTATGACATTTTGGCGGTACAGTATACCTATGCGCCGATTGATCCTTATCCTGACGTAGACTGGCTGCTTAGCGGAGAGGGAAGTTGGACCGGCTATGCCAATGAGGAGATCAGCGAGGCTTTAGCGGCAACTCAGCTTGCCAGTGATAATGAAGAGATTACCCAGCTGTATTCTATTGTTGATAAGAAGGTGCAGGAGGATGTTCCCATGTTCTCCGCATATATTATCAGCGCTCAGGGTGCGGTAAGCAACCGCCTTACGGGAGTAGAGCCCAGTGCATATGGTTTCTTCAATGATGTACAGAATTGGGACGTGACGGAATAAATAAAGCAAAGATAGTTTTTTAATCAGATACCGCAGGCAGCTGTTAAGGCTGACTGTGGTATTTGCGTAGAAATGAGGAAAAGCAATGTCACATTTATTGGAGGTAAAGGGCCTTACAACTGCCTTTACGGGGGATTACGGTAAAAATATCAGTGTGGATCATGTCAGCTTTCATGTGGATGAGGGAGAGGTAGTCTGCATCGTTGGGGAATCCGGCTGTGGAAAAAGTGTGACCTCTTTGTCGATCATGGGTCTTCTGGGAAGAGGAGGAAGCGTATCGGAGGGAGAGGTTATTTTTGACGGAAAGAATCTCCTTGTCATGACGGAAAAGGAACTGGACGGAATCCGCGGTGATCAGATCACCATGATTTTTCAGGACCCTCTTACCTCCTTGAATCCTGTTTTTACTGTGGGAAACCAGATCGTGGAAAGCATTATGACCCACATGCATTTGTCCAGGCGGCAGGCAAGAGAGCGCGGGGTTATGCTGCTGAATAAGGTAGGAATGCCGGATGCGGCGGGAACGATGAAAAAATATCCTCACACACTTTCGGGAGGAATGCGTCAAAGAGCCATGATCGCCATGGCCCTTTCCTGTAACCCAAGGCTTCTGATTGCGGACGAGCCAACCACAGCTCTTGATGTGACGATTCAGGCTCAGATTATGAAGCTGCTTAAGGAGCTGCAACAGGAAAACGGAATGTCTATGATCCTGATTACGCATGACATCGGTGTGGTTGCGAATATGGCGGACCGGGTGTTGGTGATGTACGCAGGGCAGATTATCGAGGAAGCCCCGGCAGATGAGCTGTTTACAGCGCCCAGGCATCCTTACACAAGGGCACTGCTGGGAACGGTACCTACCATCCGTGACAGTGCGGACAGGAAGCTTGTATCGATTCCGGGAATGGTGCCGGAAAGCTATGATGATATTACATGGTGCCGATTTGCGCAGCGCTGCCCGTATCGAAGGAAAGAGTGTGACAATCCCCAACAGAATTATGAGTTCGGGCAGGGGCATCGGGCAAAATGCATTGTTATGAGAGAAGGGGGGATACCGGAGTGAGTGTTCCTCTTATTAAAGTTGAAAGCATGAAAAAGTACTATCCTATTAAAGGTGGTATTCTTACCCACACCACAGGATATGTGAAAGCCGTGGATGGGGTGAGCTTCTCCATTATGGAGGGGGAGACCCTGGGTCTGGTAGGAGAATCAGGCTGTGGTAAGTCCACCATAGGAAGGCAGCTGGTAGGTTTGGAGCATCCTACCGAAGGAAAGATTTATTATGAGGGCAGGGATCTTTCTTTGATGAAGAAGGATGAGATGAATAAGATCAGAACCCAGCTTCAGATGGTGTTTCAGGACCCTTATTCTTCTTTAAACCCCAGAAAGCATATATTTGAAATTCTCTCACAGCCCATGCTGTATCATAAGATTTCCTCCCGAAAAACGGTGGAAAAGGATATTCTCAGAATATTGGACATGGTAGGACTGCCGAGAAGCGTGCTGGGAAGATATCCCCATGAATTTTCCGGCGGACAGAGGCAGCGAATAGGAATTGCAAAAGCCCTTTCCCTGAATCCGAGGTTTATTGTATGTGATGAGCCGGTAAGCGCTCTGGATGTTTCAATACAGGCGCAGATCTTAAACTTGTTAAAGAGTCTCCAGCAGGAGCTTGGACTTACTCTGCTGTTTGTGGGACATGGACTGGGAGCTGTCAATTATGTCAGTGATAGAATTGCGGTTATGTATCTGGGGAAGATTGTGGAAATTGGAGAGGCAAAAGAAATTTTTGCCAATCCCGTGCATCCGTATACGAAAGCGCTGCTTAATGCGGTGCCTGTTCCTGATCCAAAGGAAAAGAATAAGGAGCATCGACTCCTTCAGGGTGAGATCGGCAGCAGCGTTCATCCGCCCAAGGGCTGCCGTTTTCATCCAAGGTGCCCCTATGCTGCGGAAATCTGTGCGCAGAAGGAGCCGGGACTGATAGAGACCTGTGCGGGAAGCGGTCATTATGCAGCATGCCCTATTGTGATGACAGGAAAGGAGGAGGCCAATGGGTAAGTATATTATCAAACGTATTTTAATTGCCATTCCGGTGCTGATCGGCATTACCATTATTGACTATGCAATTATGTGCCTTGCAGGCAGTCCTCTTCAAATGCTGCAGGGTCCCAGAGTTTCCGAGGCGGCGGTAGAGGCGAAGGCGATTGCGCTTGGATTGGATAAGCCCTTTTATATTCAGTATTTTGTATGGCTGGGGCAGCTTCTGCACGGAAATCTGGGGTATTCCATGAAATCTTATCAATCGGTAAGCGCCATGATTGGAAGTCATTTAGGGCCTACTCTATTGCTCATGGGAATTTCTCTTGTGGCTGGTCTTCTGATAGCGATACCAGCGGGAATTTACAGTGCAGTACATCAATATTCCGCAGGAGACTATGCGGCAGTGACATTTTCCTTTTTTGGAAGCAGTATTCCCAGCTTTTTTCTTGCGCTGGTATTGATTTACTTTTTCACGGTAAAGCTGGGGTGGCTTCCTTCCAGCGGGATGAGTACGCTGGGCACGTCGGGAAGCGTTGGAGATGTGGCGAAGCATATGGTGATGCCGGTGCTGGTGCTTGCCGTTTCAATAGCCGGCAGAAACATTCGATATATCAGAAGTGCAGTGTTGGAAATCCTGCAGCAGGATTATCTGCGTACCGCAACGGCCAAGGGCATTGGACATTTTCTGGTAATCAATAAACATGCTCTCCGCAACGCACTTGTCCCCATTGTGACGGTAATCGGCATGGAAATTCCGGTGCTGTTTGGCGGTGCTGTTATTGTGGAGCAGGTGTTTTCCTGGCCGGGCCTGGGGCTTATGACCATGAGCGCAATCAGCAGCAGAGATTATCCCGTGATTATGGGAGTATGTCTTCTGTCTGCCATCGTGGTTCTTGTGGCAAACTTAATTACGGATATTCTGTATGCGTTGGTTGATCCCACCATTCAGTTGAACTAGGAGGGATTATGAAGCAAAGGAATTTAGATAAAAAGGATCTTGTAAGCGAAAGCTATTTGCAGACAGTGTTTCGGAGATTCAGGCGGCACCGCCTTGCAGCGGTCAGTTTGGGGATACTGATTATTCTCGGGGCAGCGGCGCTTCTTGCTCCGGTAATTGCGCCCTATGATCCCACTGAGATCGTGGGAGGCTTCAGTAAGGCTCCCAGCAGAGAATTCTGGCTGGGAACGGATCAGATCGGAAGAGATGTTTTCAGCAGGTTATTGTATGCTATGCGGGTGTCTCTGCTGGTGGGTATTCTTGCCACGCTGATATCTACTGCGGTGGGAGTGGTGCTTGGACTAATCGCAGGATATTTTGGCGGCGTTGCGGATATGATGATTATGCGTTTTACGGATATGGTTATGTCCTTCCCGTATATATTACTGGTGCTGGTTGCGGCTTCCATTTTCAGGCCGGGTATGTGGAGCATCATTTTGATACTGGGCTTTGTGGACTGGCCGGGAATAGCCAGACTGGTAAGAGGAAATGTGTTAAGCCTTCGGGAGACCAACTTTATAAAAGGAAATATTGTGGCAGGGATGCCTCTCGGACATATTTTGTTTTCAGAGATACTGCCGAATACGGTAGCACCGATTTTGGTTTATGCAACCTCTGTACTGGCGTTGTCTATGCTGGATGAGGCGGCATTAAGCTTTTTGGGAATGGGGGTACAGCCCCCCACGGCAAGTCTTGGAAACATGCTAAATGGCGCCCAGTCACTTACGATATTAACGAAACAGCCATGGCTGTGGCTGCCTCCCGGGCTTTTGATTGTGGTGCTGGTTATGGCAATTAATTTTATCGGTGATGCGCTTCGTGATGCACTGGACCCAAACAGTAAGAGGTAATTACGTTTAACGTCGGGAAGGGAACGAAATATGAAGGATCTTGAGGAAAGGCTGATAGAACATTTTAAGTGGTTTCATATGCATCCTGAGTTATCCTACGAGGAATATGAGACTACGAAGAAGATAAGAGAGATATTGACGGAGGCGGGAGTTGAAATTCTGCCGTATGACCTTGAGACCGGTCTGATTGCCTGTATCAGGGGAGAAAAGCCGGGACCGGTGCAGGCTCTCCGCTGTGATATTGATGCACTGCCGATTCAGGAGGAAACGGGGCTGCCCTATGCTTCTTTGTGCGAGGGAAGGATGCATGCCTGCGGGCATGATTTTCATATCATTTCAGGAATCGGCTGTGCCATTTTACTAAATGAAAGAAAAAGTCAGATGGCAGGCACGGTGAAGATTATTTTCCAGCCTGCGGAGGAAGCTGCGCTGGGAGCACTTAAAATACTGGAAACAGATGTTATGGAGGATGTGGACAGGATATGGGGGATACATGCAGATCCTACCAATGAGACAGGTGTTTTGGGAATCAGAGAGGGATATGTTACCGCAGCAGTGGACCGGTTCGTGGTGGAAATCAAAGGAGCAGGATGCCACGGAGCACATCCCGACGACGGTGTTGATCCCATTCCGGCAGCTGCAGCTGTGATTCAGGCATTTCAAACCATTGTCACCAGAAATGCCAATGCTTTTCATCCAACGCTGATCAGTGTTACAAGACTGCAGGCAGGGAACACATGGAATGTCATCCCGGAAACGGCCCAGCTTGAGGGAACGGTTCGAACCATGAACCGGGAGGACAGAGTCCTTTTTGAAAAGAGAATAAAGGAAATTGCTGACAGCACTGCACGGGCTTATGGTGCAACGGCTGATGTTCAGTGGATTCAGGGCCCTCCTGCCACCTGCAATGATAAGGAGATGGCGGAATACAGCATGCAGCGGGGCAAAGAGAGAGGATTTCAGATTGTGCCCGAGGAAAGCTCCTTAGGCGGTGATGATTTTGCCTTTCTGGAAGAAAACATTCCGGGGTGTTACCTGAAAATCGGGACAGGAAAGGGACAATTAATTCACCAGCCCGGTTTTCAGGTAGACACCTCGGTGATTATGCCTACGGTGGAATATGTTGTTTCGCTTTTTATGTGTTAGGAAGTGTAATAAGGAAAGTATAATCGTTTCCGGAATGCACCTGATAGGCCTCCTTAAAATTACCCTGATTGATGCCCAGCTCCACACTGTTGGTAGAGGAGTCAAACAAAATGGGTTCTCCTACCTTCACAAAGCCAAAGGACTTTTCATATAGTACATCCTGATCAAAATAGATCTCTCCCTTCCGGGATAATGTTACATGTACAAGATCACCGTGCTGATATCCTGCTTCCTTAAAATCACAGGAAAGAACATTCAGGGCGATACTGCCGAAGGGATCGCTGACACTGGAGACAATTCCCTTAATTTCGGTGCCCTCAATCTGTGCATGAAGGATTTCCTGACCGAATAACACGATTTCCTCTGTAGGATATGCGGAACCAACCTGCTCAAAGGAAATTACACCGGAAGCAAGTCTTGCCGCAGTATAGGCAAAAATGTCTCTTCCGTGGAACACGGCAATTTCTTCCGTACCGGGATAGCGGTTAACGGTCTCGTCAATTTCACGAATTTCCTGAATGCCAACCTGATAAAACAAATGAGTGAGAGTGCCGTTGTCGGGGGTTATAATATAATTTCCGTCATTTAATTTGGCTGCGCAGGCACGCCTCTGTGTTCCCACACCGGGGTCAACAACCGAAACGAATACGGTGCCTTTGGGCCAAAAGGGCTCCACATACATAATTTCCTGGGAAGCAGCCAGAATGTTATACTGTTCGATTTCGTGAGTAATATCTACACATTCCAGGGAAGGATCTACCTGCTTGCATACGCCTCTCATGGCAGCCACTGCGCCCCATTTCAGACTAAAGTCTGTTTGCCAGACAATACATGGTTTCATATGTTACTTACATCCTTTCGCATTTTTAAATTCTATAGAAGGGCAATACGTTTCATCGCCTCATAATAAATTTCTAAAGCTTGAATACAGGTATCAAGGGAGACAGACTCGTCGGCCTGATGAGCTAAATGAGGCTCACAGGGTCCTACGGGGCCATAAGCCACACAATGTCCGAATACCTTGCTGTAGGAGACGCCCCCGGAAACAAAGGGGGCACTCATATCACCGGTTTTTTCACGATAGACAGACAAAAGCGTATTTACATAAGGATCCTGAAGGTCGTTCATGGTTGGCGGAGAGTCATAATCAAGGGATACCTTTAAATGGCACTGGGAGCTTAATTTCTCCGTACAATCCTCAGAGGACATTCCATAAGGATATCTGGCGTCTATTTCTCCGTAGCATTCCCCGTTTATAATTCGAAAAATACCCAAATTCATGGTATATGCTTCGGCATTATCAGGCGCTTCAATACCGAGAGATTTTCCGTAAGACGATTCAAAGCAATGATAAAGGTTGCCCATCAGAGGATCGCCGCACTCCTTTAGCAAGGACAAAAGCAGAACAGTAGCGCTAAGTCCTTCCTCAGGGTGTGAAGCGTGGGCGGCCTTCCCGGTGACCTGTACAAAGGTTTTGGAATCCCGCTCCGATACGGTGCAGGAAAGCTTCCTTTGAAGGGCTAATTCCTGCAGGAAAGCAGTATATTTATTATTGTTAAGCAGCGCATTTGCGGTCGGTGAAATGACATTACACTGTACGCCGCAGTTCATTTCCTCAACAATTCCCTGATAGCTTCCGGAAAGCCGCCACATTAAGGCTCCCTTTTCGCCGACAGCCATAGGGAAAGAGCCGTCAGGGGTAAAGGCAAAGGCAGGATACCCGGCTTGCTTGACATAATGAAACAAATCATCCATGGTACGCTCCTCATCACAGCCCAGGACGATCCGAAGCTCCTTTTTCAGAGGAAGATTTTCATCTCTAATCAGCTTCAAGGCCAAATAAGTAAGGAAAGCAGCAGCCTTCATATCCTGGCTGCCGCGTCCGTAAAGCCTTCCGTTTTTGATCTCACCGCAAAAGGGCGGAATGCTCCACCCTTCTCCGGGCTCCACCACATCAAGATGTGATGCAATGTCAATCCGCTCATTCTTCTGCCCAATTCGTATGGCAATTGCATGTCCGTCATACTTAAGAACCTGAAACCCGTCGGCAACAGCAAGACGGGTCATATAGTCAAGGGCATCTGCAACACCCTGCCCATAAGGCGTTTGGACGGAAATTGTCCGGGCGTCATATACGGAAGGAATTTTTATTAAGTTTTGAAGCTCCGGTAAATGATCCAGAAAATATTGTTTAAAATTTATATCCATGGCGCCCATACTTGAAATTCTGCCGGGAAAAAGATCCGGCGGATGATAACTGCTATAATGGCAAGGTAGAGAAGAATATATATGATCTTCATCCGACGGTCATTTTTGGTTTCTTCATGCTCGGAATAGTAGGTTCGGGTTTTTCCCTTGCCGTAGCCTCTAAGGTCCATAGCATTGGCAATATTACCTACCCGTTCAAAGGAAATAATGATCAGGGGAACTAAAATCAGGACATTTTGCTTTAGCCGGGTCAGTAAGCCGGTTCTTTTGGAATCAAGCTCCATCCCCCGTGCCTGCATGGAAATTTTGATGTCCGAAAAGTCCCTTGTGATATCAGGAATATAGCGGAATGCAATGGAAACAATAGTAGCTACCTTGTAGGGAACCTTGATAGAATACAGCCCGGCAGCAATTTCGCTGGGGGTGATAGCCTGAATAAAGGTCAGTGAAACGGTAAAGGTAGCCATAAATTTGGTAAAACGTACCAGAAAATACCACAGAGTTTCCGCTGTTAAAATATATCTGGAGCTAAAGGTAAACAGTAAGGTTGAACCGCCTACAATATTCCGTCCGTAATCCGGAGAAACCACCCAAATCAGAAATAAATTAAATAAATTTACAACTACAATAAAGGTCATTAGCCCCCCTATCAGCTTCCAGTTGGGTTTAATGGATATCAGTCCAATCATGCTGACAATCAGGACAGGAAATAATATTCTAAAATCCCAGGTTGCAACCAAAAGAATGACCAATGCAAAAAACAGACGTACCTTGGTGGTGCCTGACAGCTTATCAAGAAAGGTGTGACCGGGAATTACGTTTATAAAGAGCCGTTTATTCATGTCCATGTGCACGTTCCTCTCTTTCTACCTCAATAAAGTGCCGTATAAAGGCTTCCGGATCAATTCCGGCCTGTTTGGCCAGCGTTACAAGCGAGGTTTGTTTTAGATTGGCGGTTTTGATGACTTCAGAGTCAGAAAGTACTTTGAATACGTAATTATCTGCAATACATTTTCCGTCGGCAAACACGATAGCACGGTCTGTATACTCTATAGCCAGATGCATATCATGAGTTATAAAAAGTATGGTAATATGATAGTTTTTGTTTATTTCCTCAAGGAAATTCATGATCTCTGTGTAGTGCTTGTAGTCCTGGCCGGCAGTAGGCTCGTCCAGAATAATGATTTCCGGCTGCAGCGCCAATATGGATGCAATGGTAACCCTTTTGCGCTGACCGTAGCTTAATACGGATACGGGCCAATTTCTCATAGGATACAGTCCGCACATTTTGAGCGTATCAGCTACACGCTTATCAATCTCCTCCTGACTGAACTGATTCAATGTAAGAGCCAAACGCACCTCGTCGGCAATAATATCCTTTACAATCATCTGATTGGGATTTTGCATAACATAGCCTATCTTTTGGCCAATCTCCTTTATAGACATGGACAGATAGTTGGTGTCGTTGATAAGGATTTCTCCGCTTGTGGGACGAATAATACCGCATAACAGCTTGGCCATAGTGGATTTCCCGGCACCGTTTTTCCCTATGATAGCAATTTTTTCGCCCCGGTGGATGTCGAAGGAAACATCATCCAATGCTTTTCGTCTCTCGTAGGAGAAGGTAACGTGTGATGCTCTTACGAGCAGTTCATCCTTTGAAGGAGCCTGATATTCTGAGGCGGCCTTCATTTCATCCAAAATTGCATTTTGATATTTGGAAATATCCAGTTCTTCAATCTGATCAAGATGATCCTCTGAGGTAAATTGAATGCCCGCATTTTTCAGGGCGGAAATATATAAGGGCTCGCGAATGCCGTGTTCCTTCAGCATACCGGAGCAAAGCAGTTCATCGGGAGTGGAGTCTAACTGAATTTGTCCCTCGTCCACTAATATAATTCTGTCAACATGGCGGTATAAAACATCCTCAAGACGGTGCTCAATAATAAGAATGGTCTTATCCTTTTCACGATGAATTTGATCGATCAAATCCACGGCAGCCATTCCCATAGCAGGGTCAAGAGCTGCAAGAGGTTCGTCAAACAGGAGTATTTCCTCTTCGTCATGCAAAATACCAGCTAAAGCCACCTTTTGCTTCTGTCCGCCTGACAGATGAAAGGGTGGCTCAATTAAAAAGTTTTCCATTCCGACTGTTTTTGCTGCGCTATCAACCTTTTCAAGCATGACCTCTCTGGGGGTCGAACGGTTTTCCAAAGAAAAGGCAATATCCTCGCCAACGGAAAGTCCAACGAACTGTGCGTCTGTGTCCTGCTGAACTGTTCCCACATGCTTGCTCAGTTCAAAAATGCTTGCATCTTTTGTTTCAACGCCGGCTACCTTCAGGGAACCGGTGATTTCCCCGTCATAGGAGAAAGGAATTAATCCGTTAATGCAGTTGGCAAGGGTTGATTTTCCACTGCCGCTGGGACCAAGGATTAATATCTTTTCTCCATGATAAAGGGTAAGATTGATATTTTTCAGCGTTGTTTCGGTTTGGGTTTTATATTTAAAACTAAAATCTTTAAATTCAACAATCGCTTTTTTCATCATTAATCTTCTTTAACCAGATTTGTTTTGCGTGCATTACGTCTTGCAAGTAATGTTAATACAGGAATACCGATTACAATCAGAACAATACCATTGGAAATGATTGCGGATAAGGCCTGCATCCATGTGATGGTAAGCTCTGAAGAGTAGAACAGATAGGTCAATAAGGGGGTAACTACGCCAAAAGCAAGTGCATTACCGACAATAACGGTGATGATATAGATAATAGCATGCTTAACGGTAAAAACACCGTCCTCGATCTTTGCACCGTATAAGGGAAGAAGCCCTACAAACAGACCCAATACCAGGTTGCCGATAGACCAGTCAAACCAGAAGCCCCAGCCTCCGATCAGATCGGCGATTACATTGCCAACACCTGCAGCCACTGCGGCAGGTAAGGGTCCGAACAGACCTGCTACTACCACAACAACGATCATTGCCGAAGTAAGTGAGGTATTGGTAAATACCTTGATCCCACCGAATACCATAAGTACGCCAAACAAAGCGGCGCCGATGGCCACGCCTACGATTGTTTTGGTGTTCCAAACACCAAGTAATAAAGACAGCTTGCTTTTTTCTTTCATTTCTCTCTCCTCCTAAGTTGATTGATCATATGTAAAATGCTCCTATAGCATTTCCCATAGAATTACTATGTTTTAATATTATACCTTTCATGCGTATAAAACGCAAGGATAAACAGAGTTTTAACTAAAAATAATCCGAAAAATATGGTTTTTCCACAGGAATCAGACGTTCCAGCCAGGTGAGCATGTAGTATTCCGTTTTGATTTTTTCGTGGTCATAAAGATAGGAGGGCCTTTTGTAGCCCATCAGCATGGCGGTTAAGGTGTTTATGTCAAGCTCAACCACATTAATAGACTGGTTATCCTCAACCTGTTCGCACAGGGCTTCGCCGTCGTGCCATGAAACCATATAATCACCTTCGTTCCAGGGAGCCATCTGATCGTGAACCTTAAAATGAATTTTAAAGTCCTCAGGCTGTATCTGAAAGGGATAATATTCCAAAAAGTTTCTTACATTAACAATTCTGGCCATGATATAGGGAGAAATGGTTTCTGTGATCTCGCTGTCCTCAAAAAGATAGGCCATAGGCTCACCGGAATAATTATCTCCCTGAACCTGATCGATCATGGAAAAGTGGGCGGTAATATAATTCCAAAGCCCATAGTTGGCTTCTATATTTAAATAAACCATTTCCTTGATGTGAAAAATATCGTTTGCAATGTAATAAACAACATATCCCAAAGGCTTATGCTCCTTGCTATAATACACGGCGGCAATCATATCGTCATTGTCCCAGCGCCAGTACTCTTCCCATGATAAGGTATCCCGGATTAGACATCCATGGCGCTGCAATGCAAAATAAGAGTGTACATTATGATAATCCTCAGAGTCCAGACTGACGCGTTCCACCATGCCGCTGACAGGTCGGGCTTTGGGAAGCTGCGTATCCTTTACGGTAAATGTCAGCTTATCTGAAACGATTTCCCATCCCATCTTTCGATAAAAGGGGATGGAATAGGGATAAAGGAAGGAAATAGGCATTTCCTTTTCGTGCATGTAGTTAAGGACATGCTTCATCAGGGAGTGGATCAGTCCTCTTCCGGTGTATTCAGGATAAGTGGCAACGCCGGTAATCCCTCCCATATCCATAATTTCATCATGAATATTTACCTTCATGGAGTAGACCACGATCATGGATGCCAGCTTTTCCTTATAGAACCAGCCAAGCACATAGGCCTCCTCCAGAATGGGACGCTTGGCATATTTGATTTCTTCCTGCTGCCATCCGGTTTGAAACAGATCATAGGAGGTTACCTGAAATGCATATTGCAGCAATGCATTGAATTGTTCCAGATCGCTTTTGTCAAGCTCCCGCATTCGAAAGTCACCATTTATCTCAAGGTAAGTATATTTTTCTTTTTGGTCTTCCATAAGTTGACACCTTTCTCAAAGCAGAGCAAAAATAGTATCTGTCTTCCAATAAATATTTTACACCCAGCGGCCTGATTTGTGTTAATATTTTTTTCAGAGATAAACAGGGGCTTTACAGGGTGGAAGAAGAAAAATGAAGATCTATATTTGTGATGATGAACCGCAGATGTTAAAAAGCATTTCCAAAAGGGTAAAAGCAATTTTGCCGGATTCCACAATAGAAGAGTTTTCAGACAGCCGGGCACTGTTAGCCGGACTAAAGCTGTCAGGGTGTGATTTGCTTCTTCTTGATATTGATATGCCAAAGGTAAGCGGACTTGACATAGCAAAACAGCTTGATCTGTGTTTAGAGAAGCCGTTGCTGGTATTTGTGACAAGTCATGACGAATTGGTTTATGACAGCCTGACCTTTCATCCCTTTGGGTTTGTACGAAAAGGTTATATAGACGACGAGCTTGAAAGAACACTGAAAGATTGCAGGAGGGAGCTGTCTCAAAGAGACATATATTTCACCTTTAAAAGCGGCTGTGAAAATATTCGGCTGAAAATTTCGGAAATGCTCTACTTTGAAAGTCAGGGAAATTATCTGAATTTGTATACAGCAGATCAGGTTTACCGCATCAGGAATACCATAGCAGCAGTTGAGGAGACGCTTTCCGAAAAAGGATTTATCCGTTTTCACCGAGGGTTTCTGGTGAACCAGCAGGCCGTGAAGGTTTTGGGAACAGAGGAAGCACAACTGGTAACGGGAGATAAAATCCCCATTGGGAGAAGCTATGGGGAAGCGGCGAAGCGTCAGCTCATGAGGTATATGCGGAAATGAAAAGATACAACGACCTGAAAAGGGAATATGATGCGCTGGAAGAAAAGTACAGAAAGCTTTGGGGAGAGAAGTCGGAGCTTGATTATGAATTTGCAATGCTTAAGGATGAAACAGAGCATGTGCGAGCACAGGACGCCGAAATACGTGCTCTGCATCAAAGCATCCGAAAGCTAAAGCATGATATGAAAAATCATCTTATGGTAATCGGCTCGTACATGAACGGAAAGGATTACGAGGCGGCAAAGGAGTATACCTCGGAAATTCTGGATAAGCTGAATGCAGTGCACAGCTACATTGAAACGGGAAATTCCCTGCTCAATCATATTGTAAATGAAAAGTTTGAGACTGCACGGAGGAAAGGAATTTTGGTTAAGGCAGAAATTGAAAACCTGTCCTTCGAAAAAATGAAAAGCATGGACTTTTCCGCAATGTTTTCCAATATGCTTGACAATGCAATCGAAGCATCGGAAAAGGAGGCAGGTATCAGGCAGGAAATACTGGTAAGCGTTTTTCAAAAACGTGGGTATGAAGCGGTCTGCGTGAAAAATAAAATCGGGAAGTCGGTTTTACAAAAAAATCCTAAGCTCCTTTCCACCAAGACGGAAGGCGAAGGGCATGGAATGGGAATTCGGCAGATCAGGGAGCTGACAGAAAAATACCAGGGCTTGTGTGATTTTTATGAGGAGGATGATTTTTTCTGTGTCTGTGTGTTTATCCCTAAATAGCTGCTGTTTATCCCAATCCCTTGTAAATGGATTTTACAGGGGATATTTTTATGTGGAGGTGTATGATGATCAGTTTTGAAAATGTAAGCAAATTTATTCTCTCCGATATAAGCATTCATGTGCCGGTGGGGAAAACGGTAGGTCTGATCGGAGCTTCCGGAGCTGGCAAAACCACCTTTATAAAGCTGGTATGCGGGCTGCTGGCACCGGAGAACGGCGCCGTATACACTATGGGAATCAAACCGGTACAGGAGCGAAAACAGCTGAGTAAAAACATGAGTGTATTGTTTACAGATATTCCCGCTCTGGAGGCGGAGGATACGGTTGCAGGCAACTTTAGGATATTGCAAAGGCTATACGGAATAGACAGGAATCAATTTCAGACTGATTATAAGGAGTTGGCAAAAAGGCTTGGTTTTGCGGCTTTTGAAGATCAGGCGGTGAGAAATTTGTCCATGGGACAAAGGCGGAGAGCCGAAATTGGAGGGGTGCTGATTAGACGTCCTAAGCTGCTTCTTTTGGACGAGCCAACAGATGGGCTGGACGAAAATGCAAAACAGGCTTTTTATGAGCTGCTGGAAGAACGTAAGAGGGAAGGCCTTACCGTGCTTCTCACCTCCCATAATATGGTGGAGGTTTCAAGGGTATGCGGCAGGATCGCCCTGCTGGATCAGGGAAAGCTTCTTTATTATGGTAAAGAGCAGCAGCTTAGAAAGAAATTTGCACCTATTGACAAAATGTGGCTGGTGCTGGAGGGTGAGATTCCCGATTTGGAGGATCTGCCCATTGTCAGATATTGGGTGGATGGAAACCGGCTTGGACTGGAATACAATTCCAATTATGTGACGGCAGCAGAGATCCTAAAGCTGATTATGGGGCAGACGACAGTAAAGGAAGTGAAGGTTCGAAAGCCGGATCTGGAGGATATTATTATTCAACTGAAGACAGAGAAGGAAGAGGGAAAGCTCTGACAGGTATGAAAAAGGAGGGGAATGGAAATGAACAGCTTTATTGATGTGAAAAATGTCAGCAAGACATTTAAGGTGAATAAGCGGGCGCAGGGTGTAAGCGGAATGGTCGCAAACCTTGTGGCGCCTAAATATGAAAAAAGACAGGCTGTAAGGGATATCAGCTTTACCATTGACAGGGGAGAAATGGTAGGATTTATCGGACCCAATGGAGCCGGTAAGTCAACCACGATCAAAATGCTTTCCGGCATTCTTTATCCGGATAAGGGAGACATCAGGGTTGGAGGATATATTCCGTATAAACAGAGAAAAGAATATGTGGGAAGCATCGGTGTGGTGTTTGGCCAGAAATCACAGCTGCAGTGGGACTTGCCGGTCATTGACAGCTTCGAGCTTTTAAAGGCCATTTACAGGGTGCCGGATGACAGATACCGGGAAAATTTGGAAAGATTTACGGATATGCTGGATATGGGCAGCTTTTTAAAACAGCCGGTAAGGCAGCTATCCTTAGGACAGCGTATGAGAGCGGATATTGTGGCGGCGCTTTTACATTCCCCTAAGATCGTGTTTTTTGATGAACCCACCATTGGTGTGGATGTGGTGGGAAAGGAAAGCATAAGGAGCTTTATCAGGGAGCTGAATGAACAGGACGGCGTTACCATGATCTTTACCACTCACGATATGCAGGACATTGAAAAGACCTGTAAGCGACTGATTATTATTGATGAGGGAAATAAGGTTTATGACGGTTCTCTTTTTGGAATCCGTAAACAGTATGGAACAACACGTCAACTGGATGTGGAGTTTGGTTCAGGATGTGAGATAAAGCCCATTGACAGGGTTGAAATCAGAGAGCTGGATATTCTGGATGGAAGAAAAAAGCGTTTTGTATTTGAAAATCAGGAGGTACAAATAGGCGAGCTGATGCATCATCTTCTGACTAATTATGATGTGAGGGATATTAATATTTCCGAGCCGGAAATAGAAGGCATTATAAGGAAAATCTATAGTGGGGAGGCATCCTGACATGTTTATTACACCATATTTTGCTTTTGCCAGGAAAAGTTTTTTGGGACGAAGTGCATACCGGTTTGACCACTTTATGAGTATTTTGAATACCTGCCTGCAAATCTTTATTTTTTGGGGAATTTATACGGCACTCTATGCAGGCAGAAGCGAGGTAGACGGGATTACTATGACAATGGTAACCACCAGCTTTATTCTCTCCATGGGATTAAAAGCGGTTTTTTATGTAGATGATTACCTTCTGCCGTCTAAGATATGGAACGGCAGCATTGCAAATGAATTTTTAAGACCGGTCAGCTTCAGGGGCAGAATGCTTGCGGAAAATCTGGGCAATGCAGCATTTAACGTTGTTTTTCATTTCCTTCCGGCGCTTGTGATATCGGTTGTGGTAATAGGTATTCATCCGCCTGAAAGCATGGCAATGCTTCTGCTGTTTCTTCTGAGTGCAGCACTGGGCTACGGTGTTTTGTGGGGGCTCAGCTTTATGGTGCAGGCTGCAGCTTTCTGGACTTTTAATATATGGAGTTTGTCTACCCTTAAGGATGTTTTCATCAATGTGCTTTCAGGAGCAATGATTCCTTTATGGTTTATGCCGGAATGGATTTATGAGGTTTTAAAGCTGACGCCCTTTCCCTATATCTATTTTACACCTGTGCAGATTTACTTGGGGCAGCTTTCCTATCAGGAAGTTTGGAAGCGGTGCGGAGTGCAGCTTTTTTGGATTCTCCTGATTTACTTTTTGGGCAGTTTTTTCTGGAAAAGAGGACAGAAAAAGCTTGTGGTACAGGGAGGATGAAAAGCTGAATAAATGGAGGGAGCAATGAAAAAAGATACTTTACATGTGATGCTGGTTTATACGAAAACGATTATGAAGGCATGGTTTCAATACAGATCGAACGCTCTGCTTAGTTCCCTTACGGTTTTTCTGCGGGAAGCTACAGGAATTATTGTGATTTATTTAACCCTGCTTAAGTTCGGAACCATGGGTGGATGGAATATTTATGAACTGCTGTTTCTGTTCAGTCTTTTATTTTTGACCTATGGTATTATGATTATCTTTTTTACAGGACTTAGGGATTTTGGAAAAACGGTTCGAGACGGAGGCTTTGATCGGTTTATCCTGCGCCCGAGAGGGCTGCTTTTTCAGGTTATATTTACTAACGCTGACTGGTTTGCGGCGGTGGGACATGGGGGATTGGGAGTTGTACTGTTTGTCATTACTGCTAATCGGGTAGGGATTGAATGGAACCCGGTGAATATTTTATATTATATATTTACAGTAATAGGCGGAGTGCTGATACAGGGAGCAGTTTTTCTGCTGCTTGCAGCCTTAAATATTATCTTCTGGAGACAAACAGCTTAAAGGAGCTGTTTTACTGGAACATGAGGAAGTTTGCAGGGTATCCCATCAGTATTTTCCATAAGGTAATTCAAATTATTATGATCTATGTAGTTCCCTTTGCGTTTGTGAATTATTTTCCGGCGCAGTTTCTGCTTCGGAAACCGGATATGGCGCAGTATCCGGCGGTTTATATGTATATCACGCCAGTTGTTGGAATCGCCATGTATATGCTGGCATATGGATTTTGGAAATACAGCCTGAGATTTTATAAAAGCTCAGGGAATTAAGTTTTCTGGATGCTTGGCAGTCTGCATTTAACAAAGCCTTGGCAATAACATTTTGTTTTAAGCAACCACTTGACAAACCCTGCAATCATGGTATATTTTTTAATTTATAGAAAGGCAATGACGAAGACAGTAGCTATTTTTCGAACATTACAGAGAGCCGGGATGGGTGTGAACCGGTATAAGTAGAAGAAGCAGCAAATATCACTTCTGAGCTGCGGACTGAAAAGCATTGAGTAGGTTTTGCCGGAGTTCCTCCGTTATGGGAAGCCATATTAAACCGATATCGGCATATATGAGACGTATCGGCGCGTATGATGTAAACAGGTGGTATAACGCGGTAACTTTTTGCCCCGTCCTTTTTACGGACGGGGCTTTTTGCGTCGCTAAGCATTCTCAGTCTTTGCAACGGCGGGAAGAAAAGAAAGGAAAGGAAGAAGACCATGTATCAAAAAGTATCTACAGACCTGAATTTTGTGGAACGCGAAAAAGAAGTTGAAAAGTTTTGGAAAGAAAATGATATTTTTAAGAAAAGTATGGAAAACCGTAAGGAAGGCCCTACCTATACCTTCTATGACGGCCCTCCTACTGCAAATGGCAAGCCCCATATCGGTCATGTGCTTACCCGTGTCATCAAGGATATGATCCCCAGATACCGCACCATGAAGGGCTATATGGTGCCCCGTAAGGCAGGATGGGATACCCACGGGCTTCCCGTAGAGCTGGAGGTGGAGAAGCTTCTTGGACTGGACGGCAAAGAGCAGATCGAAGAGTACGGACTTGATCCCTTTATCAGCAAATGTAAGGAAAGCGTTTGGAAATACAAGGGCATGTGGGAGGATTTCTCCGGCACGGTAGGATTTTGGGCCGATATGGATGATCCCTATGTTACCTACCATGATGATTTCATTGAGTCCGAATGGTGGGCGCTGAAGCAGATTTGGGATAAGGGCTTATTATATAAGGGCTTTAAGATTGTACCTTATTGCCCCAGATGCGAAACCCCTCTTTCTTCCCACGAGGTAGCACAGGGCTATAAGGCTGTTAAGGAACGTTCCGCCGTAGTTCGTTTTAAGGTAGTAGGTGAGGAGGCTTATTTCCTGGCTTGGACCACAACGCCCTGGACCCTTCCCTCCAATGTGGCTCTTTGTGTAAATCCGGATGAAACCTATGTAAAGGTTCAGGCAGCAGACGGTTATACCTATTACATGGCACAGGCGCTTCTTGACAATGTACTTGGCAAGCTGGCTGAGGATGGGAAAGCAGCCTATGAAATTCTGGAAACCTATACCGGTAAGGACTTAGAGTATAAAGAATATGAGCCGCTCTTTGCCTGTACAGGAGAGGCAGCCAAAAAGCAGCATAAGAAAGGACATTTCGTAACCTGTGACAGCTATGTTACCATGACAGACGGTACTGGTATCGTTCATATTGCACCGGCCTTTGGTGAGGACGATGCCCAGGTGGGACGCAAATATGATCTGCCTTTTGTTCAGTTTGTAAACGGCAAGGGTGAAATGACGGAGGAAACTCCTTATGCAGGCTTGTTCGTAAAGGATGCAGACCCTAAGGTTTTGGTTGATCTGGATAAGGAAGGCAAGCTGTTTGATGCTCCCAAATTTGAGCATGATTATCCTTTCTGCTGGAGATGTGACACGCCGCTGATCTACTATGCAAGAGAATCCTGGTTTATCAAGATGACAGCGGTTCGTGATGATCTGGTTCGCAATAACAAGACGGTCAACTGGATTCCCGAATCCATCGGTGAGGGGCGTTTCGGCAACTGGCTTGAAAATATTCAGGACTGGGGTGTTTCCCGTAACCGTTATTGGGGTACTCCTTTAAATATCTGGGAATGCGAAGGCTGCGGACATCAGGAGTCAATCGGTTCCAGGGAAGAACTGGAAAAGCTAAGCGGCAATCCTGAAGCAATGACTGTGGAGCTGCACAGACCTTACATTGATGAAATTACCTGTACCTGTCCTGAGTGTGGTAAGACCATGAAAAGAGTGCCGGAGGTAATTGACTGCTGGTTTGACTCTGGAGCAATGCCTTTTGCGCAGCATCATTATCCTTTTGAAAATAAAGAGCTGTTTGAGGCACAGTTCCCGGCGCAGTTTATCTCCGAGGCTGTGGACCAGACCCGTGGATGGTTCTATTCCCTGATGGCAGAGTCCACGCTGTTATTTAATGTAGCGCCTTATGAGAATGTAATCGTTTTGGGACATGTACAGGATGAAAACGGCCAGAAGATGAGCAAGAGTAAGGGAAATGCGGTTGACCCCTTTGAAGCGCTGGCTACTTATGGAGCAGATGCGATTCGCTGGTATTTTTACATTAACTCTGCACCATGGCTTCCCAACAGATTCCATGGAAAGGCGGTCATGGAAGGACAGCGTAAGTTCCTTGGTACGCTGTGGAATACCTACGCGTTCTTTATCCTTTATGCAAATATTGATGATTTTGATGCAACGAAATATACATTGGAATATGATAAGCTTCCGGTGATGGATAAGTGGCTGCTGTCCAAGTTAAATACGGCCATCAGGGAGGTGGATGAGAATCTGGATAACTATCGGATTCCTGAGGCTGCAAGAGTTTTAGATAACTTTGTGGATGAAATGAGCAACTGGTATGTGCGCCGTTGTCGTGAGCGTTTCTGGGCAAAGGGCATGGAGCAGGATAAGATTAACGCTTATATGACTCTTTATACCGCATTGGTTGAAATCTGCAAGTGTGCGGCGCCTATGGTTCCTTTTATGACAGAGGAGATTTACCAGAATCTGGTCAGAACCAATGATAAGGCGGCTCCTGAAAGTATTCATTTATGTGACTTCCCTGCGGCACAGGATTCTATGATCGACAAAAAGCTTGAGGAGAGCATGGAGGAGGTTCTGGATATTGTTGTTATGGGGCGTGCAGCGCGTAATGCGGCCAACATCAAGAACCGTCAGCCTATCGGAACCATGTATGTGAAGGCACCTCATACCCTTGATGACTACTTTAAGGATATCATTGAAGATGAGCTTAATGTAAAGGAAGTTGTGTTTAAGGAGGATGTCAGCGATCTTACCAGCTACAGCTTTAAGCCCCAGCTTAAGACGGTAGGGCCTAAATACGGTAAGCAGCTTGGCGGTATCAGAGAATATCTGGCAGCGGTAGACGGAACAGAAGCGATGAAGCAGCTGAAGGCAGAGGGAGCACTTAAATTCGAAGTAAATGGTGTAGAAATTTCTCTCGCAGAAGAGGATCTGCTGATTGACGTAGCACAAAGGGAAGGCTTTGTTACGGAGGCCGACAATTATGTTACGGTTGTTCTGGATACCAATTTGTCGCCGGAGCTGATTGAGGAAGGATTTGTCTATGAGGTGATCAGCAAAATCCAGACGATGCGTAAGGATGCAGGCTTTGAGGTGATGGATCATATTAAGGTGGCGATCAATGGTAATGAGAAGCTTGCGGAACTCGTAAACAAGAATCAGGCGGCTATTTCCGAGAAGGTGCTGGCAGATGAAATTGTAACGGATACGGAGCTGTCAGCTTTAAAAGAATGGAATGTAAACGGCGAGAAGGTTACCATTGGCGTAGAGAAATTATAGGATGGTTTTATAAAAGTACCTCATGGTGATATGCTCATTATGGGGTACTTTTACCTGTTTTTTAGCTAATATATAGATTAAAAACCTTGTAGACTAAGTTGTTTTGTAGTACAATGAAGGACGAAAAAAACTAGACGGTTTAGATGGAGGAGAAAAATATGGCCAAAAAGACGAATGCACCGGCGCTTACTTTTGACAAGGATTTGTTTAAAAGAAGCGTGCTCTATAACGTAAAAACCTTATATAGAAAAACCCTGGAGGAGGCAAGTCCTCAACAGATTTTTCAGGCAGTAGCTTATGCAATCAAGGATGTTGTAGTTGACAACTGGTTAAATACCCAGAAGGAATATGATAGGCAGGACCCCAAGATGGTGTATTATTTATCGATGGAATTTCTGATGGGACGTGCTCTGGGAAACAATATTATTAACCTGCAGGCATATAAACCTGTAAAGGAAGCATTGGATGAACTGGGACTTGACTTGAATATTGTTGAGGATCAGGAGCCGGATGCGGCATTAGGTAACGGCGGTTTGGGACGATTGGCAGCATGTTTCCTTGATTCTCTTGCAACCTTAGGCTATGCGGCATATGGATGCGGTATCAGATACCGTTACGGTATGTTTAAGCAGGAGATCAGAGACGGTTATCAGGTAGAGGTACCCGATAACTGGCTGGTTGACGGAAATCCCTTTGAACTGAGAAGACCGGAATATGCCAAGGAAGTGAAATTCGGCGGTTATGTAAATGTACATATTGATGAGAACGGAAGAGGGAATTATGTCCAGGAAGGTTATCAGAGCGTAAGGGCTATTCCTTATGATCTTCCGATTGTAGGTTATGGCAACGGTATCGTAAATACGCTGCGTATCTGGAATGCGGAGGCAGTAGAGTGCTTCCAGCTTGACTCCTTTGACAAGGGAGATTATCAGAAGGCGGTAGAGCAGGAAAATCTTGCAAGAAATATTGTTGAGGTACTTTATCCTAATGACAATCACTATGCCGGTAAGGAATTGAGACTGAAACAGCAGTATTTCTTTATTTCCGCTTCCGTGCAGGAGGCAGTTGCCAAATATATGCGTAAGCATGATGATGTGCGCAAGTTCTATGAGAAGGTTACTTTCCAGCTCAATGATACCCATCCTACAGTTGCAGTGGCAGAGCTGATGAGAATTTTGATGGATGAATATTATCTTACATGGGACGAGGCATGGGAGGTTACCACCAAGACCTGTGCATATACCAATCATACCATTATGGCGGAAGCGCTGGAAAAATGGCCTATTGAGCTGTTTTCAAGACTGCTTCCCAGAATCTATCAGATTATTGAAGAGATCAACCGCAGATTTATTTTGAGAATACAGGAGCTGTATCCCGGTAATCAGGAGAAGATCCGTAAGATGGCAATCATCTATGATGGACAGGTAAAGATGGCGCACCTTGCTATTGCAGCCGGCTATTCCGTAAACGGTGTGGCAAGACTTCATACGGAAATTCTGAAAAAGCAGGAGCTTAAGGATTTCTACGAGATGATGCCTGAGAAGTTTAACAATAAGACCAACGGTATCACACAGAGACGTTTCCTGCTTCACGGCAATCCGCTTCTGGCAGACTGGGTTACTGCCCACGTTGGAAGTGACTGGATCACAGACCTTCCCAAGATCAGTAAGCTGAGGATTTATGCGGATGATGAAAAGGCACAGCAGGAATTTATGAACATTAAGTATCAGAATAAGGTTCGCCTGGCACAGTACATTCTTGAGAATAACGGCATTGAGGTTGATCCCCGTTCTATCTTTGATGTACAGGTTAAGAGACTGCATGAATACAAGCGTCAGCTTCTTAATATTCTGCATGTTATGTACTTGTATAATACGCTGAAGGACAATCCGGATATGGATTTTTATCCCAGAACCTTTATCTTTGGCGCCAAGGCAGCAGCCGGTTATTACAATGCCAAAATGACGATTAAGCTGATTAACTCCGTAGCGGATGTGGTAAATAACGATCCTGCCATTAACGGTAAGCTTAAGGTTGTATTTATTGAGAATTACAGGGTATCCAATGCAGAAATGATTTTTGCGGCAGCAGATGTTTCTGAGCAGATTTCTACAGCAAGCAAGGAAGCATCCGGTACCGGAAACATGAAGTTTATGTTAAACGGTGCTCTTACCATCGGAACCATGGATGGTGCGAATGTAGAGATTGTAGAGGAAGTGGGAGAAGAAAATGCATTTATCTTCGGACTTTCCTCGGATGAAGTTATCAATTATGAAAATCACGGCGGATATGATCCCAATGAGATTTTCAACAATGATCCTGATGTGAGACGAGTATTGATGCAGCTGATCAATGGAACCTTTGCTCCCAACGATCCTGACAGATTTAGAACACTGTACAATTCCCTTCTTAATACACTCAGCACTGCTAAGGCAGATACCTACTTTATTCTTAAGGACTTCCGTCCCTATGCAGAGGCACAAAAGAGAGTCGAGGCTGCATATCGCGATGAAAAGGGATGGGCAAGAAGTGCTATTTTGAATGTGGCGTCCAGCGGAAAGTTTACTTCCGACAGAACCATTCAGGAGTATGTGGATGATATCTGGCATTTGGATAAGGTGGTATTGCCGAAGAAAAATGCGTGAAAATATGTTGTAAAAGACCCGGCGATAAGATATGATAAATTTACAGGAACTTATTCTTGAACAATCTGTTTCGGAAGGGGGAAGATGTAAATGGGAACCAATCTCGGCAGGGGTGACAATGTGATGAAGGAGATGGCCCGTGAGGTCAATCTGGCAGAGCATGACAGACGGACAGAGGCAGGCAAGCCTGTGAGTCCCTCTCAAAAGAAAGCAGGAATGATTGCATGCTGTGGTTTGGTGGCAGTGATCGTAATAATTGTGCTTATGTTTGTTATTTTTTAATCAAATAGCTCTAAAGAGAAAGTGTTGCCTGAATCAAGGATACAGGCAGCACTTTTCCATTATGGACAGCTGCAAGTGAAGTATTATGGTAAGAGAAGGGAAAATAATAATGGGAAAGGGGTGTTACTATGTTAAAGAGTGTTCAATTTACGGAAAAACCGGAGGATGAGGAATTAAAAAGACGATTAAAGGCTGCAAGGGAAAAGCTGGCAGGGCAGCAGATGTTGATTAAGGAGCATAAAATTCCGGTTCTGGTGCTGGTAGAAGGCTGGGGAACAGCGGGAAAGGGAAGCTTAATAGGGGAGCTGATTCAAAACATTGACCCCAGATTTTTTAAGGTAGCTCCTATGGATCAACCCACCGAGGAGGAGCGGAGAAAGCCTTTTCTGTGCAGGTATTTTGTTAAAATACCGGAGGCCGGCAAGTTTACGTTTCTGGATTCGGGCTGGATGGACGAGGTTACCAGAGCCCGACTGCATGGAGATATGGATCAGAAAACTTATGAACAAAGGATCGACAGCATCAGGAGATTTGAAAGACAGCTGACAGATAACGGATATCTGGTTATGAAGTTTTTCTGCCATATCAGCAAAAAGGAACAAAAAAAGCGTATCGGGGAGCTGGAGCAGTCAGTGGACACCAGATGGAGAGTCAGTGAAAACGACAGATGGCAGAATAAGCATTACGACAAATGTGAGGAGGTATTCGGCCGGTATCTGGAGGATACCAATACGCCTTCCGCGCCCTGGTATGTGATTGATTCCAAATCCAAAAAATGGGCGGAGCTTCAGGCGCTTGAAATTTTGACCCAGGGCATTGATATAACGCTGCAGAACCAAAGTTTGGCGGTGCCTCTCCTGCAGAATGTTTTTCCCCTTGTTAAGATGCCGAAGCTGGCTGAGATATCGCTGGACCAGGCTGTGGAGGAAGAGGAATATAAGGAAGAGTTAAAGAGTCTGCAGGGACGGTTAAAGGAGCTTCATAACCGTTTATACCGAAAGAAGGTTCCTGTGGTGATTTTGTATGAAGGCTGGGATGCGGCAGGAAAAGGCGGAAACATTAAGCGGATGACAGAAGCGCTTGATCCCAGAGGCTTTGAGGTTCAGCCTATTGCAAGTCCGGAGCCCCATGAAAAGGCAAGGCATTATCTGTGGCGGTTTTGGACCAGACTGCCGAAGACGGGACATATTGCTATTTTTGACAGAAGCTGGTATGGACGTGTTATGGTGGAAAGACTTGAAGGCTTTTGCAGTGAAAATGACTGGAAGCGTGCCTATAATGAAATGAATGAATTTGAAAAGGAGCTGCATGACTGGGGTGCCGTGATTATCAAATTCTGGGTTCAGATTGATAAGGATACCCAGCTTGCCAGATTTACCGACCGTCAGAACACGCCGGAAAAGCAATGGAAAATTACGGATGAAGACTGGAGAAACCGGGAAAAGTGGGATCAGTATGAAATCGCTGTAAATGAGATGATTGAAAAGACCAGTACGGCTTATGCACCGTGGCATATTCTGGAATCCGTAGATAAAAAATATGCAAGACTGAAGGCGCTTAAGATTGTGATTGAGGAATTGGAGAGAGCGCTTGCGTAAGAAATCTTCAGGAAGCAATTGCAACCTTATTCGTTTTAATTTATAATAAACAACAGTATTTGTGCTTTTTTGCATAAATATGCATCAGACAAAATGAAATGATCAGGAGGCATAATATGATATCAGTATACGAGCGGGGTGCCTATCTTATTAACGGAACGGAAATTGTTCCGGAAAGTTCCCAGGCACTGAATGAAGTCAAAAGTAAAACAGGAAAAGAGATATCCATAGAGCAGGCCCGGAAAGAAACCATCGCCTATGGTATTTTAGAGGCTCACAATACCTCCGGCAATATGGAAAAGCTGAAGATTAAGTTTGATAAGCTTACATCACACGATATTACCTTTGTGGGAATTATTCAGACCGCAAGAGCGTCGGGACTTGAAAAATTTCCGGTTCCCTATGTGCTTACCAACTGTCACAATTCATTGTGTGCGGTAGGCGGAACCATCAACGAGGATGACCACATGTTTGGCCTTACCTGTGCGAAGAAGTACGGCGGCGTATATGTGCCTCCTCATCAGGCAGTTATTCACCAGTTTGCAAGGGAAATGCTTGCAGGGGGCGGAAAGATGATTCTTGGCTCGGATTCCCATACCAGATATGGTGCACTGGGCACGATGGCAATGGGTGAGGGAGGACCGGAGCTTGTTAAGCAGCTTTTAAATCAGACCTATGACATTAATATGCCCGGTATTGTGGGCGTATATCTGACAGGAGAGCCTGTTAAGGGCGTAGGGCCTCAGGATGTGGCTCTTGCAATTATCGGTGAGGTATTTGCAAGCGGCGCAGTTAAGAATAAAGTAATGGAATTTGTAGGGCCGGGTGTGGCTTCCTTAAGTGCCGATTTCAGAATTGGCATTGATGTTATGACCACGGAGACCACATGCTTATCCTCCATTTGGCAGACGGATGACAAGATTAGGGAATTTTATGATATTCATGGAAGAAGTGAGGATTACAAGGAGTTAAAGCCGGGTGAAGTGGCATATTATGACGGCTTTATCACCATTGATCTTAGCACCATTAAGCCTATGATTGCCATGCCCTTCCATCCCAGCAATACATATACGATTGAAGAGCTGAATGCCAATCTGATGGACATTTTAAATGATGTGGAGAAGAAAGCGGCAGTATCCTTAGACGGCGCCGTGGAGTTCTCTTTGAAGAATAAGGTAAAGAATGGGAAGCTGATGGTAGATCAGGGTATTATAGCAGGCTGCGCAGGCGGTGGCTTTGAAAATATCTGCGCGGCAGCGGATATTATGAAGGGCTCTTATATCGGCGCTGATGGATTTACCTTAAGTGTGTATCCGGCTTCCATGCCTGTTTATATGGAGCTGATTAAAAACGGCTGTGCCGCTGCTCTGCTTGAAACAGGTGCGGTTATGAAGACGGCATTCTGCGGTCCCTGCTTCGGAGCAGGTGATACGCCGGCAAACAATGCATTCAGTATCCGTCATTCCACCAGAAATTTCCCTAACAGAGAAGGTTCTAAGCTGCAAAACGGACAGATTGCATCCGTAGCGCTTATGGATGCCCGTTCCATTGCCGCAACGGCAGCCAATAAGGGCGTGCTCACGGCAGCAACGGAATTTGACGGACCGATTAATCAGTATCAGTATCACTTTGATTCAGCTATTTACGCCAACCGGGTATTTGATTCTCACGGCGTGGCAGATCCTTCCGTGGAAATTCAGTTTGGCCCCAATATCAAGGACTGGCCCGCTATGACAGAGCTGCCTGAGAATTTGATCTTGCGCGTGGTATCGGAAATCCATGATCCCGTAACCACCACGGATGAGCTGATACCTTCGGGAGAAACCTCATCCTATCGTTCCAATCCTCTGGGCCTTGCCGAGTTTACATTATCCAGAAAGGACCCCGCCTATGTAGGGCTTGCCAAGGACATTCAGGTGGCTCAGAAGGCTGTTATGGAAGGAAAATGTCCTCTGGAGGTTAAGCCGGAGCTTAAGCAGATTTTGGATGTAATTCATACAATTTATCCTGCTGTGGGTGAAGGAAACGTGGGTTTTGGCTCCACCATCTTTGCGGTAAAACCGGGAGACGGTTCTGCAAGAGAGCAGGCGGCTTCCTGTCAGAAGGTGCTTGGCGGATGGGCCAATATTGCCAATGAATATGCAACCAAGAGATACCGCTCTAATCTGATTAACTGGGGTATGCTTCCCTTTATCATTGAGGAGGGCGAGCTTCCCTTTAAGAATAAGGATTATCTGTTCTTCCCCGGCATCCGCAAGGCGGTTATGGATAAGGCGGAAGAAATCAAGGCCTATAAGGTAGGTGCAAACAATCTCACCGAGTTCACGGTAAAGCTTGGCGAGCTGACTGACGAGGAGCGTCAGATTATTTTGAAGGGCTGCCTGATTAACTATAACAGGGTATAATCACGGACGCCGCAAATATATTTTGACCTGAATTTATCCCAATCCTGACCGGTCAAGCAGGGCAGCGGTAAATACACCGGCTGCCAGACAGAAGACATTGATCAGGCATGACCTTGTGGAAAGCAAAAAGCTTTTAAAGGGAATAATCATAAAGGTGGCGGCAGTGACAATGCCGAATATTGCGTGAAAAGCAAGGCTGTAGTACTTCGTAAGCAGGGAGTCTACAGCCTTTGCCATGCATACAATGGTAAGCACGCAGCCAAGTCCGGCGGGGAGAAGGACGACTGGGTCAAGGTGTGCAATCCCATCCACAAAAGGAGCATACAGGCCCAGGGGCATCAGTAATGTAGAAAAGCTCATGCCGGGGGCGATAATGCTTAAGGCAAAACAGAAACCGCAGAATAAGAACCATAAAAAGCCGGGTGAGATGGCGACCGAGGCAGCTCCAAGGAAAAGCAGCAGAGAGAAAACAGCCAGCATGGCAAGGACCATGGAAATAAGGGAGGCCTTGTTTCTTCCCTGAGAGCCTGCGTCCTTCCACAGGGAGGGAAGCATTCCGGCAATCAGTCCCACAAAGAGGCAGACGGAGGGTGCAGGGTACTTTTCCAGAAAATAGGAAAGCAGTCCCGCAACACCCATAAATCCCGCTGCAGCTCCCACAAAGTAAGGAAGAAGCCTGGGAAGATGAGTTTTGTATCTGCCCACAGGATCGGCTAAAAGCTCCATGACAGGCTTATAAACGCCGAATACCACACTTAACACACCGCCGGAAATGCCCGGAAGGACGGAGCCGAGACCAATCAGCGCTCCCTGCAGAAGCTTTAAGAAAACCTGGGGCAGTAAGCCTTTTTTCTTTTTTACCATATTCGTATAACCTCATTTCCATGTAAATACATTGTTTGTTTTGTTCTAATAATGATTATGCACAGGACTAAATTTTTTTGCGGATTCGTCGATAAATATAGTGCAGGTACCTATGGCCAGGGCATTCTGCAGAATATAGTTTTAGTCGCCACGGATGGTATACGGAAGGAAAGGGACAGCCTTCTTGTATATCATTTTTGTTTTTTTCAATCAGGGAGGGGAGAATAAAGACAAGGGACTGTAGAAGGAGGATGAATGCGAATAGATTCCAGCAGCATAGGAATGGAATCCGCCAGAGCTTATTCTTCTGTTTCGGGAAGAATAACCAAATTTACAATAACAAACGGAAGGCAGAGCCTTGAGGACGGAACCGGAGCTCTGTTTGGAAATCTGCTTGGCGCCGACGTAGAGGATGAGAATACGCAGGCCAGGGAAAAGGAAAATCCTGATGAGGATTTGAGAAGCCGCTTAGAGGAGATGCAAAACAAGATTCGTACCTTTAATACGGGAAGCATCAGAACGATAGATGTGCAGGAAGCCCAAAAGCAGCTTCAGGATATCCGTCAGCAGTGCATTATTTTTCTGATGAATATTCTTTTTCCGGGCAGAAGAGGTAACAGTACATGGGAGCAGGCACAGTCGGAGGGAAATCAGATTACCCGAACATCCACTGCTGACGGCATTATTTCTTCTGTCGGGGTAAATGTCAAAACCTTTCAGTACTCCAGGCAGTATTACCATGAGGAAACGGAAAACACCGGCTTTACCACGCAGGGAACCGTCAAATGTGCTGACGGACGGGAGATTAATTTCAATTTAAATCTGGAGATGAGCCGCAGCTTTCAAGAGTACTATGAAGAAACGTTAAGCATGAAGCAGGTATCCATGTGTGATCCATTGGTTATCAATCTGGATGGAAACATCGCCCAGCTTTCGGATCAGACGTTTTTGTTTGATCTTGACGGAGACGGCCAGATGGATGAGATCAACCAGCTTTCTGCCGGAAGCGGTTTTCTGGCGCTGGATAAGAACGGAGACGGTGAAATTAATGACGGCACCGAGCTGTTCGGAACCAGTTCGGGAAATGGTTTTTCGGACCTTGCCGCTTATGACGAGGATCACAACGGCTTTATCGACGAGGGTGATGCAATATGGGATAAGCTGAAGATATGGGTCATGGACGAAAACGGAAACAAGCAGCTTTACTCTCTGGCAGAAAAGGGTGTGGGAGCGATCTGTCTTCAAAATGCTTCCACAGACTTTACACTTACCGGAGGAAACAATCAGACCAATGGTATGATAAGAAATACCGGAATTTTCCTTTATGAAAACGGAAATGTAGGAACCGTGCAGCATGTGGATCTGGCATTGCACGGAAAGGAGGATACCGGATTAAACATGGTGGTATAAAGGTATTACCGGAGGCGCCTTTACATAGAATATGACAGAGGTGTCTTATGAAAAAACTTAGAGTCTTTCAAACTGTCAAAAGAAGGAGAATCGTACCCGGATTTTCATTGAAAAATCTTGGTACGGTTCTTTTGTTTTTATTTTTTGTTCCCTATCTGCTGGCTTTTCTGTTCGGCAATGTGCAGAGCACAGACAGGGATACGGAAACGGCCAGCATAGAGAGCCGCCTGCAAAGCGGTCATGAGTATGTATATAATTTAACCTCTTTCGGGAAGGAACGCATTCCCCTTGAGACCTATGTGGCGGATAAGCTGGCGAGGTGCATGGATACGGGCTATGAAACGGAAGCGCTGAAGGCTCAGGCGGTAGTAATCCGGTCAGGCCTTCTGGCCAAACAGGAAATGTCGGGCGAAGGCGGGGATATTGTGATGGAGGATGCGGAATACGGAAGCGGGACGCTTACCGGAAATGTTATGCAGGCGGTGGCGGAGACAGCAGGCGTATATCTCTCCTATGAGGGAAAGCCTGTAAACGCACCTTATTTTGCGGTCAGCAATGGGGCTACAAGAGACGGGGAAGAACTGGGACTTTCGGAGTATCCGTATTTGAAAAGGGTGTTGTGCGACAGAGATTTTCTTTCTCCCGATTATTCGGAAACGGTAAGCTTTCACGAGAAGGAATTTGAAAAAATATGGCAGCAGTGCACCGGATATCCGGTCACGGAGGAGGAGATCACACAAAATGAAAAGGTACGGGTGGAAAAAGAGGAACCGGATATAACACTTTATCGGGACAGCGCAGGGTATGTGCTGTGCGCTGAAAGGGATGGAAAGTTTGTATCGGGGGAACAGATGCGTACGAATTTTTATCTGCCGTCGGCAAGCTTTCATCTGGAAAAGGAGAACAGTGAGATCTGCTTTGTTGTAAGGGGAATGGGGCACGGAATTGGAATGAGCCAGTTTGCAGCCAATGAAATGGCAAAGGAAGGAGAGGATTATGTCACAATATTAAATTATTTTTTTCAGGATACAACAATTTCAAAATTTGAATAAAGAAGGAAAAAGGGGCAAAACTAACCATAAGATTTATCACACACTTGCAGGAGAAGAAAGGAGCAAGGATATAAAGATGAGAAGAAGAGGTAGAAGAAGTTTTTCAAAAGAACGTTTTCTTATGGTTGCCTCATCCGTACTGGTTTTGGGGTCGTTGACGGTTACGGGATTGTGGCTGGGGAAAGATAATAATCAGCAGGATGAAGGTTATGTGGTGGACTTAAGCACCATTGAAAATAATACAGCCACAGGTTTTGCCCAGGACGGCGATACGCAGCTTGCGGAGAATATTTCAAAAGAGGCCTCCCTAGCGGATGACCTTGACTATGATCCCAGTTTTCAGGAAACAAATTCACAAAAGGTAGAAAATCCGGATCAATCCGGAAGTGAAAGCATGTCGGAGGGAGCCGAAGAAAACATGAGCCAGCAGGACGAAGGCAGTGAGAAGGAAGAGGGCAGCACCGATCAGGCATCCGGGGCAGCAGGACAGAATGAGGCAGAGGACGAGGAAAGTACACAGAAGGATACTCCGGCTCTTTCCACGGCAATGCAGCCGGCCTTAACCTTTAGCGATTCAGATACACTGGTATGGCCTATTGTGGGAAATATTTTGATTAACTACAGTATGGATAAAACAGTATATTTTCCTACTTTGCAGCAGTATAAATACAATCCGGCCATTATCATTCAGGCTAACGAAGGCGATCTGATTACGGCAGCCTCTGCAGGAAAGGTAATCAGTGTTTTCAGTGATCCCCAGATCGGAAACGCTGTCACCATGGAGCTGGGAGGCGGTTATGAGGTTACCTATGGACAGCTTGCCAATATTCTGGTTTCGGAAGGAAGCTACGTGGCAGCCGGTGACATTATTGCGGAGGTAGCAGCTCCCACCAGATATTACAGCGTGGAGGGCACCAATGTATATTTTAAGCTGACCAAGGACGGTGAACCGGTCAATCCGATGACGAAACTGAATTAGAGACGGAGAGAATAACAGGAATGATTTATATTATTGGCGGTAAAATCATAACAATGACTGGTGAAATATGGGAAAAGGGTTATCTTTGCATTGAAAAGGGAAAGATAGCGGCATTGGGGCCTATGGAAAATGGAGCCCCTTTTCCTTTGCCTGAGGGAGATCAGGTGCAGGTTATCAATGCGCTGGGGCATTTGGTTCTTCCCGGGTTTGTGGAAGCCCATTGCCATATGGGAATCACCGAGGAGAAAAAAGGCATGGAGGGCGATGACTGCAATGAGACCACTGACCCCGTTACGCCCCAGCTTCGGGCACTGGACGCAATCAATCCCATGGATGCGGCTTTTGACGATGCCGTAAGGGCAGGAATCACCTCCGCAATGATTGGGCCGGGAAGCGCCAATGTGGTGGGAGGAACCTTTTCCTTTTTGAAGACCCACGGGAGAACCATTGACGATATGGTGGTCTTATCTCCAGCAGCAATGAAGGTTGCCTTTGGGGAAAATCCCAAGGTGAATTATTCCGGGCAGGGAAAATCACCGGCAACGAGAATGGCAATTGCAGCTATGCTGCGGGAAGAGCTTTTTAAGGCCCGGCAGTATTATGATAAGAAATGCGGGGGACTGAAAAAGGCGGATGAGAATTTTCACTATGAAGCATGGGTCCCGGTGTTTGAAAAGAATATTCCTTTAAAGGCACATGTGCACCGGGCGGATGATATTCAGACCGCCATACGGATTGCCAAAGAATATGGACTTTCCATGACGCTGGATCATTGCAGTGAAGGGCATTTGATTGCGGAAAAGGTGAAGGAGTCTGGTTTTCCCGCAATTGTGGGGCCTGATCTTGCCAGCAGAAATAAAATTGAGGTTCAGAATATGGCCTTTAAGACAGTAGGAATTTTAAATCAGGCGGGTGTAAAGACCGCTATTACCACAGATCATCCGGTGTCCCTGATTCAGTCGCTTCCCATCTGTGCAGGTCTGGCAGCCAAATCCGGCATGGAAGAGATGGAGGCGCTTAAGTCTATTACCATCTATCCTGCGCAAATCTGCGGTGTGGATAAGCGTGTAGGCTCTCTGAAGGCAGGGAAGGATGCCGATATTGTAATCTTTGATGATTTTCCGCTTAAAGTGGGCGCTAAAGCAATGTGCACTTTTATAGATGGGGAAATTGTCTATGCGGATGAAAGCTTTCCTTTACCTGCCTGTGAAAAAAATGTATAATAACAGAGGTAAACAAGGAAAGGTTTAATTCAGGGAAAGCTATGATTCCGTATAAGATAAAAAGGATGGTGGCTGCCGGTCTGGTTTTTCTTCTGACCGGCTGTGCCATAATGCCTCAGGATAAGGGGACGCAGGAGGAAGAAAATATCATTACCAGCATGGAGGAAGAGCCGAAGCTTACCTATGAAGTACCGGTAAGCCGACCTAATATTTTAATTAACCAGCTGGGGTACATAACGGACAGCACAAAGACAGCGATTTTCTGCGGGGAAGAAATGCCCCGGGTATTTCATGTTATCAGAGTCGATACCGGAGAGATTGTATATACCGGATATCCGGAGGATAAGGAGTATTATGACGAGACTCAGGAATATATCAGCTATGGGGATTTTTCCGATGTGACGGAGGCAGGAGCCTACTATCTTGAAGCGCCGGTGCTTGGAAGATCCTATTCTTTTGTAGTGGGAGACGACCTTTATGACCAGGTATTCCGGGAGGCCTGTCGGCAGTATTATTACAATCGGTGCGGAATGACGCTGACCACCGAATATGCGGGGGAAATGGCGCATAATGCCTGTCATACGGGAAAAGCGGTGCTCAGAGAGGACATTTCAATCAGTATCGATGTGAGTGGCGGCTGGCATCAGGATGAAATGGGCTCCAAGGATGTGGTGATGGCGGCCCAAAATATAGGGATTATGCTGCTTTCCTATGAATTATATCAGGAATCTTTCGGAGATGATATGGGAATTCCCGAAAGCGGAAATGGTGTCCCGGATATTCTGGATGAGATGAAATATGAGATTGAGTGGCTGCTGAAAATGCAGGATCAGACCACCGGTGCCGTGTATGAGGGAGTAACGGTTTATAATCAAAACGGGGGCAAGGGTGCTGTCTCTTATGTAGAGCCTGCAAAAATAGAATCGGCTAAGGCCTTTGCCATGGTACTTGCCAAGTTCAGTTATTTATATCAGTATTATGATACCGAATACGCAACAAATTGCTTAAAGGCGGCAGACCGGGCATGGAAATATACGGAGCTGAACGGAGGAGAGGAGACGGATGCGTGGAAGTTTGCGGCAGCGGCAGAGCTTTATCGGGCATCGGGACAGCAAAGCTGTCATAAATTTATTACGGAATACATTTTACAGACAGACCGAAGCGGGGAACTGGATGAGGTGACCTTTCTCGGATATGTGACCTATCTTTCCACCAAGCAGCAGGTTAATTTGGATTTGTGTGAGACCATTACCGAGGAACTGATGCAGAAGGCCGAGGAGATTTCCGAGAATGCAAGAAGCTCTGTTTACCTTGTTGAGGAAGGAGAAGGACAGGAGCATAATCAGACTCTCCTTCAGAATATGATGTATTTGACTATGGTGGACTATATGATTTCCAATCACGAGTATGAAACCGTGATTGAAAATCACCTGCATTATCTTATGGGGAGAAACAGGCAGGCGGTCAGTTATATCGATGATGTGGGAGAAAATAATTACAGGCAGATCGATGAAGGTCTGGGAATTATGAAGAAGTTTGATGCAGACAGTAAGCTGATTTTTATGCTGAGTGAAATTGTGGGAAACCATAGACAGGAATCTGCAAAGTGAGATTACAGCATTTTTTGCAAGGAGAATGCCAGTATATCCCCTTACATCAGGCAGAATGATGCGATAAAATGAATATAAAAAAGTAAATTTTTTAATGGGTGATGTTCATTTTTTGAACGGAAAGGATGCAGTCATGAAAATTGTTGTGTTGGCAGGAGGCATCAGCACGGAAAGGGATGTCTCGCTTAGTTCGGGAACCATGATATACCGGGCATTGAAGGAAAGGGGACACCGGGCGATTCTGTTGGATGTATATTTGGGATATGAATGGGAGGATGCCGGTCAGAATTTGGAAAATATTTTTGATACAGAAAAGGATTGGGCCGGTGCATTTGGCACCATTGCCGAGAAAAATCCCGATATAGAACAGATCAAGGCTATGCGTCCTGACGGAGAAAAGAATTTCTTCGGACCCAATGTAATTGCACTTTGTCAGGCAGCAGATGTGGTATTTATGGCCCTTCATGGAGAAAACGGAGAGAACGGGAAGATACAGGCCTGCTTTGACTTGATGGGAATTACCTACACCGGCACCGATTATGTCAGCTCTGCGCTGGCAATGGATAAAGGGATTACCAAGGAACTGTTTGCTGTTCACGGAGTTCCCTCACCCTGCGGCTTTCGTTTGAAGAAAGGACAAAAGCCGGAGAAAGAAGCAGTATTTCCCTGTATTGTAAAGGCGTGCTGCGGAGGCTCCAGTGTGGGTGTGAGTATTGCCTTTCGTGAAGAGGATTATGAAAAAGCCCTTGCGGAAGCCTTTGCCTATGATGATGAGGTGATTGTGGAGCAGTACATCAAGGGACGTGAATTTTCGGTAGGCGTAATGGACGGCAAGGCTCTGCCGGTTATTGAAATAGCGCCTCTTACAGGCTTTTATGATTATAAAAATAAATATCAGCCGGGGTCTACCGTCGAAACCTGTCCTGCCGATCTGTCGGAGGATAAAACCAGGGAGATTCAGGGCTATGCCGAAAAAGCATTTACTGCTCTCAGACTTAAGAACTATGCCAGAATGGATTTTATGATGAGTGAGAGGGGAGAGGTATTTTGTCTGGAGGCCAATACCCTTCCCGGTATGACGCCTACCTCCCTTTTGCCACAGGAGGCGGCAGCTTTGGGAATGAATTTTGGGGAGCTGTGTGAGAAAATATTGGAGACTGCACTGGCGAAATAGGAAAAGAATTTTCAGGTATGGGAAAGGCTGGTTACTAATATGAAAAATATGACGCTTTTCAATATGGCTAAGGCCTGTGGAGGAGTTCTGCATGGTTTGGATGCAGCCTTGGGTGAGGCGGCCGCACAGGAGGCCTCCTGCGTGGTGATAGACTCGCGTAAAATAGGTAAGGGTGGAGTTTTTATTGCCACCAAAGGCGAAAGAGTAGATGGACACAGCTTTATTCCCGCAGTGGAAGAGATGGGAGCCATGGGGGTGATCTGTGAGCGAAAGCCGGAGAAGATAGGGATACCCTATATTCTGGTGGAGGATTCCTTTCAGGCTCTTAAGGATGTGGCGGAGTTTTACAGAAAGCAGCTGGATATTCAGGTGATTGGGATAACCGGCAGCGTGGGTAAGACCAGCACCAAGGAATTTATTGCATCAGTGCTTTCACAAAAATACCGGGTATTGAAAACCCAGGGCAATTTTAACAATGAGATCGGACTTCCCCTTACGGTACTTTCGATCGGTGAGGAGCATCAGGCTGCTGTTCTTGAAATGGGGATCAGTGATTTCGGGGAAATGCACAGGCTGAGTAAAATTGCAAAGCCGGATATTTGCGTCATGACCAATATCGGTCAGTGCCACTTGGAAAACCTGGGATCAAGAGAAGGAATTTTAAAGGCCAAATCCGAGATTTTTGATTTTATGAACCCGGAAGGGTATGTGTTTGTAAACGGAGATGACGATCAGCTTGTAAAGGCTTCCCCAAAGATTAGTCATGCGCCCATCCGGTTTGGCCGCGGTACTTCAAATGATATCTTTGCCTCGGATGTGATCAGTAAGGGACTTTTCGGAACCCATGCCGTTATTCATGGATTTTTACAGGTGTTTCCCGTTGAGATTCCTTTGCCCGGCGAGCACATGGTATGGAATGCCTTAGCTGCAGCGGGAGTAGGATTTCAGATGGGGCTTAAGCCTGAGGAAATTAAGCAGGGAATTGCGGATGTAAAGGCGGTAGGCGGACGCAGCAATGTGATGGCACTTTCCGACTATACACTGATCGATGACTGCTATAATGCCAATCCCGCTTCCATGAAAGCTGCTATTGATCTTCTTTCCACTGCATTGGGGCGAAAGGCAGCAATTTTGGGCGACATGTTTGAGCTTGGAGCGGATGAGAAGCGCCTTCACGGAGAAATCGGCGCTTATGCGGTAGAAAAGAAAATTGATGTATTGATCTGTACGGGAGACCTTGCACATTGTATGTATGAGCAGGCCGAACTGAAAAAGAAAGAGGAAAACAGCGCTGCGGAGCTGTATTATTTTCCTGACAGAGACAAAGTGTTATCGGCTTTGCCGGGCATTTTAAAAAAGCAGGATACCATTCTGATTAAAGCATCCCATGGAATGCAGTTTGAAAAAGTAGTGGAAGTTCTTGCCAAAACCTCTTTCGTGATTTAAACTTATAAATACCGAAAAATTTTCTTTGGAGTGAACATATGATACGGTTTATTTTAGTAGCTTGTTTTGTTGTTTTATTTTTGGTATTGAGTATTCCTCTTCTGATTACGGAATGGATTATCGGAAAATATAACATGGATTTAAAAAACCGAAGCTCCCTTGCAATTGTCAACTGGGCTTTTCGCTGCTGTCTGTTCTTATCGGGCACCAGGGTCATTGTGAGAGGCGAGGAGAATGTGCCTAAGGATTGTCCGGTTTTGTATATCGGAAACCACAGAAGCTATTTTGACATTTTGATTACCTATGTGCGTGTTCCCAGACCTACGGGCTATATTGCCAAGAAGGAGATGCTGAGATACCCGCTTCTGGTAAACTGGATGAAAAATCTTCACTGTCTGTTTCTTGACAGAAAGGATGTGAAGCAGGGTCTTAAGATTATTCTGGAGGCCATTGAAAAGGTGAAATCCGGCATTTCCATTTGTATCTTCCCGGAGGGAACCAGAAATAAAGTTAATCATACCTTTATGGAGTTTCACGAAGGAAGCTTTAAAATTGCCGCCAAGACAGGCTGCCCCATTGTGCCTATGACGATTTACAATTCGGCGGATATTTTTGAGGATCATCTTCCTAAGATCAGAAAGACGACCGTTATCCTTGAGTATGGCGAGCCTATTTATATGAAAGAGCTCCCCAAGGAAGAGCAGAAGAAAATCGGGGCGTATACACAGAATATTATTAAGGAAAGATATTTTAAGATCAAGGAGGAGGCAGAGTCTGCCAAATCAAAGGAATGCAGTTCCGTATAATTTGTGCAATCTTTTCCTCGCTCTCCTGGCATCCGGTGTCTACCCACTGCTTTAGTATCATGGTAAGACCTGCCTGAAAACCGATGAAATAAAGCATCATTTCAGACTCGCTTGTGATACCGGCCTTTTGGCACAGTGGTATTTTCATTGCTGTCTTTTCCCTTATTTTTCTCCGTCCGGTTTTAACAGCTTTTGGCGGGCGCGGGCAGACATTGGAATATGCTATAGAATATACACGCATTCTGGCTTTTGGCTTTCCAATGGCTATTTTGGGAACCGGCGCCAGTCAGCTGATACGGGCGGATGGAAGTCCTAAATATGCAATGATTTCCACTATGTCAGGAGCTGCTCTTGCAACCGTTATCGGACAGTTTGTTTCGGCGGCTTTGATCGTGACATGTATATCGGTTACGGCTTTTCTGTGTTTTCAGATACTTCCCAGGCAGATTATCAGTCTGTTTGGAAAAGGGGATGCACTTTATTTTGAGTTTGCCCTGCGGTATTTTCACATTTTCCTGTTTTGTACCTTTATTGTGGGTGCGCAGATCTTATGTGCCCAGTTCTTTCCTTCCATCGGTAAGGGAAGCATTGGTACCGTAGTATCTCTCAGCAGGCAGGTATTTTTTCTGCTTCCTCTTATAATTGTATTTCCGTTGATCTGGGGAATTGACGGTGTTTTATGGTCCGGACCGATTGCAGACGGGCTGTCAGGTATTTTGGCGCTTCTGCTGGTAAGGCGGGAAATGAAGAAATGGAAATGATAACAGACGAAACTGGACTTCCTATAAAAACTCTGATAAAATAACAGGTGAACAGCCTGCCGCCTGGCGGTGGGCTGAATTTTTGAATCGGGGAAGGGATTTTGGAATGGATAAAATTGCGGTATTAATTCCATGCTACAATGAAGAAAAGACTATTGCCAAGGTGGTAGCGGACGCAAAAGCCGCCCTGCCGGAGGCAGTTATTTATGTATATGACAATAATTCCACGGACCGCACCGTAGAGCTGGCTAAGGCAGCAGGGGCGGTAATCCGGCATGAATATATGCAGGGCAAGGGAAATGTAATCAGGAGAATGTTTCGGGAAATAGAGGCCCAGTGTTATGTGATGGTGGATGGAGATGACACATACCCCATGGAATTTGCCGCGCAGATGGTGGAAAAGGTACTTTATCATAATGCGGATATGGTAGTGGGAGACAGGCTTTCCTCCACCTACTTTGAAGAAAATAAGCGTCCCTTTCATAATATGGGCAACAGTCTTGTCCGTGCTGGTATTAATCATTTGTTTGGCAGTGAAATCAAGGATATTATGACCGGTTTTCGGGCTTTCAGCTATGGCTTTGTGAAAACCTTTCCGGTTTTGTCCAAGGGCTTTGAAATCGAAACGGAAATGACAATCCATGCAGTATATAATCATATGCAGATTGACAATGTGATTGTGGAGTACAGAGACAGACCGGAGGGCAGCGTATCTAAGCTGAATACTTATTCCGACGGCATTCGTGTGCTTGGCACTATTTTCCGGTTGTACCGCGACTATAAGCCCTTTGGTTTTTTCAGTATTCTTGCCCTTTTGCTTACGGTGCTTGCGGTAATCTTTTTCATTCCTGTTTTGGTTGAATTTTTGGAGACGGGGCTGGTGTTAAAGTTCCCCACGTTGATTGTGTGCGGATTTGTTATGCTGGCGGCAATACAATCCTTCTTTGCGGGATTGATTTTATCCAACATGGCAATGAAGAACAGAAGAGACTTTGAGTATCGCTTTACGCTGGTTTCTGAGAAGGAAAGACGCCAGCGCAGGGAAGAAAAGGAAGAGGATTAATATTAGTATGGAAAATAAGGGCATTAAGAAAATCATTACAAGGTGGTATCTTGTTATTGTATTCGGGTTCCTGATTTTTGCGGGGCTTGTTTTTGCAATCTGCGGGGAAGACAGTGTTATAGCTGTTCATGACAATCTGGATTTGTTTACGCCCCAGTTTCAAATGATGAAAAATACAGGGACCTTCTGGTCTCACGATGTGTATGTACCGTTTCTCGGAGGAATCAGCAGGGATGTTCTGCCCTCCGAATTTTCTCTTTATACGATGCTTTATATGATTCTTCCGGCATATCCTGCTTATATTGTGGGATATCTTCTGAAAATCGTGATTGGCTTGGGTTCCTGTATCCTTCTGGCCAGGGATTTTTGCGGTGAGAAATACGAAAGCTGTAAGCCGCTGGTATGGCTTGTGGGAATGGCCTATGGCGTGCTGAATGTATTTCCTGCTTTTGGCATTCCTTTTGCCTCCATTCCGCTGGTAATTTATCTGACCCGCCGGATTTATAAGGCCCCGTCGGTAAAGTGGTATATTGCCCTTTTCCTGTATCCGTTGTTATCCTATTTTTCTTATTTCGGTCTTTTCATTCTTGCATACATGGCAGTGGCCTTCCTTTGGCTATGGATCAGGGATAAGAAGTTTCCGTTAAGACTTCTTATTTCCATTATTGTGCTTGCGGCCGGCTATGTGGCTTGTGAATACAGACTGTTTGGAACCATGCTGTTTGGGGATGAGGCGACCATACGGACCACCATAGAGGCGGGAAGCTATTCTGCAGGAGAGATTTTACGCACCATTACCGAGGGCTTTTTCAAAGGAATGTTTCACGCAGAAAGTATGCATACTTATCTGGTACTGCCTGTATGCATTATTTACTTTTTGTACCTTAACATTTCCTATATTAAGAACAGAAATTGGAAGGGAATCTTCCATGATGTTTACAATCTGTTGATGCTGGTTTTGGTGTTCAACAGTGTTGTTTACGGTATTTATTATTGGGAGGGTTTCCGAAGCATTATAGAGACTGTCTGCCCGCCCCTTACAGGCTGGCAGTTTAACCGAACCATCTTTTTCAGTCCCTTTGTGTGGTATGCTGCCTTCTTTTTGGTGCTTGCCCGGCTTTATAACGGGAAGGAGAAGAAAAGAGTGCTGACTGCCAATATTCTGGCTGTGCTTGCGCTTCTTGTCATTGTTTTAAGCGGAAGCAGATACAATGACTTATATTCCACCTGTTATAATCAGGCTTATGAAATGGTAAAAGGGCAAAAGGGAGATCAGCTGAGCTTTGGAGAATTCTTTTCCAGTGAGCTGTTTGAGGAGGCGAAGGAGGATCTTGGATATTGTGATCAATGGTCTGCCGCTTACGGATTTTATCCCGCTATTTTGGAATATAACGGAATATCCACCATTGACGGATATTTGGGCTTTTATTCGCAGGACTATAAAGAAGCGTTTCGGGAGATCATTGAACCGGCGCTGGAGCGGGTGGAAGAAAGCCGCATTTATTATGATGAGTGGGGCGCAAGGGCATACCTATACTCCGGAACGGATGTCTCTATTGTAAATTCCGGCAGAAACTATCAGGTATCGGATCAGGATATATATATTGACATTGATGCCTTTAAAGCCCTTGGAGGACGTTATATCTTTTCACGCATTGAGCTGTCCAATGCCGGGGAGGCGGGGCTTACTCTTGCAGGAGTGTACACCCATAAGGATTCGCCTTATACGCTGTATGTATATCAGACCACTTCCAGATACCAGTCCAAGGAGCATGCGGGCCTTACCTTTGAGGAGATGCAGAGTCTTGAGTATGACAGGGAAAAGCTGGAGACGGAAATACAGGAGCTTTGTGAACTGGCAGCGGAAGCAGAGGAAACGGGCGAGGCAGCGCAGGAAGAGCGCGTTTTGGAGTTATATCAAAGCGTGATGGACGAATATGTAAAGCTGCGCACCTGCCAGCATATGATACAGATCGTTTACTATCAGAATGTTTTGGATGAAGAAAATGCTGTAAGGCAGGAAGAGGTTACCGAAGATGTAATAGACCTGGGGGACAGTATTTACAGTGCGTTAAAGGAGGTATGTTTATCCGCCTACAGAGAAACCATGGAGACGGTGATAGAGCCTGCTCTTGTGGAGGCACTGACTGAGTACGAGGAAATGACGGATGAGGAAAAGGAAAGCTATCTGAAGGAGAACAGTCTGGAGCAGGAATATGATCTGGCGGCTCAGGAAGATTATTTTTATGAATATAATGGGGAAGCCTGGAATGCGGAAAGACTGATGCTGGAGGGAAATGACCTGCCACAGGAGCAGTGGGTGGAAATCTATCAGGGAATATACCGGGAGAAAAATGCTGCGCTGGGAGAGATTTATCTGGAGCTTGTGCAGCTTCGTACCGAGATAGCCAGGCAGGACGGGTATGAAAATTATGGAGAGTATGCCTACGAGGAACTTTATGTAAGGGATTACTCCGTAGATGACGTAACGGAATATTTTTCGGAGATTAAGAAGAAGGTGGTTCCGGTTCTCAGTAATTTGCAGGACGAATATTATTCCAAGGATTTTACTCCATTGTATTATATACCGGAAACTACGGCTGCACAGCGTTTGGCGCTGATACGCCCCTATCTGGATGAGATTGACCCGGAGATGGGAGAAACCTTTGATTACATGGAACAATATCAGCTTTACGATATGGATGCTTCCGAAGGAAAGGCAGATACAGGTTTTACCACATGGCTGGATTATTTCGGAGATGCATTTATCTTTGATTCGCCTTACAATAATTATTATGATTACGGTACTGCCATTCATGAATTTGGTCATTATCATTATATGTTCCGCAATACGGAGGATATTATGATTAAAAGCAATAACATTGATTTGAGCGAGATTCATTCTCAGGGGCTGGAAATGCTGTTTTATGAGTATGATGATGAATTGTTTGAGGGAGAAGCGGGAGAGCTGTTCCGTTTTATGAAGGTATATCAGATGGCAGAAAACGTAGTAGATGCTGCGCTGGTTTCCGAATTTGAGCTGCAGGTATACCAAAACCCGGATATGTCCCTTGATGATATGAATAAGCTGTATTACAATCTGTCCGCAAAGTATGGGATTCATTATTACAGCAGTATCTCGGAGGTATATAATTGGGTGGATATTTCCCATATATTCAGTTCCCCCTGTTATTATATCGGATATTCTACCTCGGCGCTTTCGGCGCTTGATATACTGACGCTGGCGGAGGAGGACCGGCATGAGGCGGTTGAAAAATATATGGAGCTTACTACTCTTCCTACTTATGCGCCCTACTGTGATGCTATAGAGTATGTGGGATTGAGGGATATTTTTGATAAAGGTGTTCCGACTGAGATTATAAAGGAAACAGCTGAGATATTATCCAAATAAAAATAGAAAATCTGCTCATTAAACGAGACGCCTGCTTACTGTCCTAATAGAGGTAAAAAACAGTGCAGGCGTCTCTTATAAAAAGATGGAGTGGATAGCGTAATAATTAATCAATAACTTCACCAGTTTTATATTTAGCAACAACCCTCTGGATGCGTTCGCTGGGATCGAGCAAATCACTGATGGAAGCGTCATGATTTAAGGTATCGATCAGATATGCGATATATTTGCTCATATCACAATCGATATACCATTCTCTCTGAAGAAGCTCAGGAGTCTGGTAAATCAAATTAGTAGTTAATACATTATCTATTATACCACTTTCGTACGCTTTGTCAAATCTTTCTAAACCATTTGTGAATAACCCAAAGGTAGTACAAATAAAAATCTTACGTGCTTTTCTTTCTTTTAAGGCGGTTGCTACCTCTAATACGCTGTCACCGGAGGAAATCATATCATCGATAATAATCATATCCTTTCCTTCCACGGAGGAACCCAAAAATTCATGAGCAACAATAGGATTACGTCCGTTTACAACGCGGGTATAATCACGTCTCTTATAAAACATACCCATGTCCAACCCAAGAACATTAGCCATGTAAATCGCACGGCGCATGCCGCCTTCATCCGGGCTGATGACCATCATGTGATCGGAATCGATGGAAAGGTCAGAGACATGCTTTAACAGTCCCTTGATAAATTGATAGGTGGGCTGAACGGTTTCAAATCCATGAAGGGGTATCGCATTTTGCACTCTGGGATCATGGGCGTCAAAGGTGACAATATTGTCTACACCCATACGAACCATCTCCTGAAGGGCAAGCGCACAGTCAAGAGACTCTCTTGCGGTTCTTTTATGCTGTCTGCTTTCATAGAGGAAAGGCATGATGACGGTAATACGCCTTGCTTTTCCGCCTACGGCGGCAATAATTCTCTTTAAATCCTGATAGTGGTCATCCGGGGACATATGGTTTTCATGTCCGCACAGAGAATAGGTTAAACTGTAATTTGCTACATCTACAAGCAGGTAAAGATCGGTTCCGCGGACAGATTCCAAAATCATTCCCTTTGCTTCTCCGGAACCGAAACGGGGTACTTTAGCCTTTAGAATGTAAGAGTCACGCTGATAACCGGAAAAGGCCAAGCTGTTCTTGTGCTCGCTTTCGCGGACGGTACGCCATTTGACAAGGTAATCGTTCACCTTCTCGCCGAGAGCTTTACATCCTTCTAAAGGAATAATGCCGAGAGAACCTACAGGTATGGTTTCCAAGTTTCTTGTTTCTTCACGCTGTGCCATGAAGGTACCTCACTTTCTATTTTGAAATCTTTTTCAGGCGCCGGATGTCCGGTCCTGTAAATTTACAAATAGTGTAGTTATTTGTAATTCTGGAGAATATCCGTTCCGAATAATGACTTTGAATATCTTCCAGAAAAAGATTGGTAGAAATTATGGTGGATTTTTGGTTTAAATGCCGCTCGTTTAACAAGGCAAAAAATTGAGAAGCGGTGGCATTATTAATATATTCTGTTCCCAAATCATCGATAATAAGCAGATCACAGCCATATAAATCCGCATGGAGATCATGTGATTCTCTGCTTTTGTAGTCAAACATATTTCTGGATAAGGTATCAAAGAGCCCGGCAGCACTGAAATAAATTACAGAATAGCCTTTTTCAATCAATTCACAGGCTATACAGCCGGATAGGAAAGACTTACCAGTACCCACTGTACCATAAAAAAATAAATTATGGTAGTCCGAATTGAAAGTTTTTATAAAATCTTTGCAGGTATTTACGTTTTTTTGGAAGGAGGCGAGATCGTCTCCCTGATAATAATCATAAGAAAGCGTGCTGAAATTTTCCTTTTCGAGCATATCCCGTATGCCGGACTGCTCATAGAGAAGATCCACCTCAGCCTGCTTAAAGCAATGGCATTTGCGGCCGTCAATAAACCCGGTATCCTTGCAGTCGGGACAGTCATAAACAGGTAAAAGATAATTAGGGGAGAGACCTGCAGCAGCTAATAGCTCCTCCTTCATGGAAGAAAGTCTGCTGATGGTAGCCTTTAATTCGCTTAGAGCATTTTCGTCTCCGTCAAGAAGCTTTTTCCCTTGGGAAACGGAAATAGAAGCAATCGATTCGGCTAATTCACGATAGCCGTCCACATGCTGGTAAACGTATGCGGTACGTTCCTCCAACAGATGGCGGTTTCTGGTTTGTTTGTCCTCATATTCCCGCATAATGGTATCATATTGAGAATTGCTTAGTGCCACGAATATATCTCCTTATATTGAATGTAATCTTTAATTGCTTAAAAGCTCCTTTTCAAGTGCGTCAAAATCATAGCTTCGCTGAGGAAACTGGTTAAATGCCCGTGCAACGGGAGCGGAAGCCGACTTGGAAACGGAGTTTTTGCTTCTGGCATAAGCTTCATCCAAATTTTGAATGTCAGCTTTATGATGTACCTGCTTTTGATGCCAGCTGGTAAGGATACTGTCGGCATATTCAAAGCGGTGTTTATCTGTGGCCATGACGGTACGATCGCAGGCCTCCAGAATGATATCCTGCGTAAAACCGTATTCATTGATCCATTTAAGGGCAAAGCCGGCTTCTGCTTTGGTGGGAACACCGGATTTGCCAAGGGCCTTCATAATATCATAAACTGTTTTGTCATATTTGGCTGCCACTTTGGCCGCCTGATTGGGAGTGGTGATTCCTTCCTCAGCCCAGCTTATGGCAACCTTTTCTATGTAACGGAAATCCTTTTTGCCCCTGCCGACGCAATATTGAATCAGATAATCGATTAAATCTTCCGAAAAGTTAAGTTTATCCGTAAAGAAAATAATTGTTTTGATTTCGGAAGGACTTAAGGGCTTACCCAGATATTGTTCAGCAATAAAAATGATCTGTGCGGTTTCTTCATTATTTTTAAATTCTTTTAATTGATCCAACGTATAGGAAGGCTTTGTAAAATCGCTTTTTTCTGTGGCTGCAGGGGCTTCCGTCTTAGCGGGAAGCGGAACGACAGGAGCAAGAGAAACGGTATCTTCCCCCTCTTTACGGGAGGCATCCAACAGCTGAATGCCGATCAGATTTTTAGCTTCGTCATATTCCCGGGCAAGAAGATGATTCTTCTCCCAGTATCTTAATGCCCGCAGCACATCCTTCTCCGTGTGATTAAACTTGTCCGCAATATCGGACACACTGGTAGACTGACCTGCGCTCATCATGCGGAGCAGATAAAGATATATTTTCAGCTGTGCATCATTTGCATCCTTCATATATTCATCAATAAACAAATTAGATACTACCGTTACATCAGCACAGTTTTGCTGATAAATTTTAAAGTGACCCATAAAAAATACCTGACCTTATATTATTTACACGAATGAAAGCAAAATGAATTATAACACAGGCAATTTGAAATGGAAATAGGAAAAATGCCCAAAATCCCAGTGTTTTCAAGGGGTTCGAGATTTTGTGGACAATGTGGACAATGTGGATATTTTATCTGTTTTCGAAAGAAAAAATTTTAAAAGGTCATAAAAACCGCCGAATGACAGGAACTCTTATCCGGTATAAAAATATCCACATATTTTTAACGTTTTTTGAAACAAAATATGTGGACAATGTGGATAATTATTTTTTTAAAAGATTTTCTCCAATATTTATCACGTCTCCGGCACCCATAGTTATCAACAAATCTCCTGGTGTGCAATTTTTTAAAATAAATTTTTCGATTTCATCAAAACTGGGGAAATAATAACAGGTTTTGCCCAGCGCCCGGATTTCTTCCTGCAGGGTTTGGGAGCTGATGCCCAAATTGTCGGTCTCCCTGGCAGCGTAAATATCAGCCAGAATAACCTGATCGGCGAGAGACAAGGCCCTGGCAAAGTCCTTCATAAATGCTTTGGTGCGGGTATAGGTATGGGGCTGGAACACGCACCAGAGAGTTTTGTGAGGATAATTTGAGGCTGCTTTTAAAGTTGCAGTAATTTCTGTGGGATGATGTGCATAATCATCTATTATAACAATTCCGTTTACTTCGCCCTTGTATTCGAAACGACGGTCCGTTCCGTGAAATTCAGACAAGGCCTTGCGGACAACCGTATGCTCAATATGAAAAAGATCGGAAAGCACAATGGCTGCAAGAGCATTGTACACATTATGTTCTCCGGAGACTCCGAGAGAAAAAGGGCCTATTTGGGTGCCATGGCAAAGAACCGTAAAGCTGGCACATCCCTTTTCGTTGTAAGTGATTTCCGCCGGTTTGTAGTCACAGCCGGGGGTGCTTCCGAAAGTAATAATTTTGCAGGACAGATCACAGGTAATAGAGGAAAGCTGGGGGATATCACCGTTTATAATCAGGGCGCCGTCATCGGGGATGAGAGCGGCAAAACGATGAAAGGAATTGCGGATATCCTCAATATCCTTAAAGAAATCCAGATGATCCTCCTCTACATTAAGAATAATTCCGAATTTTGGAAAAAAGCTTAAAAAGCTGTTGGTGTATTCACAGGCTTCGGTGACAAAATAGTCGGAATGACCGATTCTGATATTGCCACCGATGGTTTTTAATATGCCGCCGATGGACAAAGTGGGATCGGTGTCCGCTGCAAGTAAGATCTGGGAGATCATGGATGTGGTAGTGGTTTTGCCGTGCGTTCCGCTGACGGCAACCGGCAGTTTGTAATTTTTCATAATTTGTCCCAGGAGCTGAGCCCTTGTAAGGGAAGGAATATTCTTTGCCTGCATGGCAATATATTCCGGGTTGTCAGGATGAATGGCGCTGGTGTATACTACAAGATCGATATCATCTGTGATGTTTTCTGTTCTTTGCCTGTAATGAACAGTGGCTCCTCGGCTGATTAAAAGCTGAGTCAGCGTGGATTCCTTTGCATCGGAACCGGAAACGGTAAAGCCTTCTTCCAATAGGATTTCTGCCAATCCGCTCATGCTGATACCACCAATTCCTATGAAATATATATGAATAGGGTGTTGAAAATTAATCTGATACATAAAGACCTCCACTGCAAATTTCGCCGCTATCAATTTGCTATATTAGTTTTAACCTAATTATATATAATTACACCGTAAAAACCAATGGCATTTTAAATAAAAAACGGGAGAAGAAAGGAAAATATTGTAATTTTTCCAATAAAAAGAGAGCCGGGGAAATAAAATATTGTAAAAATCTAACATAAAAGTCATAAATTGTTGTGATTTTTTTGTAAAAAATATTCACTTTTAAAGGGATATATGGTATACTATTCATACATTTTATGATTGGTACCTGTATCAAAAATATAGCAATAAAATTTACTTGTAAGAGGTGATGACATGATCAAAAAAGAGATGATTGCCATGTTGCTGGCAGGTGGTCAGGGAAGCAGGCTGGGAGTCCTTACATCCAAGGTGGCCAAGCCGGCGGTATCTTTTGGGGGAAAGTACCGTATCATTGACTTCCCATTAAGTAACTGTATCAATTCAGGGGTTGATACGGTGGGTGTGCTGACTCAGTACCAGCCGCTCCGATTGAATACGCATATCGGTATCGGTATTCCCTGGGATCTGGACAGAAATATTGGCGGTGTTACGGTTCTTCCTCCCTATGAAAAGATAACCAACAGTGAGTGGTACACTGGTACTGCCAATGCAATATATCAGAATTTGGATTATATGGACAGCTTTAATCCGGAATATGTTCTGATACTTTCCGGAGACCATATATACAAGATGGATTATGAGGTGATGCTTGACTTCCATAAGGAGAAGGGCGCGGATGTGACCATAGCTGTTATGCCGGTTCCTATGGAAGAGGCGAAGCGCTTCGGTATCATGATTACGGATGAAGATCGGAGAATCACGGATTTCGAGGAAAAGCCTGCTAATCCCAGAAGCAATCTTGCATCTATGGGTATTTACATATTTAACTGGAAGGCCTTGAAGGAAGCGCTTTTGGCTAATGCCGAGCAGCCCGGGCTGGACTTTGGTAAGCATATCATTCCCTATTGCCATGGCAAGGGAGAACCGCTTTATGCTTATGAGTTCACCGGATACTGGAAGGATGTAGGAACACTGAACTCCTACTGGCAGGCAAATATGGAGCTGATCGATATCGTTCCGGAATTTAACTTGTATGAGGAATATTGGAAGATTTACACGAGAAGTGAGATCCTGCCTCCTCAGTATATTGCCGATAATACCGTGGTTGAACGAAGCATCATCGGAGAAGGTTCCGAAATATACGGAAAGGTTTATAATTCCGTAATCGGCTGTGGAGTTACCATAGGTAAGGATACGGTAGTCCGCGATTCCATTATTATGAATAATACGAATATAGGAAGCGGATGTGAGCTTTATAAGGCAATTATTGCGGAAAACGTAGAGATAGGAAATTATGTCAAGCTGGGTATTGGGGAAGAAGCGGAGAATGAGACAGATCCCCATATTTATAACAGTGGTATAGTTACCATAGGAGAAAAGAGTGTGATACCGGATAATATTACGGTTGGCAAGAACTCCTGTATATTCGGAGTAACTTCATTGGAGGATTTCCCGGATAAATCTCTTGCAAGCGGAAAAACATTAATTAAGGCAGGTGATGAAAAGTGAGAGCAATCGGTATAGTTTTAGCAGGCGGAAACAGTTTCAGAATGAAGGAACTTTCCCAGAAGAGAGCCGTATGTGCAATGCCTATTGCGGGCAGTTACAGAAGTATTGATTTTGCACTTAGCAACATGTCCAATTCCCATATTCAGAAGGTAGCAGTATTTACACAGTACAATGCCAGAAGCTTAAATGAGCATTTGAGCTCCTCCAAGTGGTGGGATTTCGGACGTAAGCAGGGTGGTTTGTATGTATTTACACCGGCAGTTACCGCAGAGAGCAATTTCTGGTACAGAGGAACGGCAGATGCCATTGCCCAGAACCTTTCATTTTTGAAAAACAGTCATGAGCCTTATGTTGTAATTGCCTCCGGTGACTGTGTATACAAGATGGATTACAATAAGGTGCTGGAATATCATATAGCTAAAAAGGCGGATATTACAGTGGTATGTAAGGATATGGAACCGGAGGTAAATGTAGATCGTTACGGTACGATTAAGATGAATGAGGACAGCCGCATAGAAGAGTTCGAAGAGAAGCCTGTTGTGGCGAAATCAAATACCATCTCCTGCGGTATCTATGTAGTCAGAAGACGTCAGCTGATTGAAGTGATCGAGAAGTGTGCGGAAGAGGACAGATATGATTTTGTTAAGGATATTTTGATCCGCTATAAGAATATGAAGAGAATCTACGGCTATAAGATTCATGATTACTGGAGCAATATTGCTACGGTAGAGGATTACTTCAACACAAACATGGATTTCCTGAATGCTGAGACGAGAAATTACTTCTTTAAGCAGTATCCGGATATTTATTCTAAGGTGGATGATCTGCCGCCTGCGAAGTACAATGTAGGTGCACAGATTAAAAACAGCCTTATTTCCAGCGGTTGTATTGTTAACGGTACGGTAGAGGACTCCGTTATCTTTAAGAAGACTTACATTGGAAATAATTGCTATATTAAGAATTCTATTATTTTAAATGATGTTTATATAGGAGACAATACCCATATTGAAAACTGTATCGTGGAAAGCCGCGATACCATTAGGGCAAATTCTTACCACGCAGGTACGGATGGCATCAAGATTGTAATAGAACGGAATGACAGGTATGTAATTTAACCACAGTGTAAGGGGGAAAAAGATGCAAATTACGGATGTGAGAGTGAGAAAGATAGCCAAAGAGGGAAAAATGAGGGCTATTGTTTCTATCACCATTGATGATGAATTCGTTATTCACGATATTAAGGTGATCGAGGGTGACAAGGGATTATTCATTGCAATGCCAAGTAAAAAGGCAACAGACGGGGAATACAGAGACATTGCACACCCCATTAATTCATCTACGAGGAAACGAATTCAAAACCTGATTCTGGACAGATACCAGCAGGCACTGCTGAAACCGGATGAATAATAAATTTGGGAAAGCAAAAAGTTCTAAATCTTTAAGTGAGACAGAGGTGTTTTAAGCGCCTCTGTTTTTTATTTCATATGTCTTTTAGCATGAAAAAAACCAGACAGATAATTTCTTTTATCTGCCCGGTTCTTTATGTTTAGGTTTTAGCTTCTTTAATTATTAATTTCCATTCTTACGTCTGGAAACCACATCAAAGATAACGGCAATCAGTAGAACGCCGCCCTTTACTACATACTGCCATGAATCGCCGATGCCCATGATAGACATACCCATATTGATTACACCAAGCAAAAGAGCGCCGATGATAACACCTGGAACTGTACCGCTGCCGCCATATGCAGAAGCGCCACCGATAAAGCAGGCACCGATTGCATCCATCTCAAATGAGGTACCGGTAGAACCATTTACGGAACCAACGCGTGCAAGACAAAGCAGACCGCAAAGACCGGCCAGAAGTCCCATGCTTGCATATGCAATGAAGTAAACCTTATTTGTATTGATACCGGAAAGCTGTGTAGCTTTTTCGTTGCCGCCAACTGCGTAGAAATAACGGCCAAATGCAGTTTTGGAGGTGATGAAATAGTAGATCAGGCAAATTGCTACAACCCATACCAGCATAACGGAAATTCCTTTGTATTGACACAAAAGATAGCAATAAAAGAGAAGAACGGCGGAAATCAGTACATCACGTCCGTAATCAGCAATCAGACTGTTCTGGCCGTAAAATGATTGATATAAATACTAAAAACAAAGACGCCTGTTATTGCTGTTATGGAAGTCAGCAGAACTGTCAGAAGGAAATACCGGATGTAGTTGTGTTGGTTATTTTTCTTTGAATTCATAATATGCCTGCCTGTAATTTCGTTTCGGTTTATAATTGCTTATGATAATAATTATATTAAAGATAAGTATATCATAAAAAAACGGAGAATGGAGAATGGCAGTTTCAATTCTCTTTCAATTCTCTTGCAAAACATGTCAAGGCATCCTATAATGAAATGGCAAATAATTGGAGCAGACAGGCAGTATCATGTAATACGGCCTGTTTTTAGTGACGGTAGGAGTTGAAAAGATGTTTATTATTGCAGGTCTTGGTAATCCCAAAAAGGAATATGATAATACCAGGCATAATATTGGCTTTCAGCTGGTTGATTATCTGGCTGACAAATATCATATTTCGGTGATGGATGTGAAGCATAAGGCGCTTGTGGGAAAAGGAATGATTAATGGTCATAAGGTGATTTTGGTTAAGCCCATTACCTTTATGAATCTGAGCGGAGAAAGTATCAAACCCATAGCGGATTATTATAAAATTGATTTGAGTACGGAGCTTATCATAGTATCTGATGATATCAGTCTGCCGCTGGGCCAGATCAGGATTAGAAAGAGGGGAAGCGCCGGCGGACATAACGGACTAAAAAATATTATTCAGCAGCTTGGCAGCGAGGAGTTTCAAAGAATTAGAATTGGTGTAGGGGAGAAGCCTAAGGGGTATGATCTGGCGGACTATGTTTTGGGACATTTTTCGAAGGAAGAACAGCCCTTCATGAAAGAAGGCATAGAGAAAGCGATTAATGCGGCAGAAATGATGTTGGACGGAGAGATTGACCGTGCGATGAATGAATTTAATCGAAAGGTATCGCTTTAAAGGCAGGAAAGGAAATTGGACATGAGAGCGTTATGCGCACCCCTTGAGGAACTGGGGGAATTTGAGGAAATAAAAAAGCGGATTTCTAAAGAAAGCGCCTGCGTGGCACTTACCGGCTGTGTGGAGTCGCAGAAGCTTCATATGATATACGGACTTAGCGATGGGTTTCAAAATAAACTCATCGTTACTTTCAGTGATTTGAGGGTAAAGGAGATTTTGGAAGAATACCGCTTTTATGACAGAAATGCAGCCGTTTATCCTGCCAGAGATTTTATTTTTTATCAGGCGGACATTCACGGAAATAGGCTTGTGACTGATAGAATTAAGTGCCTGCGGCGTATGCTGGAGGGGAAGCCGGTAACGGTGATTACCACATTTTCCAGCCTGCTTGCTCCGCAGATACCATTGTCGGCCTGGGAGGAGCATCTTCTAAATATTAACACCCGCACAGCGGTAGATGAGAGAAGGCTGGCGGAAAGATTAGTGGAAATGGGCTATGAGAAAAGCTATCAGGTAGAGGCGCCGGGACAGTTCAGCATTCGCGGTGGAATAGTGGATATTTTTGATTTGACGGAGGAAAATCCTTACCGCATAGAGCTGTGGGGAGATGAGGTGGAATCCATACGAAGCTTTGATGTGCTCAGTCAGCGATCCATTGAGAAGCTTGCCGGAATTACCATCTATCCTGCAAGCGAGATGTTTCTTTCCGACCGGCAGTTAAAAAACGGAATGGATAAAATCGAGGAGGAGGGTAAAAGCTTTGCGGGAAAGCTGCGGGAGGAGTTTCATACAGAGGAGGCTCACCGCATAGAGATGCAGATTAAGGAATTGAAGGAGCAGATTTTTGAATTTCAAAATCTGGTTAATCTTGATTCCTATATTCATTATTTTTATCAGGATACAGTGTCTTTTCTTGATTTATTTGACAGGGAAAAAACCTGTGTTTTTATAGATGAACCGGCAAGAGTCAGGGAGCATGCCGAGGCAGTGGAACTGGAATTTCGGGAGAGCATGATGCACCGGGCGGAAAAGGGATATATCCTTCCGGAGCAGATGAAGCTTATGTACCCGGTAAAAGAGATTGCCGCAAGGATGGAGCTTGGACGTGTTGTTACATTGGCTGCTTTGGAACTGAAAAATTCTCTTTTTAAGCCGGATAAAAAAGCGGATATTTCCGTTAAAAGCATATCCTCCTACCACAACAGCTTTGAGGCATTGGTTCAGGATTTAAAGCGTTACCGTAAAAACGGCTACAGGGTGCTGCTTCTGTCCGGCTCAAGAACCAGAGCGTCAAGGCTGGCAGCGGATCTTAGAGACAATGAACTGGCGGCTTTTTATACGGAGAACCCTGACCGGGAGATACAGCCGGGGGAGGTTATGACCTTTTACGGCAGAGTGCGGAAAGGTTTTGAGTATCCTTTGCTTAAATTTGCGGTTATTTCGGAGAGCGATATATTCGGCGTTGACAAAAAAAAGAAGAAAAAGAAGAAAACCTATGAAGGCCGCAAGATTAATGATTTTAATGAGCTGAAAATCGGAGATTATGTGGTTCATGAAAATCACGGACTTGGGATTTACCGGGGTATCGAAAAGGTAGAGGTCGAAAAGGTAGTAAAGGATTATATCAAAATAGAATATCGGGACGGTGGAAACCTGTATGTTCTGGCAACAGGCCTTGATGTGATTCAAAAATATGCCTCCGCAGACGCCAAGCGTCCCAAACTGAACAAGCTGGGAACCCAGGAGTGGACCAGAACCAAAAGTAAGGTGCGGGAGGCTGCCGGTGAGGTCGCAAAGGATTTGGTGGCATTATATGCAGCACGTCAGCAGAAAAACGGATTTCAATACGGAAAGGATACGGTCTGGCAGAAGGAATTTGAGGAGATGTTTCCCTTTGAGGAGACGGAGGATCAGCTTGCTGCCATTGAAGCTACCAAGAAGGACATGGAAAGCGTAAAGATCATGGATCGTCTGATCTGCGGCGATGTGGGATACGGAAAGACCGAGATAGCCATCAGAGCAGCGTTTAAGGCGGTGCAGGAGGGAAAGCAGGTGGTTTATCTTGTTCCCACTACCATACTGGCGCAGCAGCACTATAATACCTTCGTGCAAAGAATGAAGGATTTTCCCGTGAGAGTGGATTTGCTTTCCAGATTTAGAACCAATGCAGAGCAGAAAAAGACGGTGGAGGATTTAAAGAAAGGCTTTGTTGATATTGTAATCGGAACACACAGGGTACTTTCCGCAGATGTGGCGTATAAAGATCTGGGGCTTCTTATCATTGATGAGGAACAGCGTTTTGGCGTGGCTCACAAGGAAAAAATTAAAAAAATGAAGGAAAATGTGGATGTGCTTACCCTGACAGCAACACCTATCCCAAGAACCCTTCACATGAGTCTGGTTGGTATCAGGGATATGAGCGTTTTGGAGGAAGCGCCCGGTGACAGGATGCCTATACAAACCTATGTGATGGAATATAATGAGGAAATGGTCAGAGAAGCCATTGTCAGGGAGCTGTCACGAAACGGTCAGGTTTATTACGTTTACAACAGGGTAAACAACATTGCGGATGTGACTGCTTCCATTCAGGCATTGGTGCCGGAGGCTGTGGTGGCCTTTGCCCACGGGCAGATGCAGGAGAGGGAACTGGAGCGTATCATGTACGATTTCATTAACGGTGAGATTGATGTGCTGGTGTCTACCACTATTATTGAAACAGGACTGGACATCTCCAACGTGAACACCATGATTATCCATGATTCCGACACTATGGGCTTATCCCAGCTTTATCAGCTTAGAGGGCGCGTGGGAAGGAGCAATCGTACCGCTTACGCATTTCTGATGTATAAGAGGGATAAAATGCTGAAGGAGGTAGCAGAAAAGCGTCTGGCTTCCATTAAGGAGTTTACGGATCTTGGCAGCGGCTTTAAAATTGCCATGCGGGATCTGGAGATCCGCGGTGCGGGAAATCTTCTGGGTGCAAAGCAGCATGGTCACATGCAGGCGGTGGGCTATGATCTGTACTGCAAGATGCTGAATGAGGCGGTTAAGAGCCTAAAGGGTATCAGTACTGCAGAGGATTTTGAAACCTTAGTGGATTTGGATGTGGACGCCTTTATTTCGCCGGCTTATATTGTCAATGAAGTGCAGAAGCTGGATATTTATAAAAGGATTGCAGGGATTGAAAATAAAAGCGAATGTGAGGATATGAAGGAGGAGCTGCTTGACCGGTTTGGAAATACGCCGACAGCGGTAGAAAACCTTCTTCGTATTGCGCTGATCAGAGTCAGCGCCCATAAGCTGTATATCACCGAGCTTAAGGGACGAAACGGAGAAATAAAATTTACATTAAAGCCTGATGCAGGCATCAGGCCGGAGCAGATACCGGTGCTTTTACAAAAATATGAAAAGCTTTCCTTTAATCATAAAGGAACACCGTTTTTCCTGTTCCGGTACAAAAAGTGCGATATTGTGGAGCAGGATTCTCAAATGCTTCTTGCTCATACGGAGGAGCTGCTTACATCTATGAGGGAAATACTGCTGGATGGGATTGAGGGATGATAAATCCGTAAAAAACAGTGATAATGAAAAAAGACAGCCGTGAAGGAAACTTCATGGCTGTTTTTGTATCTTACATAGATTTTACACACAACTTACCTGATCGTGATATTTCAGTTTTCATTGAAATGCTATTATGCTATCAGAAATGAGGAGCATAAAAAATGATATTTTACAAAAACTGATGAATGCTCCGGAATGGAGGAGAAAATGAAAAAGAAAATTGTTGCAATGATATGTACAGCGGTAATGACGGCAGGATTAGTGGCATGCGGTTCCGGTGAGGATGCGGCAGCAACCAGCAGCGGAGCAGCATCTTCAGAGAGCGGAGAAGCATCAACAAGTGATAATACAGAGCTTAGTGGAAGCATTTCCATGGCAGGAAGCACATCTATGGAGAAGCTTGCAAATGCGGTTGCCGAGAGCTTTATGGAAAAATATCCGGGTGTAACCGTAACAGCGGAATTTACCGGTTCGTCAGCAGGTATTGAATCCGTGATAGCAGGAAGCGTTGACATCGGCAATTCATCCAGAGCTTTAAAAGAGGAAGAAAAGGAAGCGGGAGTAGCTGAAAATATTGTAGCGATTGACGGAATCGCCGTAGTTCTTGATCCGTCAAACACAGTGACGAATTTAACTAGGGAGCAGCTGATCTCCATTTATACAGGTGAGACCAAGAACTGGAACGAGCTGGGCGGAAGTGATGCTCCTATCGTAGTGGTAGGAAGAGAGGCTGGTTCAGGTACCAGAGGAGCTTTCGAGGAATTGCTTGAAATTGAGGATCAATGTGCCTATGCCAGCGAGCTTGACAGCACAGGCGCCGTGATTGCCAAGGTAGCTTCCACGCCCGGCGCAATCGGATATGCATCCTTAGACGCAATCAACGATACAATTATTGCAGCGTCTCTGGAAGGAGTAGAGGCCACCGCTGAAAAAGTAAAAGCCGGAAATTATTTCCTCAGCAGACCTTTCGTTATGGGAACAAAGGGAGAAATTTCGGAGCAAAGCGATGCGGTGCAGGCATTGTTTGAATATCTTGCATCAGATGAAGGGAAAGAAATTATTAAGGCAGTAGGACTTATTACGGTAGACTGATGCCCGGAATGACAGCTTCTTCATAGTGTGGAAATGAGGTTAAAGGTGAAGGAACAAAAAAGCTTTTCAATCATAGGAAGCAGAAAAACAGCATCTACAGTAGAAAAGACGGCACAGGGTATTTTTACCCTGTGTGCGCTTCTTGCAATACTTGCAGTGGCTTCCATTACAATATACATGCTCATAAACGGTACGCCGGCGTTGTTTCGCGTGGGTATAAAGGAAATTATATTTGGAACAGTCTGGAAGCCTGCATCTGCGGAACCCTCCTTTGGAATCTTGTATGTTATCCTGACGTCCATTGTGGGAACAACGCTTGCGGTTTGCCTGGGAGTGCCCATAGGGCTTCTTACGGCGGTTTTTCTGGCAGAAACAGCGCCTAAGCGTCTGGCGGCAGTGGTAAAACCGGCAGTAGAGCTTCTGGCGGGAATCCCTTCCGTCATTTACGGACTGCTGGGACTTATGGTATTAAATCCGTTGATGTATAAGCTGGAGCTGGCGATTTTTAAGGACTCACAGACGCACCAGTTTACCGGAGGCGCCAATCTTCTTTCAGGTAACAGTTCAGCCTTCCGGCTGAACTGAATAAAAAATCATTGTCAAAATGCTG
>CAYMUW010000002.1:0-144867 GCA_964393865.1 uncultured Lachnospiraceae bacterium
TTTATATTAGGTGAAGCAATTCATTCATTTCATAAAATAAAATATTTTACGAAAAATCATAACACATCAATTCAATTAACAAAATAGCAGGTTTTCTTATAAAAAATGAGCGGTGGATTTCTCCATCGCTCATTTTTATTGCACACCTATCCTCGCTCGCTTCCGGTGGTTCGATTTCTGCTCTCATCTCTGTTTCCTGATTTCCCCAACCGGTCAATCCGCTTATTGCAATTGTAATGATCAATATCAGTACCAATATCTTTTCTGATAATTTTATTCTCATTGCAGTTTTTCCTCATCCGTAATGAAACTCAAACCTCAAAGTAACATATTTCGGCTGAATTTTATCTAAATCATGTTCAATATGATAGCTCATGTCCGATATATAATCAAATATGTTTCATCAGGAAAACTTGCAATGGCACGCCATGACGCACCTAATGTACCAGCATTTCCTCTATAAATATCCCATATCCCTTTGCAGGGTCCTGCACCAGAACATGTGTCACCGCTCCTATCAGTTTTCCGTTTTGAATAATGGGACTTCCGCTCATTCCCTGCACAATTCCTCCGGTAGCAGCCAGAAGCTCCGGATCGGTTATTTCCAAAACAATCCCTCTGCTAATATTATCATTTTCCAGATTGATACCTGTTATCTCTACCTCATAAATGCGTGACTCATCTCCCAGCGAACAAATAATCTGCGCAGGTCCTTCCTCAATTTCCTGCTTCAATCCGATAGGCAGAAAATCACTGGCGGCACTGGCCTCCGTTTCCGGTGTGCAAATTCCAAAAATCCCCCTTGCGGTATTGTCCGTGATTTCTCCCATAATATTTTTGTCATCATACTCAATAAAGCCTGTCAGCTCTCCGGGCGACCCAATGCTGCCTCTTGTAATTCCTATAATTTCCGTATGATACAAAGTCCCCTTTGCAAGGGTCATCAAAGTGCTGGTGTCCACATCATTAATCCCATGCCCCAGTGCACCGAAATTTCCGCTTTCATCAATATAAGTCATGGTTCCTACCCCTTGTGCATTGTCCCGCACCCATATCCCCATCTTATATTCTCCACTTTTGTTCAGCTCGGGCTTCGCCTTCACCTCGATCACCGACTCTCCCCTCTGCACCGTAAGGATCATCTCCTGCCCCTCACTATGACTGATAATATCGATTAACTTCTTTTTTTCATTGATTTCCTGATCATTGATTTCCAGAATATAATCGCCTGTCTGCAAAACATATTTTGCAGGATTACACTTCTGTCCATTCTCCCCTTCAAACTCGCCGATGCCTACAACCAAAACCCCTTTTGTCTTAACATATATCCCTATGGGAATTCCCGCCGGCTTCAGCCTGATATCCTGTATAACCTCTACATCAACCTCTTTCAGGGGAATCATGCCAAAAAGCTTTAGATATAGCTTATACTGATCGACCTGATTAGCCCTGACCGTAACCGTCTTACCCAGGTTTACATACAGGCTGTTTTCCCTGCTGGTGCTTACACCTGCGTTTCCACTTACCTCTACCGCCTCCCGATAAAGTTCGCCGGATGCAGGCACTTTAAAATTTAACTCCTGATCCACCCCGGCCTTGATCATAATCGTGGAGGGTACACTGATCCACATGGAATAGTACAGGGAGGCCATAACACCAACTAATCCAAGCGTAAGTAAAAAATATAATATTTTTTTATATCTATGCCCCTTTTTGCTTTTGGGCTCAACCAAATACTCCAATTTCCCACGTTCCCTTCTTCTATTTACAAAAAGAGACATGCTCATATGCATGTCTCCTTTAGTATGTGAAAAAAAGCAATCTTCATTCCCGAAAACAGGAACTGGAAAACTTTGATATTTATCTGATATTTATCATTTTACTGCTTTTGCATTTTCACGCATTTCTTTTGCATTTTCAAGTACCGCTTTTGTCATTTCACCACTTCCCAGAAGCCTTGCAAGCTCATTTAAGCTCTCTTCTGACGAAAGCTCCCGGATACTTGTAGCTGTTCTTTCGTCTTTCACGTTTTTTTCAATTAAGAAATGCTCATCGGCCATAGATGCAATCTGCGCCAAATGTGTAATGCAGATAATCTGATGATTCTGCGACAGGCTTCCTAACTTCTCAGCCACCTTCCATGCAGTCTTTCCGCTGATTCCTGCATCAATTTCGTCAAAAATGAGAGTATCCGTCTCATCCCGGTCCGCAAATACCGACTTAAATGCCAGCATAATTCGCGAAAGCTCACCGCCGCTGGCAACCTGCCACAAGGGACGTACCGCCTCTCCAGGGTTGGTAGAAATCAGAAATTCCACCTGATCATATCCATCCGAAGCAAAACGTTCTTCCTCCGGCGTAACGGAAATCGAAAATTCCACATCCAGAAAATTCAAATCAATCATTGCATCCTTCAGCTTTTGTGAAAGAGGCTCTGCCGCCTGAATACGTAAACCGGAAAGCTCTGCACACAGCCCTAAAATCTCATCCTTTTGCTGCTTTTCCTGCTTTATAAGCTGTTCCATATATTCATCGAAATTATTCAGCCTGTCAAGCGCTTTCTGCTTTTCCTCCTGAGATTTAAGGATATCCTCAATGGTTCCTCCATATTTACTCTTCAAATGGTTCAAAACATTAAGACGTTCCTCTAAGACTGCGAATTCTTCCTCATCAAATTCAAGGCTGTCCCGATAGTCTGCCATAGAACGGTTAAAATCATTTAAAAGATCATCAATATCTGTCAGCTGTTCAATCAGCGGCACTGCCTCTTCATCGGTCCCGTTTAAGGATTTCAGTTCCCTTAACGCATGTCCTACAACGGCCCCTGCGCTGCCTTCCTCCTCATAACCGGTAAGTCCGTGAACAGTGTAAACAATCTCCTTAATTTTTTTGGAATTCACAAGTCTTTGATATTTCTTTTCCACCTGCTCATCCTCAAGAGGAATCAATGCGGCAGCCTCAATCTCGCCCACCTCAAATTCCAAAAGGCGCATCTGCCTGGCCCGCTGTTCCTGATCTAAGCTCTGCTCTTCCAGTTCTTCCTTAATTCTCCTGTATTCCGCTATTTTGTCCCTGAGCTGCCCTTTAATCCTGACGGCTCTTTCACCAATATAATCGTCCAGCATCTTTTTGTATGCGGAAGGCTTAAGAAGGGATTGGTGTTCATGCTGTCCATACATATCCAAAAGACAGCCTGACAATTTTTTAAGCTGTGCGGCGCTGACACTCTCGCCGCACACCCGGCAGATACTTTTCCCCGGCATTATCTTTCTTTGCAGAATCAGCATATTTCCTTCCTCAACCGGCAGATCCATCTCCTTAACCTGCAGGTATTGCTGTTCATTTAAAGAAAAAATCAATTCCACCAGCGCATAGTCTGCCCCGGTTCTGATAAGCTCTTTGTCTGCCTTTGCTCCCAATGCCAGATTAATGGAGCCGATAATAACGGATTTGCCTGCTCCGGTCTCTCCGGTTAAAATATTCATGCCCCTGCAGAAGCTTACCTCCTGCTCATCAATCAGCGCCAGATTTTTTACATGTAAACTTTCAAGCATATTTTTCCTCCTTACGCCCTTCTCTCAAAAGCGCTTGAGGTTACTCCTCCAAAACATTGCGTATCTTATCCATTACAATTTCCGTATCTTCTACCGTCCTCACTGCCATCATAATCGTATCATCCCCGGCAATGGAACCTACAATTTCTTTCATTTTCATGGCGTCTATTGCCGCTGCAACCGCCATAGCCATTCCCGAAACGGTCTTTACTACCAGAATATTCTGTGCCATATCCATGGAAACGAAGCCGTCCCGAAGCACCCGAATATATTTATCCCCTAGATAATGCTCACTGTCGGTCAGGATCGTATATTTCTGCTTTCCCGAACCCATGGAAACCTTGGTTAGCTTCAGCTCTCTGATATCCCTTGATACCGTAGCCTGCGTCACCGCATAGCCTGCCGCTCTCAGCTTATCCGCCAGCTCCTCCTGAGTTTCAATTTGGTACTGCTCAACCAATTCTATAATTTTCTGATGTCTGCTCTTTTTCATATTCCTCTTAATCACTCATCTTTCTGTGAAGCACCTCAAGAAAGCTTACCTGACAAAATTTGACAATTCCGGTAGTTTTTTTTGATTTTTGGATTTCCAGTTTATCTCCCGTACAAAGCCGAACCTTATGACTTCCGTCAAAAATCGCCTCCACTTCCTGTATTTTTCCATCTCTGCTCTTTTCGATTTCTATTGTTACCGTATCCTCGGGTGACAATACGATACTTCTGTTTTGCATAGAGTGCGGACAGATGGGCGAAATCAACAGTAAGCTTGCCCTTGGCTCCACAATCGGCCCGCCGGCCGAAAGATTATAACCGGTAGAGCCGGTGGGCGTGGCAACAATCACGCCGTCCGCATGGTATTTGTGAAGAAACTGACCATTAACGTAAATATTAAAATTGATGATCTGCAGAGATCCCCTTCTTGTTATGACAATCTCATTTAAGGCGGTAGCATCATCCAGCACATTTTCCCCGGAAGAGCTTGTGCCGTGAAGCATCATGCGCTTCTCGATTTCATATTCTCCTTTTATCAGCTGATCCAGCGCTTCCGAAATCCCTGCCACATTGACCTCCGCCAAAAAGCCTAAAGTACCAAGGTTAATCCCCAGAAAAGGAATATCCATATCCACCAAATCTGCGGCAGCCTGCAGCAGCGTTCCGTCTCCGCCCAGAACAATAATGCATTCCGTTTCTGCACTCACGCGGGCTTTATCCGTATAGCCCTCCGATTTCCTGTTATCGCACCCTGCATCCACGATGCAGGTTTTGCCCCTTTGTATCAGGTAGTCCCTGACAAAGCAGGCGACCTTAAGATCCACATCCTTCGATGGGTTTGTTATCACATAAAAGTGCTCCATATCTGCTTTCCCTTTAACTGTTCAGGCTTTCATGTGCCTTCCTTACGGTATCCAAAATCAAGGTATCCATTTCCGTGCCGGAACAACAACTTGCACCTGCATTTTTGCCAATATGTATCAGGTATTCTATATTTCCTTCCGGCCCTTTGACAGGTGAATAATCCAAATGCAGAATTGAAAAACCCAGTTTCTCTGCATAATCTGCAATCTTTCTGACTACCTCTTCATGAATCTCCGGCTCCCTGACCACGCCCTTTTTGCCTACCTTGTCACGCCCGGCCTCAAACTGGGGTTTAATCAGACAAACCATTTCACCCTCCGGCTTCAAAAGAGCCTTTGCCGGAGGCAAAATTTTAGTCAGAGAAATAAACGAAACATCAACGGAGGCAAAATCCAATTCATCCTGAATATCCTCCGGCACCATGTACCTGAAATTGGTCTTTTCCATACAGACCACTCTCTCGTCGCTGCGAAGCTTCCAATCCAGCTGCCCGTGCCCCACATCCACGGAATACACCTTAACAGCACCGTTTTGAAGCATGCAGTCGGTAAAGCCTCCGGTGGAGGCGCCGATGTCCATGCAGATTTTTCCCTCCAGCTCTATTCCAAATTCATTTACCGCCTTTTCCAGCTTCAGACCGCCCCGGCTGACATATTTTAATGTGCTTCCTTTTACTTCAATGGTAATTTTGTCCGGGTCAAAGACCGTTCCCGCCTTATCCTCTCTCTGACCGTCCACAAATACATTGCCTGACATAATAATCGCCTTTGCCTTCTCTCTGGAAGGAGCATATCCTTCTTTTACCAGAAGTACATCCAAGCGCTCTTTCATCTTATTTCCATTTCCTTTTTGATTTTTGCCGCAATTGTTTCCGGATCGATACCAATTTCCTTTTTGAGAATGTCCACATTGCCATGCTCTACATATTCATCGGGAATTGCAATCTGTAAAAGCTTAACATCCTCATTCTGTTTATCCAGCACATCACGAACCTTCTCTCCATAGCCTCCGCTTAAAACATTTTCCTCCATGGACACCAAAAGCTTATGGTATTGCGCTGCCCAACGCACTGCCTGCTCATCAATGGGCTTTACAAATCTGGCGTTAATGATGCTGCATTTATATCCGTCCGCCATCAGAAGCTCCCTCACTTCCTCTGCGGTTTTCACCATGCTTCCCACTGCCAAAAGACAGATTTCTCCTTCCGCATAAATCAGCTCTGCCTTGCCCATTTCAACAGGTGCACGATACTCCCGAAGCCCTGCGTAGGCTTCGCCTCTGGGATACCGAACCGCAATAGGTACCTCTGCCGCAAGGGCAAACTTCATCATATCGGAAAGCTCCCATTTGTTCTTAGGCGCCATAATGTGCATACTGGGTATGGAGGACAAATAGGACAAATCAAATATTCCCTGATGGGTTTCCCCATCGCTTCCCACAAGTCCTGCCCGGTCAATGGCAAATACCACCGGCAGATTTTGAATACAAACATCGTGAAGAATCTGGTCATAGGCTCTTTGTAAAAAGGAGGAATAAATTGCCACCACCGGCTTCAGTCCTCCTGCCGCCAGTCCTGCCGCAAAGGTAACCGCATGCTCCTCCGCTATTCCCACGTCAAAAAATCTTTCAGGATACATATTTCTGAAACGCTTTAAACCGGTTCCATCGGGCATTGCCGCAGTGATTGCCACTACCTTATCATCCCTTGCTCCCAGCTTGGTCATTACAGTGGAAAATACATCCGTGTAATTTGCCGTTGTTCTGGGCTTGCTGGGAAGTCCGGTCTCCACATCAAAGGGCTCCGCACCATGAAATCTTGCAGGATGCCGCTCCGCAGGTCCGAATCCCCTTCCCTTTTGGGTAATTACATGTACAATTACCGCTTTTCTAATCCTTCTGGCTTCCTGAAATACCCGGACCATTTCGGGAATATTATGACCGTCCACAGGACCCAAATAGGTCACTCCTATGTCTTCAAAAAGCATTCCCGGAACTACCAGCTGCTTAAAGCTGCTTTTCGCCTTACGAATGCTTTCCACTACCTTTGCACCCCGTGGAATATCCTTCAGCGTATTATAAACGCCCTCCTTGATATCCAGGTAGGCATTGGCTGTTCTTACATTATTTAAATACTTTGATACACCGCCTACATTTTCGGAAATAGACATGTTGTTGTCATTTAAAACAATAATAAAATTTGTTTCCAGCTTGGCCGCATTGTTTAAAGCCTCATAAGCCATTCCGCCGGTCAGGGAACCGTCTCCGATTACAGAAACCACTGTATTGGTTCCGCCCTGAATATCTCTGGCCTTCACCAGCCCCAGGCCTGCCGAGATAGAGGTAGAGCTGTGCCCTGTATCAAAGCAGTCACAGTCGCTTTCCTTTCGCTTGGGAAAACCGCTCATTCCGCCAAACTTGCGCAGATTCTCAAAGCCCTCTCTTCTTCCGGTTAAAAGCTTATGGGTATAGGATTGATGCCCCACATCCCAAATCAACTTATCCTCAGGGAGATCAAGAAACAAATGAAGCGCCATGGTAAGCTCAACTGCCCCCAGATTGGAGCCCAGATGCCCGCCCGTCCGGGAAATCTTGTCGATGAGGAAACTGCGTATTTCCTGTGCAAGCTCCTGATATTCCGAAGGATTGATATTTTTAATATCTCCAACGCCCTTTATCTTATCAAGCAACATTTCATCTACCTTCTTTTCTTCTGTCCTGCGGCAATGCGCCGTTACTTTTGTCTTTCTATTAAATATTCCACCAATTCCACCAAAAAATCATTCTTTGTTTCAAAGGAGCTTAATATGGCAACCGCTTCCTCCGACAATCTTCTGACCTCATCGGCTGACTGTTCCAAGCCATGAAGGCTTACATAGGTAAGCTTATGATTCTTTTCATCACTTCCCACGGGCTTTCCCAGCACCTCTGTTGTGCTGGTCACATCCAGAATGTCATCCTGTATCTGAAAGGCAATACCGATGTTGTAAGCAGCCTTCTCCATGGCGCTTATTTCACTTTCCTTTGCGCCTGCCAGTACTGCTCCGATCATAAATGCCGCCTGGATCAGGGCTGCAGTTTTGTTTTCATGGATGAACAGCAGAAGCTCCTCGCTCATCCCGTTTCCCTGCTCTGCCTCTATATCGGCACACTGCCCGCCGATCATTCCGTAAACACCGGCCTTTTTTCCGAGAAGCTGCATTGCCCGTGCAACACTTCTTAGCTCCGTCTCGTTTCCGGCCAAATCAAAGGCGCCTGCTGCGGTCTCAAAGGCAAAATTCAATAAACCGTCGCCCGCAAGCACTGCCATCCCGTCTCCATAAACCTTCCAGGTGGTCTTCCGTCCTCTGCGGTACTCGTCATTGTCCATAGCCGGCAGATCATCATGTACCAGTGAATAATTATGAATCATTTCAAGTGCTGCCATAAAGGGGTATATTATCTCTCCCTTACCTCCAAACAACAGGAAGCTCTCCTCCATCAAAATAGGGCGAAGTCTCTTTCCTCCTGCCATAACACTGTAATTCATTGCTTCCAAAACCCTCTTCTGAAATCCGGTTTCCGTAGGCAGGTATTCTTTCAGCACATCCTCTGCGTGCCGGGCTTTTAAACTGAGTGTCTCCTCAAAATTCATGACTTTCTCCATCCTCGTTCAGCACAAGAACCTTCTTTTCTACCTGATCAATGGCCTGATTGCATTTCTTAAGAAGCTCCATGCCCTCTTTATATATTTGAAAGGACTGCTCCAGAGAAATATCCTCCTTCTCCAGCGCTCCCACTGTCTCTTCCAGCTTTTGAAAGGCTTCTTCCAAATTCAGCTTTTCTTCCTCCATATCAATGCTCCTTCTTCATCCCGTCCATAGGCTGCTTATCCGTAACTCTGGTCCGGATGATACCATTTTTGACATAAACGGAAAGCGTATCTCCCACCGATACCCGGTTTATATCCGCAACCGTTCTTCCTCCTTCATCCGCCACATAGGAATATCCCTGATTAAGCTTGTCCAGCGGCGAAAGACCTTTCAGCTTTTCTATATAAATGGCAAGCCTGTGCTTGTCCCTGGTTATCCTGTTTTGCATGGCTGCGTTTAATCTGTCTTCCAGACTGATTAACTGGCTTCTCCGCTCTCTGATTCTTCCCATCGGACTGTTCTGTTTCAGCCTTGCCTCCAGCGCCTTCAGGGAAATCCTGTCAAGCCGGATACGCCCCTGCATCTGACGCAGCATTGACAGCCTTACTCCCTCCAGTTGGGAAAAAAACAGCGCCGCATCATAAACCGCAAGCTCTGCGGCAGCCGACGGCGTCGGTGCCCGAAGATCCGCCACATAATCAATAATGGTTGTGTCCGTCTCATGTCCCACTGCGGAAATGATGGGAACACTGCAGTCGAATACCGCCTGCGCCACGATCTCTTCATTAAACGCCCAAAGATCCTCTATGGAACCTCCTCCGCGCCCTACAATCATCACATCAACCTGCTTTTCCTCCAGCATTCTGATGCCCTTGGCAATACTGGCTGCCGCTCCGTCACCCTGCACAACAGCCGGATAAAGCAGTATCTGGACATAAGGATTTCTTCTGGCAGTTATATTAATGATATCCCGAACCGCCGCCCCTGTGGGTGCGGTTACAACGCCAAGCGTTTTAATGTATTTGGGAATGGGCTTTTTATATTCCGGTGCAAACATTCCCCTCTCTTCCAGGTCCCTTTTCAGCCGTTCAAACCTCTCAAATAATGCTCCTGCACCGTCCTGCTCAATGGACTTGGCATACATCTGGTATTTGCCGTCTCTCTCATATACATCAATGGTGCCCCTGACTACCACCTGCATTCCTTCCGTCATACGGAATTTCAGTCCGGCCCGGCTTCCGGCAAACATCACACAGGCGATGGTTCCCTTGTTATCCTTTAACGTAAAATAAATATGTCCGGAGGAATGATACTTGCAGTTACTGACCTCCCCCTTTACGGAGAGCTCCTGAAGTAAAAAGTCCTGCGCGAACATATTCTTAATGTATGAATTGACTTGTCCTACTGTATAAACATTCTGCACTATAATAACTATGCCTCTTCACATCCCTGAGGATGTGCCTGTTAAACAAACTTAGCAAGAACTCCGTTGACAAACGCCGATGAAGAATCCTGTCCAAACTTCTTGGCCAGTTCAACCGCCTCGTTGATTGCCACTCCGGCAGGTATTTCCTCATCATACCGTATCTCATATACGGCAAGCCGAAGGATTGTCAGATCCACCTTACCCATTCGATTGGTGGACCATCCTTCCGCCTTTTCATTTATGGCTTCATCGATCTCATCCATCTTATCCAGAATTCTGTTGAATTTCCCGCTGATTTGAGAGCTTTCCTCTTCTGTCACCCGGTTTTCATCATCTTCAAAGAAAAGAGCCTCCTGCTGTGCCAGTTCTTCCTTCCGATTAAATTCCACACGGAACAAAAGCTTGAAAATCTGCTCTCTCAATTCTCTTCTGCTCATGAATGTCACCTGTTTTATTTTTCTTTCAGCATATTCACGCCGGCAATACGAACATCCACATCAGATACCTCAAGGCCGGTCATGTTCTCAATGGTTGTCTTTACCTTTTCCTGAACCTTCTGTGATACCGCAGGAATATTATATCCATACTCAATAATCAGCGCCAGTTCAGCCTTTACTCTCTTACCGATCACCTCAACCTTGACACCCTTTGCAAGGTTCTTAACGCCCATCTTGTTTAACAGCTCATTGCTGATATTACCGGCCATAGCCGCCACACCTTTTACCTCTGTTGCAGCAAGACCTGCAATCATTGCAACCACATCATCTGCAATCTTGACAGTTCCCAGATCCTCATCTTCCTGTAATACATAGGTGTTCTGTTCAAAAGTTTTCTCCATGATAACGTTCCTTTCCTTCCTTTTATTGCAAGCCTCAATATTGATAATCATATCAAAAATTAACCTGTTTGCATAGCCCCAGATGCAAAAATCTGTGCTTCTGCGTCTTAAAACCGCTTCAAACCGTAATGCTTCCCTACAGCCAGAAGCTCAGGCTCAGCTGTTCTGCATTTTCCGCATAGGATACCGTTCCCTCCGAAGCATCCAGATACCGGAAGATTTCCTGCTCTCCAATCAGATATTCAATCATCTCTTCATAAACCGTCTCATCGGCGCATTTCAGCGTCACATAACCGCTTTCCTGCTCATAAGCCGCTGAAAATACCTGAACAAGCATCTCCTCATCAATCTGCGTGAAATACAATCCCTCTCTCACATAGTAGTTATCCTCCATGGAACTGCATGCAGGAATTTCAACAATGGTATCAAGTGTATGGGTCTTTTCCAGCTGCTGAGTGGTTACACACAAATAATCGTAGTTAATAGGCGGAATACTGCCTGCGATCTGTCCGCTGCTGCCTTCAATCATCTGGTAGGAAGCGTCTCCCCATGTAGTATCTACATAATAATAATTTCCATCCAGTCGAACCAAATTCCAGGCATGTCCCTCGCCTCCGGAAACCTTTCCCATAATCAGCGTTGCTTCTACTCCCGCCTTGTTTAAAAGATATTCCGTTGCTTTGGCGTATCCCTGACAGACACTTCTGTGATGGATAAAGACGGAACAAATATTTTGATTATCCGGTGCCTGGGCATCATATTCCGTCTGTCCGATAATATATTCGTAAATATATTTTACCCTTTCATACTCATCCATGCTTCCGCTCATGCCCTGAAAGCATTCCGTCACATAGGTATTGATTTCCTCCTGCCTGCTGACAGCTTCCTCACTGGACATGTTGTATGTCCCGGAAAAGGTAATCTTTTTTACAATATTGCCCAGGGTATATCTGGTAAAAGTATACCCATCCACATAAAAAATCTCCGGATGATCATTGAGTACACACTGAAAAACCTTCTCGATCTGCTCAGTATCTACGCAGCTAAGCGCAATTCCCTCTCCAAACTGCTGAAGAATACTTAAAATTTCCACATAGCAGGTTCTTTCTTCCTCATTCAGTCTTTCATAGTAGAAACGCCCCTTCTGCTGTGCTTTTAAATACTCAATATCTTCCTTGGAAACCCCCGGAATGCTGTCTACATCATCACTGCCGGTACCTTCCATAAGCTGACCTGCAGGCGCATCATCCTCCAGGGGAAGCAGCGCATCCTTCTGATTATTCAGTTGGCTCTCTTCTTCCTGCCCTTCTGTCTGCTGACCTTCCAAAAACTGTCCGCATCCTGAAAGAAACAGCATCAATACACACAAAAGCAGTATACATCGTTTCATTTTCATTTAATCACGTCCAAACTCGGAAAGAATCAATCCCTCATTTCGATCCAGTGTCATGCCCACGCTCCACGCATTGACAAACAAAAGCAGCGGATTTCCCTTCATGTCCTTGATTTTCTTCATATCTGAGGTTCCCACCAGCTTATTCAGATCAATATCCTTGTTTTCAATCCACCTGATATGCTCATAAGGCAGGGGTTCCAGCTTAATATCCACATTATATTCGTTCTCCAGACGATATTTCAGCACATCAAACTGCAAAACACCTACTACCCCAACGATAATCTCCTCCATACCGGTATTGAACTCCTGAAAGATCTGGATAGCGCCTTCCTGCGCAATCTGTGTGATTCCCTTTACAAACTGCTTCCGCTTCATGGTGTCCATCTGGCGCACCCTTGCAAAATGCTCCGGCGCAAAGGTAGGAATTCCCTCGTATTTAAACTGCTCCTTCGGCATGCATAAGGTGTCACCAATAGAGAATATTCCGGGATCAAAAACGCCGATAATGTCTCCGGCATATGCCTCCTCCAGAATCTTTCTCTCGCTTGCCATAATCTGCTGGGGCTGGGACAGGCGCATCACCTTACCGCCCTGCACATGCTTAACCTCCATGCTGGCCTCATATTTGCCGGAGCAGATACGCATAAATGCAATTCTGTCTCTATGTGCCTTATTCATGTTAGCCTGTATTTTAAATACAAACGCTGAAAAATCGTTCTCCACCGGCGAAATCATTCCCGTATCCGCTTTGCGTGGCAACGGTGTGGTGGTCATCTTAAGGAAATGCCGGAGAAAGAATTCCACGCCAAAATTAGTCAGGGCAGATCCAAAAAATACCGGCGTCAGTTCTCCTGCCCGTATCAAATCAAGATCATATTCCGCACTGGCTCCATCCAAAAGCTCAATTTCCTCTCTCAGCGTCTCTGCCGCTTCCTGACCAATGACGGATAAAAGCATGTCCTCATCATCTGCCGGAATTTCGCTAGTTTCCCCTTCCTTCGTTCCCTTTTCCGTGTCGGAATATGTGATCACACACTGCCTGTTCCTGTCGTAAACGCCCTTAAAGCGCTTACCGGAACCGATAGGCCAGTTAATGGGACAGGTAGCAATTCCCAATTCCTTTTCAATTTCATCCAAAAGCTCAAAAGTATCGTTGGCATCCCGATCCATCTTATTGATAAAGGTAAAAATCGGGATTTTACGCATGACGCACACCTTAAAAAGCTTACGCGTCTGGGCTTCCACACCCTTAGACGCATCAATAACCATCACGGCGGAATCCGCCGCCATCAGCGTTCTATAGGTATCCTCCGAGAAATCCTGATGTCCCGGCGTATCCAAAATGTTAATACAAAATCCGTCATATTCAAACTGAAGCACGGAGGAGGTAACCGAAATACCTCTTTCCTTTTCAATCTCCATCCAGTCCGACACTGCATGTCTGGCCGTTGCCTTTCCCTTTACGCTTCCTGCCAGATTGATAGCTCCTCCATACAGGAGAAACTTTTCCGTCAGGGTTGTTTTCCCGGCATCCGGGTGGGAGATAATGGCGAAGGTTCTTCTTCTGTTTATTTCCTGTTCGTAACTGCTCACTGATTCATCCTCCAATAATGCAAGTATCTTACAGCACGGAATTTCCTGCAATCTTTCCCGAAACACCCAGATAATGAAGCACCGTTGCCCCGATATCCGCAAAGGTATCTCTTGTCCCAAGGTTTCCTGGGGTGACGGACCTTCCGTAAACGATAAGAGGCGTATATTCTCTGGAGTGATCTGTGGATACCGTATATCCGGGATCGCATCCGTGATCTGCCGTAATCATAAGGATATCCTCATCACGCAGTCCCGCAACAATTTGAGGCAAGGCCGCATCAAATTCAGACAATGCCCTCGCATAACCTTCTATATCGTTTCTGTGCCCATAGAGCATATCATAATCCACCAGATTTATAAAGCACAAACCTTCAAAATCCTGTTCCAGATAGGATAATGTTCGTGCAATCCCGTCCGCATTTCCCTTGGTGTATACATAGGAAGTAATGCCTCTGCCCGCAAAGATATCCCTGATCTTTCCCACGCCAATGACATCCCTGCCGGCACGTTTCAGCGCATCCAGCATCGTCTCCCCTGGAGGCTCCAAAGAAAAATCATGCCTTCCCGCTGTTCTTTGATAATTTCCGTCAGCGCCGATAAAAGGTCTTGCAATCACGCGCCCCACGCTGTGTTTCCCGCACAGAAGCGCTCTAGCCTTACGGCAGTACTCATACAATTCTTCCACCGGAACAACATCCTCATGGGCAGCAATCTGAAAAACACTGTCTGCGGAAGTATAAACAATCAGCTTTCCCGTTCTTACATGCTCATCTCCGTAATCCTTGATCACTTCTGTTCCTGAATAAGGACGGTTACACAGCACGCCTCTTCCCGTCAGATTACAAAATTCCCGGATCACATCCTCCGGAAAGCCCTCCGGATAAACGGGAAGCGGTTCCTTAGAGATCAGCCCCGCAATTTCCCAATGGCCGATGGTGGTATCCTTTCCTCTGGATGCCTCCTTCATTCTTCCGTAAACGGCCGAAGGCTGACTGACTCCCTCCGCCCAATCCACACCATCTATGTTAAATAATCCCATTTGAGCCATATTGGGCATGTAGAAACAGGAGCCTTTCGATGCAGAGCGCAGCGTGTTGGTTCCTGCATCCCCAAACTCTGCCGCATCATCCATTGCGCCTATTCCCACACTGTCCAATACGATCAAGAAAACTCTCTTCATAAAGTATATCCTTCCTTATCAAACGGCCTTAAAAAGGCAAATTTTTACTTCTGTAATAGAATACCACATTTTTCAAAATATAGCATTAATTTATTGCCCGGAGGACAAGGTGCTTATCACAATAGCCTCCGGCGCTACTCCGGTCTTTCTGACCACAATGTCTTCAATCTGCGCTCTCTGGGCCTCTGTCAGTTCCGAAGCATTGACCACCACATCCACTGTTTCATCGGTAATGCTGACCACTACATCGTCAAATCCTTTGCTCTCAAGCAAAATCTCCGCTGCCGTTTCCTTCTCTGCTATATCGGTGATGGCAATCATATTGTCCACTGCTTCCTGCTTTTGTTCTTCACTGATATTTACATTATTGATAATCTCCAAAAGAGTTTCTTTGTTTTTAGCTCTGGTCTGCTCCTTTAACAGTCTTGCCCCGGATAATGTATCCAGACTTGTTGCGGATGTAAACACCGCTTCCCCCGGCGTCTCCCCGTCGGAGATTTGGTTTTCCAGATTTTGAGCGGTTTCTCCCATGACTTCCTCCATGGTCTCATCCAGATAGTTTTCTTCCTGCATAATCACATCGGAATCCAGGCTTTCGATATCTCCATACTCTGCCTGCTCCATGTCCTCGTCAGATATCTCGAATAACGCTGCCACATCCGTATCCGCAATACTGCTCTGGTCTGCCGTGGTTACCGCATCCGATCCCGTTGTCATGATTTCCTCATCGGTAATTTTAGTACCGGCAAAATTAAGGTATCCTGCAACTGCAATCATAATTGCCAGTGCCGTAATCATGATCTGATTTTTCTTCACCATATTTTTCAAGCCCGTGTCTCCTTCTCACCTTGATATCATTTTAACTATAATAATTTTATGAGCCTCTATACCAAATAATGCCTGAATTGCTTTGGTAATCTTTTGAACTGTCTGTGCGTTTCCGCCTCCCTCAGCAGACACCACCACACCGGCCACCTTCGGGTACTTCACCTGCCTGATAAAAGGCTCTTCACTGCTGCTCCCGCCGGTAAATACGGTGGACTCCTGCTCCGAAATATCGGTAGTATTCCTGCTTCCTCCCGCCGAATCCACCTCCGTGGTTCCCTGCCTTGAGGTAGTTAAATCCTTTTCGATAATCTTCTCTCCGTTATCCTCTAACGTGACCATGACCTGCACCTGCCCCACTCCGTCCATGGTGGACAGAAGCTGTTCAAGGGATGCTTCCAGATATGCCGCATAGCCGGGAACGGAATACTGCTCTGCACCGTCCTCCTCAAAGGCGGCTTCTGTCCGGTTCTGTAAATCCAGTGTAGCACTTTCACTGTCCCATTGACCGGACTCTGACTCCTTTTCCGCCTGTTTTGCAGGCCAGGCAATCACAAGCAGCAAAATTCCCAAAAGCGCCATAATCAGAAAATTGTCCTTGGTAAGCCTGCCCTTCAGCTTTGCGAAATCCGGCACCTTCATCACCTCCCGTTTATCCTGCTTCATATCTGATTTCCACTTTCCCGGGGTCTACACCGATGCAGCTCCCGTACAGTTCCTTTAGCTCCTGAAGCTTTTTTTCATCGGCTGCCGTTTTTTCCTCTTCCCGAATCTCCGCCTGATTCTCCCCGATTACGATTGGGGCTATTTGTATTTTTTCACCGGTCTTGCCCCCATCCCCGCCGTCGGTCCCGTTTGCATCCTCCTTTGGGGTAACGGTGACGGCAATTCCCATATTCTCTCCCTTTGAATCACCCACAAGCTCCACCGCCTTTACCTCATAATTACTTTCGCATGCATCAAGCCTTCCTTTCAGTTCTTCCTCAATACCACTATAAATTCCCATGCTCCCATCCTCTATTTCCATGTCAAAACTTCCATATTCCACGCCGTCTGTCCACTCCTGCAGCTGTCTTTCGATCCCTTCCCCGCTCTCCTCATTCGTCAAAAAGCCGATCAGCGGCTCCGTAATTCGAAGAATAATGATGATTCCCACCAATACTCTTACATATTTCATATAATTTTCACCCGGAACAAAGAACAAAACAGCCTGCGCTATAATCATAAATATGCATACATTCTTGATAATAGAAACCATAAAACACCTCTAGGAAGACACCGTGTAGGCAACCACCGCAATGACAATGATAAACAGCGCCATTGCCGTAAAGACACAACGGAACAATAAAAAACAGCCTTCTCCCACCCGGTCGGCACAGGCAGAAATCCTTTTGTCACTGACTATCCCCGTAATTGCCGCCCCCAGCTTGACTGCGCCGGTAATCAGAAGAATTTTAATCAGCGGTATCAGGCAGGCCCCTAGCAGGATAATCAGCAGCAGCACCCCCATACTGTTTTTCAAAAGAACTGCAGAGCCTAATACCAGCTCCGTCACTCCCTCCGCCACCCCGCCAATTCCCGGAATGGAAGCTACTGCCTTCCTCAGTGCGGAAATTTTCAACCTGTCCACCACCGGAACAATAACTGCCTGTACCAGACTTAAACCTGTCACTGCGCCCATGGATATTTTCAGGGCAAAAATAATTCCTTTTTCAATGAAATCCAACAAAAGAGAAAGCTTTTCCTCCGTCCAAATGCCGTTTAAAAGCACAAGCAGTACATAACTGTATATAAACGGGATTAATATGGATTGCAAAAAGCTTTCAACCAAATAAGCTATAATCAGCATCAACTGGTAGTAATACACGGCGGTGGTGGTCCCCTGCGCCGCTCCCACTGCCATAAAATAGGTGGGAATAAACAGCTTTACAAACAGCACAATGTCCTCTATGGCACTTGCAGCAATTTCCGACACCGAAAGGAATACCCTGGTCAGAATCATCATTAAAAACAGATAGAGGAAGTAAAACCCCGCCTGCGCAATCTGCTGACCTGCAAACAGGTCCGAAAACCCGGAAACAAGAGCAGATACCACCCCCAAAACCAGAATATACAGAAATATCTGGCGAATATTTGAAAGCTCGCCTTTTAAATTTCCAAACACCTGATGAAACAGTTCCTTCCCGGCATCCGCTGCTCTGCCCTCCAAAATCAGCTGCAGCATTTCTCCGGTACTTACCTCAAACTGCGGAAACACCTGTTCAATCCCGCTGTCAATGGGGCTCATATCTATGTTTTCCAGCCACTTGCCTATATACTCCTGCATCACCTGGTTTTCCTCCTGCTCTTTAGCCTGAACAGGCAGTCCGCACAGGAAAAACACACCTAATATTCCCGCAAGAAAAAAACACGCTCTTCGCCTTTTTCCCATTTTCCTCATCCCATCTAGCCGGCCATTGCATTGATATTTTCCACCACCGCAACAAGCACCGGCATCCCCATTAACAGTACCGACAGCTTTCCAAAAATTTCAATCTGCCCCGCCACAGCTCCATAACCTGCATCCTTGCAGATTGACGCACAAAATTCGCACACATAGGTAATTCCTACCGCCTTAAACAAAAATCCAAGATAGCCCTCGCTTCCGCTTATGTATTTCTCCAAATCCCGTATCTTAACCAGCAAAAGATTTAATCCGCTTAGGGAAAAGGAAAAAATAATCAGGCAGAGCACTGCGCCGAGATACAGCCCGTATTCCGGTCTGTTTGATTTAAACTGCAGCGCCAGCATTACTCCCGCCACACCTAAAATACCGATTTTGACGATTTCCATTTTGCAATATTCCTCCACCACCAAATACAGGATTTTTACATACTGAACAAATCCTGTATCATCACAAACAGATCATAGATATACGGCAATATCCATGTAAGCACCAATATCAATCCGGCAAGGCTGATTAAAAAAGCATGCTCTTCCCTTCCGCTGTGCTTCAAAATCTGACTTAAAATGGTAATCAGAATTCCCACCGCTGCAATTTTAAAAATCAGGCTTATCCCCATATTTCCTCCACGCCCGGCTACAGCAGCAGAATGGACAAAAGCACTCCGCCGGCAATTCCCAGGCTCATCATCATTTTATTTTTGTTCTTTTGTTCCCCTAGCAGCTCCTCCTTCTGCCGCACGGCCTCCCGCAGCAGTTCGTCCAATGCTCCCGCCTGAGCCTCCTCCTCCATATACCCCAAACAGCACGGAAAATCCAGAATCAGGTTTCTTTCCTTTCTGTGAAGCGGCGTATGAGTCAGCACTTTTTCCATCTGCTCCTTCCAGATTTCCGGAAGATTTCCCCCTCCGCCATTCATCCTTTCATATATTTCAAGGAAAGCCTCGGAAAAAGGTTCCTTCTCCCTTTCAGACAGCCGAAGCAGTGCTTCCGGCACGGTTGCCTTTTGATAAGAAATGTAATATTTCATGCTCTCATAAATTTCACAAATCTGCCGAAGCAGCGAAAGACGGCTTCTCATATCCCCGCACAGCACCGCTGCAATCCCCGTACAGCCGGCAATAACAAGCAGGCACCCTGTCAGCTGCAGCATAATAATTCCTCCCTTTTCCCGCCAAGTTCCTTTCCCTGCCGATCCACAATCTCCCTGATGCGGCAGCCTTCCTTCTTTTTCTCCAAAAAGATGTACCTCTCAAAAAAGTCCGCCGGTCTGAAAGTCATCCGGCCGCCCTCTACCAAAGCAAATCCTGCATTCATATGCCTTTCCACATCCTCCAAGGAATTGCCATGCATGGTAGCAAGCACACTGCTCCCGCACTGAAGGACCTGATAAACCGCCCTCATATCCTCATAACCGCCAATCTCATCCACCGCCACTACAGAAGGCGTCATGGACCGCATCAAAAGCATCATTCCCTGTACCTTGGGACAGCCGTCCAGCACATCGGTTCTCATGCCCACATCATTTTGTGGAATTCCCATAAAACTTCCTGCAATTTCGGAACGCTCATCCACTATACCTACCTGCCGCCCGATTCCAAAAACATTTCCCTCTGAAACCTGCCTGACAATATCCCGAAGGAGGGTTGTCTTTCCTCCGCCCGGCGGAGATACAAGCAGTGTATTGCAAAAGCGCCCTTTTTCATACAGAAAACACATTACCTCATCCGCCGCACCAAGAATCTGATGCGAAATACGAATATTGAGGAAACGGATATGAGACATATTTCTGACACTTCCGTTCTCATTCAGCACCACTTGTCCCGCTACGCCAATCCGGTGTCCCCCGGGGATTGTCAGATATCCCTGCCTGATTTCATTTTCAAAGGCATACATGGAATAATGGCATACGTTTTTCAATATTTCTTCCATTTCCCGTTCCGTTATGTACCATGCATCCTGCGTACCTCTGCTGATACAGCCCCGGCAGGATAAAAAGAATTCCTCCCCTCCTATCAGAAATCTGACAGGTTGTCCTATTCCCAGCCGGATTTCTTCCAGTTTGTCCGCTCTTTGAAGAGGCTTTTCCCACCTTGCTTTCATATAGTCCGGAAATATCCTTAAAATTTCTTCCTGCTTTGTCATCACATTCACCTCTTATCCAAATATATGTGAATTTGGTCAGGTTATGCTTCCTTTTTTATATCCCGGCACACAAAAAAGGACGCTCCCACACGGGAACGCCCTTAAAAAATTTATTTTATTTAGAATTTGCAAAGCAAAATCTCCAAAAGCTTTAATCCTTCTTGGAATTTGCCGTCAGGCATTTTTTTATTGTTGAGCCACATCCTTCATAGAGAAGCTCATCCTGCCCATCTTATCCTTGCCAAGGCAGACAACGGTTACCTTATCTCCAAGTGTCAGCACATCCTCAACACGGTTGATTCTTTCCTTGGCGATCTTGGAAATATGAACCATTCCCTCCTTGCCCGGAGCAAATTCAACAAACGCACCGAATTCTTTGATGCTGACAACAATTCCCTTAAAGATCTGGCCTTCCTGATAATCCGTAACAATGGTCTTAATGTATTCTACGGCCTTTGCCATCATATCAGGCTCTGTTCCGCATACGGAAACCTTACCGTCATCGGTAATATCAATCTTAACACCAGTACGGGCAATAATCTCATTGATGGTCTTTCCACGCTGGCCTACCACATCACCAATCTTCTCAGGATCAATCTGAATGGAGATAATCTTAGGCGCATAAGGTCCAACCTCCGGTCTGGGTGCTGCAATAACAGGCTTCATACAGGTGTCCATGATAAACAATCTTGCTTCACGGCATCTTGCAATAGCGCCTTCCACAATAGGTCTAGTAAGACCATGAATCTTGATATCCATCTGGATAGCTGTAATACCTTCCGTAGTACCGGTTACCTTAAAGTCCATATCACCAAAGAAGTCTTCCAGTCCCTGAATATCGGTAAGCAGTACAAAATCGTCATCCGTATCACCTGTAACCAGACCACAGGAAATACCTGCTACCATCTTCTTAATAGGCACACCGGCAGCCATCAATGACATACAGGATGCACAGGTGGAAGCCATGGATGTGGAACCGTTAGACTCAAAGGTCTCGGACACGGTACGGATTGCATAAGGGAATTCCTCCTCTGAAGGAAGCACCGGTATCAGCGCTCTCTCTGCCAACGCTCCATGACCGATTTCTCTTCTTCCCGGTCCTCTGGAAGGCTTTGTTTCGCCTACAGAGTAGGAAGGGAAGTTATAATGATGCATATAACGCTTGCTTACTTCATTTTCATCCAATCCGTCAATTTTCTGCTGATCAGATAAAGGAGCCAGCGTACATACGTTACAGATCTGTGTCTGTCCACGCGTGAACATTGCAGAACCATGCACTCTGGGAATGATATCAACCTCTGCTGCAAGAGGACGGATCTGTGTGATCTGTCTGCCGTCAGGACGCTTCTGATCCTTCAAAATCATCTTGCGGACTGTCTTTTTCTCATACTGATAAATTGCCTCGCCAAGCACTGCAAGCCATTCTTCGTTCTCAGCAAAAGCCTCTTCCAGCTTCTCAGTAATATTCTTAATATTTTCTTCTCTTACCTGCTTTTCATCGGTAAATACCGCTTCTTCCATCTCTGCGGGAGGAACGATTTCCTTAATTGCCGCAAACAGCTCCTCCGGCACCGCACAGCTTGTATACTCATGCTTGGGCTTTCCAACCTCAGCAACAATCTGATTGATAAATGCGATAATGGTCTGATTGATTTCATGTGCTTTGTAGATCGCCTCAATCATAGTTGCCTCAGGAACTTCATTTGCGCCTGCTTCAATCATAATAACCTTCTGGGAAGTAGATGCAACGGTCAGATTCAAATCGCCAACCTTCCACTGCTCCTGAGAAGGATTAATTACAAATTCTCCGTCAATCATGCCTACCTGTGTCATAGCACAGGGACCGTCAAAAGGTATATCTGAAATACTGGTGGCGATTGCTGCACCTAACATAGCTACCAATTCAGGGCGGCATTCAGGGTCAACGCTCATAACCATATTATTCAGTGTTACATCGTTTCTGTAATCCTTGGGGAATAACGGACGCATAGGTCTGTCAATAACACGGCTTGTCAAAATTGCGTTTTCGGAAGCCTTTCCCTCTCTTTTATTAAATCCGCCGGGAATTTTTCCTACTGCATACAGCTTCTCCTCATACTCTACGCTTAAGGGGAAGAAATCGATTCCCTCTCTGGGTTTGTCTGATGCGGTTGCTGTGGACAATACGGTAGTCTCACCGTAATGCATGAACGCACATCCGTTTGCCTGCTTGCCGACGCGGTTAATATCAACACTTAAGGTACGTCCTGCAAGTTCCATTGAAAATGTCTTGTACATAATCTCTCTCCTTTTCTTCTTTGCTTATATAAGTTAAGTCCGATAAAGGAAACAGATCCATAACGTGACGCAAGGCTGCTTATGCTGCCTGTCAAAAAGCAACATAGACTCTCTCCCTCTCAGCATGGAAAAAGCATATGTTACTTCTTGACACCGGCGTCCGCATTTCTCCGCTTTCCTAACGGCCTACTGTTCTTACAAAAAGGCGGAGTCCGAAACCTTCGCATACTCCGCCTTAAACTGCTGTTATTACTTTCTAAGTCCCAGCTTCTCGATCAAGGCACGATATCTTTCAATATCCTTTTCCTTAAGGTAATTGAGAAGACCACGTCTCTGACCTACCATCTTAAACATACCTCTTCTGGAATGGTTATCCTTCGGATGCTCCTTCAAGTGCTCTGTAAGCTCCTGAATTCTTGCTGATAATACTGCAATCTGTACCTCAGGTGAACCTGTATCACCCTCGCATCTTGCATACTCTTTCATGATTGCTGCTTTCTTTTCTTTAGAAATCATTGTGTTTCCTCCTTCTTTTTAAACCGCCGGATGCCAAGAAGCGGCCGGAGACTCCAATCTTCTGGGCAACGGCTAAATTTCATACTTTCAAATAATAACACACTTTATATCCGATGTAAAGACCGTTTTTCTTCTGTCCACGAAGATTACAGTAATGAGAAATCATCTGACAAATTGTAAGCGGCAAATAAGAAAGTCACCTCCCGCTGCCTTAATCCACGAATTTATGATTGGTTTTTCTACAAGAATATGATATTATTTTATTAGTACTTTCGCACCACTATACATACATTTAATTGGGAGGGAATAAAACACATGAAATTACGGGGGAAAATCTTAATTCTGTCTTTGCTGCCTGTTACTTTGGCAACCATTGAATCTATCTTTTTTACATGGCTTTATTTAAGCGACTTTCCGGAGGCCCGCAACAAAATTCTTCCGGCTCTGTGCAGAATCGGAGGCATCACACTGGTTATTGCCTTTGTGGTGGTGATTTTCGTTGTAACCAGGCTTCTTCGAAACATTCGCAACGTATCCGTTCAGCTTGCCTCCCTGGCAGAAGGCAATTTAAATACGGATATCAACCGGAAAACACTTGCCCAAAAGGATGAGTCCGGTCTTCTTGCACGGGATGCCGAAACCTTAAAAAATTCTCTGAAAGAGATTATTGAACATATAAGCGCCTCAGCCAACGAGCTGGATCAAACAGCCAAAAATCTTGCTTTAATGACTACCAATACCTCATCCGTATCGGAGGGACTGGCAACCGCAATGTCAGAAATTGCTCAAGGCACTTCCCATGAAGCTGCTTCTGCCCAAATCATTATGGAAGAAATGTCCACCATCAAAAAGCTGGCTGACAATTCTTCCGATGGCGTGCAAAACTTCAAAAACATGATTGACTTGATTCACACTTCCAGCAGTCAAGGGCAGTCACTGGTTCAAAAGCTGGATGACAATGCTGAGATTACCCAGCAGGAAATCGCAGATATTGCCGCCCAGACTGCAGCAACCCATCAGGCATCGCAGGAAATACAAACTGCCGCAGAATTCATTGCTTCCATTGCTGCGGAAACCAATCTTCTGGCATTAAATGCCAGCATAGAGGCCGCCAGAGCCGGCGAACAGGGCCGCGGATTTGCAGTTGTGGCACAACAAATTAAAAATCTGGCTGAACAGTCCAGCACTTCCGCTCAAAACATTGACGCTGTAATCAAAAATCTCCTTTCCGAATCCGATAAGACCGTGGAATGCATGAACCGTGTGCAGACCATCACACAGGCTGAAAATCATGAAATCAAGGAAACTCATCAGCTCTTTATCGATCTGGGAAGCAATATTACAAAGGCATTTGAAGAGGTAGGAACCATTTCCGATAACCTTTTAAAGCTTTCTTCTGCAGAAGAAAATATTGTAGCAGAAATTAATTCCCTTTCCTCCACCACACAGGAAACCGCCGCTTCCACGGAGGAGATCACCGCTTCCTCGGAGGAATTAAACAGCACCGCCGAAGTTCTTTCCGAACAGGCCCAAAGCCTTACCGAGCTTTCGGAAAATTTGCGCAGACAGCTTAGCAGATTCCAGCTCTCTTAATTCCATGATTACAGAATATTTTCATTAAAGAAAAACGCCTCAACTGAGGCGTTTTTTGTTTCCCGCTATTGTTGTCACAGGATTAATCCTGCAAAATACGAACCATCTTATACGGGGTTCTGTAATTATATGCCGAAATTTTGATGCCGGTCTTAGGGCTGCTGGCATGAATAACCTGTCCGCCTCCGATATAGATGGCAACATGATTAATGGTTCCGCCCTTCGCATAAAACACCAGATCTCCCGGCTGTAATTCCGATGCACTGATGCTTGTTCCCATATTGGCCTGTGATCTTGAGGAGTGGGGTAATGACACTCCATACTTTGCAAATACACTGAATACAAATCCGGAACAATCCGCTCCCTTCGTCAGGCTGGTTCCGCCCCACACGTAAGGATTTCCAAGAAACTGCTTTGCATACTGGCAAAGGTCTACTCTCACATCAGATACACCCTGACCATATAAAAGCTCCGTCATCGTTATGGCCGTGGCCAGATCCGATTTAACCTCCACATAGTCACTTGAAACATATACTTCTTCATCATCCAGATATACTTTAATCCATCCGTCCTTTCGGATTTCTACAATATCCAGCATCTCACCGGTAGCTACCTGGGTAACCACCTCTGCATCAGTACTGGGCTCCTCTCTGATATTCAGCGCATCCGTAGTGGCGACCGCCATAGCTGACACCAGTTCCTCTCCCTTTTTCTTCGCTTCGTAGCCTGTGAGAAGATATTCCTCCTTCACATACCCCTCTACTTTACCGGATTTAATTTGCGCCCAGCCATTCTCACTGCTTATTATCTCACATGCCGCATTCTTAGGCAGCTTTCCTACCAGCTTACCTGATTCATCAGGCTCCTGTCTGACATTTAAGTTGTTTTCTTCCACATTGCAAATACCAAGCTTAGTATAGCCCCAAAGAGCGCCTTCAGCTTTCTTTGCAATTTCCACATACTCATTTTCCGTAAGTACACTGGAAAACAGATCGCCTATTCCGGCAGTTAAAAGCTCCGTGCTCTCCCCCACTTGTTCTGTTGTATCTCCGCCGCTTATTTCAGTAGCATTCACATAAAAAGGCTCTGAAAGCAATAATGCAGCCGAAAGTGCACATGCACCGTATCTTATTCCTTTTTTCAAAACAACCTCCCAAATTTGTCGCAAAATTTATTACAAAATTGTTACAAAAATTACTATGCCATTATAACAAGTTAATTTGTGGCTGTCAAATCCTATCGTTACAGGTAATTCTGATTCAGCCCGTGAAATCTTCTTCCCTCTGCAATGTCCCTTTCCATCTGTGCTTTCAGGTGTTCCACATTCTGGAACTTTTGTTCCTGGCGCTTAAATTGTAATAATTCCGTCACAATTTCCTTCCCATAAATATCTCTGTCGAAATCATAAAGATAGGTTTCCACGCTGACCATCTGCGTATCATTTACGGTAGGCTTCATACCGATATTGGTAATTCCCGGATAAGTGCCTCCCTCAAACAAAAGCCTTGAATAATATACGCCCTTGGGCGGCAGCAGCTTTTCTTCCCTCGGATACAGATTAATGGTAGGCATTCCGAGACGCCTTCCCAGCCTGTTTCCCTGCTCCACCTGCCCTTCAAAACTGTAATATCTCCCTAAAAGCTCCTTTACCTTCCACATATCACCCTGCTCCACCATCTCCCGCACATAGGTGGAGCTGATCTCTCTGCCCCCGCAAAGCACCTTGTCAATGATTTGAAGCTGAAAGCCAAGCTCCCCGGACATTTCCTGTAAAAGCCTGCTGTTTCCTTTTCCCTGACAGCCAAATGATAAGTCCGTTCCCGCCGCTATAAATCCCGCATTCATCTTCCCCACAAGAATACCTCGCACAAAATCCTCAGGCGGCGTTGCCGCCGTTTCCGCATTCAGGGGAAATTCAATGAGAATATCTATTCCCAGCTTTTCAAAATGGCTGCGCTTTTCCTCCCGGGTGGTAAGCTCTGCGCCTGACACCTGCCCAAAAAAGGCAGAAGCAGACGGATGGAAGGTAAAAACGGTAGCTTTCATCCCCTCCTCTTTCTTTTTAAGAATACAGGATAAAAGCTTTTCATGTCCCTTATGAATACCGTCAAATTTTCCGATTGCAACGGCCGTTTTTTCTTCTATATGAAATTCTGTTGTATCATGTATAATCTGCATAGGTTTTCCTCTGCCGTGGCATGCCTTTCCTCTGCCGCTATTTGGCAAAAAACATTTTAACGGGAACAAACAGCCGGCGCCCTGCCTCATACCGGTAAACGCCAAAAAAACACCTTTGATGGCTGTATACTCTGAACTCTTCCCCGTCTGCAGGATGACCTGCCGGTTTGCCATTTACGGCCGTTTTTTCTTGCAGCGGACTGCCGCCGATAAACACCTCCTGCAGCTTCAGCTGATTTCCGTTGACAAGGGCCTTATAGCTGCCTTCCTTAGCTGTCAGCTCCGAAAGCTGCTTAAATACCCCTTCTATAGGGAAAATCAGCTCCGAAAGCCTGTCCTCATCGGCATATTGCTGCAACTCCATAAGGGTATAGGCTTCTCCGATCTTAAACTCTCCCACCTGAGTTCTTGTAAGACCTGCCATTACGCCGCCGCAGCCCAGCTTTTGTCCGATATCATGACACAGGGTTCTGATGTAGGTTCCTTTGGAGCAGCGTACCCTGATGGTATAATCGGGACAATTCTTCTCCAGAATTTCAAGCTCATAAATCGTGATTGGTCTCGGTGTGCGCTCCACTTCCCTGCCCTGCCGGGCCAGCTCGTAAAGCTTTTTCCCGTTTACCTTAAGAGCCGAGTACATAGGCGGCACCTGCATCGAATCTCCCAGGAAGGACATTACTACACTTTCAATCAGCTGATCGGATACCTCCACCGGTCTTTCCTCCAGCACCTTTCCTGAAATATCCTGCGTATCCGTCACTATTCCAAGACGCAGTACTGCAACATACTCCTTTTGCCTGTCTGTCAGCATATCGCATACTCTGGTGGCACTTCCAAGACATACAGGAAGAACCCCCACCGCATCCGGGTCAAGGGTTCCTGTGTGTCCGATCTTTTTCTGTTTGCAAATACCACGAAGCCTGGCTACCACATCATGGGAGGTAAAGCCTGCTTCCTTATATACATTTATAATTCCGTGGTACATAATTTCCTCATTTCTGCCGGTACTTTCTTTTCCATGGTTTACGCTTTTTTACCCAGCTGCAAAGCAATCTGGGCAGACAAATTATTTACAATGTCATGGAAGGTACCCTGCATGGTAACACCTGCCGCACGAACATGGCCGCCGCCGCCAAAAAAGGCCGCCACCTTCGCCACATCCACTTTCCCATTGGAGCGGAGACTTACCTTGTATTCAAGGGTGTCAATCTGATACATAAAGATTGCACACTCCACGCCTCTGGTGCTGCGCAGCTGACTGACAATTCCTTCCAGATCATGGGGCTTTGCCTGATAAAAATTCATGGTCTTTTTGTCCACCATGCTCACGATGCATTTGCCGCCCATAAACAGAATGCTTTCCAAAAGCGCTCTTCCCAGTATCTGATTTTGCACATAAGTCTTTTCATAAAAGGTTTTATCGATCAGGTCCGGGAAATCAAATCCAAAGGAGATAAGCTCTGCCGCTACCCGCAGCGTGGAAGGAGACGTATTGGAATACTGGAACACACCTGTATCGTGAACCATCCCTATGTAAAGCGCCTTTGCAATTTCCTCATCCAGCTGGGATTTATCGTCTATTACTTCATAAATCAATTCACTGGTAGAGCTTGCATCCGGCCTCAGATAATTCACATCACCGCACCCGCTGTTACTCACATGATGATCGATATTAATCCTTTTCTTTGCCTGATCAAACAGTATTTCGGCTTCGCCCAGCCGGTCCTTTGCCGTATCCAGTGCAATAAAGACATCAAATTGCTTCACATCCGTCGCAAAATCCGTATGAATATCATCGGTTCTGCTGATACAGGAAAAAATGTCAGCGGGCTTCTCCAAAAATACCTGTATATCTGCCCCGGGACATACCTTTGATAAATACAGATACAATCCCATAGACGACCCGATGCAGTCGCCATCGGGTCTTAAATGACCACTGATGCCAATGGTCGATGCTTCTTTTACTTCTTCAAATATTTTCATTCTGTGATCCTTCCTGCCAGTTAACCTCATCAATCAGTTTGGACATTTTAACCCCGTAAGCAATGGACTGATCCACGATAAAACGGATTTCAGGAGTGTTGCGCAGATTAATCCTTCTTGCAAGCTCTTTTCTGATAAAGCCCTCTGCGCTCTTAAGGCCCTCCAATGTGGCCTTCTGGGCCTCCTCATCACCGTAGACGCTGATCCATGCCTTACAGGTTTTCAAATCCGGCGCCACTTCTACGGAAACCACTGAGGTAAGCAGGCTGATCCTTGGGTCTTTGATATCCCCACGGATTATCTCAGCCAGCGTTCTTTGTACCTCCCCGTTGATACGGGTATTTTTCATACTGTTTTTTCTCACCTGGGAACCTCCACCATAATGTAAGCCTCTACGATATCCAGCTCCTGCATCTGATCAAAGCCTTCAAATACAAGACCGCATTCGAAGCCCGCCTTGACCTCCTTCGCATCATCCTTAAAGCGCTTTAAGGAAGCAAGCTGTCCTTCATAAATCTGCTCGCCCTCTCTGGTAATGCGAATCTTGCAGTCACGCTGGAAGATTCCGTCTAACACATAGGAACCCGCAATATTTCCTACAGCGGACGCCTTGAAAATCTGCCTTACTTCCGCATGACCGATGATCTTCTCCTCAAAGACAGGGTCAAGCATACCCTTCATCGCTGCTTCTATATCCTCAATTGCCTGATAAATAACCTTGTAGAGTCTGATATCAACGCCCTCTCTCTCCGCAATGGTTTTCGCCATAGCGTCCGGGCGTACGTTAAAGCCGATAATAATGGCTGCTGATGCGGAAGCCAGAGAAACGTCCGATTCGTTGATGGCGCCTACGCCGCCGTGAATACATTTCACTACCACTTCCTCGTTGGAAAGCTTCATAAGACTCTGCTTTACAGCTTCCACGCTGCCCTGTACATCTGCTTTTACAATAATGTTAAGCTCTTTCAAATTACCTGCCTGAATCTGGGTGAAGAGATCGTCCAGAGACATTTTTGCCTTTGTTTCCTCCAGCATTTTCTCCTTATTCTGTGCCAGATAGGTCTCTGCATAGGATTTAGCTGTCTTGTCGTTGTCGTGAGAGATAAATACCTCTCCCGCACTGGGAACATCGGAAAGACCAAGAATCTCCACCGGCGTAGAAGGAAGGGCTTCCTTCACTCTTCTTCCCTTATCATCCACCATAGCTCTTACCTTGCCGTGGCTTGCTCCTGCGGAAATAAAGTCTCCCACATGCAAAGTACCCTTCTGCACCAGCACGGTAGCCACCGGACCGCGTCCTTTATCCAGCTCGGCCTCGATGACAAGACCTCTTGCACGTCTGTTGGGATTTGCCTTTAACTCCAGAATTTCTGCGGTAAGCAGAATGGTCTCCAGAAGGTTTTCAATTCCCTCTCCCGACTTAGCGGATACCGGCACAAATTCCGTGCTTCCACCCCAATCTACGGGGATCAGCTCATACTCTGTCATTTCCTGCTTTACCCGGTCAATATTGGCGCCGGGCTTATCGATCTTATTCACCGCAACTATAATTTCAATTCCTGCCGCCTTGGCATGATTGATAGCTTCCACTGTCTGAGGCATTACACCGTCATCGGCAGCAACCACCAAAATAGCAATATCCGTGGAATTTGCTCCACGCATACGCATGGCGGTAAATGCTTCATGTCCCGGCGTATCCAGGAAGGTAATGGACTGACCGTTAATATTTACAGTATACGCACCTATGTGCTGTGTAATACCTCCGGCTTCCTTATCGGTTACATTTGTCTTTCGAATTGCATCCAAAAGAGAGGTTTTTCCATGGTCAACGTGACCCATAACACAGATAACGGGAGGTCTTGCAACCAGGCTTTCTTCCTCCTCATCCTCCTCCTTAAGAAGCTCCTCAATCACATCTACCTTTACTTCCTTCTCGCAGATGATCTCATACTCAATTGCAATATTTTCTGCATCTTCAAAAGAAATCTCGGAATTTACCGTCACAATCTGCCCCTGCATGAACAGCTTTTTGATGATGGCAGAGGGCTGAAGCTTCATTTTGTCGGCAAGGTCTTTGATGGTAAGGGTCTCCGGAATGGTAATCACCTTAATCTGTTCCACAGCCGCTTCCTCAACCTTCTTCTCCGGCTTAATAAATCTGCCCGCTTTATTTTTGTTCTTTACTGCTGCTTCATCCTCTTCATAGATAAAGTCCTTCTTAGAACGTCTGCCCCTCTCCTGATTGCTTCTTCTCTTTTCTTCATCTCTGCGCTTTTCGTCCTTAACCGGGGCTTCTGCAGCGAAACTCTTACCTGGCTTTTCAGTCCGCTTAAATCGATTGTTCTGCCCTTGAACGCTTCTTTCCCCGCGTCCGCTATTGTTGCCAGATCGGTTATTATTCCTGTCACCGCCATTGCTGCGGAAATCACTCCTGTTACCCTGATTATTTGAGCGATTACCTCCTTCAGGTCTGCGGGAGTCATTTCTTGAAGGCCTTTCTCCCTGAGCTGCGTTAGCATTTCCCTGAGCCTTCTCATTTCTCTGATACCTCTCATCTCTTCCTCCTGAAGCTCTTCCCGCACCATCTCTTACATTATCTCTTGCCCCGGATGCTTTTGCAGGAACCTCTCCGGCACTCTGGGGTGCTGCCGCCTGTGTTTTTACCGGCTGCTCCTGTACTTTTTCATTTTTAGCCGCAAGCTTTTCATTCTCCAGTTTTCTCGCATTCTGCTTGAAATCCACCTGCATACTCTCCGGTATGGAAGGAGCTGTCAACGGGCGGATAATCTTGTGAGGAGCTTCCCGTCGGTCTCTTCCCTGCCCGGGACGATTACCGCCGGGTTTTCCGCCCTGACCAGGTCTTCTGTCACCCTGTCCATGAGGACGGGCGCCGGAAATATTACTATTATACGGATTACTTACGAAAATAATCTTCTTTTTCTTCTTCGGCGGCAGGGACTTTTCCGGTTTGTCAGCCATTTTCTGTTCAACGGAAGCCGGTTCCTCCTCCTTCTTTTCAGAGGCTCCGCCTCCAAATGCTTTTCTGACCATATCCGCTGTATCATCCGCCAGAGCGCTCTGAGCCGCCTTTGCTTCAATTCCTTTATCCTGCAGAAAAGCAATAATTTCCTTACTTTGCTTTTCCAATTCCTTTGCTAATTCATGCACTTTAATTTTGGCCATTCTATTACCTCCGTCCTATCTATGATTCTTCCAAATGCTTGATTATACTGGCCGCCAATCCTGCATCCGTAACTGCCACAGATGCCCGCATTTCCTTACCGATCGCATGGCCCAACGCATCCTTTTCACCGTAAAAGTAAATCGGTGTATGATAAAAGGAACACATGTTGGTAAACATCTTTTTCGTATTATTCGAAGCCTCACTGCTTACAATCACCAACGCTGCCTTTCCTTCCTTTACTGCTTTTTCGGTGGAAAACTCGCCGCTGACCAGATTGCGTCCTCTTGCCGCCAGTCCCAGGAGGGATAAAATCCTGTCATTCATTCGCCTTATCAAACTCCTTTTCCAGATAGTCATAAACCTCATTTGGAATACTCATTTTGAAAGACCGTTCCAATCCTTTATTCTTCCTAACCTTTAAGAGACACTCCTTCTGTTTACAAAGATATGCGCCTCTTCCGTTCTTTTTGCCGGTTACATCCAATACGATTTCATCTTCCGGGGTTTTCAGGACACGCATCATTTCTTTTTTACTGTTCATCTGCATGCACCCTACACACTGTCTTACGGGTATTTTCTTTGCCATAAGAATCCCCCTTACTCTATCGTATCCTCTGACGCATCATACTCCTCCGCTGCGTCCTCATAGTTCTCCTGCTCCTCATACTCCTCGTAGTCTTCGTCATATTCATCATACTCGTCCATATAATCCTCATAACGGAAGCCCGGAGCATCCTTTGCCTGTGTCTCGCTCTTAATATCAATCTTATAGCCGGTAAGTCTTGCAGCAAGTCTTGCATTTTGTCCTTCCTTACCGATTGCAAGGGACAGCTGATAATCAGGAACTACAACCTTAGCAGTCTTTTCATCAGGGTCCGCAAATACGGCAACGATCTTAGCCGGTGAAAGGGCATTTTGAATCAGGTTGCCCGGGTTCTCATCCCAGTTGATAATATCAATCTTCTCTCCACGAAGCTCCTCCACGATAGAGTTGACTCTTGCACCGCTAAGGCCTACACATGCGCCTACAGCGTCCACATTGGGATTGTTGGACCTTACTGCCATCTTGGTTCTGCTTCCTGCCTCTCTGGCAATACTCATAATCTCCACGGTTCCGTCCTTGATTTCCGTAACCTCTGCCTCAAACAGGCGCTTTACCAGTTCCGGGTGGGTACGGCTTACCAGAATTCTGGGGCCCTTGGGAGTATTCTTTACCTCAAGGATATAGACTTTGATTCTCTCCGTAGGGCGGAACACTTCGCTGCGCACCTGCTCGCTCTCATTTAAGATGCCGTCTGCCTTGCCTAAATTAATGCTGATATTTCTTCCGATATAGCGCTGCACGATACCGGTAACGATATCCTTTTCCTTTTCAAAATACTGATTATAGATCACACTTCTTTCTTCCTCACGGATCTTCTGCAAAATAACGTTCTTGGCATTCTGCGTGGCAATACGTCCGAACTCCTTGGACTTAATCTCCACATGAATAATGTCTCCCTCTTTTGCGTCCGATTTGATCTTCTGCGCATCCTCTACGGAAATCTGCAGGCAGGAATCCTCCACCTCAGCCACAACCTCTTTCTCCGCATAGCACAGAAAATCACAGGTTTCTCTGTCGATTTCAACCTTAACATTGTCAGATTTGCCAAAATGGTTCTTGCAGGCAGTAATCAGTGAATTTTCAATTGCCTCAAACAATGTCTCTTTGCTGATTTCCTTCTCCTTTTCCAGAATATCAAGTGCTTCCATTAATTCTTTGTTCATTTTCCCTTATCCCTTTCCGCCCGTTTTCTTTCGGACTAAAAATCAAGCGCCAATTTAATCGCTGCAATATCTTTTCTGTCAAATACCATATCCTCCGCTCCCTCGTCGACCGCCGTCAATATGGTAACGGTATTTTCGTCAAATGCTTTCAAAACCCCGCTGAAGTCCTTACTTCCCCCTATGGGCTTATAGGTACGGATGTCCACTTCCTCATTCAGGCTCCTTTGCAGGTGCTTATCCTTTTTCAGTGCCCTGCCAAGTCCCGGTGAACTGACCTCCAATAGATAGGCATCCTCAATAAAGTCCTCCTTATCCAGCTCATCGGAAAGAGCCCGGCTTACCGCCTCGCAGTCATCAATGCTTACACCGCCTTCCTTGTCAATGTAACATCGCAGATACCAGTCACTCCCTTCCTTCACATATTCCACATCATAAATTTCCACATGATTTGCCTGGACGATAGGAAGCAGAAGCTTTTCTGTTCTCTCCTCATAGCTTTCGCGTTTCGACATAGTTTCACCTCACAATATTCTGATTCCCTTTTCACTACTTTCTTATTACATAAAAGAGTGGACTGCTAAGTCCACTCTAAGAAGCATTACTATCTAATTCTTTTGTATTGTAGCACTTCAACATCAAAATTGCAAGGGATTTTCGGCAAATTGCGGATTTTGCTTTTCCTGCTTATAAAGAAAATATAAAAGCACCGCCGCCATCAGAATAACTGCCAATCCTCCGATGATCCCTGTAGGAGATGGTCCCAGAAGAATATTAAAGGGATTGGTCAGCGAGGTAAAGCACATCCCCACTGCCGCAAAGCCATTCATGACTCCGTGCCCCATAATTGCAGGTACACAGCTTTTTGTTTTAATGGTCACATAGGACAGAATAATGCCAAAGGCCATACAAAACACACACATTTCCAATATACCCACATAAGGATACCCCCGGTACCCTACTCCATAATTATGTCCCATGATAATCAGGGGCATATGCCATAATCCCCAAATCACGCCGCTAATCAAAAGCGTTGGCACCACCTTGAACTGCTTCAGCATTTTGGGAAGCAGATAGCCTCTCCAGCCCCACTCCTCCCCGAAGCAGTTAATTGCGTTTAAAAACGGAGACATAAAGATTCCCACAATGGTCTGAGATATCATTGTCTGCCACAGCAGCTGGTCAGTCAGCTCTATTCCTTCGCTCTGCGCCTGTTCCGCCAATATTGCCCTTAAGTATCCCAAACCGGGATCAAACTGCCTGGGAAAAATCAGAAAATAAATCACGGCACCCAAAATAATCAGCCCAACGGTTCCAAACCACGCCAGCGCATAATATCTCAGATTTCCTTTTAACTTCAGATTAATCATAAGGTTTTGGGCCGTAAACTTCTCTTTCGTTATGATTCTGGTCAAAAGTGCACCGATGGAGGGGATAAACATTACACTTGCCACCAGTGACTGTGCCACCATAGCCTGTGTCACATCCGAACTTACCGCAAGAGGCATGATAATAAAAATCTCCACTGCGTAAGTAATTGCAAAAGTAATCAGCAAATAAATGAAGATTCTTTTCTGTTCTTGCTTTTGTTCCTCCTTAAGGTTCGACATTTTCCTGTTCAGATTCTTTGCTTTTTCCACAATCGGCACCATCCCTTTCCCTGCACTCTATTGCCCTTGCTGTTTCTGTTTCGTGTTGTGTCTTTCACCTATCGAAGCATTATAAGTCGTACTTCTGCTTATCGTGCACACTGATATCATGCCCGATTTGTACCTCAATCAGCTTAATCTCCGCATCTGCTAAAATGGTGTGCTTGCAGCCAACGGGAAGCTCTATCACGTCTCCCGCCTTTACCGGCTGTTCAATGCCATCCACAATGGTCCTTCCCTTTCCGGAAATCACTGTCCACACCTCCCGCCTTCTTTCATGGCTGTGATAATTCATGCTTCTTCCGGCATTTAAGGTCACCTTGATCGTCATGCTCTCATCCTCTATATCAATTACCCGAAAGCTTCCCCAGGATTTTTCCGCAAACATAATCTGCTGATCAATACTGTCCACATAAGGCTTAATATAGCTGGACTGCTCCTTGTCTGAAACCAGTATCCCTTCCGGGCTGGCTGAGACAACCACATCCTTAAGTCCCATGCATAAAACCGGAACATCCAGTTCATTAATCACATGAACGTTTTCACAGCTCTCATTAAACAGAACCTTTCCCACGTTGGGCTCTTCCATTGCCTCCGTAAGCGTATTCCACGTACCAAGATCTTTCCATTGGCCGGCAAACCGCATCACCTGAATATTCTTTTCCTTTTCCACTACGGCATAGTCAAAACTGATCTTCTCCAGCGTATGATATTTGGCATATAAATCCCAATAATCCGAAAAATCTATGAACGCATGAGCCTTTTCAAGCAGATATTTTAACTGAAAGGCAAAAACTCCGCCATTCCACAATGCTCCCTGGGCCAGATATTCCCTGGCGGTTTTCAGATCCGGCTTTTCCTTAAAGGTTCTCACCCTGCTTACCCGGGCTCCATCCTCCGGAATCACATATCCATATTTTTCACTGGGATAGGTAGGCTCTATTCCCATCAGCACCAGATTGGACTTTCCTTCCCGGGCAATCTGTCCAAGCTTTTCAATCGCTTCAAAATAATCCGTTTCCACAAAAGGGTCCACCGGACAGATCACTGCCACCTCATCCTGGGAAACCTTTTTTACATCATTCAGCCATGCTGATACCAGTGCAATAGCAGGAAACGTATCCCGTCTGCACGGCTCCACACATATTCCCACCGAGGAGCCAAGCTGATTATAAAGCGCCGAAACCTGAGTTTTGGAGGTTGCTATTGTAACGGATGCTTTGGTATCCACGCTACGGATCTGGCGATATACCCGCTGCACCATGGACTCATATTCCCCATCCCCGGTCTTAAAAATTTTGATAAACTGTTTTGAACGGACATCATTAGACAAGGGCCAAAGCCTCTTTCCCGAACCGCCGGACAATAATACAATATTCATTCTGTTAAAATCTCCTGTTCCCACCATGCCACATCGACCATATGAGAATATTATAGTCGAAGCAGCCCGGTTATTCAATTAAGTTCTGTTTTTGTCTTTCTCTTTTGTCGCAGACCTTCTGCGCCCGCACAGCTTCCTGACATGCTGCCATAATATGCTCAGCAGCAATCCAAAGATAAAACCCGCAAAATCAATCCACACATCCGAAACGGAACTGTCTCTTCCGATTGAAAACAGCTGAATCGTCTCATCAATCAGGGCCGTCAAAAGCCCTGTCAGTAATCCCGTGCAGATGTGCCGGCGCACAGGAAGCTCATATGCCCATAGCACTAATACCGCCAATATCCCTTCCAACGCATACTCTGCAAAATGGGCTGCCTTGCGAATGCTGCGCTCGTAAATAAGTATTTTTCCCCCGGAGGACAGCCAATCATTCACCGCTTTTGTAATCCGTTCGCTGCGCACACTGGATAAGGCCGCCGTTTCCATGGAATTATGCCAGATATAAGCCGCCCACAAGACAAATAAGGCAGTAACCACAAACCGCTTCCAATAAACCGATCTTCTGTTTTTGATTGCTCTATCTGAACTGTTCATAATTACCTCTGGGAAAAGCTGCCTGTAAAAGGATAAAATAACTGTTAGAAAATTATCGTTTTATTTTAACCGCTTTTATTTATATACGTCAAGCATATAGTAAAATCCCGAAGGACACAAGGTTGGTCCCTCGGGATTGCATTTTCTCTATTGCTTTTATGTTTCTCTTATCATCTTATTCCTTCACGCCGCCGATGGTAAGACCTGCCACAAAGTATCTCTGCAGGAAAGGATAGAGACAAACGATGGGAAGCATAGTGACAATGGTTGCCGCCGCTCTTATGGAGGTAGGCGTAATTGCATTGCCGCTTACGGTTTTCATGCTGTCTGCACTGCCGCTTTGCTGCATAACTGAGGACAACAGCTTCATCAACTCATATTGCAGTGTGGTATACTCGCTCTTCATACGATTATACAGCATGGCGTCAAACCATGAGTTCCACTGTCCCACTGCCACAAACAATGCAACGGTTGCGTATACCGGCTTACATAAGGGTGAGATAATCCTTGTAAAAATTGTCATATATCCCGCACCATCCAACTGGGCTGATTCTTCCAGTGAATCCGGCAGTCCCTGCATGTAGGTTCTTAAAACCAGCATATTAAAGGCACTGACTGCTCCCGGAACAACATACACCCAAAAGGTATTGGTCAGATGCAGATTTCTGTACAACAGGAATACAGGGATCATACCGCCGTTTACATACATGGTTATTACCCAGAAAAGTGACAGCTGGGATTTAAACAGAAAGCGCTTGCGGCTGACAATAAAGGCCAAAAGTGCATTGGCTGCCAGGGAAATCACTGTACCCAGTATTGTTCTCATTACGGAAATATATGCACCTGTCAGCATATTCTGTTTATGTATTACGGTTGCATAGTTTTTCCATGTAAATTTTCTCGGGATGAGATAAATGCCTCCGCGGATTGCGTCAATACCGTCATTAAAGGAGATTGCCAGAGTATTTAATACCGGATATAGGGTAATTACCACAAAGGCGATCATGAACAGGGTATTGCATACTACAAATATTTTATCTGCTAAAGATGTCTTTTTCCTTTTCATGCCCTCACCTCCTAGAACAACCGCTCTTCGCCGGTGCGTTTTGCCAGCTGATTTGCAAGTACAATCAATACAATCGATACCACACTCTTAAAGATACCTGCTGCCGTACCAAGGGAATAATCATTCTGACTGATGCCCCATGTCAAAACATAGATATCAATGGTTTCGGAAACGCTCTTCACAAGTCCGTTTCCTAACAAATATTGAACCTCAAATCCTGCATTAAGTACATTACCGATATTCATGAGCAGTAAGATCATGATAGTAGGCCGGATACCCGGCAGCGTAATGTATTTAATTTTGGCCCATCTGCCTGCGCCGTCGATGGCTGCTGCCTCATAAAGGCAGGGATCAATAGAGGTGATGGCTGCCAGATAAATAATGGCATTCCATCCCGTTTCTTTCCACACATTGGCGAAGGCAACAATGAGCCAGAAATAGGAAGGATGGGCAAAAAAGTTAATTGTCTGATCTATGATATGCAGTTTCAGAAGCACCTCGTTCACGATACCTGAAGTTGACAAAGCATCATGCAAAATACCCGTAACAATAATCCACGAAAGAAAGTGGGGTAGATACGAAATGGTCTGAACTGTCTTTTTCCCGATTTTTGAACGAATTTCATTCAGTAAAATTGCAAATAAAATCGCCATTACAAAGGTGGCAATCAGATTAATAACTCCCATTGCCAACGTATTTCTGATGACCTTTAAAAAGGTTGCGTCGGAAAACAGAAATTTAAATTTATCCAAGCCTACAAACTTTGAATGCAAAAGACCGTCTTTCGGCTTATAATTCTGGAATGCCATAATCCATCCGCCAAGAGGCAGATAATAGAATACGACTCCATATATTACAAATACAGCCGCCCAAAACAGGAGAAACTTTTGACGCTTCACTTCTTTCCATGTAATTTTCATGGCCGGTGCCTGATTTTTGGTTTTGCGAGCCATATCTTCCCTCCTTCTGATATAAAGGCAGCCACAGTTACCTGCCGGCAACCGTGGCCGCCCCATTATTTCCTTATCAAACTATCCTTTTACTGTGCTGCAGCTGCTCTTCTGTCCAGCTCTTCCTGCATTTCATCCAAAAATGCCTGAGGATCTGTTGCCTCATAAGCGCTCATATACTGATCCCATGTGGACTGGAAATCGGAAGCCATAACTACCTTAGGCAGCCATTCATGCTTTACCTCACCCATCTTTGTCCATGACACACCACCAGGTGTTTCTGTTGTCATAGAGTTACTGAAGGAATACATCGGATACCAGGAACCAACCTCTACCTTTGCGGAACCCAGCATTTCTACATATGTAGTTACACCATATGCATTGAAGCAGTTTACAAGAGGCTCAGCCAATCCGTTCATGAATTCGGAGGGCTGTTCGTCAGGTGTCATTGCATTCTTGCCATCCTTACTTGTTCCAAGCCACTGAGGAAAATAAGAATAAGAACAAAGGTGAGATGCCTTATATTCTGTATCAGCTGCGTTTACTCTCATCTCGTCGGTTCTGTAATATAAACCGTTTTCGTCTACTTCATAGTCAACGCCTTCCACACCCCAGAAACGGAGATCATGGATTTCCTGATCCAGACAGTCGCTTAAGAACTTAAATGCTGCATCAATATCACTGCAGCTTGTGGTAACTGCAATACCTGAAGAGTTGTTCAGTGTATCACCATAAGAATGCCACTGATTTTCCATTCCCTCCTCAATGGTAAGGCCAAAAGGAACATAGTTGCAGCCCTTAGCATCAAGTCCCTGCTGCTTGAATACATCGTTTACTGTATAAGCAAAATCCCACCACTGATCGCACATGCCAAGCACACGGCCTGTAGAAAGCTTTGCAATATACTCATCATAGGTCTGTGTTGCAAACTCGGAATCGATCATACCCTTCTGGTATTCCTCGTTAAGCTTCTGAAAATACTGTACTGCAGTATCTGTGGTGTTGTAATCAACAATCTTCATATTGTCAATGTCAACGATTACAGAACCGTCATTGGGATATCCGTCAAGGAACTGCGGTGCATTTTCAATACAGAAATATCTCCAATCCTCACAAAGAATGGTGTAAGGAATGTTTTCTGTTCCATCCTCCATGGTAGGATTTGCAGCCACATAATCCTCCAGAAGCTGGAAGTACTGATCCAGTGTCTTGATTTCAGGGTATCCTGCCCACTCAAGAACTCTTACCTGAATCCAGAAAGCCTCATCATTGTGAGTTGTTGTCTTATCCTCTCCATACTTGTTCTGGAATACGTTAGCCCAGTAAATATGGCCGTCATCCATACGGAATTTATCCCACTCTTCATCACTGTACATTTCTTTGATATTAGGATATTTTTCAATATAATCATCCCACGCAACCAATGCGCCTGCATCATAGAGGGCCTTCATTGCTTCTCCTCCGTTGATAAAATCAGGGTATTCGCCACCTGCGATAATCGTACCGATTGCTTCTGCATCTGTCTGACCGGTGAGCCATGTTTCCTTTACTCTGACACCGGTTTTCTTTGCAATAATTTCCTGAACCTCATTGCCGTCATTGATCTCGGAACCGGGCATTGCAACAAAGCAGGTAAAATCAATGATTTCATCATCTGAATATTCTGTTTTTGCTTCCTCTGTAGAAGCTTCATCCCCGCTTTCTGCGCCTGTCGTTGAATCTGTCTGCGATGTTGTGCTTCCACCGTTATTGTCGGAACTGCCACAGCCTGTGAGTAAGGATGCTGTCATAACAACACCCATAAGTAATGCTGCCAATTTTTTTAATTTCATCATTAACCTCCCTTTTCTGAATATGATAATAAATTTCACTGCCATGTTCGGCATCTAAATTAATTTTATATTTTTTTAACAATTCTACAACCGGAGGAACTTTAGAAAAAAACCGGAGAAACTCTAGTTTTTTATTAAGAGTTTCTCCGGCTTTATTCCCGGTTATATATTTCCGCTGTTTTTGCGGTATCTGGAGGGCGTACATCCCTTTATTTCAATGAACTTATTGATAAAGTAATCGGTATCGTGGTACCCTACATCCTCTGCGATCTGACTGATTTTTTTATCTGTTTTCAACAAAAGCATAGCGGCTTCATCCATTCGGAAATTGCTTAAATAATCCTTAAAGGACTGGCCGTAACGCTTCCGGAACATCTGTCCGAGATAGGAGCTGTTCACATAGTATTTCTGGCTTAGCTCCCGAAGCGTCAGGTTTTCCGCATAATGCTCCCGAACCTCCTTTTCAATCTCCTGAAGAACGCCTCTGGATACATTTTTTCTCAACTGGATCAGATACTCGGCATACTCCCAGGCAAACTTCCTAAGGTGCATTCTGCTGCCTCTGACAATTCCCGTTTCGGAAACATTCTCGCTGATGTAGCGCATAACCTCCTGCTGATTTACCGTCTCATCCTGCTCTACCGCCAGATGAATCAACTGAAAGAGAAGATAATTGGTATTCATGGTGACCATTTCTCCGGTCATTCCCGTATTTTCCATTTCTTTAAACCAGTCATCCACACTGCTGCCAATCTCTGCCCTGTCATTCTGCTCTACCGCTCTGATCAGCCGGTCAAGCGTCTGTTTACACAAAAGTACCTTTGACTGATTTACATGTACTTCCTTCTCATAATAATAAATACTTTTAGAGCTTCTAAAGCTCCTAAAGGAGCGGAGCACACAGGCGGAGGAGTAAGAAATAGAAACCTTGGATATATCATCCACACGCTTTCCCACCAGAAGAACTATAGGCACATTTAACCCCCCCATATTTGTATTTTTGTGCAATTCCTCCAAAAAGCTCTCGGTGTCCATCCCTCTTTCCTTTGCCATATAATCACAATACACAAAGCCGATCTCGTAATCCTCTTCAAAACCAATAAGATCCTTTATGCAGTGCTCATGATCTGATCCCAGAAAATGCAGGCAGTTTCCAAACAGTCTGTTCCTCATATTTCTAAGCTCATCATCCGACATTTCTTCAAGCATTGATATGTTGTCAAAGCTGATATGTATATAGCACACGCCTTCCGAAAGCTTCAGTCTCTCCTTTAAATACTCCAAATGAGAAGCTTCATATTTGCCACGCAGAAGAGGAACTAAATTTTGAGCCAGATAAGCTCTTTTCATCTTCCGGTTATCCTCTTCGTTTTTGACAACAATCTCCTTTTGCTTCAGGACACGCTGCAAAAGCTCTACAAGAACCTCTCTCTGCACCGGCTTTAAAATATAATCCATGCAGGAGTAGTGAATTGCCTTTTGCGCATATCGAAAGTCATTGTGTCCGCTCAAAATAATAAAGTATGCATCGGATATTTCATTTTCCCTGATGGTCTGCAGAAGCTCTAGCCCTGTCATTACAGGCATTCTGATGTCTGCAATAATAAGATCCACCTTGTTTTCCTTCAAATATTCCAGTGCTTCCCTTCCGTCAGATGCGGTTTTTGCAATTTCAAATCCCTCTGCTTCCCAGTCTACAAGCACTGTCAGTCCCTGCAGAATAAAAGGCTCATCATCTACCAGTAATACCTTCAGTTTCACAACCTCATCCCTTCCTTATCCATGGTTAAGCTCCTCAATGGGTATCCTGATGGTTATGCAGGTTCCCACTCCCCGCTCGCTTTCCAGCTCAAATTCAGCCTTTCCATCCGTAATCATTCTAAGCCGCAGACAGGCATTTACGATTCCCACATGTTCATTTTCCTTTACTTCATCGATACTGCAGACACCCATCCTGCCTCTTAGCTCTTCCACCTGTATTTCGTCCATTCCTTCGCCCGTATCCTCTACCTCCAGATACAGCCAGCCTTCCTTTTTCCATGCTCTTACATCAATCCAGCATGGCGCCGCCTTATTTTCCACGCCATGAACGCAGGCATTTTCCACAAAGGTAACTAAGGTAAGTCTGGGAAGACAATAATCCTCACATTCCGGAGCTACCGTAATCTGATAGGACAATCTGTCTCCAAACCGGTATTTCTGTAAATCCAAATAGGCACTTATAAATTTCAGTTCTTCCTTAATAGATACCAGATCATCCGACCAGTCCACATTCTGCCGCTCTAAAATGGCAAGACGTTCTATCATCCCTGCAGTCTCATCCTCATTTTTCAGAATACTGTGCATTCTGATGCTTTCCAATACGTTAAAAAGAAAATGGGGGTTGATTTGGCTGTGCAGTGCCAAAAGCTCTGCGTTCTGTCTGGCAATATCTATTTCCTGTCTTTCCAGGCGATCCTTATACACGGTTTTAATCAGTTCCTGAGACCGCCTCACCATCCGGTTATAATTTCTCATCAGGCTTCCGATTTCATCCTGCCCCCGGATATTCTCAATCTCCTTTAAGCTTTCCGCCTCCACCTCGTCAAAGGCCTGACTAAGCTCCCGCAATCTGCTGGTAAAGGAGTTATTGATAATATAGGTCAGCAGCCACGGCAGCAGAATATTTACGGCAAGCATAAACAAGATCAGCGGAAAATGCTGCCAAATCTGGACCATGATGGTGTTGGGCGATTTCATCACTAAAATGCGGAAATCCTCTCCGTAAATACTCCAATCCATCTCATAGCCGATCTTTTCCCTGCCTGTCAGATATTCATAGTCCTGTGTAAAGCTGTTATGTCCGTCATTGGAAAAAAGAATCATATCTCCTATGCATACATACACCGGCATTCCATAATTCATATTGGTAAGCTTTCTTACCAGATTGCTGTAGTCCAAATCCAGCCTTACCAGCTTTTCACGGTCTGAGTCCTTATAATAATTCAGCCTTCTCACCAGTGAAATCTTTCGTTTAATGCTGGTTACGGGATCATTGTTTCCCACATAGTAAAAATGAAGTATCATGTCCTGCCCGGATGCATTAAGCTTTTCATACCATTCCTCTCCCGCTGCTGAAGACAACCGGTAAAAATGTCCGCCGTTTACAATGGTCTCGTTATCCGCATACATGACCATGTTTACGGTTCCGGAGCCATAGATGGGCTCATAAAAGGAATCGCTCATCAATCCCTGACTTGCCTCAAAGAAATCATAACCGGAAGCATATTCCTGATTCAGGAATTCATTGACCTTTCTGCTCACATAAATATATTTGCTCCTGCTAACCGCTCCTTCAATCGTAGAGGACATATCAAACTGCACGGCACTGGCAATGCTTTCCATCTGAAGGCTCTGCTCCCGCTTTTCCGCCTGCAGAAGAATAGTCAAAATAACGCTGTCTGTCACAAACAAAGGGAGCAGCACACAGAAGACATAAAGAATCATCAGTTTCTTTTTGACGTTATAATTATTCATTTTTTCCTGAACCAGATTCCAAAGTCTTCTCATGCTTATCCCCTATTGTCATTTCCTCCGCGCATCTGATGCCGGACTACATCCAAATGCGGTAATTACCGCTCAGTGCCAAAAAGGCAAAGAAGTACAGGCAGTTATCATAATATCTGCGCCCGCCCTGGCGAAGGGGCTCATTCCACAGCCTTTCCACCCACTTCCATGCCTGTGCAAGCTCTTCTTCATCCTCCGATCTGCCAATCACGGCAAGGGCTCCCTGGGCAGAAGCTGCCATCATGCCTACCGGATGCAGGGCGTCCTGAGCAAGAGGCGTTCCGTCAATCTCATATACTTTCCACGGCTCCTGTTTTCCGCCCAAAAAGCGAAGCAGATTTCCCGGAGCCTTCTCCTGACCCTCACAAATTCCAAACCACTCATAATCCAGCCCGATATTGGCTGCCGTTCTGTATGCATCACTGTAAAACCAATCATGGCGGTCCTTCGTCCACTCCAGAGGCCGGCTCATGGGACTGCCGTCAAATTCTGCATATTCCGCACTCATTCCTGTCACAGGATGACAGGCCTTATTTAAATATTTCCTGCTTGCCTCTGCCGCCTGTTTAAAGAAAGGCCGATCCTCCTCATCTGCCCATAGTGCAAACAGCTCATAAAAATGAGGAAGATGATAGGAAGGATCTGTAAAATCACTTCCCGGCACAAACAATATCTGCTTGTTTTGAAGATTCCACATGGAAGCGCCGCCTCTTCCGTCACGGCCTTTATGTATACAGGCATGAAGAATCTTCCTTGCCTGCCTGGAATAGCAGTAAATTCCCTCTCCGTCTCCCCATCTGTGGGAAGCAAAGAAAAGCGCCATGGCAAAAAACTCTTCTCCGTCGGGAGCCGGACCGTAGGAGTTCTTCCTGCCGTCAAGCCCGCAGGACCATGCAAAATATCCCTCGTTCTCTCCTTCCTCCATCCACATATAGGTACAAGCCCACTTCCATATTCTGTCAAACTCTTCCTTTTTGTTCATCTGAACACAGATCATCATTCCATAGGACATACCCTCCGTTCTGGCATCATGATTACCCGTGTCCTCCAGATAGCCCATATCCTCCCCTGCGGGATGATAAATCCTTTCTTCCTCACTTCCGTAAAAAAAGGTATCCCATATTTCATTCAGTCTTTGGGAAACAGCCTTTTCGGATATACCGTTTTCTACAAAAAGATTGCGGTAGCTTCCTGTTTTAAATGCACTCATATTCTACTTCCTTTCCTGTAGTAATTTATTATCCGCATCCTATGGACTGCGCCCATTCTTCCTGCTTTTATTTTATCTCTAAAAATCCGCCCTGTCTTTCCTTTTTCTGCTTCTTTATGCTCATTTTTTGCTCTGCAAATTCTTATTGGTGTCTCCCTGCTTTTCAAACATTTTCCCGTCACCCAAAATGAGCCTTAAAGCTTTTACTGCTCTAAGACCCATTATCCCTTATATGACCTTATTCATTTTTAATCGGCAACAATCAGATATCTCCCGTCTCCCACGTCAAACACCTCAGCCGCCTCCAGAATTTTTTCTGCATCCGCATTCCCGGTGCCGCTTCCTTCCTTCTCAAAGGTATACTCTGCATCATATCCCAATTCATCCAGTGCCTCCCATACCTCCTGTACGGAATGAACCACTACGGTTGTAAAAGTGTCTTCCAGAAATGCCCTTGCCTCCTCAACGTTGGAAACCACATCACCCTCCGGAAACAATTGGCTCTGCTTCTCCAGAAAGCACCGGAGCACTGCTTCATCTAATTCATCCTGCATCTTCCAAAACCTCCTTTCGTATCACCTGGCAAACTCCCTTTTGCCTCCAGCCGGGGCAGATACGGTCTGCTGCCTGCCGCACCTCCAAAACGGCGGTATCCACTGCATAGCCGCATCCCGCCGCAAGCATCATGCCGATATCATTGTCGTTGTCACCAAATGCTATGGTCTCTCTCTTCTCTATGCCCAGATAATTCTCCAAAATCCTGAGGGCATTTCCCTTGTCCACCCCTGCATCCATAAAATCCACCCATTCTTCCCCTGCCATGCAGACTTTCACCTTGTTCTTCCATGCGGGAATAAAGATCCGATCTCCCAGATCCCGAATGCTGTCCTTCCGGTATACCGCAACCTTGATAATCTCAGTCTTTTCCTTCAGCACATCCTCCACCTGTCTGTAGGTGTTGTGATAACCATAGGTCATCAAATCAAGAAATTCCTTGTTTTTGCTTTCAATCAGGCTTCCGGCCGGGGTGGATACCACAATATCACATTCCCCGTAATAGGAACGAAGCATGTCCACAATACCTTCTATATGCTCCCGCTTCATGGGCGTCACGGAAATATCCTTGTCACGATAGCAGATATAAGCGCCGTTTTCAGCAATGTAGGCAACGTCATCGGCCACCTCCCGAAACACGTTCCGAAGACTGCCATACTGCCTGCCGCTGGCGGCGCAGAATAAAATCCCTTTCTTTTTCAGTTCCCGGATTGTATCCACCATTTCCGGATATAAATCCGGTGTAGAATCCTTAATCAGGGTTCCGTCCACATCAGATGCAATCAGCTTGATCATTTTTATGCCTTTCTATCAATCGATCTTTTTCAGCTCCTGATACAGCCTTCCCACCGGAAGCCCTACCACATTGCTGTAATCGCCTTCAATTTTTTGTATCCATGCAGCGCATCTTCCCTGTATTCCATAAGCCCCGGCTTTATCCATAGGCTCTCCCGTAGCTACATAGTCCTCAATTTCCCTGACCGACATGGGATACATGGTTACAAGCGTCTCCTCCGAAAAGGTCCGGCTATTCTTATGCAGTCCCTCTGTTTCGTCCTCCTGCTGCCAGATTAAGGTTACTCCGGTATACACATGATGGGATCTTCCCTGCAGAGAAGAAAGCATTTTGACCGCTTTCTCCTCATTTCCCGGTTTTCCCAAAACCTGTCCGTCCAATGCAACCACCGTATCCGCCCCTATGACAAGGCTTTCCGCTTTCTCCTCATCCGAAAGGCCTTCAAAAATCTCCGAAGCCTTAAGAAAGGAAAGCTCCTGCACCATCTCAGCCGGGTCAGTGCTCTTGGTCTTCTCCTCCGCATTACCGGGGAGCACTCTGAATTGTAATCCGATTTGTGCAAGCAGCTCTCTTCTTCTTGGGGATGCGCTTGCCAATATAATTTTTTTATTCATGATGTGTTTCGGGAATGAATACTCTACGCTCTGACACTTCGCAGTTTTCTCTGGCTGCCTGCACTGCCCGGCGTCCAAACTCCTGCTGCGCATTTACCGCTTCCTTCCCTCTCCTGTTTACTTTTTCATAGCTGCCGTCCGGCATCAACACATGAGCCTTCATGTTATCCTGAAGCTGCAGGGAAAGAATCCCCATTAACTTGGCACGCAGCTCCGGCCTTTCCACCGGAAACATAATCTCTACCCGGCGCTCCAGATTTCTTGGCATCCAGTCCGCACTGGCACAGTAATATTCCGGCTTTCCGTCATTGGCAAAGTAGAAAATACGGCAATGCTCCAAAAAATTCCCTACAATGGAACGAACCGTAATATGATCCCCGATGCCGGGAAGCCCTGTTTTCAGGCAGCAAATTCCGCGGACAATCAGTTCGATTTTTACCCCTGCTTCCGCAGCCTCGTAAAGCGCTGCAATAATATCCTTATCGCACAGGCTGTTAACCTTTGCAATAATATGTCCGCCCCGTCCTGCCAGAGCATTCTCCTTTTCCCTGCCGATTAAGTATAAAAAGCGGTCCTTAAGCCATAAAGGCGCCAGTGAAAGCTTATTCCATGATAACGGCTCCGAATAACCGGAAAGCATATTAAATACTGCTGTGGCATCCTCTCCGATAGCGGGAGAACAGGTCAAAAGCCCTACATCCGTATACAGCTTTGCGGTTGCATCATTATAGTTTCCCGTTCCAAGGTGAACATATCTGCGGATACCGTCTTCCTCTCTTCTTACCACCAGGGTAATCTTGCTGTGGGTTTTCAGGCCCACAAGACCGTATATAACATGGCATCCGGCTTTTTCCAGCTTTTTTGCCCACACAATATTGTTTTCCTCATCAAATCTTGCCTTAAGCTCTACCAATACGGAAACCTGCTTGCCGTTTTCTGCCGCCTGGGCAAGAGCGGCAATGATAGGCGAATTACCGCTGACACGATACAGCGTCTGTTTGATAGCCAGCACATCCTTATCTCTGGCCGCCTGTCTGATGAAGTCCACCACAGGGGTAAAGCTTTCATAAGGATGATGCAGCAGAATATCTCCCTTTCTGATCTGCTCAAAAATATCACAGTCTGCGGGAAGCTCCGGCACCGGCTGGGGCTCTGCATATCCCTTTTCCTTCAGGTGCTCAAAGCCCGAAAGCCCGTACATCTTCATCAAAAAGGTTAAATCCAGCGGCCCCTTAATCTGATAGATTTCTTCCTTTACAATGGAAAGCTCTTCACTGATAATCTGCAGCAGCCTTTCATCAATTCCCTGCTCTACCTCCAGCCTGATCGCCTGTCCCCATTGTCTTTTCTTAAGCTGCTTTTCGATTTCCTTTAACAGATCCTCCGCTTCATCCTCCTCCAGAGAAAAATCCGCATTCCGCATAATACGGAAAGGATAAGCGCATACAATATCATAATTTAAAAACAGCTTGCGAATGTTTCTTTCTATAACCTCCTCCAGAAGGATTACTACCTTTTCATCCTTATTATCAGAAGGAAGCTGCACGATTCGAGACAGCACGCTGGGCACCTGTACGGTAGCAAATTCCAGCTCTCCGTCTCCGTTTTTCTTGGTTACAAGGGCTCCGATATTCAGGGATTTATTTCGAATCAAAGGAAACGGCCTGGAGGAATCCACCGCCATGGGAGTCAGTACGGGATATACATTTTCCTCAAAAAACTGATCCACATACGCCCCTTCCTTTTCCGTAAGCTTCTCATGTCTTGAAATAACTCGAAGGCCGTTCTGCAAAAGCTGGGGCAAAAGCTCTCCGTTATAAACGGCATACTGCCTGTCAACCAGCTCATGGGTCGCCCGATACAGCTCCTTCAGCTGCATGGCCGGCGTCATTCCCGCAATATCGGTCTTATCATATCCGGCTTCCACCATATCCTTTAAGGATGCCACTCTGACCATAAAAAATTCATCCAGATTGGACGACGTTATACTTAAAAATTTCAGCCGTTCAAACAGAGGATTGTGTTTATCCCGTGCTTCGCTTAACACACGCTTGTCAAAAAGTACCCAGCTCAGTTCTCTGTTGCTGTAAAATCCGGGGTCCGCATATTTTGAATCTTTCATCAACCTAACCTCCGCCTAAATCGTTTTCTTTTGCTTAATAACGGGCTTCACGCTGTATACCTCCTCAAAGAAGGCAGCTCGTGCGCCAAACAGGCCCTTTTCCAAAGTAATATCCTCATTGGTATCTACCGTGATAATCAGTTGATTGTCCTTCAGCACGGTTTTTACATTTCTGAATTTCTGCTTATGGCTTCGATCCAGCCCGTTTGCCAGCCTGAGAAGGGCTGTCAGCTTGGCAATTTTTAAATAGGATTCCTTATCCAGCATACTGTATCTGCTCATTTCCTCATAGTAAGCAAATTCCAGATGGTTATACTTCACCACATTGGCAACGATTTCTCTTTCCATATGGGAAAGCCCGATAATCTCCGTGGACATAATGATATTGTAGGAGCACTCTCCCAAATTCCACATACTGACATACTTACCGCAGTCATGTAATATCGTGGAAAGCTGTAAAAGCAGCCTTTCTCTTTTGCCTAAGCCATGCACCTTTTTCATGCTGTCAAAAATAGTAAGGGCTATCTCCTCCAAAGTCTCGCTCCGCTTTTTGCTTCCCCGGTAGCGTTTGCTGATATTATGTGCACAGGCAATGATATCCTTCTCAAAGTCATGAGCAGACACTATAATCTTATTCTTCTCCGCATACTCATATGCAATACCGTCACACAGAGTAACTCCCGGCGCCCAGATTAAATCCGCTCCCATTACTTCCATAATTCGTTTGGTCATAATCAGCACTATATACACAAGAGGCATGCTTTCCTCCGGCATATCCCACCGTCTGGCCAGTTCGGAAAGGCCTTCGCTCTGGTACGCCTTGTGTATCTTCTCCAGAAGCTCTGCGCCGGCATATCCCCGCATTTCACTGTCAATACTCTTTTTGCGGAGCAGCGTTGAAAGATAATCATCCACGATGATAATATTTTTGATTTCCCGGTCCCTTAAATACAGCTTCTTATAGACCGTCAGCTGGGAATCGATCAGTTCCCCCAAAAGACTTTCATATTGCCTGAAGCTGGCATTTAAATGGGCGATTCTCTCCTGCAGCCTTAAAACACCCATCTTCATATTTTGTGTGGACACCAGTGTGTCATTATCAAACAGGGAAACCTGAATACTGCCTCCGCCGATATCCACAATTGCGGTACCGTTTTCAATAATCCGCTGGAAGCCCTCCCCCTGAAAAGCGATGGATTTATAATCCAAAAAGCGCTGCTCGGAATTGCTTAATACACTGATTCTGATTCCGGTTCTCTGCTCAATCTGATCTAACAGGATAGCGGTATTTTCCGCCTCGCGGATGGCGCTTGTTCCGTAAGCAACATAATCGGAAACCTGATAGGTTTTCATGATAGCCGAAAACTCACGAAGAATCCTGCATAATTCCTCCACTCTCTGATAGCTCAGCTTTCCTGTGCTGTAGCTTTCCGTTCCCATATCAATGCTGTGCCTGATATGGTCAATCTCCTTCATGCCCTTTACCTTGGATACCTCGAATATTTTCATGGAAAGCTCATAAGAACCCACATCAATTGCCGCAAATGTTTTAACTGCCATGTTTCAACCACTTCCCCCTTCCCGCTCAATCAAAGCACAGTATCATCACCGTTTCTTTTACTTCCCAGCAGATAATCGATAAACTGCTGGGCGGTTCTGCCGGAAAGTCCTCCATGGGCCAGCTCCCACTTGTTTGCCTCCAGTAAAAGCTCTTCCTCCGGCATATTCACATGATAACGCTCCGCCAGTGCCCGGACAATGTCCTGAAACTCCTTTTTGTCCGGCGCCGCAAAAAAGATTGTGACGCCAAATCTGGCTACCAGTGAAAGCTTTTCCTGCACTGTATCCCCTGCATGCAGGTCATCCCTGCGGTCTTCCTTATCGGAAAACTTCTCCCGCACCAGATGTCTTCGATTGGAGGTGGCATAAATCAACACGTTTTCCGGCTTCTTCTCCAGCCCTCCTTCAATCACTGCCTTTAAGTATTTATATTCAGTCTCAAAATCCTCAAAACTCAGATCATCCATATAAATAATAAACTTATAATTCCTGTTCTTGATCTGGGCGATCACATCATTCAAGTCCTGAAACTGATGCTTGTACACCTCAATGATGCGCAGTCCCTTCTCATAATACTCGTTGGCAATGGCCTTGATGCTGGAGGATTTCCCTGTTCCTGCATCTCCAAAAAGCAGGCAGTTATTTGCCTTTCTGCCGCTGACAAATGCCTCCGTATTTTCAATCAGCTTCCGCTTGGGTATTTCATATCCCACCAGATCATCCAGATGCACATGGGCAATATTTAAAATAGGCACTACCTTAACGCCCTCCTCGTCGTGCACCACACGAAAGGCCTTGTGAAGTCCAAATCTGCCTACCCCGTAATCTCTGTAAAATTCCGTCAGGGTTTCCTTCATCTCTTCCGGCGTATGATTGCCCGCAAACTTCACTGCCAGAGAACAAATTCTTTCCCTGATACGGCTGTTGTATACCTTGCTTTCGCTTTCACTGCTCACATAATCGGTAATCAACTCAAACCCCTGAATGCGAAGCACCTTTAACATGTCGGAAAAGTCATAATTAAATAATTCCCTGAAAATCACAATGTCATGAAGCACCGCCTGATTGATGGTGCCTACCACTGCGCCTCTGATCTCGCAGGCTTTGCTGTAACTGTTCTCATTGTTGACCAGAAGATTGGAAAGATAGCAGTGCCACAGATTTCCATAAAACCCATGATTACCGGCCAGTTCCAAAAGACGATGGATGCAGTCATACATCAACGCCGACATTTCTTCCCGGCTTACCTTTTCATTCCTGTAATTTTCCATCAGCCACGCCATATCATACAGAAGGCTACCCTCATCTTCGCTAAAATCCTTATATACAATTAATTCCTGTTCTCTCATCGTTATCCTCATTTCTGCGCTGCTTTTGCACATAACAAGTTTAAGTCTGTGGTCTTTACGCTCTGAATCAGTAATTTCCCAGTACTTTCATATTTCTGGCTTCCTCGCGTAGTCCCCGCAGGGCATTCTTTACGGCGCTGTCAGCCAGATTTCCGTCAAAATCAATAAAGAAGCGGTATTCCCAGTTTCTTCCCTCAATCGGTCTGCTTTCAATTCTGTTCATATTTAAATTATTATAAATAAAGTGGGAAAGCATATGATAAAGAGAACCGCTCTCATGGGGCACCTCAAAGCAAATGCTGACCTTTCCCGCATCCTTTAAAAACACCTTCTGATTGGTCACAATAATAAATCTGGTGGAATTGGTGCTGGACTGGTTTACGCCCTTTAAAAGCACCTGAAGCCCGTACAGCTTTGCTGCATACTCACTGGCAATGGCAGCCTGACTTTTATCCTGATCCTCCGCCACCTTCTTTGCCGCAAAGGCATTGTTCTGCATGCTGATCTGCTGCCAGCGATGCTGACTTAAAAATCTGGATGACTGCATCAATGACTGGGGATGGGAATAAACCGTTTTAATGTCCGAAAGTTCCGTGCCGGGTACTCCCATCAGGCAATGCTCAATTTTAATGATCTGTTCCCCTACAATATAATTCTCAAACTCCACCAGAAGATCATAAATTTCACTGACTATCCCTGCAGTGGAATTTTCAATAGGGAGCACCGCAAAATCTGCGCTTCCCTCATCTATGGCAATCATGGCGTCCCTGAAGGTTTCCACATGAAAGCTGTTTACCTGATCCCCGAAATACTGCATCATTGCCGCCTGGGAATAGGCTCCTTCCGCTCCCTGAAAAACCACTCTTGCCCTGCCTTCATCCAAATGATCCACACCGATAAAGGGAAGCTTTCCCATACTGCCATGCTCTGCCAGCATTCGGTACTGAAGCTTCCGACTCATGGACATAATCTGCTCAAATAACTCCTCTATCCCATGACTGTTAAATTCATTGTGAGTGAGAGACTTCACCTTTCGAAGCTTCTCTTCTTCCCGTGCTTTGTCAAAAACCTTCTTACCCGTTTGAATCTTGTATTCCGCTACCTGCCTGGAAACCTCCATCCGCTTCTCGTACAGTTCCACGATCTGGGTGTCAATCCCATCAATTTGTTCTCTTAAGTCTAATAGATCCATACGCTTACCTTTCCGTCCATGTTTTCCTTAATACCGCTATCATTTTATATCAAAAAAATCTGCTTATCAAGGCAGTTTACTTATCTTTTACCTTCCCAAAAAGCTTTCGGGATTTTAGGTTGCACTGCAAATCCCGATTTATTATAATATATCTTATCAGAAAACATTCATCGATAAAAGGAGTCTGTTATGAAAAAGAACTGGAAAGTCTTACTCTTTGCGGCTATTATCCTGCTGGCGCTGATTCTGTCCGGCGTGTATTCCGCCTTATCCTCCAGAGTTCCCCACAATGATCCTTCGGTTACCGGGAACACTGCCGGAAATTTAAATAACGGCGGACTTTTTGCCGAGGGAAATGGCAGGGTTTACTTTTCCAATGCTTATGACAATGGCTGCCTTTACTCCATGAATGCCGATGAAACCGATTTGCAGAAGCTAACCAGCTCACAGGTAAATTCCATCAATACCGCAGGGGACTATCTCTATTATTATATGGATAGCTCTAACGGCGGCGTCGGCCTTGGCTATGTACTCCGCACTTACGGCGTTTACCGTTCCAAAACAAACGGCAAAGACACAAAATGCCTGGACAGAAATGCTTCCGTTACCATGCAGCTCTGCGGCGATTATCTCTATTATCAAAGGTATAACAACACCGATTTCACCCAGCTGTATAAGGTGAAAACCGACCAGTCCGAAAACACCCTTGTTTACGATGGTGTAATCAATCCCGCCGCCTGCCATAACGGCATCATATACTTTAACGGCACCGAGGATAACCACTACCTTTATGCGCTTAATACCGCTAACGACACCATATCCACTGTTTATCAGGGCAATCTCTGGTATCCTGTATGGCAGGACGACTACATTTACTACATGGATGTATCCTCCGATTACAGGCTGTGCCGCCTTTCTCTTTCCGCAAACACCGTGGAAATCCTGACCAACGACAGAGTGGACGCCTTTAATGTGGGGGAAAACTATATTTACTACCAGCGTAATTCTGTTTCCCAGCCTGCCCTGATGCGGATGGCACTGGATGGAAGCAGTCCTGAAATCATTGCCGAGGGAAACTTCTCCAACATCAATCTCACCTCAAACTATGCCTATTTTTCTGCATTTGGAGCAGATACGCCTGTGTACCATACACCGGTAAACGGTCCTGTCAACGTAACCACTTTTCAGGCAGCAGCCGAAGCCGCCTTACAATAACGGGCGCCGCCTACCGCCTGCAAACAAGGCTACATCTGCTTTCTGACAATGAGGTATTCGTCTCCGGGCTGATAATAAGGGCAGTCTTTGTAGGAGTCTGCCAAAAATCTGGCCATCTCATCCTCATCCAGATCCATTTCACAGGTATAACACTCATAATCCTCATCATAAACGTAATTATTGCATTGCTCGCAATTACTTTTGGTTCTGTTCTTTTCCTTTTTCACTTTGCTCTCATGCCTTTCCTGCTGACACTTCCTGTTTTTCCGTGCTCTTCTGCCCTTCCACGGGCTCCTGTATCTTCTTAAGCTCTTGTATCTCCTTAAGCTCTTGTTTATTCTTCAGTTCCTTAAGCATCTGCTTTACGCTTTTGCCTGTAACCGGATTTTTGTAATAGGGACAAAGCCCGGAAAGCGGCTCTAAAACAAACATCCTGTTTTCCATATCGGGATGGGGTACCGTTAATTGGGGATCATCCGATACATACCCCCGATAAAAAAGAATATCCAAATCCAATGTTCTGGGCCCCCAATGAACCTTTTTCTCCCTTCCTGCTTCCTTCTCCAATTCATGCAGAAACTCAAGAAGCTCTTCCGGCGTCAAAAGGGTCTCCAGTCCTATGGCTCCGTTTAAAAAGTCCTCCTGCTCCACTCCCCCGTAGGGCTTTGTGGTAATGAAATCGGAGCATTTCACGTTTCTGATCTCCTGACAGTCATTCAGTCTTTCAACCGCTCTGTCCATATATCCCCTGCGGTCTCCCATATTGGAACCAATTCCCAGATAAACCTGCTTCCAACCTCTCCTGATCTGTACGGATACACTGGAAAGCGGTAAGCCGATGGGCGCATGAGGCTTTCTGATTTCAAGCTCCAGCTCCCTAATCAGTGGAAATTCCAACAGCAGCTCCTTAGCCAGATGCTCCGCCGCCGCCTCAATCAAAAGAAAGGTATGCTCCTTTAAATATCTGCTGATGAAATGACAAACCTCCCCATAATGGGTGGAAAAGTTTAATTCATCCTTCTGTCCCGCTGACCTTAAATCCGTACTAAGAACGGCATTCACATAAAACATCTGTCCCTTTCTGGTTTCCTCCGAAAACACGCCATGGCCGGCATAAACCTGAAGCTCTTCTATCTTAATAAAATCCATTGCAAACCTCCCCGGCAGCCTCCCGTATTGCCTCCGTCATTTTAACGGCGCGCACATTTTCCTTCACATCATGCACCCTGACAATACCGCAGCCCTTCATCACGCCAAACACGGTAGTCACAAGAGTTCCCTCCAGCCGCTCATTTACCGGCAGATCAAGAGTAAGTCCGATCACGGATTTTCTGCTGGTTCCGAGAAGCAGTGGATAGCCCAGCGTTTTTAACTGCTCCAGCTTACCGAGCATTTCCAGATTATGCTCTCTGGTCTTGCCAAATCCCACCCCCGGATCAAGAATAATCTGTTCATCCGAAATTCCGGCCCTGTGGGCGATAGCAATGCTTTCCCCAAGATCGGAAATCACATCTTCCATAAAGCTTTCATAAACCGCTTCCGCTCTGTTATGCATCAGCACACAGGGCACCTGTGCCTCTCCCAGCACCTGCGCCATCCTGTCATCATACTTTAGTCCCCAGATATCGTTAATCAAATCTGCCCCCGCCAGTATCCCGGCTCTTGCCACCTCTCCCTTGCAGGTATCCAGCGAAACGGGAACCTGAAAGCGCTTTTTCACTTCTTCAATGACAGGAAGCACTCTTTCTATCTCCTCCTGTACGGGAAGGGGCTGATATCCCGGCCTGGTGGACTCTCCGCCGATATCTAAAATATCCATTCCCTGATCCAGCATTTCCTGCACATGAAAAAGCGCCTGATCCAACCGATTGAACTTTCCGCCGTCAGAAAAGGAATCCGGCGTCACATTTAATATTCCCATGACATAAGTGTGGTTCTTTAAATCAAACTCACGATTTCCTATTTTCATATTTATTTAACCTCATTTCTGCACCTTATTCTGCGTCCGGACCACATCATAATCCCTGTTACAGAATCAGCTTCTTATTCTTTTTGCCCTGCTTCCAGTCGCATTCCGGTTCCGCCTTGCAGGCAAAGCAGGGACGGCTCAGCTTATCCGCACGATAAAGGAGCCCTGACAGAGATTTTTCTTCTTTGATGTCACTGTTTCGGTGATTGCCGATAGCCTCTAAGATATATTTTTGTTCCTCGCCGGTAAACCCGCAGTCCTCAAGAATTTCCGGTGAAAGCATCACACCGGCCTTCTCATGGGGCGTACCGTCCTGATACTGCATCCATCTCCCAACATCGTGTAACAGTGCGGCACCGTAAATCAATTCTCTTTCTATCCCATAGCCTTCCGTCTCGTTTAAAATCACTGCCAGCCTTGCCACATCCAGAAAATGCCCCATATTATGATGGCAGAAGCGCCGCTGCGCCTCTGCCTCCTCGTTCTTAGCTAAATATTTCCTGTATTTTGGATGCTCCAAGATCCGGTTTGCCCTCTCCATTCTCATTTACCTCTGCTTCACCATATCCATAAAAAGACTTCTCAGGCTCTCGTCCTGCTCAAACAGTCCGCGGCAGATCACGGTTACCGTTTGGCTTCCCGGCTTTTTCACGCCCCGCATGGTCATGCACATATGCTCTGCCTCTGCCATAACCATAACGCCCTTTGGCTTTAAGTGCTCCATAATGGCGTCGGCAATCTGTGCGGTAAGCTTTTCCTGTATCTGAAGCCTTCTTGCATATACCTCCACGGTCCGGGCCAGCTTACTGATTCCCACCACTTTTCCGTCCGGGATATAAGCAATATGTATTTTCCCGAAAAAAGGCATGATGTGATGCTCACAAATGGAATAAAACCCAATGTCCTTCTCTAAAACAATCTGATTATCCTGTGCCGTAAAGGTTTTTACAAGATGCTCCCCGGCAGAAGCGTCCATTCCCTCAAGAAGCTCCTCATACATCCGTGCCACCCTGGCCGGGGTTTCCCTAAGTCCTTCTCTATCGCAGTCCTCTCCGATTCCTTCAAGGAGCATTTTCACTGCCGCTTCAACTTTCTCTTTGTTTACCATGTGAGTCTCTCCCGATATCCTTTCTACTCTTTTTATCAGAGACAGATTCCACGAACCTGATCAGATTTCCGAGATACGACAAAGAACCAAAGGCAATGATTACCGTATCCTTGTCCGCCAGCAGATAGGCAAGCTCTACCGCCTCCTGCACGCTGTCCACAGATGTAACATTGCTGTGGTATTCTCCTGCCATACAGGCCAGCTCATAGGAAGACATTCCCCTCTCCCCCGGTGTAGGAACCGTCAGTATCTGCTGCGCCAGAGGACAGGTCGCTTTCAATATCTCACTTTGTTCCTTGTCTCTCAATATTCCTATTATATATATAATTCTCCTGTTTGTAAAATAAAAACGAACAGACTCCGCAAGCCTGGCCGCTCCGTCCCGATTGTGGGCTCCGTCCGCAATAAACAAGGGCTTTTTTTCTATTACCTGAAATCTGCCCGGCCAACTTGCGCATAAAAGTCCTTTGTAGACAGCAGACTCCTTAACCGGAAAACCTGCCCTGGTCAGCTCTTCCATTGCCTTCACTGCCAGCATGGCATTTTCAATCTGATATTTTCCTGCCATGGTAATGGTAAGATCACGGTAACCGCCATAATGGAAGCTCTGCTTCTCCAGGCTGCTTTTGACGCCTGTCTGCTCCGCCGAGTCAACTATGGTCAGCGGAACGTCAAGCTCCTCCGCTTTCTGCCGAAGCACCTGCATCACCTCGTCATCCCCTTTCAGGGCAACCGCTCTTGAACCGGGCTTCATAATTCCCGCTTTGTTCCCGGCAATCTGGGAAAGGCTCTTTCCCAAAACACCCATATGATCCAGACTGATGGAAGTAAATACCTCCACCACCGTTGTTTGAATCACGTTGGTGGCATCCAAAAGGCCGCCCAGGCCGGTTTCCAAAACCACAATATCGCATTGATGCTCCTTAAAATAATAAAATGCCATGGCGGTTTCAAGTTCAAAGGCGGTGGGGTGAGGCTTTCCTTCCGCAACAAGCTCCTCACACAGCCCCTTCATCAGCTCCATCAGCTCACAAAGCTCCTTCTTGCTTATGGACTTGCCGTTTATCTGCATCCGCTCCCGATATTCAAAAATCGTAGGGGAAATATATCTTCCTACCCGATAGCCTGCCGCCTTTAATATTTCCGAGCAAAAGGCAAGCACCGAACCCTTACCGTTGGTTCCTGCAATATGAATAAACTTCAGCTCATTCTGCGGATTATGAAGCTTTCCGCAAAGGTTTGACACACTGCCAAGTCCGGGAACGCTTCCGTATTTTTTTAATTCGTCTGCATAATCCAATACTTCCTGATAATTCATTTCTTCATTTACTCTCTTTCCTGCATTGCCCGCCGCCTATTCAATGAATAATTTTTCTTTTCTATGCCATACTAATATCAAAAAACTGTCAAAGGACGGATTCGATCATGCTGAAAAACTTTTTCAAATGCGGCCTTACCGGCTGGTGCATGGAAATCATCTTCACTGCGCTTGACTCCTTAAGGCGCCGTGATATGCGCCTGATGGGCCAAACCTCCCTGTGGATGTTTCCGATCTACGGAAGCGCCTGCTTTCTTTCTCTTCTGTACAAGCCCCTGAAAAATTTCCCTGCTTACCTGCGGGGGCTGATCTATGCAGTATGTATTTATGCGGGAGAATATCTCACCGGACACTTTCTGGACAAGCACCGCATGTGCCCCTGGAACTACGAAAATTCCAGATGGCATATCCGCCGGATTATCCGCCTGGACTACTTTCCTAACTGGGTTTTGGCGGGACTGCTTTTCGAAAAGATATTACATTGCAATCATGAGAAGGCGGTATGAAAACTTCATACCGCCTTTGATGCTTGTTTCCCTATTCACTTAATCTAGCATATCTCCATCCAGATCGTCAACGCCTGCGCCGATATCCAGCATATTTAAGGTACGTCTCTTAATTCTTGCCTGCTCGGAGGTTTCCAAAATGAAATTCTTGACCTCCCTGGAATTTTTAATATGTACCAGCGGAAGCTTCGGATGCGTGGTATCACCCGTATAGCAGATAACCGTTCCCAGTCCGAAAATTCTCTCTGCCAGAGAAGTCACCAACTCTACATCCTGAACCTTATACATATAGCAGTCATTTTCCACCTTTTTGAAGAAACCGCTGTTGATCGTGATGGTATTTTCCTTAATATAGTATTTTGTAAAGGTAAACGGCAGTCCAAAAAACAACCATCTTTTTCTTTCTACAAACTCTGTTGCCATATTGTTTCTCCTTCATCGCCGCCCTGCGGCTATCCTTTATTTCAAAACCTTCTTGAGTTCGTCCATGAAGGTGTTGATATCCTTAAATTCCCTGTATACGGAAGCAAAACGCACATAGGCAACCGCCTCTAAATCCTTCAGCTTATTCATCACCAGCTCTCCGATAATCCGGCTGGGTATTTCCTTCTCTTCTCTGCTGAAAATCTCCGTTTCCACCTCGTCTATCAGCTGCTTAATCTGATTGGCGCTGATCGGACGTTTATGGCACGCACGAAGCACACCTGCCTCTATTTTGGATCTATCATAGGTTTCCCTGTTGTTATCCTTTTTGATGACAATAAGCGGAATAGTCTCTACCTTCTCATAGGTGGTAAAACGTTTATCACACTCATCACATACACGGCGGCGTCTGATGGAATTATTTTCCTCCGCCGGTCTGGAATCAATTACTCTGGTATTTTCATGGCCGCAAAACGGACATTTCATATCGCTTCCCTCCCTCATCTGCCCTTTGCGTATATTATATTTTGATAATTAAATTATGTCAACCATTTTATATTTGAAGTCTGCCATGAATATTTTTCTGCCAAACGGTGAATGATTTTATTACAGCGGAAATTTTGAAAGGCTGCAATGAAGATCAGGAGGATTTGCGCAGATGGCTCAGGGAAAGGTGGAAATATGCGGAGTTAATACGGCAAAGCTGCCGCTTTTAAAGGCAGAGGAAAAGGAAAAGCTTTTTAAGCAGATAGAGGAAGGCGATACATCAGCAAGGCAGCAGTACATTGAAGGAAATCTGCGCCTTGTTTTAAGCGTTATCAAACGGTTTTCGGCCAGCAACGAAAACGTGGATGATTTGTTTCAAATCGGCTGCATCGGCTTGATTAAAGCCATCGATAATTTTGATTCCTCGCTGAATGTAAAATTCAGCACATATGCTGTACCTATGATTTACGGTTATGCTAATAGTATATTCCACCTATGCCAAAGCTTTGGCATAGGTGCTAAAAATCCCTCAGATAAATGTCAACACGTCCGTTGACTATTACTATTTTTGAGATTATAATTTTAAGTATCTTATTTTTTGCTTGCTTGTCGATGTGATCCCATACGTCGGCAAGCGTTTTTATTTGCTCATACACAAGGCTTTTATCCGGCTTTTTGCACTCTGCTTTATATTCTTTCTCAAGCTGTTCCTTTAACTCTTTGATGCGGCTTTCTTTTTCTTTTATCATCTCGATTACTGTATCATTTCCGTCAGAATAAACCTCGTACAGACGTTTCAATCTGCCTTTTTCCTGTTCAATGCCTTTGCTGATGATTTCAGATTTGCTTTCAGTTTCGGCTTTCCTGCTATCAGAAAGGTTTAAGGAGATTTTTAATATCTGTTCCTCTACCGCCTTTTCTATATCCGAAGCCCACTCCTGCGAGTTAGTACAATCCGGATTCCAGTTCGGAAGCCTGCTTAAACTGGCATTTCGCGAGCAGCAATATATTTTATGCAGTCCATGCGTCCATTTTTGGTAACGCATCTTGCATCCGCACACGCCGCAGTAGCACAAGCCTGTCAGAAGATTTGGCTCTGTTCTGCTGTACGACCTTGCGTTCCCCCGGATTTTCCGCATCTCAAGACCTCGCTCGAATTCCTCTCGGTCAAATATCGGCTGGTGTTTTCCCTGGTATACCTCTCCCTTATAGGGTATCATGCCAATATTAACAATGCCTGTTAATATCTGATGCACTGTCCTCTCTTGTTTGTATCCAAGAATCCGCGCTATTTTTTCATCTGAATAGCCATCAATGAAAAGCTTTAATGCGCTCCTCGCCTGCTCCGCACGTTCAAGTATCGGCTCCAAAATCCCGGTTTCCCTATTGTAGGTATAACAATATGGTTTATTTCCGCCGCCGGGCCAATAGCCCTGCTTTACCCTCTCAAGCATACCGCCGCGCATACGAAGGAGCATAGTATTCTTATCTAGCTGGGCAAATACCGCCATCATCTGCGTGTAAGCCTGCTGCATGGGATCATCATACCCTACGTTGTCATGGACGCACCGAAAATCAACATCGTTCGGCTGGAATACGCGCTCAATCATATAGATTCCGTCCACCATCGACCGGGAAAGCCTGTCCAGTTTGAACGCCACAACGCATTTTACACGCTTTTTAGTGCAATCGCCAATTAATCGCTGTAACTGTGGTCTATCCATGTTCGCACCGGTATAGCCGTCATCAACATACCAGTCCGATATGATCAGTTCGTTTTTCCTTGCGTAATTTTCAATATCTCTTTTCTGGCTCTCTAAGCCGAGACCCTCTTCTGCCTGTTTCTCTGTCGAAACACGCATATATGCGACACATTCCATATCTATCCCTCCTTTGAATGTGTCAGGGGTCGCTGTTCTGGCACATTTTATCATATTTTCAGGATTTATTCAATAATCCGCTGTATTTCCAGTTTTTGTTTATCTGAAAGCTGTACCTCGTCTGTGGTTATCTCTTGTCCGTCCTTAATGATTCTGACTTCCATAATAATCACCTCGGGAATATTGTTGCCAAATTTTGGAAGCTGCAATCATTTTCTTGCCCAATAATGAATCACATTCTTCTCACCACTGTCCCATGAATCCCAATATTTCCCATCTACCACCGTAACAACATGCCCATCCAATCCGAGGATATATGTACCATGCGGGAAGTTGCAGCAGAATTTATACACGTCCGCCGGATAATCCAGCTCATGCCGCTCAAATCCATTCTGCCTTAAATATTCTCCCCATACCGCATTGGAAGAGTTGCATCCGTCCGCAGTGTCAAAGGCTATCTGTGTGAGCGCGTCAAAGACTTCGTCCCATGTGCGCCCAGTGGCTTTGCAACAGGCGCGGATAGCGCAGTCGCCGACGCGGCGGCTCTTCGGGTTCGGGTTATATTCAATCCATCTGCTCATTTTTCATCATCCTTTTCTACAGTTTAGGGTGAAACATACAGCCTATCCTCACTGCGTTTTAACCCGTTCTGTTTGCAAAATGCGCCATACTCATTGTATTGCTTATCAAACTGCCCTTTCAGCTGCTTCTCCCTGTCTTTCAATTCTGCAATCAGCTGTTCGTCCTTTGCGTATTGTATGGCATGGCGTTCGGAGAAGAGCTTCTTCTTCGTGTCACGGATTCTGCGTTCATATGCCCGCTTTTTCTGTTCTAAGTCATACCGCTTCTTATTTTCCTCGCTGTCATACTGTGTCTGGTTATTCTTCATTCCTTTATGAAACGGCATGAATGTATGGCGGCAGTTTATTCCACATAATCCTTCTATTGTTCCGTACCCGGTTACGGTTTCAAAATCCTCATAATGTTCCTGCTTACGGAATTTGCCGAAAAACTCCTTTATCTTGCCGAATATGCCTTTCTTCTTTTCCTCATAGCCGAATTTTTTCATTAAATCATCAGACAGGGAGTATACCTTGCCCTGCCATGATTCATGGTTGGCTGGCTCTATTTTATCCGTATACCGTGCGCCTAGATGGCTTGATACTAATACTGCGCTCACGCCCATCTCTGCACACGTTGATAGCGTAATTTCCGCGTTTGCCTGATTTAGCCCGGTTACAACGCACATTCTGACAGCCGCCTCTACGGTCATTTTGCGTTCTTTCCCATTCCTGCGGTATATCACATGGCTGCCATAAGCTGATACTTCATCTATCGCCTCCCTGATCGCCGTTGCCTTGTCAATGCCGTGCGTGGCTTTCCAATATGCTTTATCGCAGGAATTGATGAACTGTGTGTTCATATCTGCCACTGTCGTTCGCGTCAGGTTCTTAATCTCGCCGTTCGTGCGTTTGTATGCCGCATCGAGGATTTTCTTTTCATCCGATGTCAGATTTTCAAGCCGCGGAGCTTTCCCAATAAAGTCTTTCAGCTCCTTATCGGCATCTACCATGTCCGCAACTGATTTATTTATGTCTTCATTTATGTCATATCCGGCTTGATAAAAAGCATCTTTGATTTTTTTGTCCAATGCAGGCAATCTTTTACTGATTTCCTGCTGGATGTCACCCATAAGGATGCCTGACTGCTTCAGTAAGTTTAATCTATGCTTGTTTGACGGGGATATAGTAATTTCCCCGTCAAATTCAAACTGCTGTATAACTGATTCAATAACCTTGTTCGTCAGATACAGATTGAACTCTGCCGCCGCTCCGGCCGTTTTTTCAACCAATTCAGAGAGATATTCGGGTGTGAACATTATTCTTTCTTGAAAGCCTCCTTTGCTGCCCTTACAACGTCCTCCCGGTCATGTTCGGCGGCATATCTAAGCCACTGTCTTTTCGCCTCCGGCTTCTGATATTGCAAAAGGCGCGTTGTCTTTACCTTTGACACGCCTGGCCTGCTCCAATGTCCATATTCAGGGGAATAAAAAGATCCTTTTCCGGTTTTGGGGTCTGCATACATTACTCCCTCGTGCTGGTAATGACCATAAGGAACTCCATTCGGATTATAGGCGTATACTACATCTCTTTCTGGATTCGTTTCATTGAATGTCTTTATGTCATTATAAAGACTGCCGCCGCCCTCTCCGTCTCCCTCTGGCACGTATTTGAGCATATCCTGTACAAGCTGCGCTTTCATAGCGTCCTGCGCATAGTCCAGCTTGCGCCCGAATCGTGTAACATCTATATCTACTTGAACGCCGCCCTCGTGGATATGTATGCTTGCTTTTTTGAACATATTTCGGAAAAAATGCTTATCTTTTATTGCCATATATATTCCTTCAATCTCTCGTCTGACAGCGTAATGTGGACGCTCCCAACTGTGGTGTTGATGTTCATGGTTATTCCTGCTCCATTTCAATTTTAAACCTGTCAATCGGGCAATATGCGAAGTTTCCACATTCATCAGCAAGTATAAGCTGCCCGTCTTCTCCGATATAGAAGCCCTCTATATCGCAATAGATAAAATTTTTCGCCCATTCTTCATGTAATGCAATGTCCTTACAATCCGGCTCTTTTCCTGTCTTTGTGTCTATAACCGTAAATGTCATTCCTCTATTCCTCCCTGAATAATCCCGCTTCCTTATCCGGCTTCGCTTCCTCTACCATTGCCTTTGCTTCATCTTCGCTCATGCCCTCGAATTTTACGTAGTACATCCATGGAGGCACATCTCCTTGCAGGCGGTATTTCCACCAAGCTGTTCTTTCTTCTTCGAAATTATCGGTAATGTCTGCAAAATCAAAGACAATCTTTTCTTTTAGATCTTCCCACGAAGTAGCAGGCAAATCTGTGTAAATGTCAGCGAACACGTTTAAGGCATAAAACAGGTTCTCGAAAGCATTCTTTAATTTTCCCCTTATGTTTTTTATCGTTCTGATGGTTTCCTGATCGTCACTCTCGATCTGTGTTGCCGTAACAACTCCTGTTTTCTCGTCTAACACGAAAAATCCTTGTGAAAATCCGCATTTTGTTGAAATGAGGGCAAGTATGGAATTGATGTCTGCTATCCTCTGCTCCGTCAGCATGGTCGCCACGTGCTCATGTATCGGCGTACTGTCTATCGCGTTCGCTCCCATGTTAATACCTTTTACAAATCTCGCAAGCGTTACGCCCCTATTGTTTGCAGACTGGATAACGCTCTCGTCCGCAAATGTGATGTGCTTGCTGTCGGCGACTTCCCCGGATTTCCTGCCCCATGCGATATCAAGGTCTTTCAATTCTTTCAGGCAGTTGTGCCAGATTGGAACGCCTAAAGGGCTTGTGCGGTCTATCCTGTTCGGCGCAGGGTTCTTGAAATATGCAAAGAGCGGACGCTCCACGCCCTGCAGTGCCATGTCCGGCGCAAGATTCGCCCATTCCGGTACTTCTGTCAGGTTGCACTCATCGCCGATGTTCTCTGTATTTATTGTACTCCCGGCAGGCTTCCGTGCCCTGAATGCCTGATTAGTAATGCGGTATACCCTCATTTCCTGCCCGTCAGCGTCCGTTACGCCCTCAAATCTGTGCCATTCAAGCCTTGTATAGGTGTAATCGCCTCTTGTAATCTGTGACTGGAACACGCACCCTAAAATGTTTCCATTGCTGTCCGTTTCGGTCGGCGCAAAGTTCCCCGGCTCTATGTAATCCACATTCTGCCCATTTGGCTTGAACATGATGCCGCAGTTGCCAAGCCCCTCCGATACCTTGTCATTGATTACCTGCAATACATAATCTGCCTGTTTCTGTAAATACTGCCCTCTCGGCGTGTCGGGCATCTCAATCCCTAAGTCCAGAGTGACAAGCCCGGCAGTCACATCATCAATGAACCCGGCGAAGTTGATACTTTCGATATCGTCCTTCGGGTCGTTCCACGGTGGCTTTCCGCTCGTAATGTTGTGGAATGTCTGAATCCAGCTCTCCATTGTTGAAGAAAGCTGGATGTCTGCGTTGAATTTTTTCTTGATTTCGTTCGTGAACATCTTGCTCATTACCCCATTCGTCCAGTTTAGAAAGTTCATGCTGTCACTCCCATGTATCATACATTTTCTGTAAAGTATCAATCAGCACTTTTAACGATTGTTTCCTGCAAATCCAAAACTCTTGGATAATTCCCTCTATATCCTCAACCTCAATCTGTGCGCCTGATACTGCCTCTTTATCATCTTTCAACCGACATATAGCGATTTTAACGCTATCGTCCGTTTTAGCGGCGATAACAGCTTTGTCGGATGCGTTATCTTTCAAATGTCCGATAACAATAGGCAGTTTGCGGTTTTTACTCATTTTCTTCCTCCCTGTCCTCGTCCGTCTGAAGCGGAGCGTTGATTATGCAAGTAATGACATTCGGAATATGGTATCTGAATATTTCTTCCTGATTGAAAAAATATGCCGCGCCGCCTATAGATGAAGTCCGGCTCTCGCCTTTCCCTTCGCTTCTGATACATTTCGCGGCGAGTTTCCCGCTTGTTTCTGCCGCCTTATTACAGTAATAAATAATATCGCCAACCCTGATTAAATCGTCTTTTGCCTGTTCGAGTGTTTTATGTATTCTCATTTACCCTTTCCTCCACCGCTTAAATTTAATCTTCCCCTTCGCCTTTCTCCCCACCAGATAACCGGCATTTAACACCGTGATAGCCGCCGCCAGCGCAATCAGGAGCGGCCAGAGGAACACGCACAGCATGACCCCGAATTTGCGGTTCAGTACCCCGTCCGTTATGGAATTGTTGCGCTCATCGTCCAGTATGCCGCCGAGTACTGCGCCTGTGAAGAGATAGGCGGTTATAATTACAGCGATTATCAAACCCATTTATTCATCTCCAAAGTCGTTTGTGCGTTACTGTGCGGAAGTGTATTCCATTTCCAAATCTTTGTTCGCGTCTCTTAATTTCATTGCCCAATACCTATAAAAAGAATCGTCCGCTTTGCATTCTTTTTCACTTAACTCTGTATATTTATCTTTCAATTTGCTCATTTCGCACCAAAATTCAACTTCAAAGTCAACTTCATCTATTGCTATTCCGTTATAATATGCTTTTGCCATATGTCCTCCTAAACCTTCATTGCAATCCTCGGCATATAAGCCGTCCATGAGTAATTGAACCCATCCCAATAATCGTTTATCGAACCAATGTTCAAATCTTCCACTTCATCCTCTTTCTCATCATCCCACTTTAATTCTGACAGCGCCTTTATCAGCCCATGGCATCCCTCGTAAATCTTTAGCCGCCCTGTCCTAAGAAGCAGGTCCACAAGCCGCACGCGCTCTAAAATGGTAGCCTTTTCACAGCCGTTCATCCTCGTCCGCAGGTGTTCATTCAGTACGGTCTGCCGCAGGTCATAGATGAGGGTTGACGCGGCATTATCCCCGAAGCATTCCTCGATATATCCGAACTGGCTTTCCATGAGCATAAAGAACTCCTTAAACTTTGTCTGTATCTGCAAGGTGTTCACTTCCTCGCATACCGGGAGCTTATCTTCCCCTAAAACAATCAGCTTTTGGTAATTGTTCTGGAATCCTGTGCAGTAATAGGTTGTCCGGCTCTTGTTGCCGCCGAAGTCAATCCCGATCGTTTTCATGGTAAAGCGCAGCTTCACATTTCCGTCAGCGTCGAAGATGTCCGAGTATTTCAGAAGATACGGCTCTGGATTGTCAGCAAAGTATTTAAATATCAAACCCTCTGCCGCCGTCCTCCTGCCTAAGATGTCGCGCTTGTACCACACCGTGCCTTTGTCGTAGGTGGATAGTATTTGTTTCAGCCTTTCCTCGCTTATGCTCAAATTGTCGGCTATGGTGAAATGCCCGTAATTGAATCCGAAATCAGGGTTTTCTTTCTGCGACTTCTCATAGAAGTCCAAGATTTCCTCATAATACCAGTTGTTAGGCGCTTTCGGATTCAGGTCGTGAAATACTTTCCTGTCGTAACTGGATAAGGTACGGTCAAACACTTCTTTGATGAAGTTCGGGTGGCACTCGTTCGCCTCGGTTATGTAAGCCATTCCATAAGTGTTGCCCTTGATCAGCTTTTCATCTCCGTCCTTGCCGCCGCCGGAGATGAGGACTATCTTCTCCCCGGTCTTAGTCTGCACATACACGCAGTCGCGGTTCTGGTACTTTCCTGTGCGGTATCTGCCCTCAAAGTAATTAAACAGCCCGTAGCCGTCACAGTCCAAGATGTTCAGCCGCGCGGTTGCCGTGGAAACGCCGCCTATCAGGTGGATATGGTTCTTGTGTTCCTCCAACATCATGCAGAATATCTGAGTCTGTAAGACATTTTTACTCCCTCTTTTTCCTCCTTCGGCTACGTTGAACCATGAATGTATACACCTTTTTGCATATTCTATTTGGTTTTGCGTAAATGGCTTCGGCGTGTTACTCATAATCTTCTATATCCCGGTTCGGCTGTGGGTTCTTGAAAAGGTCTTGTATGGACTGTACATTCTGCAACATCTCCTGCATTTTTTCTTTCTCATTCTCGCCGTTTGCGGCTTTCGCCGCCTCAATCTCCATGCGCTGTTTCTCGATTGCAAGCCGCTGTTTCTGAAGCTCGTGCCCCGCGCCGTCGCCGATGGTGTCACGGATGAACGCCGCCGCCTTTACATTGCCCTTTGCCGCCTCGTTCATCATCGCCGCCATGACCGCCATTGAATAGCTCATGTCGTCCTCTGGTATGCCCAGCTTGGCAAGCGTCGCTTTTGTCTTTTCGCTTGCTATGTCCATGTCCATGAGCATTTTCGCGGCTTCTTTCATGGATTTCTTTCTCTTTCTCGCCTTTCCAGAAGCAACTCCCGCTTTTTTTGCGTTTTCTCGGCGTTCTTTCGGTGTTCGGGCTTCGTTTGGTATTAAGTTTTCCGCATTTGGCACTCACCTCACCTCTTATTTCAAGCAATATTCGTCAATATGCCTTTCTGATATACTTACATTCTGCCCTTTATACATTCTACCGCCCACTGTTCTTCATTCTTTCCGTAGTCTCGTTGTCATAATAAACCGCTTTCGTTTTCCCGAAATCATATCCGATGTCGCCGCCGTATACCAGCACGGTTTTCGGCTTCAGCCGCCTCATTGCCTCGTCCATCCCGGCTGTCCATATTTTCGTCGCCTCCTCATTGCGCTTTACGCCTATTGTCGAGACTGATACCGTGCCGCCCGCCTCGATGCCGTCAAAGCAGAATGTGAACGTGTCCGCTTCCGCCCATGACAGTGTAGGTATCACTTCCATGCCGCTGTCCTGGCACATCTGACCGATAAGGCGGCTCCTATACACATTCCAGATTTTCATAGACATGGGCATGTCCATGTATAGGCTAAAGTCCGGCGTAAACACGCACGGAAAATCTTTCAGCTTTTCGATATACGCCTGTGGCTGATTCCAGATTCTTTCAAACTGGTAATCGTCGCAGTAGAAATGTATGCCTTTGGTTCTGTCCTTTGCAGACAGCATATAATTAAAGCTGATAATGCCGTCAGGTATGTAATCCGTCCTACGGATTATGGGCATCTGGTAAAATCCCGCTGTTCTTTCACTGTCATACTCGCTCAGGTTATATGCGTCATATGTCCTTTCCCTCTCATCGCCATAGTAGCTGTCTTCCTGCTTTTCATCTTCGCCCGCAGATAAGTCAAAGCCAAAGTCGCCCATGTCAATATCCAGTATGCCGTCCAGTTCGCCGCCTAACAGGTCGTAATCCCATTCCGCAAGCTCCCCGGTCTTGTTGTCGGCGAGGCGATAGGCTTTTATCTGCTCGTCCGTCAAATCGTCCGCCATGATACAAGGCACGGTCTTTAATTTCAGCTTCTTTGCCGCCTTATACCTTGTGTGGCCCGCGACAATGACATTATCCTTGTCAATCACGATTGGCACTTTAAAGCCAAATTCTTTTATGCTGTTTGCCACATACTCCACCGCGTTATCATTCTTGCGCGGGTTCTTCTCATATGGGTGTAGGTCTTTGATTTCTTTCTCTGTAATCTGCATATAAACTCCATTCTCTTTTCATTATTGCGCATTTCAAGGTAAAAGTTGTACCATTTTAAAATCCGCCCTGCTTTAGCCTTTTGTCGAGGTTGGCATACATCAGCCGCCTGTAACCATAAAAATCCGTTCTGCCGCAAGGAATCCTATGTCCGTCCATGTACTCCACACCCTCATAGGAGCGGTTTTCAGTGACGGACTTATAAATATAGGGTGCAAGCATTTCGGACGCTCTTTCGGCTTCCTCGTAAACAACGGCGGCATATTCTCCGCCCCTGCATATCGCCTGTAGTTCCTTTAAGCGTTCCTTTGTCATGCCGTACTCGTTCCATGACGTGCGCGGCGCATGGCAGGGATGTTTCTTTGGGCGGCGGTAGCGGACGGAGAGCTTTACTCTTCCGTTTGGCAGGATTATAAAGTTAATCTGTCCACTGACCTGATTCATATTTTCCCTTTCAAAATAAACCCAGCGGTTTCCCTGTATTCTTTTTCTAATGGTGCTATTTCGGCATCGATTGAATCCAGTATTGTAAAAACAATCTCTGACTTACTGCACAGGTTTAAATCCGCTAATATTTTTATCTGTTCCTTTTTATCCTTCGCAAGCCGGTACTCGCGCCGGATTTCATTGTTTGTCATGTTCATGTATCTTTGCTCCAATCTATCTTCTGACCGCAATCAGGGCAATAAGAATGGTTTTCTATCACATTCCTATATTCATTGTTCACTTGCAAGTTTACTTCTCCACAAGTCGGACAGCTGGGAAAAGGTTTGAGGTATTTATATAACGGTTTCTTCGCCCTCTGCTTCTCCATGGACTCCCGCAGTTCTCCCACAGTTCCCAATGCACGGTACTGCTGGATCTCTTTGAGGGCAGTTTTCGCCACATTCAATGCCTCATTTACATCATCTGCATGTTCAAATCTGCTTATCCTTACATCGAGTATTAGTTTTGCTTCATTCTCCGTCATTTCGCCGCCTCCAATTTTTCATATTATCTAAAAGTTCAAAGAAAACTTCCGTGCTTATCATCAAAATCTTCTGCTAACAAAGTTTTACAAACAAGTTTTCCTATAACATCTTCAGTTTTATAAATATTAGATGTATGACACCATCTGCAAGTCAGCCAAGCGATTCTCGTATCATCTACTCTTTTTAGTTGAAATCTGTTTTTGAATCTTCCACAAGCCGGACAATAATATTTTTTCATTCCGCTGCCTCCAATAATTCTGGATTATCAAAAAGATTGCCGATAACCTCACATTTGTTCGCCACAGCTTCATTAATAAAAAGATACTGCAATCCCATTTCACTTTTGTAGAGTCTGCAAAAAGCGGCATGAGTTTCATTGTACTCAATCTCGTCAGTCTTTTCTTTTCCTGTCACTTCATCAACATATCGTATAATATCGCCCTCATATATCTCCACGTTATTCTTGTCATCCAAGCCTGTGTACTGGCAAAGGGTGTCAGGGTCTATATCAAATCGAATATTATGCGGAATCGTTTGAATGTAGTGTTCGCCGTTTGGGTATAAATACGGGTATGCTATTGACGTAGAATACATAACATAATATCCTTCCACCCATTCCCCTGTTAATTTCTTTGCTCTAAACAAAATATCACGCACTTTTTACAAACCTGCCTTTCTCATCCCTATCACATATTTGCTTTCTTGGTCGTTGATTTTTAGCCTGTTCGCTTTTAGAAATCCAGCAACAGTTTGATGGGGAGTAATTGCCGTTTACATCTTTTCGCTCAATGGTGAGATTATCAGCATATCCGTGTGTCAAAGCCCAATCTCTAAATTCTTTATAAGACTTATCCCATTCTATACATACACTAATTCCTCTCGCCCCGTAATTAACATAATCCCCATGGTTTGAATTTTGACACCTTGTTTTCATTCCTCTCCATATGTGATATAATCTGGTCTTTGACTCTCCATGAGTTCTGTTTCTATCAGATAAATCCCTATATCTTTTGCATCCACAAGATTTCACTTTTCCTTTTTCGATATCACAAAGATTCTGCTCCGTGTAATTTCCACAATCGCAAAGAAATAGACATCTTCTCTGTGTAATATATCTAACTAATGTAAGCTCGGTTCCAGCAATCTTTTCTCCGATATCTATGCTCTTTCCTCTGAATTTAATTTCCCTCATTTCAATGCTCCTTCCTCAATCCCTCCGGGTATTCCTGTATAAGCGGTTCACCCCAAATATCCGCAAGGCTTTCTTTCATAAAGACTGGGATATCCGCTTTCCTGCACTCGTCCACGATGTTTTCAATCCATTCCTTTTTTGGAATAACCTTGTCTTTTCGGTTGCCTGTTTCTGAGCCGATGATAACCCACATTGATTTTCTTGGAAACTCGGTAATTTTATTTACGTCAATATGGATTTCCTCTAAAATTGGTTCTATGCTAAAGAAGCAATTTCTATAGAGTGGAAGCCTTTTGACGTTTATGTTGAAATCCGACTGTTTTGTTACGCTTACTCCGTACCATGCATTGACATTCTTGTGCCTTTCCTCAATATATTTATAATTATCTTCTGTGTATCTGGCTGCATTTTTCGTTAGAAATAAATAATTATGCTGTGGGGCTTTTTTACATGCGGCCAATACTTCTTCAATCCATTCATCCGGTACCCATCGACCAAAGAGATCTGCCATAGAGCATACAAAGATATTCCTGCCTTTCTTCCACTTCTGCGGCTCATCCAGCCTGTAGTGATAAAAGGTAGGTGCAAATCCGAATGGATACGGTGCAGCTATGCCTCGCTTAATCATTGGTGCGTTCAGCGTGAAAATTCCTTCCGCCCTATCGGTTGCACTGCAATCCGCAACGGGACCGCAATCAAATCCTCCGAACCTTTCCGCAATTTTCCTTGCGTAGCAGTATTCGCACCCATGCAGGCAGCCGGTTACGGGATTCCATGTTGAATCACACCAATCTATCTTACTTTTTGCTCCCATACTCATACCTCACTTTCCGGCTTCAGCGCCTTAAATCTCTTTCTTAATGCTTTTGCATATGCTTCTGTAATTTTGTAATTTTTACATTCTGCCGTCCAATTATCAGCTCCCTTTCCGTCATACCTTTTGCACTCATCACATGTGAAACAGGGGAAATTCATCTCGCCTGTGCAGTTATCCCAACACTCAGCACTATTTGCGCAGTGATTACATACGCACCCGCCGCATGGAAAAGCGTAGTTTATATGTTTTGCAGCTTCTTGCGGCTCTTGTTTCGGTATCATGCCTAATTCTTCAAGGGTTATTTGATGGTTCATGCACTTTCCGGTTTCTCGCACCGCTCGAACGCTATCACCCACACGAACGGATTCGCCGCCCAGCCATAACGATCAATGTCGGATTTCTTGATGGTCGAATCCCACAATACGCTAAAATCTTTTATGATATCTTTTTCGTATTGCCTGTATGGAATCCCCTCGTTGATACAACCAAAATAGTCAATATCCCGTAACCGCTCTACCCTCACGTCCGTCACTTTCAGCCATATCCGCGCCGCTTTTTTCGGCATGTGAATGGAGGGATGCCATACATCAACTGACGGATAAACATTATCCTCAAGTGATGCCTTGTATCCGTAGCAGCCCCATTCTCTCTTGTTATGGTTATAAATCTTATGTGCAGATTCATCACAGCAATTATGTTCTTCCATATCCATTCCACAGTCCCAACATGGCTCCCAACACCACGTTTCCCTGACATACATGGTATCGCCAGGCTGGTATGGCGGTTTCATTCGCCTTGTGCTTGCTTCCCATTCATCGTAATATTCCGCATAGGCAATCTCGCCGTTATGCTTATACCTGACAATTCGCCAACCATAGTCATCAGCCTTGTAATGCGGCTTAACCACCCGTCTTGTGACCGTCTTTCTGCCGTCCAGTATCGCTCTTGTCATTTCTGTATTAAATAAAATCGGTTTCACTCTGCTCATTTAATCCGCCCTTCCTTTATCAACTTCGATTTGAGCTTTTTGCATTGGGGACAGAGGTGGTATTTTCCAATGCTCCATCCGTATTCTCGTGCTACTGCAACAATCGTTGCTTTACTAATTACTTTTCTCCAACATAAAGTTTCTCCACAACCATCACAGTGAATTGCTGTTTCAAGACTCACATTCACACCTCTTTCCTGTACGGTTCCGGCAGCGGCATCCATGCAACTATATCCACGCTGTCGGTATCGTCGCCAAGAATCCATCTGTCATTTACAAATTGACCAAAAGGCTTTTTACCCACTGCCCGCCATCCCATACATAATTGATTTGATATGGATTATGCGTACAGGATACGCATGGCTCCTTATGCCAGCTTGTGCCACACTTGGCCGCTTCCGGGCATTGTTTCATACAGTGGGAGCCACATTCCGCACAGCTGTGTTGTTCAACAGGTGTCAGATAGTGTGTACCATTAATTTTCTTTCCACAAAATTTACATCTGGTTTCCATAGCCGCCTCCTACCAATTAACCGCCTCGTTAAAGGCTTCCCTTTGTTTTTCTGATGACATTTTCAAATAAATTGCCGTTGTGTCTATGCTTTCGTGTCCAAGCAAATCTGATAAAAGTGAAATGTCTTTGTTCCGTTTTAAAAATTCAATCGCAAACAGATGGCGGAATGAGTGCGGATGCGCTACTTCCTGCGGGATACCATATTTTTTCGCCCATCGTTTTATGTTTTCCGCTACTCCCCGGCTTGTCATTTGCCCGCCATACTTTGACGGGAATAACAAGTCAGAATGGACTCCTTTGAAATATTCCGCGCTCTCCTTAATTAGGAAATCAGGAATCAGTATCCTTCTGATTTTCCCTTTCGTCCATATTTCAAATATCCCGGCATCAAGGGCTTTTTTATCCATCTTGACAAGCTCTGAAACCCTCACCCCTGTTTTGGCAAGGAATGTAACCATCCAATACCCTTTTTGGTTTCCATCCGCTTTTAATCCGGATAGCATCTTTTCGTATTGTTCCTTTGTTATTACGTTTTCGACCGTAGCCCTTTTTGGAACTTTGATGTTTTTTACGGTACACTCTGGCTTTTCCATAAATTTACAATACTGATTCATCGCAATACACCGATTTGCTGCTGTCTTGGGGCTAAAATTATCGATCAGATAGCGTTTGAAATCAATCATGTTTTTTTTAGACAGTTCACGGTACTTGGAAAAAAATAGTTGAACCGCATCCACGTAAGTTGAAATTGTATTTTCGGATTTTTCATCATCGGCTAGGTAACATGAGAATTCCTCAATTTTGCAATCTCCCATTCCTTATGTATTTCCTCCTTCCATATAGATTTTTCCCGAGCTTTCTTTATGGCTCCCCGTCTCTTTTCCAGACACGCATTGCACAATTTTGAACCTTCTGCCTGAGGCATCCCACAATACATACATAACCCTGCTGCCATTCGTCTACGGAAAGCCTCCCCGGCTCTTTCACGTCCCAGATACTCCTTTGAATTTTTCCTGCGCACCATCCGTTTTGTATAACATCTGTTACACAATGTTCCATGCTGCGCGACGCATTTCCCGCAAATAACACATAAGCCAGCCTGTTTTCTCTCCGCGTACCGTATCTTTCTCACCCTGTTCTGGCTAATCTGATATTCGCCTCTCTTGTGGTCGTATCTGGTGTTCGTAACCGTTATCTTTTCCAAACATTCCGCACAATGTATATAGCCCGGGAATGCGTCATTTATACGGCACATGGGGCAGATTCCTTTTGATTTATACCACTCGTAATCAGTCATGGATCTCTGGCATCTCATATATTCTAACTCTTTCCTAATTTCATTTAGCCTGCTTATCTGATTTTCAATCATGCTCATAATCAATCCTCACTTTCCATTAAAATTTTCTTTCCCATCGCCACGGCTTAAGCATATTCCAGCCTTGCCCCTTGGAATCCTGCCATCCGCCAAGCATATAGATTTCATCACAGAGGGATAGCAGCGCACGCGAAACCTTGATATACCCCTCATATGGCGTTGTAGGCGGCAGTGTGGCGTTTGTTTTCGCAGGGTTGATAACTTCATAGCCTTTCTCTGTTAAAGCCTTTTCTGCGGCGGCAAACCGCTCCATGTAATCTGTTGTGCCGGTTATTTTGCCAGAAATGTAAACCATGCTCATTTATTTAAGTCCTCCTCATTCAACCATACGCCGCCTATAATGTCGCATTTCTTGTAGGCTTCGTCCGGAATTTCAATTTCTGCATCTGCATATTTATAGTGCCGTTCGTATCCATATTCTGTAACCTGCTCCGTAATCCCTAAAATAATTCTTGCTTTGGTTTTCATTCAGAATTTTCCTTTCTTTACTGCTTTTTATATTCTTTCATTGTCGGACGTTCACCGTCTAAATCGTTCCATTTATACATCTTGTGGTTTTCTCTTTCCCACTGCCCTTTGTAGCAGTTCCGGCAAGAGCATATTCCTGAAAGCCACCGCATTTCCCCAGAGTATTCCGGCTTTCCACAGTGCCTACAGATTGCAATTCGGTTCATCTCATCCATTTTCTTTTTCCTTTTCCTGCAATGCCTTTTCTGCATATAATCTCATTCCCTCACATCCTTTCCAACCGGAAACTCCGATAAATCAGAATACTCTCTCAACAATTCCGGGAAGTCAAAATTCCGGGAAGTCAAAATACTCTCGCAACTAAACTTAAAGTTGGTTTTCCATTGTATTCCTTATCCCACACAAACCATGCAAACATCTTTGTTCCGCCGTTTTTAGGCTTTTTCTGTCCGTATGGATACATTGTTACTCGATCCGAATGTACATATATATGCCGTAGGTGGCTTTTTTTAATAAGTTCTTTTCGCTCTCGACTTGACAGGAAGAAAATATTTAAAAGCAGGATTACCTTTTTGTCCGCAATCCGTAGAAACTGCTTTAACATGCTTCCACCGTCTTTTTCCTTAAGTGTCATTAAATTGTAAGGCGGATTGGTTATTACTACATCACAGAAACTGGATGGAAGATTATATACATCCACTCCCCTTGCACCGGATATATAGTCTGCCGTCTGTATATCCGACTGCTTAATATTTACAAAACCATTTCTTCTCAAAACCTTTGTAATTGCACCAGCTCCACAGCACGGATCCGCTATATCGTCTCCTATATGTATAATTTCATCTCGCAGCATGGCTTCTACTGCTATCTGTGTTGCCCATTCTGGCGTTTCGTAAAAATCAAAATCCGTATTCTGTTTTCTCCCAATAATTGTTTGTCCATTCATCTTTATTTGTCTCCTCCGGTAAGGGTTAATTTGCTATATTACACCTCCGTATAATATAAATAAGCCTGTCGGATCACCTCATGTTTCAGCGCTTCTTCCACTGTTACACAATACGTCTTACAGTATTTGTCTACATAGTCCCGGAAACGCTTGTTGTATTTGTATTCGTTATGTATCATCGTGCTACCCTCCCTACAAACTTATTACTTAACACTACCTAATTTCCTAAAAGTTCTTTTTCCAATGCTTCAAAGTCATATTCCCTTTGTTGGAAATCATTAAACAAATTTTTCTTTTTCTTCGGCATATTTTCCTCTGGCACATAGTTTGCGTCCAGATAGTCTATATAGCCGGAGTTAAAGAATGTGCTGCCGTTCTGCGGCTTTCTCCAGTCCTTGTCCTTCTCCAGCTCCGTCTTGTACCGCTCAATTGCCCTTACCATTTCGTCATAGCCGATCTTCAAGAGTTTCAATTTCTTAGCATCCGATACCTGCCCTTTGCCCTTCTTTTCCGGGTATAATTTCCAGAGGCGTTCAAACAGTGCTAAAGCGTCAGCTTTGCACATAGTATTTTTATTATCTTCTTTAATCTTATCTAATCTTATCTGTTGATTTCGGAAGGAATTAATCGCATTTCTTCCTCCATCAATCGAATTGATTACCACATTTTCCCGATTTTGGGGTACTTCAACTAAGAGGTACTCTTTTTTCAGATTTACAACTTTCCGCTTGGCTGTAGCTTTCAGGTATTGCTTCTGCACCCCGGAGGACGTAAGAATACCGTACTCTTTAAAAAGTTTCTCTGAAAAAATATTCCTCTTGATAGCGGCGGACACTATTTCCTTTATTAAGTTGGGACTTACACTGGAAACACCGGAAGATAGTTCCGACGCAAACAGCGCAAGCCTGTCATCATCCCATTCACAGTAATAACCATATTCTCCGCCATATATCTTCTGCCAGAGCTTAACAACTACCGCAAATCCTTTCAGCCCAAAATCCGCCTCTATCAGTCTAATCTTGTCATCCATGTGGCAATCCAACTCGAAGTAAGAAAGTGGTACTTCGTTTTGTCTGCCCATCTAAAATTACCTCTGCAACCGTTTTTTTAACTTACACTGGAAACACCGGAAGATAGTTCCGACGCAAACAGCGCAAGCCTGTTTATTAAACGGTTTCCTTAATCAAAACTTCAATCCGTGAATTCTTTTTATCCACATAAAACCTGTCGGAAAATCCGACTATTTCCTTCCACCCGTCATCCTTGAGTACTCCGCACTTCACGAGCGCGTCCTGTATGACCTTCCTGCCGAACGACGAAACATTGTCCTTGTCGCGCCGCTTACCAGTTTCGTACCATATGTACTCCATGTAGACAGGCTTCTCGATCCTCACGCCCCTAAGCTGCTCCTTTGCCGCCCATATGACGATATCCTCACTCTCGCGCTTCATCTTTGCCGCCTTGTAGCGGTTGGAGCGTTCAGCGGAGATATAATCGTTCAGGTTCGGGAGCGTACCGGGGATTCTTAAAAGGTATTCCATATTCCTTTTTCAACCATGACAGATTTATAGTGCTGCAATCTGTTCTGAATCTGAATACATTCATTAACCTGCTCTGTCAGCCCATTCTTACGGGCGACTTTTTTCCATCTTTGAATAACCTTATAAACCATTTTCCAAATCTGCAGTTTCATAGTCTTCTCCTTTCCCGGCGGCGCAAAGGCCGCCGCAGGCTTCGTTGACAGTTACTGTGTGATATATATTCCTTTGACCAAAAGGCTTGCTCACCTTCCAAACCTTATTGACACAATCTCCTTTTCCTTTGTGAAACCATTTATTATGTCAATAACAGTCTGCAAATCATCACTGTAAAAATAATTTGCCCTTGACCACTCGACGCCATCGTTAAAGCATTCATGTATGTACCATTTTCCTTTTTCGGGCCTTGTCTCCGTGTTGCATATCCGGTATAGGCTGTTGCCGATATGCCTGTCGCGGTTATCCGGGCTAAAATTATCGAGCGTAATCATATATGCTTCTCACTCCCCATAATTCATTACAATTTTAATTACTTCCGCTACAACCTTCTGAATCCGGTCATAAATGTGATGGTCGTCTGTGCCGTAATTCTGGTACAGCTTTGCAGAGTTTCTTCCGCGCTCATGGCATTCCGTCATAAATTCGATGGTGTCATAGTCATTTCTGCCCGGTATTTCTCCAAACTCCCTGATCTCCGTGTCAAAATAATCTTCTGCAATGTTTATAACTTCCTCATCGCTGTCCTGCGTCTTGGAGATTTCTCTCACTAGAATATCAATGTAGCCTAACTTGTCGCAGTATCGGTAGTCCTTCGCAGTTCCTTTGGTATACTCTGAAAAATTCTTTTCAACGATCTCCTTGAAGTTCTCCGGCAGGTTGAAAATATCAACCTTCATATTCAGCGGTAAAGTAATGATATATGATTTCATTCCGCCACTTCCGGCATCTCATAAATGCCTCTCTCAATCCGTTCTATCTTTTTGCTCCTCGGCTTGAAATCCTGTATCACGGCGATTACATCATACACGGCTGTCAGGTTGCTGTCGCAGCCAATGTCCGCGTAAATCCTGTGTCCGTTTTCATATGTGATTTCCGCTACTTCCTTGCAATATTCCCTGCCACCGGCTTTGTACCAATCCCTGACCGCCTCGATGGATTTTACCTTTTCACCGTTCATATTCAGGATTGGCACTAATGCCATGAGCGTATGATTAATGCTTTTGTTCATCTTCTTCCTCCCAATTTCCGCAAGTATCATCGTAGGCTGTATGTAGCCCGTATGCCTCGCTTTCATCGTTCGTGCAATAATATCCGCACATGCAATTACCTTCCCATCTTGACCTGTTAAATTTGCACGTTCCACATACTTCTTTTCTTTCCATGTCAGCCCTCCGCACTTTCCTCTAACCATGAATCATGTTTAACGTAGCATTTCATGACAGGCCGGAAGTAATCCATGAACCCACATCCCCTCACAAGCCTCACGTCTGCCCACAAGCAGGAAATTTCCGAATCGTGATATTTCTCAACATATTCTTTCTTGTTTCTGCTTGTATCGAAGAGTATCTTCCCTGTTTTCCCATCAAGGGCTATCAGGTCACATTTGAGCGGCTTTTCCTTAAATCCGAACTGCTCTTCAATTTCCACCAATAAATCCGATATCTTCATGTCAATCTCCTTTGTTTTTTTAATTTAATGCCATAGGCAATACAGCCAAAGCGAATATCTTTATCTACGTTATGCCCGTCATAAATAACCGTATTTCCAAAAATCCCCGTGAGCTCCGTCCCTATTGGAACAATGGGGAGAAGATAAAGCGGAACGAGCCATATGCCCTTTGTGTTTTCCAATCCCGCAATTTTATCTTCCAATGTCTGTCCTTCGCTTAAAAGATACCTTGCGTCCGGCTTTCTCAACTCCGCAATTTCCTCGTCAATATCCTCGTCTGAAGACCATTTGCCAAAACGCAATTCTCGGCAGATTTCTTCTGTCAGGTTGTTCCAATCAATATGTTTTTTTAATTCCTCAAGGAACTTTTCCGTGCTTTCTCTGACTTCTTTCCTGCAATCTTCATCAGACCAGTTTTCATACTGCACAGTTTCCGCTATCTTATTTGCATACCATGTAAGGCAATTTATAATTTTTGTTTTCATGTTAATCCTCCAAATACTCATCCAGCAACGCGGAATAATCCATCTCTCCGCTTTCCTCTTTCCAGCAATCCCAGAAGTCAATTGTCCGGCTCTGCGGCCTTTCATCCGCCAGCTCCACATGGATTTTGAGCGGTATCGGGCAGGCATCGCCGATACATAAGCAATCCCCCGGCGTGAACATGGAAGTCTGCTCGATCACGTCCGCGCTCCCGGCTGGCATCATGCCCTTAATCATGCTCTTGTCGTTCTCATTGTTCAGCTTCATAATGATGTAGTTGGCACACTGCGCCATGATGGTTTTATTTAATTCTGACGGCCTCTGAGAGGCTACTAAAAGCGTTATCCCGAACTTGCGCCCTTCCTTCGCAATATCCTCAAATATCTCCACCATGCGCCGCTGGGAAGCCGTCAGTTGGAAATCCGTTGGGATATATACATGTGCCTCGTCACACACCAGCGTCACGGGATGGATATTGCCTTTGGGTTGTAGGAGTTGCATATTGTAGACCAGCTTCGCTATCGCCCCGATGATCGTGATCGCCACGTCATGCGGGATATCTGACAGGTCAATGTTCTTCACGGGCTTCTCCCCGCCCATGATGCGGTTTATGAGGTACGTAAGGTAATCCTGTCCGGCATCTTCCATCAGGAAGTCATACCGCTTATCACTTGCAAGGTTTTCCATCGTGTTAATAATTCCTGCCAATTTGCCGTTGTAATCGCCTTTAACAGTCTTTGCCTGTCCCGCCTTATCGCCGGTCTTGTAAAACTCGCCGGTCTTGACTTCTTCCTCGTTCAGCAGTTTCATATAGCCAAGCACATTCTGAAAATTGAAGTATGTAGGTTTTCCCTCATTCCTGCCAAGTGAGCATTCCCTGTATGCTTTCCGCAACGCCGATAACACCGTCGTGCTTTCCTCTTTCACTTTGAGGATATTGCTCACCATGTCGTAAAAGCCAAGCGCCCAAATAGGGAAGAATACGCCGTTATTCCCTATCTTAATGTTGTCCGCATAGGACAGGCCGCCGTACTCCCCGTGGATATCAAACACGATAATATTCGGATGCCCCGCGCCCCTTACGGTTTCTTCCAGTATCTTTGCTACCGTCTCCGACTTGCCGCATCCGGTATTCCCCACGATGCAGGAATGCCGCTGGAAGAATTTGTTGCCGTCAAGATATGCATATGTGTCATGTTCTGTAAATTTCCCGATACAAAAAACGTCTTTCCTTTGAAAGCAACCTATTATTTTCGCAAATTTATTACGCATAATCTTTTTAATCTGTACCTCGGTACTCGGATAGCGGTCAATCTGCTGCTTAAAATCGCTGTCCTCCACGCTCCCCAGAATGGCGCACTCAATCACCTTTATGCTAGGGACATTCATGTCCTCAACAAACATGTCGTCCTCTATCGGCTGTTCCGCGTCCGTGTCGGTGATCTGCGTCACCATTGTTACGAGTTCCGCTTCACCGTCCGATATGCTTATCAGGTCATTCAGCCGGACGGCCTTAAAACTCTCTGAATCTGTCTTTATCTGCACCCTGTCGGGCATTATCTTTACTAATTTCATATCTCTTCTCCTAACCCCTCAATCGCCCTAAATACATCAGCAAGCTCTGTCAGGCTTTGATATTTCCTCTGGAAACATTGCAATTCCCGGATTGCATTGCTAAGCACGATAGCCCTCGTGTCATCCTGCGACAATGCCTTTTCAGTGGATATGTAAGAGCCTGTCCTTGCCACGGAAACATTCACAAACGCCGGGGCAGTGTGTTTTTCGTCCTCTTCGTCCTGCCGCACTACAACAACGCTCCTTATAAGCCTGTTTGCCTGTATCAGCCGGTATTCCTCGCCTGCCTTTTCGTTATCCCATTCAAAACAGGGATGTATCGGGCTTTCTTCCGGCCTGCCGGAATCCAGCACGTTTTCCCGCGTCAATGCCCCGTTCTTTTCCTTTACCTCTTCCAGATGTTCCCCTGCCGTCTGCGCCGGGATGGGGAATAACCCCGGAAGTTTATAATCGTAAATTTTACAAATCATTGCGGTTCTCCTTTCGTTTTTAATTAACCATGCCTTACCTTGCCTTGCCAGACCAAACCACGCCAAACCTTGCCACGCCCCACCTTGACTGCCATACCTCGCCAAGCCATACCGCGCCGAGCCATGCCTGACCCCGCCTCGCCATGAGCATTTATATTATTCTCCTTCCCTTGCCACATGGAATGAGCCAAACTGTCCGTTTTTCTGCATACGCCATTCCCCAACGCCGATAGAGAAGCCGCCGATTTCAAAGAATGATATAATCTGCTCCTGTGAAATGACGCTCGCGTTATATTCAATTTCCAAAGTGGTTTTCCAGTCCTGTAATTCACCGCGGTATCTGATGTCGGAAGTCTTGGAAATGCCGCCAATCCGCACCATGTCCTCACGCATATTCGGCGTTCCCTCAATCTCCGCATACTCACCTAAGACCTTGAAAGCGGCTTTCGGCGTGGTCTTGTTCTTTGAACTGCCTGACTGGAATCCGCCGTCAATGGCGCACATCTTAAAGGCGATTGTCGGGAATCCGAACTTTGCCTCCTGTACATCTTTCTCGGTCGGCTTCTTCGGCTTCTCCGTCAGCCAGTAGAGTGAATCACAGAAGTCCCTGAACGGGTCTTTTGCCTCTTTCCCGGCTTTCGCCTTTTTCATCTGCTTATCCAGCATTTCTTTCTTTGCCTTTTCGCTCCATGCATGGGAGATAAGCGGCGTGTCGCCGATAAGCCGCAAGTAAAATCTCCTGATGTCATACTGTGGTATCTCAATTTTGATTTCCTCTTTCTTCATTTTTGTTCTCCTTTTCTTTTTGATTTTAATTTATTGCTTTAATTTGCCCTGACTGCCTCGCCACGCCTTGCCTGACCTTGCCCGACCTCGCCGCGCCGGGCCATGCCCCGAACATGACTGCCTCGCCTTGCCTTGCCGAACCTAACCTTACCCCGCCTCGCCAGACCACGCCTTACCGCACCATGCCTTGAACATATCATCAATCCCTCAATAATTCCGCATAATCCCTTATCCTTGCCTTTTTCACGCTCTTGCAGTAATCGCACGTCCCACAGTAATGGGGTTCTTCCTCACCATTTTTCACAGCGATAAACCGTGGCATATTCATCTCCACTTCCGCAAGCGCATTTCCAAGCTCCGGCTGTAGTATCTGGAAGATGTCGTGGTCATACTGCTTTTCCTTCGTCACGACCGCCAGATAGAACGGCAATTCGCCGTAGCCGTTAGCCTTGACCCCGGCTTGATACACCGCTCCCTGTATGTCATAACGGAATTTCGGTATACCGTAAAAATTCCGCATATACTTTAAGTCGCAGATACAGTAACCCTCGCAAAAACTGTCCATCTTCATCTTCCACTTCGCACCGAACATCTCAAAGGTAAGTATCTTCTGCTTCTCACCGCCCATAAAGTAATCGACAAACCGCTCATCACTCTGCAAGCCCTCATAAGTCGCTTGCGCCCGCCTGAAATCCGCAAGAAGCGTGTGCCGCACGGTTTGGTTTTTCGTGAAGATTTCCCGGTGTTCCTGCATGAACCTGTCCGCCGTGCCCTCAAAGAGGCTGTCAAAGAACGAGCCAACAAGCAGGGCTTTGGTCTGCTGTTCTATATATTCGCCGCGAAGTTTAGCCATTGCCCTAGCTTCACAAGAAGCAAATTCTTTCCATTGTGATGTACTGAAAAATTTCCAGTTGCTTTCTACACTATAGTAGTTGTTTTCGTCTAGCTCCATTTTTGTATTCTTCCTTTTTTCTCATTGCCTCGCCGACTGTCTTAAAACAGCCGAGATATTCCCCGTCTATTTGCAAAATAAATCTCTCAATCGACTTTATCCAATAAATTCCTTTGATTCCGGTATTACTTCTTGTATTTTTCTCAGTGAATAAAATTTTTTCAGGGTCAGTCATCCTTTTTGCTCGTTCCTGAAGCATTCTTTCGGACAAGTTAAGTTTTTTCGCCCAGTCAGCAATAATTAAAGTTTCTCCTTTGTATGATAAAAATACATTGTCTGATTTGTTTCTGCTGTTTTCTGCACTTGAAACAAATCTGCAGTTATCCGGCGAATATCCCTTGCTATTATCTATCCTGTCTATTTGTTGTTCCTTTCTACTTTTAGAATAATCATAGCCATTGTCTAAGGCCCATTCTTTAAAAGCGGAAAAATTGTTTTTCCATTCTTCACAGACAGTAATTCCTTTTTCAAGATACCATTTAGAGCTAGAGTTTCCTGCGTTATAACATCTACCTTTCATACCGCTCCAAATCACATATAATCTATCTTTCTTTCTCGGCGTATGATTGCTATTCTTTCTAATGCAGCCACAAGACCTCGTGGCTCCGCTTGTTAAAGAATAAGAAATAACATATGTTATATTTCCGCAATCACATTGGCACTTCCACAAGGGTTTTTCCCCTCTGCTTCCTGACCTTTCGATCACCGTCAGCCGTCCGAATCTTTGGCCACTTAAATTCTTACATTTTCCCATATTAAAATCCGCTCCTCTCATGCCTATATCTCGCTTTTTTTGATGATGGAAACGCCATTTTCCAGTGTGTCAAGCCTTTGCTGCGTTTCCTTGACAAGAGAGAACAGGAGATTGTAAAGGGTACTTACGCTGTCATACTGAGATGTCCAGTATTCCGCGTTCATGTTCTCCTGTCTTTGGCTAAAGAAGTCATCATACATCACCTCTGCGAGTGCGGCGGCTTTATCAGCCGTTACGCTAATGTCAAAAATCTCGTTGCTTACGTCAATCGTCGCTTTCATAGTTTTACCTCCGTCTAATAGTTTTTTAGTAGCATATAACTACTATATCACTACTAGACGAATATGTCAAACTATTTTACTATTAAATTGCTACTAAAATAGGAGGTATACACATGGCAAACGGTAAAAAAGTCGCTACCCAAATGCGCTACGACGAAGAACTATATGAAAAAACAAAGTACATCGCCGAAAACGAAATGCGCACAATCAACGCCCAAATCGAATATTTCATCAAAAAAGGTGTCGAAGCTTATGAAAAGGAACACGGCATTATTTTTCTGCGGGGTAACGGGTAATATCTGATTCCCATAGCCTTTTTCCCTGCTCCAAGAGGATAATCAAAAATGCGTTCTGCGCTATCCCCATTCGTTCTGCTTCCTGTTTGATATATTGATGTATTTCAACAGGAAGCCTTATTTGCGTAGAAATATTGTTTTTATCTTTCATATAACCCTCCTACTTGAACGGCAGTTCTTCCTGCCCGTCCTCCGGCACTGTTTCCGGTTTGTCCTCTTTCTTATCCTTGTTCTTGTCTATGCCCTCAACTTTATCCTCAAACGGGTCTTTCAGTTCTTCCTCCGGCAGTCCTAAGTCAAAGTAATCCTCACGCTTCGCTATTCCGTCCTTTAGGGAGTTGTAAACCCTCTTAAGCCGCTGTAAGCTCTGCATCGTGAAATGCTCCGCCTTGCAGCCGATGAACTTCTCAACCGCCTCGAGGGGCACGCCGAACTCATTTTCAAGCACCGCTGTACACTGTCTTACAAGGTCAATAACCGGTACTTTACCGTCGCCCTGTAAAGTAAGCCTGCACTGGTTCTGCGCCGCTTCCACCACATCACCCGGTATCACGCCCAAAATGCAGGAGCGGAGCCGCCTCGCGCCCTGATTCGCCACCATCTCGTAGATATCCCTTGGGTCTGTCAGCGCATAGTCGCCGCTCTTTGTGTGCCGTTTATGCGGCACAGTGAATATCTTACACTGCCTTGTATTAGTTTCCAGATCCCAGCAGTATGCCATAACCTGCGACTCCCCGTTCTTCTGCTCCAGCTCCATGATACCGAAGTCAAGGTTTCCCCAGTTCTGCGCCAACGCCTCCGCAAGACGGATAGTCGGACCCGTAACTACGGTTGCGTCCTTCCCCTTCCCACGCGGATATTCGTATTCCGCTTTCTCTGCCAGAGTCTTTCGCTTGCATGCGTTAATGATACGGTTATAGCTTGTAATCTCATCCCTTGGGAACTTCTTCGCTATCACCATCGCTGCCTGTACTTCCTGCGCCTGTCTTGACACCATCATCTCTGTTGTTGTGCTTTTTACTTCCGGGATGTTCTGCCCGTAAATATTTTCAACCTCGTTCATTTTTGATCTCCTTCCTTTTCCTCTTCCTCAATTCCCTCTCACAGGCGGCAACTCTTGATTTCGCGCCGCTTTCCTTGTTTATGGCTATCGCACGTTCCAACTCTTCTACTGTTGCGTATTCAAGATGACACTTAAAATTTACGTCATTTGCCGGAACTGTCGTCAGCCATGACACGTTGCTTTTCGCCTGCCACTGTCCTTCCATAATTGATGTAGCTCCTTCCCTTTCCGTCAACGGTCTTTCCTTTTGTAATGCTGACCGTATATCCGGCTTTTATGAGCAGCCTTGCAATATCAAGTTGCTCCTCCTTCGTGACTGCACTTGCAATAATCTCAATCTGTGCCATTATTCCCTCCGTATCCAGTTACCGGAATAGAACCACTCTACAAGCATTTCCTTAAACTCCTGTCTGTCTTCCTCCGTTCCATGCAGACACCTTTCAAGGGCGTACTCATATGCGCTTTCTTCCGGCACAAAAGTACCAGTCCTCATTTCTTCATACCCGGGTCCATCAAATAATCTTTTCACTATATCACCTCCGCAAATTCAAGCTCCATCTGTTTTCCACTGGAATTTAAAATCTCTGCAAACATTTCACGCGTCGCTTCACGCCTGTCCTCTTCTATGCGGCAGTCGTCACAGACTCCGTTTACCGTGTCCCCCGGGTCGCATAAGCACCCACAGACGCTGCACCTAATCATCCTTGCCGTCCTCCTTTGATTGTTTCCCTGTAGCGGATCCATAATGCTCCACAATCACCGCCTTGGTCCTTTTCCTCTCTTCATCCGCAAGGCTGAGGTATCCAAGAGTCTCGTACATTTCCTCTTTGCAGATATAAATGCCGTCTTCTCTCTTCACGCGTTCGATAAGCACGTCAACTCTCGTCCGAGTATCAAGCAGCTCCGCGTATTCTGTCTTTGGTATTGTTACTGTTACCGTCATCATTTCTTCTTTTTCCATTGCATTTTCCCTTTCCCTGTGCTAAAATAACACATGATTGTTATTTTTAGTCCTGTATCGATTGGTGGTCGGCAGGACTATTTTTCTTTAACTGCCGCTTTTACTGCTTTGATCATTTCATTCTGCACGTCATATCTGCGGTGAAGCTCGTCCCACAGGATATAATCCGGCAGAAATTTTGCGGTGACCTGTTGCTCTTCCCTTGTCATGCCACTTATCCTTTTTATCAGTTCTTCCTTCTCATATTCGCTCATACCTCTCCTCCTTTCTTATATTTCATTCCTTCTGCGAACATTACTGCGCTGCCAAAAATGAATAATGCCAGTGCAAGCACGATGTTTACGCTCTCAATTGCCGCCGCGCCAACCATAAAAGCAATGAACCCAACAGTGGATATGATGTCATTTACCTTTTTACTTCCCGTGTTCCATCTCAAGTTCCTCGCTCCTTTCAAGTATTTCATTTGCGTATTTCGATATCCTCCCCTGCTCTGCTTTCCCCTGCGAGTCTTTCTCACCGTGGTAAATCATCAGGACTACAGCAGGGTCTTCATATTCCCCGAATAGCTCTGCAAGGTAATCCGTGCCAAGCAGGATATTGGAATATTCGTCATACACGTCTGTTATCCCGAACTTCCCGATACGACCTCTATAATATTTAATGTTTAACTGCATTAAACCAACACAGCCGTTATTTTCAGCATAAGCCTCGCCCTTGCTCTCATGCTCAATAATCGCCATGAGAAGTTCCGGGCATATCCCGTAGGATTCGCCAATCTCTATGCACGCTTCCTTTGCCGTACCGGATATGCAGGTTTCCTCTGCCCGTGCGGTCATTGGCGTACACAATGCCAGTACCGCCGCTATTATTACTGCTCTTATCTGCTTCATGCTCCCTCTCTTCCTACGCCGTTACAGCGTCCTCAATATCAATACTGTATTCAATTTCCTTCGACAGCTTTTCCGATAGTTTCTCTTCGACCTCCGGCGGTATGGATTCATATGCCGTGCCGCCGATTATTATCCTTACTGACACATGTGTCACCTCTTTCTTTTCCTGTCTGAAATCAACGCCGCCGCAACGATAAGCGCGAACATTCCGACTGCTCCGACGATGATTCCACAGACAAATTCCGGTATGTACATCTTTTCTCTCCTTCCTGCGCTCATGCGCCTAAAAACATAAGAATAATCACAAGCCATAATGTGATAAAGAAAAAGACAAGTATCAAATCCTCAAAATCAAGTCGATGCCGTTTCTGTTCATGCCTGTCCAGCCTTGCAGCTTTTAGAACCTTGTCCACGTCCTTTTCTGATTCCTCAATGCCTGTCACTACCTCTTTGAATTTCCTGTTGTCTTTCATTTTCTCCTCCTGTTCTTGCCCGGACAGGAGATTTCTGCTATAATGCTCCTGTAGCCGGTAGCGTGTTTACTGGTTACACGGGGTTGTCCGTCTTGCACACGGTCAGCCCCACTTTTATTCATACTGCCGTAAAATGGCTCTCCATTATATAGCAGAAAAATGGATTGATTTCTTTGCCCTTGCCGTTGCCACTGGCGCATTGGTGATGTCCGTAATCTCCCTTATGCTGTCACTGCGATAATCAAGCCAAATATGCTAAGCCCAAACGCAAACAAGCTGATAAAAAACGCGAGTTTCTCTCCGGGGTTTATGTCGCCCATGCCCTGAATCCGTTTTTGTAATGCCAGTAGTCGTAAAAATCGTTGGGTGGGTAGACAGTAAAAAGCCAGTCCTTTCTTCCCTCACCCGTTTCTTCTGGTTTCCACATTTTGGCTTCTCCTTTATTTCTCTAATATTCTACTTCTTTTCTTCCTAAGTTTCGATTTTGTGAACTTTCTTTGTAAAAAAATATATTCCTATCTCGCCTTGTTCAATTTCAAGCGCTTCCGCTCCGGTATCTATATCTTCTTGGCTAAAATATGTTCCGTTGCGAAAAACTTTAGAAACAAAGTTCTGCGTTCTTCCTATACGCTTTGCAAAAGCTCCTTCTGTTCCCAATTTTTCTTTTATTCGCCCACGCAACTTACTATAATCATACTCCCTTACTATCAATTCAAGACCTCCCTTCTGTTCCGTTTTTGTGAACCTATGGACATAATAGCACCCTAACAGTAACTTGTCAATAACAAAATTTCACATTTTAGAAACTTTTTTTGTTTTTACTATTGTAAATAAATTTATTTGATGTTACAATTCAAACATCAGCGGAGAAAGGAAAATTTACAATGAAAAGCGATTCTTCTCACCGATTAAACGAATTATTGCAATATTTTGGAATTAACCAAACGGATTTCATAAAGAAAACCGGAATACCAAAATCAGCCGTGTCAATGTACTTGAGCGGTCAGAGAGTGCCGCGGCAAGACAGGCTGTCGGACATAGCAGAAGCCTACGGAGTGAGCGAACCGTGGCTAATGGGGTACGATGTTCCCATGACAGAGAAACCCGAAGACAAAAATACTTCGTCTTCTTTTACCCTCTCCGACCTGGAAAAGCAAATTATCATAGCATACAGGAAAGCTGACGAGTTTGACCAAACGACCGTTTTAAGAACACTGCACATTGATGATATAGAGAAAAAAGAAAGCACCGTAGCAGGATAAGGAAACCCATAAAAGTACATAAAAATGGAAATCTCATAACGGTTTCCGTATGGAATAGGGAATAAATAGAACAAAGATATATAGAAACGGTAGTTAATAAATGTTTAGAAGATAATAAGGAAGAAGTACAGAAAGCTCTTTTTCTAAACGCAGACGTGAGTATGGCTGAAAATTAGGAAGGATAAAACTATGGCAATGATTAACTGTCCGGAATGCGGAAAAGAAATTTCAGACAAAGCGGCAACATGTCCGCACTGCGGAACGCCGGTGCAGCGGAAATTCTGTAAGCACTGCGGAGCAAAAATAGACAAGGACTGTGTTGTCTGTCCAAACTGCGGAAAGCAGGTGGAAGAACTGAATAACCAGAATATCATTATAAACAACAGTTCTTCCGCGAGCGCGGCCGCATCCGCTTCTGCCACTGTTTCGATTGTTAATTTGAAAAAAGCAAAAAACAAGTGGGTCGCCCTGTTCCTTTGCATTTTTACCGTATGCGGCCATAAGTTCTATGAGGGCAAAATAGGAATGGGGATTTTGTATCTCTGTACTTTTGGACTTTTTGGGATAGGCTGGATAATCGACATTATATCATTAGCCATGAAGCCGAACCCATATTATGTATAAATTTTAAGAGAATAAAATCAAAGGTAATCAGGCGGCGTTTTGCCGCGTACAAAGCATTTACAAATGATGAATATGATATGTGGATGGGCGACATGATATATCTGCTCGACAACAGGGATACCACAGATTCAAATTATGTAAAAATACTCGAAGATGATATTGTAAGGATATACGGAAGATTTGACGGACTGGTAGAAACCAAAAATTATCTGAATAACACAAAAGGCGAGGAAATGTCCTTGCAAATATTGTATGCAGAGCTTATATCGGAATAAAACAGGCAGTCAGAAAATAAAGAGAAAATAGATACACTGCTGTGGTTTCTGTAGCGGATAAAAGCGGAGGCTTGCCACTCCGCTTTTTGTTGCGCTTTGGTTTTTAATTCTACTTTTCTCCACTACGAAACCGTAATCGCTCCGGCATTTCCAAGCGGTGCTGATACAGTGACCCCTTTTAAGTCATCTGCCCCCCTTGAGGTCTCTTATGACAACATTTATATATTGGATATGACAAGAATACCATATATTAGTGCGTTTTTAGTTAAAAATTATTCAAATTTTATTTTTGAGATTAAATCAATTACAACTGCAACAAATAAATTTGCTTTGTATGGTCAAAACACAAATCCTATGGATGGTATAAGTGGTACTTTATTAAAAGATGGTATGACCCTAGGAAACACATACGCTATTGATATATCGGAATGGGATTATGTTTATTGGGGTATGCAAAGCGAATTTGGTTGCTATTCCACAATAGTAATTACCTTAAAATAAATATGTAATTTTATTTTACAATAACCATAATATAGGAACACACTATAGTATAATTTGCGGTGTTCGTAGCTGTAAAAGAAAGTTGTATATTATCATTTTCTTTTACAGGTATACTGTACAATGCAATATATGTGTTTGAAGCAGTGTGATAAACAGTGGGTGTTACTTCCACTTCGTTTAATGTTACGGTGCTGGTCATGGATTTTGTATAAATAATAGTGCCAAAAATTAGCAGTGTGCCATTCGACGTAGCAGTATATGTCTTCGATGCAGATGCTACATCATTAGTAAGATGTTTCTGATCAGCATTTGAATCGATGTATTCTACTAGACCACTACTAAAAGGGGTCACTGTATCAGCACCGCTTGGAATGTATCCCCAATTCCCTTCCTCGTCTTGCGCAAATGACAGTCCGCCAAACGTATCTGATATTCTCTGCTCCAAATCGTTCATGTTGGCGGCGGAAAAAGCGTCCCCCTCCTGTGAGATGCTTCCCTCGTTTCGCACCACGTCCACCACTTCATAGCCGTCACCGGTTGACACTGTTGTCAGTTTTCTCCTGCCCGCAAACTCCACCAGCCTGTCTTTCCATGTTTTCTGTGAAAATGCCATTTCCATTACCTCCGTGTTAATTAAATTATAGGATATCTTCCCGCGTAATTTGTACCATTTTAAAGTTTAAAGCACACCAATTTCTTCGCCGCAATACGCCTCATCGCCGCAGTAAATCTTATTGTTATAGTTACCGATATAAATATAAAACACATCATGGAGTATCTTTTCTATGTCGTTCCATTTCTGATAGTGGTTATAAGGCCTGTCCGGGACTTTTGGCGTGTTGGGGTATACAGCGTACCCCGCCCGTATATTTGTTACGTTCTCCTGAATCCGGTCAAAGTCCGCGGCCCTCGGCAGTCCGCCTATGTCCCAGTCATACTTCACGGACACCGGGACGGAGATATACCCGCCAATAAGTTCCGTTACCCGGTCTATGCGGTTTAAGTCCGAGGCGTTCAAAAACCCTTTCCATGTCCGGCTATCAATGTCCGCCTGTGTCCTGTCATAGACAAATTCCGGCAGCGGGTAAAAGAACGTGCCGGAATACGTGCTGGTGTTCCCGGCTTCGTCCACCATCTGTAGGTCCAGATGATAATAATCGTCCACGGACTTTGGCACATTGACGCGCCATACACCGCCGCCGCCATCAAATGTATATCCTACTCCATTAACTGTCCCACCAACATATAAGATATCGCTTCCGGTATTTGATTCTAAATTTACCGTTATTAACATATTACACCACCGTTACGCTGATTGTGACGATTCCGGATGTATTGGCCGGATTCGGCGTAATCTCCACGCTTGTTATTTCCGGAATGGTCGTATCAAGCTCTATCGTTTTTGTGACTGTCGTGCTTCTGCCGGCGGCATCTGTGGAAGTGACTGTAATCGTATTTTCTCCCTCTGCCAGCGTCAATGTCTTGGAAAAACTCCCGTCGCTGCTTACCGTCACAGCCTCGGCCGTCTTGCTGTTTAGCTTCACCGTAAGTGTTACCGGGCTTGATGTCGCGTCGTTGGTCGTTCCTGCCACCGTACAGGATGCCTGATTAGTAATCGTAATGGCCGGGCTGGTCACATTCAAGGTCGGGGGAATCGTATCCACCGTAAATGATGCACTTACCGCAGCCGCCGCGTTGCCGTCATTATCACTTGCGGATATAGCGATCGCATGCGTTCCATCCGATAATGTGCCGGACGGTATATAGGTACACGAATACCCGTTTGTAATGCTCGTTTTTGTGAGGGAGACGCTTGCGCCGTCCACTTTCAGGGCAATGCTGTCTGCGCTCACGCCTGATCCGCTCGTCTCGTCAACCACCGTGAACGTAATCGTAGGTTGATTGCTCTGCAGATACGCCCCGTTTGCGGGAGAAGAAAGCGTAATGGTAGGAGCTACCGTTTCGTATACCTTCAATTTTAAAGAATTTCCGACGGTGGCATCCCCATCGCCCACTGTCTCAACCGTACCAGCCGTGTTTGTTGCTTCCACCGTCACCGGATAATATCCCCCGGAAAGGTTGTAAGACGTGACGGACGGGGCGGTTATGTCGCCCTCCCATTTCCCGGTTTCCTCATTCAGCGCCAGATTTGTCCATGAGCCATTGATTTTTACCCTTACCGTGCTGATTGCCATTTATATCACCTCTATCGCTTCCCCGGCGTATTTCTCGCCGCAATATATTTTCACTGCATCAAAAGTAATCTCTTTGTCATATACATCCACCACCACCGTTAAGGATGCTTTCTGCTTTACCGGATTAGGCGTTAATGTAACGCTGTTGAATGTTGGTCTTGATGTGATTGTGTCCGCCATTACAATATCCCTACTTCCTCATCTGTGAAGAGCTCTGTCGCATAATAATAATCTCCTAACAGTTTGTAATACCCCCTCATGGTTGCTGTACTGATAAATCCGCCGGTCAGGTCTGTTGTGACCTTTTCAAACCCAGCGACGAAGCTCTCATATCCTATCACGTTGTTTTCAATTTCTGACCAGTCAACAGGTTTGTCGCCCTCATTTAAGAATTTGATTTTCAGCTTGAGCCGCAACTGATAGTATTCCAGTATCTTTTCCGCTATTGCCGCCGCCTGTGTGCCGTTCAGAACTGTCCCGGTATAGGTTTTCGTGTTCCGGGACTGCCCTGCGCTCGTGTGGACCTCCGAGGCCGTGACACTCAAATCCTCTTTGTCATACTTCGTGCCGGTGATGACGACGTCCGTTTCAGAGCCTACCTTGAATGTCACATAATTATTGCCCTGCTCCAATATCAGGCCGGAATTGATGGACATATCCGCCGCCGGGGAAGACAGTTCCACCGTATATGTTCCGGCGGCATACGTGCCTTTGACAACCTCGCTCGTCTTGTCCTGCAAGGCATAAACCGGGTATTTTACCGTCACGTCCGATATATAATCCTCATTGGAGGTCTGCGTGGAGAATTTCCTTGTCCGCTCCACAAACGTCTTTACAAGCCTGTCCGGGATATAGATGTCAATGTAATCCCTGCGGCTGGAATCCGCTACCGCGCCGCAGGCAAAAAGGACTTCCCTTAACGCTTTCCGGCATGTGTTATTTTTCAGCCAGCCATACAGCGGTACCGCCCTGACTTCGTCCGACACCCGATAATCCGCTATTCCTGCCGCTGCCATGATGTCATCTATCACGTCACCGGCAGGCTCCCCGGAATACACTTTCCCTTTCAGGTAACGGCTGTTATCCAACAGCCCTTTCAGGTCAATGAAGGACATGGTTGTCACGTTCTTTTCCGCGCTGTGGCTGTCAAGAAAGAATTTCCCCAGAAGTCCTTTGCTGTCGTCCACATACTCATACGCCATGCACTCCTGCCCGGACTGTAATGCTTTGTGAAGCCCGTTGACGTTCCCGATATTAAATTTATCATCCTCATCTATCAGCTTGAATTTCAGCTTGTTTATCGGAATCTTGTCGGAAATCGGGTCCGCCTCCTCCGTAAGCGAAGCCCCCTCTGCGGGAAGCCCCTCATGCCCGATGAGCAAGTCTGTGCCATACTCGATAAAGCGGAATTTCACGTAACGGTGCGGCTTCGCTTTTGTAAACTGTATATTTAACTTTGCATAATCTTCCACCTGATTTTGCACAAAAAATATGTTTCCTGTTATCTCATATCTTTTTTCAGAAATGCAGATGCCGGATATGTCGTACCACCGGATGAACATTTCAAGCGGATAATCGCCCACAAAGTAAAATGTTAGCCCGTATGATGTATGGTTTTCCGTGAAATTAACATCAAACTGCGGATGCGCCATTATAGTACCCCCACTGAATCATCACTGTATAGTTCCCCTGCAAAAGAATAATGTCCAAGAGCGGCAAAGTCCCCGGTTTCATTGCTCATCATGTCTGAAAAATATACCGCCGTCCATTCGTCAGGCATCTCCGGCATTGTTCCGTCCAATATGGAATAGTCTTTCTCTAATGTCATATAATCCGGGAACTCTACATCATCCTTTGCAAGGGAAATATTACCAAAATCCTGATTAGTTTCTGTATAAAAAACGCTGTCAGCGTTCGCAGTTGTGTCATATAATCCAAAAACTGCCCGAAAATGTGTTACCCTCATAATCCCTCCGTTATGGCGTCCTGAATGGCGCTTTCATGGTGAATTTACAAGTCAGGGCTTGGAATGTGGCGGTATTATTGTGTATCTTCATCGCCTCGTCCGTAACCTTGCTGATATAACCGCGGAATGAGAATGTCCCCTTTGGGTGTGGCAGGACAAAATCATGAAACTCTTCCGGCTCCGTCAGCTTGTCAATGAGGCTTTGGTAAAGGTCAGGGTCGTCAATGATGCCGAATCCCATATCATAATTGAGATATACCCCTAAAATTTCCCTTTTCAGGTCTCCGTTATCCTCGTCACGCTCCGCATACTTGTCCAGCACGTCAAAGCTGCGCTTCATGGAAAGCATCGGCACATCATAAAAAGCCCCGTCAATATATACTCCCTGCGTGTATTCTTTCATGTCAGCCCCCTATCGGCTCAAGGTCATAGCCCCGGCGCGTCAGCTCGGAAAGGAATGCGTCAAGCGTCGTAGTCGCCACTTTCTCGCTGTCCATGTAAAGGTTTAGCGTTGTGGCGGTGTTCCCATATCCGCGGCTGTCCAGCACATTCCCTACCGCCTGCTCGATTGTGGAGAGCGGTGCCTCGACATTCGTTTGGCCCCGCCTCTGGTCGCCGAGGATCGCAGCGAATGGGTCGCCGCCCCTTATCACCGCGCCGTCCGCAAGCGCCGGTATCGTGACATTCGGTATCGTCCTCGCGTGAACGCTGGAAAGCGTGGGCTGCTCTAATGCGCTTGCCACGCTGTTAAACTGGTCTATCAGGTCATTGATCGCGCCCTCGATGTTCTTTATCCCGGCGTTGAAAATCCCGATGATAGTGTTCATGATATTACCTACCTGCGATACGATGGCCTTAAATCCCTGATATATACCGTTCTTCATGTTCTCCCCGAAAAGCTTCCACTGTGCCACCGTGAAGTACGGTTCTACGACAGTTTTCCACCATGTATTCATGTTCGCCGTCCACAGGGAATAAAACTCGTTCCAGACTTCCGTATAGGCAAGGATAAGGTTTTCCCATTGCAGATACCACGCGTCATACCCGAAATAAAGTTCCATGTTTTCTTCCAGCCATAACGTGAACGTTTCCGTCCAGTATTCAATGAACAGGGTTACTTGTTCCTGCGCTGTGGTGAGCATTCCCGTAAATGCCGTAATAAAATACTCGTTTAACGGCTCTATCCCCGCCATGAGGCCGGTGACAATATTCCGCCCTAACTCCGTCCACTTTTCCGCTGTGAACAGTTCGTATACCGCCTCTATATTGTCTGATATGCCGTTCTTTAAGCCCTCGACGAGATATTCTCCGTTTTCCGCCATCACAGTCGAAGGACTGTTTATGCCAAGCTTTTCTTTAAACCAGTCTGATATCTTTCCGGCAACTTCCATGACATTTGATTTCAAGTCTTCCCATTTTTCCTTAATACCGCCAATAACGCCGTCTATGAGGTTTTTCCCGGCGGTTTTCATTTTTTCAACGAAATTGCCGGGTATGCTAGATATATCCTCCCATGCCGCTTCCCAATCGCCACTAAACACGTCAGTTAAAAATTGCACAATGGAGCGTATGACATCTATAATTGCGTTTATCGTGTCTGCAATAAATCCAACAACCGGGGCGACTACTGTCATAATAAAATCAATTACAGATGCAACAACAGGAGCGATATATTCAATAATCCAGGCTATAAGCGGTTCCAGAATGTTCTCCCATAACGCCTTAAACATATCTGCCAAATCGCCCAAAAGCCCTATTATATTGTCAATAAGCGGCTGAATGTGCTCTTTCCATAATGTATCAAATTTAGCAGCCCATTCCTCTAAGATAGGCTGCACGTTCCCATTCCAGAACTCAAGAAACTTTCCCACTAAATCGGAAAGCCCCTGTGCCACGGAATCAAAGAACGGCTTTAGATGTTCATCATAGACCTCATTCAGCTTATCGAATGTATCATCAATGCCCTGCTTAATTGTTCCGGTGATATCTGCCAGCACGCCTAAAAATCCCTCTAAAGCGGTTCGGAATCCCTCTTTATTATCAACAAAAGGCTGTATGATGATATTTGCTATATCCCTGAATAGTTCGGATGCAAGCTCCGTAACGCCCATGAACGCATCAGTAAATATTCCAATGATATTTGCGGTAAGCTGCTGCCCGCTCTCGCTTGCGAACGCCTCGAACACATAGGCTATAGACTGGAAAAGTTCAGCGAATAGGTAGTTGATATCTTCCCATATGTCGAACATGGATATAAGGTATTCTTTTATGCGCTCTTTATTCTGTTCCAGATATTTTGCTATGCCGCCCAAAAGATTGGTTGCGATAGTAAGCCCGATACTTGCCATAGAACCGACGAGAGAGCCTAGCATATACGCCACAGACTGCGCCCATGAATCAGCCGCCGCCAACACGGCAGGGTCGGTAAATATATCTTTCAGGCTTTCTTTAATGGATGCTATACTGTCCTTGATGGATTCCCATCGGTATTCCCAATCGCCAAGCCCATCCCAGAACCCTTCCATAAAGATATTTTTTAGTTTTTCCAAATAATCTAAAATAGGCTTTAAAAATTCTTTGATTTTGTCAATCCAATCAAGAAGTTTATTATCAACAGGCACTTCCTCAAACATATCCTGTGCTGAAACGCCCGCTCCGCTTCCGCTGGAATCTTCTTTCTTGTTCAGCACTTCCAACGTGTCAAAGGACGCTAACGCCCCGGCCGCCTTTTTCGCCGCCGAAGCCGTGCCATTTAAGGAATCCGCATAATCCTCCTGTACCGCTGTCGCCTTTGTCCACGTGCTTGCGCCGGTGAGCGCTGCGATAAGCTGGTTTATCCAGTTCACAGCGGTAATGATGTGATTTATTAGGCTAATGAGATGTGGTACCGCCATCTGGATAATCGGAGCAAACGCCGCCGCGAAGCTGTTCTTTAGCTGCGTACAAGCAGACTTTAAGGAAGATACCGCCTGATTGTACCCGTCTGAATACTGGACAAAGTTTTCAAGACCTTCTTTCAATGCAGTACGGAGCTTGTTGACGAGCAAGTACAGGCTCCTTATCCCAAGCCCGTATTTCAGTATGGTTTTTAGGCCGCGTTTTAGGGAAGATGAAACGCCGTCAACCGCCTTTTTGCTGCTGCTAATGCCGCTTGACATGGATTTCCCGGCTTTCTTCGCGGCGGCCGCCATCTTGTCGAAACCCACTGCGGCGGATTCCTGCTTCTCCGCCAGTTCCGCAAAGCGCATTTTTGACGCATCAATGCTGTTTTCAATCTCCTGCAGCTTTTCGGCGGTACTGGCAAACTCGTCCGTGTTCTTTCCGAGTGTAAAAGCCTCTCCAGTGTCAACAAGGTCTTGTAGCTCACTTTTTAAATATGGCAGGGAATTTTGAAGCTGCTCTATGTCATACTGCATACGCCGAAATGTCACAGAGCTTTCAGTGCCGCCAGTTGCAAGAAACTTTTCTTTCCGCTCCGTCAAAACGGCCAGCTTCTTTTCCGTCGCTTCAATCTGCTTTTGGACTTCCGTATATTCCGTTGTGGGAATCTTAGCGCTCCCCAATTCCTGCAGGCGTGCACGCAAACGGGAAGCCTCATTCTCCAATTTTGCGATGGAGTTTTTCAGCTTCATCATCTGGCTTGTGATATTTGTGTTGATGTCGGTATTTATCCTGATAGAGCCGTCGTAACTTGCCATAGCACCACCTCATATCTTTTCTGGTCAGCGGCTATCCGTTTAGAGGATAGCCGGTTTCTTTTCCTGTTATGGGATATAAATCTTCTGCCCGACATATATCCTGTTCTTGTCGGCAATACGGTTAATCTGCATGATGTCATTGACCGTGGTGCCGTACTTCTTAGCGATTGTGGAAAGGGTATCGCCGCTCTTCACCGCATATGATTTGTATGTGACGGTTTTCTCCTGATCCACCGTGCCGCCGAGCAGGCGTATCATCCCAAGGTTCTGCTCCTCCGTGCCCTTGTAGCCGCTTATGCCCAGCTTCGCCGCAAGAGCTTTCCTGTACGCAAAATCCGACGGATAGCCCAGCCGCCTTTACCTTTTGCCAGTCAATCTTCCCTGGTGCTTCGATACGTCAATCCCTTTAACCATATTTGTTATCTCCTTTTCACAAACTGCATAAATGCGTCTACCGCTTCCTGCTCGTCCTCTGTCAGTTCTTCTTCCGGCTGTTCCAGCGCATACCTTTTCTTTGCTTCTTTCAGCGCGTTCTTGCTTTCCGCGTCCATCTTCGGCTTGATCTTCCGCGTCCGCAGGTCTATCACCCGCGTAAAGGCGCATTCCTCCAGCGTGGACAATAGCCCCATGAAAACCCAAAAGTGCATATCAGAGGTATTTAAGTCTATATGGAACTGCGTCAGGAAAGCGGAATAAATGCGCCACTGGTCAATATCGTAATCCATGTCTTTCCTGTTATTCTGTTCGCCGCTATCAACCTTGTTATCCATGTACCACCCGGTTAAGAACCACTGAATCCCCTCCTGTGCCGTCATGCTGTCCGGCAGGGGTGCTTTTTCCCCGCCCTCCATAAACGGCGCTGGACGCCCCTCTCTATCAGTGTCCATAAACAGCAATTCATACCCCGCCCGGATTTTCTCATAGTCCGTCAAGTCCCTGTCGCTGTATGCCTGAAATATCTGTATGCCGATACGGAAGTCCGTGTTAATGCGGTAACCTTTGTATTCCTCTGGGAGCCTGTCCAGCAGGATATTCCACATCAGCTTTTCGCTCCCCGACGCCTCGCACTGTATTTCAGGTTAATATTTTCATGACGCTCTTTCGCGTATTTGTCCAAAAACGGCGTTATCTTTTCCAAAAAATCCGTGATAGCATAGAAATCTGGCGTAACGCCGCAGAATATCTTCCTGCATGCATCCGCGCCAAAAATGGCGTCTATCTTTGTGCAGGCCTTTTTGATGAAAGCATCGTAAGCGGAAACAACGTTGTCAAACGCTTCTGTATTTAACTCCCCATCCTCGTTTTTAATGTCATTGGCCTTTTTCCCGATTTCCTGCATTTGCATAGACGCTTCCTCTGATTCAATCCATTTCAGGAAGTCCGCAAACGCCTTAAACATGCTGCTGTCCGTCACGGAAAACTGGATATACTCGCCATCGTCATTGACCTCAATTTTCTTTATGCCGTTTTCGATGCGTAAGCTGTCCATTCCCATACGTCACCTCCTTAATCGCTCAAACTGCCGCCGGCGGTGAACGTGCCTGTTTCCGCGTTGAACGTGCCTGTAATCGGGTCGCCGACGCCGCCGAGGGTGATGGTGTCAGTCACGTTACTGCCCGCGTCCCCGCCGGTGCTGCCGACCGATACCGCACATTTCCGCTGCACCGCGGGATAGGACGGGCCGGAGCCTGTCAGCCTTACCCGCAGATAAGAAGTATTGGCCGCGCTCCCGGTGGGAAGCGTGTCAATCATGCTGTTAAACCAGTCGGTTAAATCCGTGTCCTCCTGATCCACATTCTGCCGCTCAATCTCGATGGACGGCGTATAGGATTTAATCATTGTGGTACCGTTTTCCTGATTAATCCACTGTTCGGTTTCTTCTTCGGGGTTCATTTCCTCGGATAAGGAAGATACGCCCTCGCCTATCAGGTGATAGTCTGGGTTTGCCAGAGTGGCATCCATGTTGACGTCAACAAGGTGCTGTAAAAGATGTCTTTTCATTTCATTTCCTTTCTACCGCTAACTTTTGCGGTGAGGGGCGGCAATCGTGCAAATATGCCGTCCGTGTTTAAAAATTTTTTTTGTATGTCAAGGTTGCGGTGGAAACAAAAACCATGTTCCCGTCCTCCCCCTTTTCATCTACCGCCGAGAAAGTGTTTAGGAGCGTTATGTCGGTCACTTTCCGCTTGTCCGTGAGCGCGGGCAAATCCCCGGTGTTTTCCAGCCATGCCATAATCCCGGCAACAATCTTTTGTGAAAGTATTTTCTGGTTGTCCGACCGGGGATAGCACTTATACGCTATCTGGAAATCCACGCTTGCGGAAAAGCTGCCGTCTATGTACCATTGCCTGTACTGCGCATTATCCTGTGTAGGTATCACGCAGATATTCTCCTTCGCGTCGCTGGTTAAGTATGAAATATCAATCTCCCCAACATCCTCCGGGAACTCGTACTGCTTCACAAGGCGGTAAATCGCCTCGGAAACAAGGTCGTATTCCGTTTGGGATAAGGGTGTTATGGTGTTGGCTTCTGACATCTAATCACCTCCAATCGTTCGTCAAAAAGCTGCCCGACAAGATGTCCACAAAACTTTCTCTCTTTTCCTTGCCGCATATTTTGCATTTACAAATAGCAGTTAAAACTTCAAATCCGCTTAATCGTAATGCGAATGCCTAAAATCGCCTATGCGTTCCCACTCATGTATGTGCAGCATCTCACCGTCCTCCAATCACGAAACTCGGTATCAGTACCGGCTCATCCAGCGTCTTGACTTCATACACATATCCGTACATTTCCTTACAGTAGTTATACCAGCCAAGCCGCCACTTCGTATCTTCGTGGATAATCCCGGTAGGCAAATCAATGTCAATGCCGGAATCCTCTTTCTTTGCCACAATGAAGAAATTCTGCTCCGTGGTGCTTACCGTGAAATATTCCTCCATCTGCTCCGCCGATAAGTCATTCCATTCCTCCGCAGGCTTGTACGGCTTCGGCAAGTCCGCTTTCGGTATCGTGACCGTGCAGGCGTTCGCTGTTTCAAGCCCTGCCGCCTGAATGTTCGCCGCCTGCGATACTGCCACGCGGATATTGTCAAAGCGTGTGCCGAAATACTGTTCCTCTCCGGCAGTCTTGTTTTCATAGCGGTTATACAGGACTATGGAGCAGTTATAGACTTCGGGGAATTGCTCTCTCATGTTAATCATATTGTGCTCCTATGCCAGCCCTAACAGCTTCTTCCATATTTTGCCCTTTGCCGTCACTTCTCCGTCCACCGTACAGCCGTTTGCTTTCTGATATGCTTTTACCGCCGAATCAAACTTTGTCCCGGCGATACCGTCCGCTGTGCCGCAGGAATAACCGAGATAGTTAAGGTACGTCTGCAAAGGCTTCACAACCGCATGTTTACTGTTCTTTGTCTTTGATACCGTGATGGTCTTTGAGAGCGTTTCACTTCCTGCTATTCCGTCCATCTTTGCGCCGACTGCCGACTGTATATCTTTGATAAACTGCATCTTACTGTAAGATACACTGTTTGCAGCAGCCGCCGTTTCTACACCATCATACTGTGTCAGGTCGTATTTACTGATAATGGACATGACGGAATTGACCTCCGTGGAGCTTGTCATGTAGCCGCATGCCTTAATCTGCGACATCTGCGTCTTATAATCCACGCCCGATTTTACGCCGCTGTAAAGGCTTGTGTTGAGCAGTTCATAATAGTTGTAAACGCCCTGCTCCATGCTGTCATAGGCACGGAAAGCCGCCGTAATGGCGGTATGTACACCGACTTGGTATTCCTCTCCCGTCTTGGACGTGAAGAATTTGCCGCCCCAGTACTTCGTTGCGGTCTTGCCTGTGCCTACCTTCTGCCCAAAATAAGAATGATGCTTACAGCTTCCTGCCGTTCCATACGCACACTCCACGCACGCCATGCCGATTGCTACCGAAGGAAGAACCTTTCCCAATTCCTTATAGGCCTTCTGCGCAAGCGGCGCGATTTCCGATATGAATTTGTTTATTTGCGCTGTTGTCGCCATCAATAACCACCTCTTATACTTTTCTCCGGTTCTTCATCCAGATATTTTTCTATGTCTGTTATATCTTCACATTCTACTATGTAAAATGCTAAAATCATGTGTGCCAATATAACAGCCGTTACAAATCCCACCAATACGCTAATTACTATCACTTTCCCCAAGCTACTTCTTAAGTTTTTCAATTTCTTCATCTGCTTCTTTTCCGCTTACATAGGCGCTGACCGCCTCATTGCTCCCAAGCAGGGTCTTCATGTCCACAAGCGCATCATCTACCATCTCCGAAAACGTCTCAAAGCTGATAAGTTTCGCAAGCCATGGGAACTTTGTCAGAAACCAATCATACACATAACGCAGTTTCAATTTACCCGTGCCGCCACCAAGTTCCTTTTCTGCCACCGTGACAGCATATAAGAGCCATTCGCGGAGCTTTATCAGCTGTTCTGTTGTGGGCAGTCCTGCAAACTGCCAAACCGCAAATGCCGCAACGCATATGACAGCGATAATCGCAATGATTATGTACCAGTTTTCCAAAATAAAATTTATAAAAGCGTTCATGATTACACCTCCGTATCATTGAAACCTGTGTTTTTTCATGTTATCCTTTCCTTACAGGCGTTGCCGCGCCGAGTAAAAGAAAGGAGTGCTTGCTATGGGTAAAGAATTATACAATCTAGGAACCGACAACTTGCCAAAAGGCGAATATCGAGAAGTCGGTCCTCGCGGTGGCGATGTTCCTCATGCTCGCCAAGTAACTATTGACCCCGGAGACCGTCTTCCCCCAACTCAGGAAAAGGGTCGTAAATGAGAAAAAGTCTAATCCTGTTAAGAGTCGCTGCTTTCCGGCGGCTCTTAAATTTCAATTCTCTTTTTTTGGAAGCATAGCGCATATCCAAATACATTTATCTGTAGCCAGGATTCTGCATAACGTTTTCCATTCTCAATATATTTCGTGATGTAATGATGCACTCTCCTTACCTCCTTTTCTTATTGGCAGGTATTACACTGAAACTTCTTCCATTTACTCTTCCCCCTTCTCATTTTTCAGCTTTAGCCGCTTTATCATTGCGCACATGAGGATTTCGCCACCGAATACAGTGAAAAAGCATGTTGTAAGCGTAGAGGATTCGACACCCGTCTTTATTGTCACGATAGTCTGCGCCACCGTGTACAATAGGAGTACCGCGATTGAAAAAATGACATATCTGTCAAGTGCGCTGATTTTCTTCCTTTTTCTCATATTTCCTACAATCCTATCTGTGTAAGCACAAATGCGATAAGCGCGGTTATGACTGCCGTAACGACAATATCAATAACCCTCTGGTACTTCTTGCCGTCCTTTCCCTCTAAGGCTTCTAACCGCTCCCCCTGCTTCGTCTGCTCTTCCCTCATGCCTTTCATCTCGACAGCAAGGGACTGTATGCTTGCGGAGATGTTGCGTAGCTCCTTGACGTCACCCTCTAATATGCCAATGCGCTTGTCCTGCCGGTCGTTAGCCTCTTTCATGCGCTTTTCAAATTCTTCATGTTCACGGCGTGATACAAAATCTTCCATTAGCTACGCTCCTTTATCCGCTACTTTTGCAAAGTAATCTTTTTCTAAAATCTCATATTGCTTTTCGTCATAAAATCGACCGTCTATCAGTTTGGTGTGTTCTCTATAATATCCGCATATCCGGCCACCATAGCGCTCAATCATTTTATCGTAGCTTTTTTCTATTGGATTCCCGACAACTACCGAAAAAAATATCTTGCGCAAGTGATACTTTTCAAATATGTCTTTAATCGCGTTTCCTGCATCGATACCAAAAGTCATTTTATTGTCAGTAAATTTATAATATTAAGTCCGTACACAAATTCACTTGTACGGTCAATCTGATATCCGATATATCCAATCACATTGCCTGAAGAGTCAAGTGAAACAAACTGATGATTAATCCATGTACTGTCTACAGGATTCCAATCCTCATAATAATTGCCACAGTTCCAATATTTGTATTTATCAACAAACCAAGTTTCCCGAAACAATTCAAGAAGTCGGTCTTTGTGCTTTATTGCCACGTCAAGCATATTTAACCTCACTCATACCCGATACCCATAAATAGAACTGAGTACCCTTTGTCCTTATACATGATGCCCGACAGATACCCTCTCGCCTTACCCTCTGCGTCCTTTATCATTTGCTGTACCGCCGCCCCTTCAAGGCTTGACGCTGACACGCCGCCTGTAGCATAGCTTTCATTTATACTTTCATTCATGGATGATACAGATTTGGATGCTATAATCTTTCCGTGCCCGTCCGTCTGACCCACGCTCGCCATGCCTGCTGCCGTGAGCAGGTCATTATAATACAGTCTTTCCGCAAGCGCGCAGCAGGCTTTCTTTATTTTCAGGACGTCCTTTTCCTTTTCGGGCATCCATTCCGTCAGGCGGTCATTCGTCAGGCGGTCTATTTCCTCGCTCGCGCGTTCCGCAAGGCGCGGGAAGTCGGATTCCGGCACAACATTGCCGTAATATGTATCTGTGTAAAAATCATAATCTGCATATGCCATGCCGGATCCTCCTTATTGCTGTGCTAAAAATTCCTCGATAATATCAGCCTTTTTTGCCGCCGTTATGCTATAGCCTAATTCATCGGCGAGTGCCTTGATTTCTGTTATTGTCATACTCTCAAGCTCGCTCGCCGTATAGGCTCGTTTCAGACTATAGCCCGTCATTCCCCCGATGCGGCAGCCGCCTCAACGAAATAAATCAGGTCAGGCATGACGGACTTGCAGCCGTAGTAGAACGGCAGTCCGACCGCATAAGCGTCCGAAAGCTGTAACTTCTCTGCGCGGTACTCGCTGCGCTTTACCGGCTCTGCGATTGCCCCGGTACACATGGCGATCATCTCAATACCCTCCGGCTGATGCACATTGTTGTACACCCATACGCCGTGGAAACGCCCAAACTCTTCAATGTCGGTCTGCACGTTGGCGTTGCCCTTGGTGTCGATGTAATCACGCATTTCCTCATAGGCTTCCGGGGAAAGCGTCACATGGATATTCTCTTTCTCCACGCCATCAACAAATTGGTTCTTCGTAGTATGCAGTTTCAGGACGAGCGCAGAAAGCCTATCCTTTACGGTCGTACCTGTAGTTTCTACCTTCGTTCCGTACTCACCATCAGCTAATGTGCTGATTGTGCCGTCGCTCTCTTTCCTTTTGCCTACCGCCACAAGGAAAAAGTTCTCGTCCAGCTCACGGACAAGGGCGTTTTCGATCGCCGTCCTGCGCTCTGCAAGCAGCCCCGGTACGCCGCCGAGTGATAAATCCTTTTCCTCATATTCCTCGAAAATCTCGCGGTCGATGTCGATGTCAACCGTCACATCATGCGCTTTCCCTGCTTCGCCCTGCCCTTTTCCTCGCGCTGTGCCGTATTTCTGCGCCTGTGCAGACGCGAACCGCTTTGCTTTTACCGTTCCTGCGTTCGGGTCGCCGGAAAGCAGCGTGTTCTTGAAAAGGCTTGAAATAGTCCGGCGCATTACGTTGGCGATAATGCCCTTATATTCCTCTGCTAGCAAAGATTTTCCGTCCTCTGTACCTGCCAAATCGGCAAGGTTTGTAATATTCAATGATTCAATAGCCATATTATTTCCTTTCTACCGCTAACTTTTGCGGTCAGGGGCGCGGCTCGTGTTTATGCTGCGTCCGTATTACAGATTAAAAGATGATTGGCACGTCCGGCGCACCCTTCTCCAGTTTGACCGGCTGGTTATTCTGTGGCTGTGTGAACGGCTGTGCCTGTCTTGCGCGGTTCTTCTCCGCTTCCGCTTTCTTCGCCGCCTCGTCCTTTTCCTCCTGCGTCTGATAGAAGTGGTCTTTCTCATTCTCCTTAGACAGATAATCAGATAAGCCCATGAAAGTCCCATCCTTCCACTTCAAACCATCCTCGCCCATGATTTCGTCCATAAGCGATTTTCTTGTGCGGTCGGAAGAGATACCAAGTTTGTCAAACTCCGCTTTGAGATAATCAGACTGGTCGCGGCGTAAAATCTGCGCCTTTGCGTCCTTCTCCGCTTTCTCGGCGCGTTCCTTGTAGTCGGCAATCTGCTTATTAAGCCCTTCCACATCCACGCCGGAAAGATTCTTGACCTGATCCTCCAAGTCCGTGATGGTCTTGGTGGAATCGTCAAGCTGCGACTGGATAGCTTTGGCATTATCCTCTGCCGCCGTCAGCTTCTTGGTCTGCTTCTCATAGTCTGCAACGGTCTTGTAATTCTCGCTGACCGCCGTATTGATGGCCACTTTCTGTTCATCCGTTACCTCGATACCTGCATCCTTCAAAATCTGTTCAATGTTCTTCATGTTCCGTTTTTCCTCCATACATTTTTTTACGCGCTGTCCGCGTGTGAGAGTGAGCGTTTATACCGCGCCCGGTAATGGATAGGCGTGGGGTCGAACCACGCGAACAAACACTACAATGTGAGTATGACATTTCCGCTCTGCCACTATCCGCACCATTTTATGACCGCAAGGGCTGTGTGGGATTTTAATGTCTTTACTGACACACGAAACGCAAAATTGATTTTTACGTCACAGAAAACCTTTTCTACACAAGGTAGATAGGTGAATGTAAACCTTCGGCTAAAGCGTGTAGTTTCTGTTTTCCTTTCCGCGAATTGGTGTCTGCACAACCGCTTTAACCGAATCCCCGCGAGCCTTGTGGCGGCTCTTTGCTCAGCATTCCGCTACGGGGTGAAAGGAGGGCAAATATGATTGCCTCAAATAAAAGAAAAAGCAGACAATCCACCGTTTTCGGTGAATCATCTGCCACACTAAGCACTTATTATTGCGCACTCGCAATAACGATTATTTTATTTTCTTCCTGTCATTGGTATAAATCACTATACCGTCTTTTGCCGTCCGTATCTCAATTTCTTTCCCATTGGAAAGCGCTTTTGCCATATCGGACGCTTTTGTTTCTATGATGATTTTGATTTCTTGCTCTTCCATGAGTATAGCATAACACGCCTTGATAAACAATTTGTACCATTTTTAATTTTCCCTTTTTATTTTTTCCTCTAAGGCTTCAATGATATATTCATTCAGGCTCATTCCCTTTTCTTCGGCAATCCTCATGTACCTCTCTTTGTCCTTTTTATCGACCCTTAATTTATATTCGCCTTTGCTTTTCAGATATTTTTTAATTGCTTTTGCCTGCGCCTCTGTATACGCTCCGCTCATAATGCACCTCCCTCATAACAATACCACATTTTTTGTATATGGGTATATATACATATTGCACAAATCTATGGGGTTATATTTTGTAAATCTGCCTATTGAAATATATGGGGTTATATATTACAATGGAATCATCAAAAGAACGGAGGAAACGGATATGAGAAAATGTTATCAGGTGTTTTATATAATCAAGAGAAACCGACACGAGGAACTTAACCATATGTTTATTATGGCAAACAATGGGAAAGAAGCTTGTAAGCAATGCAAGGCTATTGTATTTGAAAAAACTGGAAGAAACGCTTTCAGGCCAACTATCAATGTTGAAAATCTTATAAAATAATCACCCACCCCGGAGGAACGAGGGTAGAAAGGATAATTATGAATCAAAATTATGCAACGGCAACTAACAGGGAATTGGATAATGCTTATCGGGAAGCTAAAAACGGTGACAAATACGGTATTCTTGTAGAAATGGCAAAGCGTATCAATCGTCACATGATTACGCCTGATATATTGCCAATATTTAGGCAATATAAATTGAACGGCGCACAGGGTGACAGATATTGAACAGATTTAAGCATAATCCCATCCAGGAGGTTGCGAGGATAGAAAGGAAAGAAATATGCGAACATACAAAGAATGGATTGAAAACAGAAAGCGTGAATGGATTGGAAAGACGGTAGAATATGAAAACAGTAAATACAATGTCGTTGACGTTGATTATAACGGGTTTTGCTTATAGACAAGAAAGCGCATTTTACTGATACAACAGCGGTTTCAATAACAAATGTTAAGGCGGTAGAATAACCCACCGCCTTTTCTTAACCTTATAAAATAAAAATAGCCTACCTGTCTTTCAGGTAGTGATACAGCCTTTCAATGTGTGGCATCATCACATTCCGCTCCTCCACGCAATCACTATCTTTACATATCTGCATAATCATGTCGCAAGTATCGCCCACATAATCATCCAGCGCATCAAGCATACGGTTCTTGCTGCCGTTATCCCGTGCTTGGCTGTATTCGCGCTTCATCTCGCGGTACTTTTCCATGCGGTCATTGTCCCCGGCAAGGCTTGAGCCGCTGTCTCTGGAAACATACCGCCCTGTCGTCCTGCTCCTGCCCCGGCGGTAGGAATTCCCGTTTTCGTAATCGTCCCGGCTGTAATCGCCGTCACGGGAATAGCCGCGCCCATCACGGGAATAATCCTCGCGGTCACGGGAATATCTGTCACGGGAATATTCGCCGCCGTCCTGCATCATCTCGATTTTGTCAATGCCCTTTATGATTTCCGTCAGCTTATAGGCGTTGTCGATGTTGGAGGAGGATATGCCCTTTTCCTCAATCATTTTCAGTTCTTTTTCTGCGTTCTCTCTCAATTTGTGCATAATCAGCCCTCCCTTACTGCGATCAGGTTCGCGTTCTGCATTTCAATCGCCTGTGCCGATGTGTTCACGACTGCCACATCAACGCAGCAGCCCTGCGGGACATCTACATATACCTGTGCAGACACATTAAATAAATTTTCAACCGCCGCAGGGGTGACAATCATCCTTGTGCTCTGCAATGGCTCTCCCTTGACGGAAATCGCTACCGAAATGGCTTCTACTGTTCCATCCGCCGGTATCTGGATATTGCCCGAAAAGCTGACAAGGAATCTCGCCCTGCACTGGTTTGTCAGCCCACGAAGCGTTATCACGCCGCTTCCCTGCCTGTGTACGATACATCTGCCGCCGCACACTGCGGTTTCCGTAAATACTGCGTTCTGGTTTGCTTCAATCGTCTGCAAGCCTACGTTAGTTATCTCCATACTCTACCTCCCTATTCCATCAATCATACTCTGCATGGTTTTCTTCCACGCATCGTCTTTTTCCTTCTGCTCTGCTTTTAACTTTTCCTCATTCTCCTTATACGCCGCCTGCGCCTCCTGATTTTCCAGACGGTTCATCCAGAATATAAGGAAGTTCACATCGTCCATGGCAAGGCTGTCTTTGGAGAGAAGCGATTTGGCGTGATTTGTAAGTTTTTCTATGATTTTGTTTTTCATAATTACCTCCATAAATAGCAAAGAGCGAACCTTATAAAAGTCCGCCCTCCGCATATCGTAATACTGCAATTAAGCAGACATATCCACTAAGGATAAGATACCTCGTTATTCAGTTTTAGCAGTTGCCGAAGCTGCAGTTTCCGCAGTTCCCATAGTTCCCATAGCCATTCAGACCAATGCCGAGGCTTGCCGCCCACGGATTGCATGACGGATAGGACGGAATTGGTGTCGGCTGCAAACGGTTCACAAGCTCATTCCCAACCTGTGTGATGAACTGGTTCTGCGCCGTCTGGCTTGCCTGGAACCTGAGAGACTGGTTCTCCGCTTGCAGGGTAGAAATCTTATCCTGACACAGATAATCAAGAATAGAGCGTATTCCTGCATTATGATTTTCAATGATGTCTCTGGCGTTGGTGTTCATGGTCTGCTGAAGCTGGTTTGTCTGCATCAGCATATTGTAGTTGATGTCCGCAATCTGTGTCTTTAAGTCACAGCAGCATTGCTGGAGCTGTGAGGAAAGACTGCAGATCTGCGCCGTAACGCCATTGAATCCCTGCATCATGCTCATCTGTGTGGTACTGAAACCACTCTGGATAGCGTTCTGTAAAGCCGCCGTGGAATCGCAGATAGCCGCCTGAATGTCGCGGATACCGTTGTCCAGATTGTTAAAGGCGAAGCCCTCGTTGATGTCTGCACGTGTCGCATAGCCCTGGAATCCGCTCCCATTTGTTCCACCGCCATTGTTGCCATAGCCGCCGAAGCCGCCCCAGCCAAAAATAGCAAAAATCAGGAAAAGGATGATCCACGCTGACCAGTCTCCGCCCCAGCCGCCGTTGTTGCTGTTACTACAGCCTGACGGCTCGACGTTCATAGTAAAAGGTACTCCTGAATCCATATAATTACCTCCAATGTTTATTTACAAATCATGCGCATTGATTTTGTATCAAATTTACTTCATGTTCATAAACTGCTGTAAAAGACCGCCAAGCTGGTTAGCTGTGCCTTGCAGGTCGTTTAATTGCTGCTGTGAAATCTGTCCGCTCCGCAGAAGCTCATTTATTTTATCCTGTGGATTGCCCTTGAAACTATTTTTAAAGTTAATAAAATCCTGTACAATCTTAAAAGGGTTATTCCCTGTCTGCCTGCCACCTAGAGCGGCAAATAAAGGGTTACTCATCATCATTTCCTCCCTTATTTCTTGCGCTTGGTCTTGCTGGTTTTGGCTTCTCCACTGTATCAGGAACAGAAAAGTTATTTACCCTGTCAAATAAAGCTTCGTACTTTCCCCGTAAATCCTCGTATTCCTCACGCTTGACATATTTAGTGTCTAAATCGTTTTCTCTTGTCTGCGTGGACTGTGGAGCGTTCTGCAGGGGGTTCTGTTGTTCCTGCATGCGCTCCGTATAATCGAATATCCGTAACGGAAGCGGCTTTCCTGTGCCGTCTGCGGATTTCAAATAAAACGCCGTGGCATTGCTGTCCATTAAAAGGACGGTTTCTCCCGGATTCACAATCCATGACCGCGCCGCCTGCTCACCGTCCACCCAGCAGTAACCCTGTCCGCTTGCCTGTGGGCGGTTCTGCGCCTGTGCTAACGGCTGCTGAACGATCTGGTTCATCTGCTGGTACTGCTGTTCCATCTGATTCATCTGCATTTCACGCTGGTTCAGGTCCTGGAGCTGCCGCTCAAGCCTCTGCCGCTCGGTCTGCAATAGACTCCTGTTCATGTTTGAATAAACTGGCATATTCTTCCTCCAATCGTTCAGATAGTTTTTTAAGGTTCATTTCATCTGTGGAAAGGTGCATATTTTTATAATCTGTGCCGCAAGGGCTAAAATTAAATAACATATAGTTTCTCCTATGCCTAAATTTTGGCATAAAAATAGGACTTACTCGATGCCGAATAAGTCCTTAAAATGTCCTGTAAATGTTCTATTTTCTAACTGCTATTCCTTTTACTCCCTTCCTGTTTTTCCTAGTCCGTTTTTTCGTTATTCTTGTTTTCGCCATTGTTTATAATCTCCAAAATCTCATTAATCTGCTCTGGCGTAATATCGGAACTTACAACATTCCCTTGGCTGTCTATTAAGGTATAAACGCCTGTCTGTTCTATGGTACCTGTAAAATCGTACTGCCAAAGATATGCAAATACAATAATAATAGTTCCGAAAAGAATCCCAAGCGTTGTAAAAAATGCCCTGCGCCATGATTTGGACTGTTCCTTTACAAGATCTATTAATTCAGAAACCCACATATCATCACTGCTATTGTTATCCATTTTCTCTTTATTTTCTATTTCCATTATACATCCTCCGTTTTTTAACATTATACCATATCAATAAAAAACATCAATCTAAAATGTTCTTCCAATATACGTTTTCAATCCATATTTTCATCTTTTTCGTGTCATTGACTTCAATCATCTTTTTATTGACTTTTGTGCTTAAATCTCTTATCTTTTCGTAGTGCATGATTTCAGCGCATTCCATAAGAGATTTTCCCTGGCTTCTCAATGTGAAAAGCTGCTCCTCTTTTGGATTAAAATTACAAAACGTATGGTAAAATGCTAATTGCGGTTCCGTAAGGCTGGATACGTTCAATGGCGGTCTCCTTATTTAATCATTTGAAACAGCGAACCCCTGACTGCTAGCCTATTAGCATAAACAATAACCATACCTATGATCGTCGGAGAGATCAGAAGATTCCTTAGAGACAACAACTCTATCAGAGTCAGCCGTTCCCTGAAGGATACAGCCTACAAAGCAATATATGCCAAAGAAAATCTAATCCGGCAAAATATGAAGGAGCCTACCATCAATGAAATAGCCACGGAAATCGGTATTTCCAAGGAAGACATTGTATATGCGCTGGATGCCATCCAAAATCCCATGAGCCTGTATGAGCCTATTTTTACCGACGGAGGGGATACTCTCTATGTGATGGATCAAATCAGCGACAAAAAGAACAAGGAAGAAAACTGGGTGGAGCATTTATCACTAAGTGAGGCAATGAAAAGATTGGGCGATCGGGAGCATGAAATTATAAGCCTTCGCTTTTTCGAGGGCAAGACCCAGATGGAAGTAGCCGATATCATCGGAATATCCCAGGCTCAGGTGTCCCGGCTTGAGAAAAATGCGTTGAAGGTAATGAAAAACTATTTAACCGCATGACTGTTCCATGTACCGTAAAATGCTTCCTATGAACCTTATCCCCTCCTTTCGCATACCTTACAGTATACCTGGAAAAGGAAGGGATACAAATGTTATTTTCAGAATTAAAGTGTAAAGATGTGATCAATCTGCGGGATTGCAAAAAATTAGGACGTATTTCCGATCTGGAATTTGATGAGTGCAGCGGTCAAATCTGTAAAGTGTTCGTTCCAAGCGGTAATAAATTTCTGAATTTCCTATGTACCGAACCGGATTTTGTTATTCCCTACAAGGATATTAAGCAGATCGGCCCCGACATTATAATTGTAGATATACGCTGCTAGAAAAAGTACCTTTGGCAGTGCAGCTCCCCGGCAGTTAATAATGTAATAATCCATAGCAATGCTATAACTTATAGCAATACTATAACTTATAGTATAGAAAAGGGGACAGCTAACAGCTGTCCCGCAAAAGTTCCTTTTTCAATCTCTTCATAATTTTCTTTTCCAATCTTGAGATATAGGACTGTGAAATTCCCAGCAGATCCGCCACCTCCTTTTGAGTCATCTCCTGCGCATCCGGTGAGCCAAGCCCAAACCTGAGGTTTATAATCGTTTTCTCCCGTTCTGTCAGTTTATCAATCGCCTTAAGAAGCAGCTTTCGCTCCACCTCATTTTCCAGATCACGGTAGATCACATCCTCATCCGTTCCCAAAATATCCGACAAAAGCAGCTCATTTCCGTCCCAGTCCACATTTAAAGGCTCATCAATGGACACCTCAAGCTTTGTCTTATTATTTCTTCTTAAGTACATTAAAATTTCATTTTCAATACATCTGGAAGCATAGGTTGCCAGCTTAATATTTTTTGCAGGGTTGAAGGTGTTAATGGATTTGATTAAGCCTATGGTTCCTATGGAAATCAAATCCTCCACTCCTACTCCTGTATTATCAAACTTTTTGGCAATATAAACTACCAGTCTCAGGTTATGTTCAATCAGTATGGATTTGGCTTCGTTCTCATACTCTGTTCCCAGATCACTGATTACTGCATTTTCCTTTTCCAGTTCCAGCGGAGGCGGAAGCACCTCCGAACCGCCTATGTAATGAACATCCCCCTGCCTTCCCATTAAAAAACCGGGTTCCCTGCGGTATAACTTAAATTGCAGCTTTCCCGGAATAGCCACCTTAAAAACCATTCTCAATTCCTCCTGTCAAAGCTTTCAGCGCATTCTATATAGATAATTCCAATGGCAATATCATCTTATAATTGCCTTTTCCTGATACATTTCCTTTAAACACTGCTATAATTACCTTCTCGTATCGTTTTTTCCCAGCTTTCCCCTTCACTTCCATGGCATCGATTTCATAACCTTCTAAAATTCCATGTTTCTTTCCAAGACTGTGATAAGGAATAATTTTATATTTTTCCGGTTTTATCCATTGCCTCATATTTTCCCATATTTCCTCATCCAAAACCGCTACAGGCTTGCTGCTGACCGGCTCCACAAGACCGTTTCCCGAATCAATCAAAGCAGCCACCTCTATAGGGCCGTTATCGCCTGCAAGAATCACTCTACAAAAACAGTTTTGTTTATTCCTCTGATAAACCAAAAGAACCCTTTGCCCTATGGCATATCCTGCATATCCCAGCAGCGCAATCAGGAAAAAGGAATTTTCATATGCCCGAAATACAGGCAGCCTTCCCCTTAGAAAAATTATGAACCCGCCTATCAGGAAGGAGAAAAAGTACAGATATCCTAATCCCCGGATGAGCTCCGCTATTCCTGAGGTTTGGCATGTAATCTTTATCATCAGTACTCCTATGGGCAGCATTCCAAACAATACCTTACATCCGTAAGGCACTTCCGGAATGCACAGGATCATGCAATACCCCAGTGCTCCCGTCAGGCTTCCCAGCAAAATTCTAAGGTACGTGGCAGTTTTCCCCAGCACTTTCACCGTCAGCCTAAGCAGGTACAGATCCATTACCAAATTCAACAAAAAGGCACTGTCGATATAAACGGTATCCTGTATTTGCACCTTGCAGTCCTTCACCTCCATTTCTTAAGTACCAGTTCATTATAAACATTAAGGTCTTCATAATTTGTCAAAACGTTGTCCGAAACCATGTCATCCATCGCCTGAAATTGACATATATCTCTTTATGCATAACAAAAGAAGAACAGTTATAAGTCTCTTCGCTTACAACTGTTCTTCTTCTGTTTTCCCTAATAATCTTAAGTAAAATTTCCAGTTTTACGTTCCACTCAATTCTTAAAAAACCCCTTCAAAGCCCTAACCAAATACTCCACATCCCGGCTTCCGGCTGTTTCCACCGCAGAGTGCATGGCAAGCTGGGGAAGCCCGATATCCACGGTGGGAACCGCCACCTGTGCCGATGATAAATTGCCTAAGGTAGAGCCTCCTGCAATGTCAGAGCGGTTATGATAGTCCTGATAAGGCACCTTGGCCAGCTTACAGATGTTTTTCATGATCCCTTCCGTATATCCGTCAGTGGCATATTTACTGCCGCCATGATGCTTAATCACAATCCCGCCGTTTAACACCGGTCTGTTGGCGGGATCGGACTTCTCCGGGTAATTGGGATGAAGAGCATGAGCATTATCCGCTGAAATCATAAAGCTGCCCGCAACCAGTCTCAGATAATCACTTCCGGTCTTATGAAACGCTTCACCTATTCTTGTTAAGGTATCCTTTAAAAAGGTGGAGGCCGCTCCCTGTCTGGTCAGGCTTCCAACCTCTTCATTGTTAAAGATTGCACAGACGCTGCAATACGCCGTAGGCTTCTCAGCCAAAAACGCTTCCACTGAGCCGTAAACACATTCCAGATCATCCAGTCTGGGCGAAAGCATCAGTTCCTCCGATGCGCCAAGCAGCCTTCCCTTCTCTCTCACATATAAGTACAGGTCTGTCCCGAGAATGTCTTCCTCTTTCACCCCTGCAAGCCGGGCAATTTCTTTCATCAAATACCCTTTTGCATCCCGATTTCCCATAAGCGGCAGCAAATCCTTTTGAGGATTCAGCTCCACTCCTTTATTCGCTTCACGGTTCATGTGAATTGCAAGGCTTGGTATCACCAGAAGATCCTTATCAATATTCACATTCAGGCTACGCAGCCCTTCCTTTCCGCCAACCACAACCCGGCCTGCCACTGAAAGACTTCTGTCAAACCATGTGGAATAAATCATTCCTCCATATCCCTCCGTATTTAAACGAAGGTATTGATCCTCCACCAAAAGCTCCGGGCTGGTTTTCAACTTAAAGGAAGGCGAGTCGCTGTGGGAGGCTGCTATATGAAAGCCCTTCCATTCCCTGTCAGGCATCCGAAACGCTATGATGGAGGAATCGTTTCTTTTCACATAATAGCCAAATCCCTGTTTAAGGCTCCAGGTATCCCTTTCATCAAGCAGCTCAAAACCGGCCTGTTTCAGCTTCCTTTCCACGGCTTCCACCGCATGATAACAGCTTACGCTCTCCTCTATAAATTTAAGACATTCCTTTGCAGTCTTCCCTGCCATAACCATCTGCTCCTTTTTCGTATTTATATTTCATAACAATTTTTATTACATAAAAATTGTTATTACATAAAAAGCTGTACACCCTATGGTATACAGCCTTATTATTCCGCAAAAATATGCATTTAACTTATTTCTTCTGAAGGAAATCAGGAATTTTAAGAGGCTTGTCCGCCACATTGCTTCTGATATCCCCGGGGCTGGTAATTCCCGATACCGGTCTGTGCGGTGCCTGACTCGCCTGCGCAGGGTTGGTTCTGCCCGGAATTACATTGACGCCATCCGAAGCTCCCACACTTGAAGGTCTGATATTCAAATTAGGAGTTACGGGCTTCATATACTTGTTGGCAAAAGTGCCAAACTGAGAAACCGGCTTATTGGTAGGAAGAGTTGCATCCTCCAATCCTGTAGCAATAACCGTAATCGTACAACTGTCAGTCTGCGTTTCATCATACATAGCACCGAAGATAATATTGACATTGTCTCCTGCCAGCTCCTGCACATAGCTTGCTGCATCAGAGGCATCTGCCAGGGTAATATCACCGGAAACATTGATAATAACATGTGTTGCACCGGAAATGGTAGTCTCCAGAAGAGGACTTTCCACAGCCATTTTAACTGCTTCGCTGGCCTTGTCATCACCCTTGCCGGTACCGATACCGATATGGGCAATTCCCTTGTCCTTCATAACGGTCTGTACATCCGCAAAATCAAGATTAATAACGGCAGGAACATTAATCAGATCTGTAATACCCTGTACTGCCTGCTGTAACACCTCATCAGCCTTTTTGAGGGCATCCGGCATGGTTGTCCTTCTGTCAACAATCTCAAGCAATTTATCATTAGGGATTACAATCAGAGTATCCACATGATCTTTAATCTTTTCAATACCGCTGATGGCATTTACCATACGGGCCTTTGCCTCAAAACGGAAAGGCTTGGTTACAACACCTACCGTTAAGATACCCATATCCTTGGCAAGCTTGGCCACCACCGGAGCTGCTCCAGTTCCGGTTCCGCCGCCCATTCCACAGGTGACAAACACCATATCCGCACCCTTCAGCGCTGCAGCAATCTCTTCGCTGCTCTCCTCGGCTGCCTTTTCACCGATTTCAGGCTTAGCGCCTGCGCCAAGTCCCTTGGTGAGCTTCTCGCCTATCTGTAAAAGCTTGGGAGCCCTGCATAACTGCAATGCCTGCTTATCGGTGTTAATTCCGATAAATTCAACTCCCGTAATATTCTCATCTACCATTCTATTTACAGCATTATTGCCTGCTCCACCCACGCCGATCACAATGATCTTAGCAGCAGATTCTGCATCGTTTGTCTTAATCTCCAGCAAAGGTACTTCCTCCTTCATCAATTCCACTTGGCGTCCACAATGCTCTGCTTATGTACTGTTCCAAGAACAGCATACACCAACTCATATAGACTATCATATAATCTTTTCTTTGAATTATCAACCACAAATTTTAGTTTTTTGTATTTTTCTTCGCACGCTAAGGGATAGTATCCGGCTCAAAAGGGATATTTTGGGTATCCTCGGTATAATTTTCCATACGCAGAGTTCCTTTCTTCCCTGAAAGCTCTGGAAGCATATATTGCAGCTTCATAATTTTCTCATCCAGATTATCCCCTGTTCCAAGCAAAACCCTGACTTCTCCAAAATAAAGCGTCAGGGAACCATCACTTCCAAAATAAATCCTGTCGCCTGAGTTTGACACTTTAATTTTCAATATATAACCGGCAGCCCTTGTGGCTGCTGGTATTTTTTTGTCAATATTTTGTATTTTCTGCATAGTGTATATTGATGTATCTGCTGAAATGTGTTATACTATATATATCAGCAAGGAGCGAATACCACATGTTTCTAAGAACTATTACCATAAAAGGCATTACCCGCCTTTATTTCTATGAATCCTACTTCGAAAACGGAAAAACCAAACAAAAATGTCTGGAAAACCTCGGACGGCTTGACGAGCTTCAGAAAAAGTATGACGATCCTGTTGCCTATTTTAAAAAGATCGCTGAAGAACGCACTCTTGAAAAGAAAACTGCCAGAAAGACTTCTGTTTCCATTGGCCTTGATGATGTAATGGACATCCGGGAGAATAATATCAAAAATGTCGGCTATTCTGTTCTGAAAGAGCTTTACAAACAGCTTGAGCTTGATAAATTCTGGAAGCAGAGGCTTAAGGATACTTCCATAAAATATGACCTTGAAGCCGTTTTCCGTCTTCTGGTATTTTCGCGCATCCTGTATCCGGCCTCCAAACTGGAAACTTTTCATGCAAAAGATGCCTACTTTGAAAAAATGGAAGGTTTTTCTGAAAAGGATGTTTACAGGGCCCTGGATATTTTTGACCGGTATGATGAGGAACTCCAGAAATGGATATTTGACCACTCCTCCAATATCTGTAAACGGGATATGTCCGTATCCTATTTTGACTGTACGAATTATTATTTCGATATCGGCAGGCCTGACATGGATACCTTTGATGATGACGGTAATCCTGTTGATCAAAAGGGCAATCCCGCAGAGATAAAATACCGGAAACGCGGGCCTGAAAAGAACCACAGACCGGATCCCATCGTTGAAATGGGGCTGCTCATGGATAAAAACGGAATTCCCCTTGCCTTTGACCTGTTCCCCGGAAACGAATCCGAAAAAGTCCATATGCGCCCTATCATTAACCGTGTGAAAAACGGATTTGAAAACGGACGTGTTATTTTTGTCGCCGACCGCGGACTCAACACTTCAGACAACATATATTTTCTGAACGGGGATAACAAAGGGGATTATAATCCGCGTGACGGGTATGTATACGGGCAGTCTGTCCGCGGTGCAGATGCCGAATTCAAGGCATGGGTTCTCAGTGGCGGATATAAAACAGAAAAAATCACAGATGAAGACGGAAACGAAATTACCTTTACACACAAATCCCGCATTCATCCAAAAACGATCCATGTAAATCTTACTGTTCCGGGGCAGAAGAAGAAAAAGAAAAAAGACGTTGCCATCGACCAGAAACAGATGGCTTACTACTCAGAAAAATATGCCCGGAAACAAAAGCGTGACCGGGACGTCATGATTGCAAGGGCAAAAGATCTCATTGCCCATCCAAAGAAATATGATAAAATCACGGCTGCAGGGTCCGGTGCCTATGTACAGAACATTGCCTTCGACAAGGCAACAGGCGAGATTGTGGAAGGACGGGAACTGGCTCTGGATGTGGAAAAGATCTCAGAAGAAGAAAAATATGACGGATACTATTCCATTGTTACCAGCGAACTGAACATGAGTGACTATGAAATCAGGGATACCTACAGGGGACTTGCGCGGATAGAGGAAACCTTCAAAATATCGAAAACAGAATTTGAATCCAGACCTGTCTTCGTATGGACAAACGCCCACATTGAAGGGCATTTTTCCACATGTTTTGCCGCACTTGTTCTCATCCGGCTTCTGCAGATAAAACTTGGGAATAAATATCCCATCGGAAAAACAATCGAGTCTCTAAGAAGATACAACTGCACCAAAATCGACACAACCCTGTATCAGTTTGTTTATTATGACGAGATTCTTGAAGAATGTGGACGTATATTCAATCTGGAACTAAATCATAAATACCGTACACAGGAGCAGATACGCCGGATGCTGAAATATTAAAAAATATTTTCTATGAACGAAATCAAATGGATATACCACATGCAGACAAAACATGGGAAGCCTTGATTTTTCTGGCTTCCCATTGGTTTAGGTGTCAAACTTGAGATCATATAATCTTTTCTTTGAATTATCAACCACAAATTTTAGTTTTTTGTATTTTTCTTCGCACGCTAAGGGATAGTATCCGGCTCAAAAGGGATATTTTGGGTATCCTCGGTATAATTTTCCATACGCAGAGTTCCTTTCTTCCCTGAAAGCTCTGGAAGCATATATTGCAGCTTCATAATTTTCTCATCCAGATTATCCCCTGTTCCAAGCAAAACCCTGACTTCTCCAAAATAAAGCGTCAGGGAACCATCACTTCCAAAATAAATCCTGTCGGTAGACAGGTTGTACTTATTGACAAGCTGCGTGATGCTGAGAATCGATCTGAAAACCTCTTTATCCTCCACCGGAAGAGGCTCGTAAAGAACCACATGGTCAAAATCAAGTCCGGTTACCTGAGGAATACCCGGCGTTTTCTCAAGCGAGCTCTCCACCACAATTCCATCCTTATCAAAATACATATAATGTTCCAAATACTCCACATAGCCTGCAAGCGCTTTCTCATATACCTCAATTTTAATGGTATGAGGGTCCATTACCGAAATATCCATTTTTTCCACAAATGGAACTCCCAGAATACTTTTATTCTTGTATTTTAAGGATAACAGAAGGGAATTATTCCCATAACGCCCTTCCATTACCATATCAATGATCTCTTCATTGGTATAATGGACATTTCCCTCCACATGCACGGTGGTCACCGTATAATTGGCAATGATATAGCTGTAGCCGACAGCCAGCGCAATCACAAGAACCGCAATCATGGCGCCGATAATAAACAGGCTTTTGTGTCCTGCCACAAATCCTCCCATATTCACTTTTTTCATTTGCTTTTTCTTTTTCAGCTTCTTTTTTTTGGCCATATGCTGTACTTACCCGGTATATATATTCACTCCAAGGTTTTGGAAATCCCTGCAGATATCCTCGTATCCTCTCTCAATAAAATGACGATTTTTAACTATGGTCTCTCCTTCTGCCATGCAGCCTGCAATTACAAGCGCCGCTCCTCCCCTAAGTTCATCTGCCGTAACCTCGCAGCCCAGAAGCATATCCACTCCCACAACCATAGCCTGCCTTTTTCCCTGCAATTCAATACAGGCACCCATTTTGCGCAGCTGCTCCACAATCCGAAACCGGTTTTCAAAAACCGTCTCCTCAATCACGCTGACCCCCGAAGCGGTGGTAAGCGCTGCCATCAGAAGAGACTGCATATCAGTGGGAAATCCCGGATATATTTCTGTCTTGACAAAGGGGACAGCTTTCTTTTCCTCATCAATCATAACGCTGAGACCGTCTCTGGAAACGGTAATCTCCGCACCTGCCAGTTCCGCAGTCCTTAATACACTCTGCATCTGAGCCACCGGCGCATCCTCCAGAAAAATATGGCCTCCGGCCCCCAGCACGCCCATCAAATAGGTTCCTGCCACAATTCTGTCCGCAGGAATGCGAAATCTGATTCCGTGAAGCTTATGGCCTCCCTGAATAATCAGAACCGATCCGCCTATTCCTTCTATGACTGCTCCTGCTTCACGCAGGAATTCACATAAGGTAACAATCTCCGGCTCCTTTGCTGCGTTTTGAAGCACCGTTACGCCCCTGGCCCTGACCGCCGCCAAAATCACATTCTCCGTAACTCCCACACTGGAAATCGGGAGACTGATCACAGTGCCCTCCAGTCTGTGCACCTTGGCAGTAAAACAGCCCTCTTCCTCATAAATCTTCACACCCATTCTGCCTAGAGCGCTGAGATGAAGATCAATGGGTCTTTCTCCAATGACACAGCCTCCGGGGTATGCCATGGTAATCTCGCCCACCCTTCCCAGCATTGCTCCCAGAAGCATAATGGAGGAACGCATACCGGTCACATTATCTCCTGACACGGTATCCTCAGACACATTTCTTGCATCCACGGTAATGGTGCGGTCCGATCTGGAAACCCGGCAGCCGATTCTTTCAAGAAGCATCAGCATGTGATGCACATCGGAAATTCTGGGACAGTTCTCAAGAACACAGACATCCTCTATTAAAAGAGCGGCTGCCAATACCGGCAGAACCGCATTTTTAGAGCCTTGTATTTTGGTTTCTCCAAAGAGAGCATTTCCTCCTCTGATATGAATAGAATCCAAATTATCACCTTCTGCCTTCCGGTTAAAAAGTAAGACCTATTCTAATTATATGAGATCAGAAGAGAAATGTATCTTGTACTATAAATCTTTTAACCGGATTCCTCTGCCCACACTTAGGACAATTCCTATTTCAATCAGCAGAAACATCACCGCAGATCCGCCATAGCTGATAAAAGGCAGGGTGATACCGGTATTGGGAATGGTATTGGTAACTACCGCAACATTTAAGATGACCTGAATGGAAATATGCCCCAGCACACCTACCACCAGCAGGGCGCCAAACAAATCTGATGCATTGTTGGCAATTACCATAAATCTCCATATCAATAAAATAAACATAATCAAAATAGAAATGGCACCGAAAAGCCCCAGCTCCTCACAGATAATGGAAAAGATCATATCATTCTGTGCTTCCGGCAAAAAGCCCAGCTTCTGCATACTCTGCCCCAGACCCTTACCTAAAATTCCTCCCGAGCCTATGGCGTACAATGCCTGCAGCGTTTGGAAGCCCTTGCCGCTGGCATAGGCCTCAGGATCAAGCCATGCCAATATTCTGGTACCGCGCACACCCAGCGAATCCGTGTTGGCCGCATGCACAATAATATATACCGCAAGTGCACAAACAGACAGACCTGCCAAGCCCAGCAGGATAAACCGCTTATAATCCGGACAGGAAACAAAAAGCATTAACACTGCAATTCCAAAAATGATAATCGCAGAGCTCATATTTTCGGTAACCTTCCAAACTAAAAGACAAATCGGCATGGGCACAGCCAACACCATCAAAAAGCCCTTCCCCGTTCTGATCTTGCGCCCCATACGGCAAATCATGCTTGCCAAAAACAAAATCATACCCAGCTTTGCAATTTCCGCAGGCTGAATAGATATTCCCCCGATTCTGATCCATCGCTTTGCACCGCCCGCCTCATATCCAAAAGGAATAATCAGTAGAATCATCACCACGGAACCGATATAGCCAAGTGCCGCAAAACGCTCCCAAAAGTGATAGGGAATATTCGCCACCACCATCATAGCAATCAAGCCGAGAATCGTAGATATCAGCTGTCTCTTTAAGAAATATGCGGAATCCCCATACTGCAGGCTTCCATCATAGCTGCTGGTAGAATAAAGCATTACCAGACCAAAGCCCAGCAAAAACAGAATAATAAACAAAAGGGTAAAATCAAAAAATGACTCCTGCCCTCTGCCCGCTCTTCTACCGGTTGTGTTTGCACCTCTCCTGTCTGCCACGATTTCTAAACTCCAATCTTTTCTACCAACTCTTTGAACAATTTTCCCCTCACCTCATAATTAGGGAACATTCCCCAGCTGGCACATGCAGGTGAAAGCAGCACCGCATCGCCGGGCCGGGCCTGCTCTACACAAATTGCAAAGGCCTCCTCAAAGGTATCTGCCAGAATAATATTTTGAATGCCATGTGCCCTTGCACAGGCTGCTATCTTATCTCTGGTCTGCCCAATCAGTACAAGTGCCTTTACCTTGCCGTCAAAGGCTTCAATCCACTCGTCATACTCGCTTTGCTTATCATAGCCGCCGCCAATCAGCACAGTAGGCCTGGTCATAGCCCTGATTCCCTGAATAGCCGCATCAGGATTGGTTCCCTTGGAGTCATTGTAATAATCCACGCCGTTTTTGGTAGCCACAAACTCTATCCTGTGCTCCACTGCCTTAAACACACGGACGGTATCAAGAATGACATCCATAGGTACCTGAAGGGACATGGAAATGGCAATTGCAGCCATGACATTTTCCACATTGCACATGCCCACCAGATTCATGTCATGTATATTCATCAATCTGGTGCTTTGTCCGTTCCTGGCAAGGAAAATCTCTTCTCCCTCCAAATAAATGCCCTCCGAAAGCTTCCTTGCGGAGGAAAAATAAATCACCTGCGCAGGACAAACCTTTCCGAACTCTCTGGTATAGGCATCCTCATAATTCAATACACAGACGTCACTTTCTGTCTGGTTCTTCGCAATCATTTTCTTGGTTTCCACATAGCATTCCATGGTATGATGGCGGTTTAAATGATCCGGCGTAATATTCAGAATTGCCGACACCGCAGGCTTAAAAGCATGAATGGTTTCCAACTGAAAGCTGCTGATTTCCGCCACCGTCACCGTATCCTCACCGGTAGACAACGCAACATCCGTATAGGGGTTTCCGATATTTCCCACCACAAAAACAGACTGATAATATGCTTTCATAATCTGTCCTACCAGGGTGGTAGTGGTGGTCTTTCCGTTGGTTCCCGTTATGGCCGCCACTCTGCCCTTTGCAAAAGTATATGCCAGTTCTATTTCTCCCCAAACAGGAACGGAACGCTCTCTGTATTCTGTAAGCATGGGAGAATCTATGGGGACACCCGGGCTGATCACTACAAGCGAAATTTCTCCCTTTATATCCTCTGGTACCTCCCCCAGATAAATCACAAGCTCCTGAATATCCTTTGTTTTTTGCTTAAGCTCTTCCAAATCAAGCTTATCATTGCTGTCAAACAATACGGGTACAGCTCCCACCTTAGAAAGAAGTCCGGCGGCTCCTATTCCGCTTTTGCCACTTCCTACTACCAGTACCTTTCTTCCCCGTAATTCCATCATCATGTCATGTCCTTTCCTTAAGAAATTCCCATCAGTGCCAGCAGGCAAAGCGCTGCCGTCAGAATGGAAAATATGGCCACCACCTTGGTTTCCTTAAAACCACACAGTTCAAAGTGATGGTGCAACGGAGCCATTTTAAAAAACCGCTTTCCGCCGCTTAATTTAAAATAAATCACCTGAATGATTACCGACAGAACCTCTGCCACATAAATAAAGCCCACTATCGGCAAAAACAGCGGCATCTGCATCATGTAGGCGCATCCCGCCACAAATCCGCCAAGTGCCAAAGAGCCTGTATCTCCCATAAAAACACTGGCCGGATGCACATTAAACAGCAGAAAGCCAAGCAATGCTCCAGAAACTGCACAGGTAATAGGTTCAATTCCTGCTCCCATACCTATGGATGCCACCGTAAAAAAGGTAGCCACCATAACCGTCACACTGCTGACCAGACCGTCCAGACCATCTGTAAAATTCGTTCCGTTGGCGGTTCCCGTCACTACCAAAAACAAAAAGGGAATGCCAAGCCTTCCCATATTCAGGTAGTATCCCTTTACAAAGGGGATGCGCATGACCATTGATACATCACCGGAATAATACACATACCAGGCAAACACACCTGTTATCAAAAGCTGCAAAAGCATCTTCTGCCACGGGTAAAGTCCCATGGAATTTCTTCGCACTACCTTAATGTAATCATCTAAAAAACCAATCAGTCCAAAACCCATTGTAAGAAAAAATATGGGCACAATCCTTGGATATTTTCCTGCGTACAGTACCGTCGTAACCGCCACGCTGACCAAAATCAGAATGCCGCCCATGGTAGGCGTTCCCGATTTCTTCAGATGCGTATGAGGTCCGTCCTCCCGCACCGTCTGCCCTACCTTTAACCTCTTAAGGAAGGGAATAATCAAAGGCCCAAGCACTACGCTAAGACCAAAGGAGATCAGCATGGGCAAAATAACATGATTACCCACCACTACCTGCACCTCTCAATTATAATCCATTTTCTCCAAATAAGGAAGAATATTTTCAAAAAGCTGCCGCACCACTGGCGCCGCTACCTGACCGCCATAATATACCCCCTGAGGATTGTGAATGATAGCCAGCGCAAGCACCTGCGGGTCATCTGCCGGTGCAAACCCGATAAAGGAGGCAATATATCTGCCGCTTCCTCTGGGAAGAGTCTGACTTGTAGCCGTCTTTCCGCCCACTCTGGCGCCCTCTACATAACCATTCTTCCCGGTACCGTTTTCCACCACCTGCTCCAAAATCATCCGCATAGTGGCGGAGGTTTCCTCTGATACAATATGCTCTTTTACCGGATATGAGAACCTTTCTATACTGGTCTGTTCCCTGTCAGAGACAGCCACTCCGATGTGGGGCGTTATCCGGCTGCCTCCGTTAATAATAGAAGAAACCGTTGCCGCAAGCTGTATGGGCGTAATCTGGAAGGACTGTCCAAAAGCAACGGTAGCCAGCTCCACCGCTTTCATATCCTCCATTTTATGCATGATAGTTCCCGCCTCACCGGGAAGATCCACGCCGGTTTTTTCCTTCAGACCAAACTGTGTAAAATACTGATAATATCTTTCTACCCCCAGTCTTAAGCCCACGGTGATAAATACCGGGTTGCAGGAATTCATGGTTGCCTCAATAAAATTTTCCGATCCATGCCCTGCAATCTTATGACATCTGATCCGCCGGTCCTCCACCATAATATAGCCGGGACAGCTAAACTGATCCTCTGTGGTGACCACGCCGCCCTCCAGGCCTGCAGCCGCGGTGATAATCTTAAAGGTAGATCCCGGTTCATAGGTATCGCTGATACATCCATTACGCCACATCGTATTTAAAAGTTCCTGGGTTTTTTCCTCTGTAAGTCCCTCCGTGTCCACCTCCTCCGGCAGCTCATAGGGATTATTCAAATCAAATTCCGGTACATCTACCATGGCCATAATCTCGCCATTCTGCGGATTCATAACCACGATGGACACCCTTTCCGCCTGCTTGGTCTCCAGAACCTGCTTTGCAAGCTGAGTAGCATAGCTTTGAATATTGACATCAAGGCTGGTGTACAAATCATTTCCTGCTATCGGTTCCACCCGCTCCTCACCTGCCTCGCTGATTTCTACGCCTCTGGCATCTGTGACCGTAAGAATGGTTCCTTCCGTTCCCTTCAGGTACTCCTCATATTTGACCTCAAGACCTATAATGCCCTGATTGTCTCCCCCGGTAAAGCCAAGTACCTTAGAGCCAAGCTCTCCATAAGGGTAGTATCGTTTATAATCCTCGTCTACCTTGACGCCCTCCAGATTATAGGCTCTGATGGCATCTCCCTTTTCCTTATCCACATTGCTCTTGATTCGCTCAATGGAAGAATATTTCTCCACACGCTTTCTTACATATTCCTCTGACAAATCAAGCTCTTTGCTTAGTATCTCCACAACTTTATCGGGATCCTTGATCTGATTGTGTATCACGGAAATAGTACATACCGTTTTATTGTCTGCAATGATGGTTCCGTTTGCATCAAAAATTCTTCCCCGGGCAGCCTTAATGCTTCTCTCCCTTTCATGAAGCTCCTTTGCCTGCTCTGAATAATAATCGGACTGAAACACCATCAAATACACCAGCCTGCCTGCTAACACCAGAAAAATGAAAAAGCAGGCAAAAAATACGGTGACTATTTTCTTTCTGATAAAGGTTTTGTTTTTTATCATAGAAACCTCATAGAAAAGGTATTATTACAATTTATTACCTTATCTATGAGGTTATTCTTAAAACTGCCTATTCTTCTGGTGTAGGAGAAACCTCTGTGCCTTCCTGTCCGCCATCTCCGGTTCCCTGCGCACTGCCGCTCTCATAGCTTCCTCCCAGAACAGCGCCTGTAACAGGGTCAACATAATTTCCTGTATCCGGGTCAACCGCATATCCCGTAGCAGGATCAATGGGGAAATTCTTCCATGGCTCTTCGCGTTCCTGATTTTCACCGGCTCCTTCGCCGCCTTCCATGCCCTCTCCGGCACCTCCTTCACCGCTCTGGGAAGCGCCTTCTCCGCCGGTTCCTTCTTCGCCTTCCTCTTCGGTGTCTACCGTTACAGGAGGCGTCATAATCTCAATCTGCAGCTCCTCCAGCTCTTTTATTTCCGCCTCGCTAAGCTCCTCCGTCATGTAAATACCCATGTAGGGAAGAACCTCTGTCAAAATGCTGCGCACAATTCTGGTGGCATACTTTGCATCATCCATAATGCTGCCGCTTACGTTCGGCCGGTCTACCACCACGTAAATAGCAATCTGCGGGTCGTCTGCAGGTGCATATCCCATAAAGGATACCACATACTCTCTGTTGCCACGGGGAAGCGTTTCCGCTGTTCCCGTCTTTCCGCCTATCATATAGCCTGCCGGTCTTGCTGTCTTTCCTGTTCCGTTTTCTCCCGTCACTACAAGATTGCACATTTCTCTTATCTTTGCCGATGTGGTTTCCGAAATAGTCTGCCGCAAAATTCTGGGTTCAATATTTTGAACCGTAGCTCCTGACGGACTTATAATCTTTTTGACCACATGAGGCTCATAATAATAGCCGCCGTTAATCAGCGAGCAAAATGCCGATATCATCTGTATCATGGTAGCATTATAGCCCTGTCCGAAGCTGTTCGTGGCAAGCTCCGTCGGCCCCATGGTATCCTCGTTATAAACAACGTTTGCTGTTCTGGCCTCTCCTGCCAGATCAATATTGGTTTTCAGTCCCAGATTGAAGATATGCTGAAACTCGGTAAAGGTACTTATTCCGGTAGCTTCCGCAACATACATCATATTTACGTTACAGGAACGTTCAATTCCCTCCGCAACAGTCAGCCAGCCGTCTCCGTAGGTGTTATGACAGGAGATCGGCCATCCGCCTATCTCTCTTTTACCTTCACAATAGTAGGATTCGTTTCCCGTAATGCTTCCGCTTTCAATTCCCGCCGCCACCGTGAAGGGCTTGGATACGGACCCCGGCTCATAGGTATCATTGATGCAGAAGTTTTTCCAAAGCGCATTCAGGTTTTGGTACATGGCATCCGTATCATTTTCCAGCATGGAAAGATTTTCAGCATTAATGTATTCCTCTGTTTTCTTTCCCTCGGCATCCAGCATCCGCATACCGATTAAAGCATCCGTATTTCTGGTGTCATTTAAGTCATACACCGGATAGCTTGCCATAGCCAGAACTTCGCCGCTGTTTACATCCATAATAATGCAGCCCGTATTGTTAGAGCCGTTTCCCTCATGGGCGTTATCCCGATACTGTTCATCAAATTTTTTCAGGTACTTTTCCACAATGCTCTGGATATTAATATCAATGGTGGTTACAATACTGTTTCCGTCCACTGCCGGGATGGTCGTTCTCTCCAGATTGGAATCATTGTTTAAGTAACCGTATTCTCTTCCGGGCGTTCCGGAAAGAGTATCGTTATAATATTCTTCCAGGCCATAGGAGCCTGCATTGTCGTTGGTCGTAAATCCAATCACATCACAGGCAAGGCTGCCTCCCGGATAGGTTCTTTTATATTCCTCCTCAAACCACACGCCTTTTACCAGAGAGCCTTCTTCATTGATTAGCTGCATCAGCCCCTGAATTTGCTCAAATTCCATCCGTTTAGACAATACATGGTAACGGGAGGTCTCACCGTTTTCCGCTATATATGCCCGAATCTCGGATGTGTCGGCACCAATCTGACTTCTAAGGGCTTCCAGCGTGGGCTCCAGATAAGACTCATCTGCCGATACGGCAACCGCATCCAAAATCACATTGTATACCTTTTCACTGGAGGCAAGTATGCTTCCGTTGGTATCCAAAATGGAGCCTCTTTTGTAAGGCAGCGTTGTGCTGTCGTACTTTTGCTGGGAAAGCACCTGCTTTTTGTAGCTTTCTCCGTCATCTCTTGTAATGGCAAACAAACGGTAGGATAATCCCACAAAAGCCAGCAGCACCATAATAAACAGCACTACCAGCTTCTTTTGCATTTTAATTGTGAACTTGTTGTTTCTTTTCCTGTTATCCATCGTTACACCTGCTTTAGTCAGGGATTTCACCCGTCTGCCTTACATAGTCACTGCCCTCACCGTGGAAAGCAACGATCTGCCCCTCCTGGGCATAACTCATACCCAGCTCCTGAATGGCAATCCTTTTTACCTCCTCCAGGTTCACACTGCTGGTAATTCTGCTGTAATTTTCGTCATTGGTGAGTTTCAATTCATTTAATGTACTTTCCATTTTGGAAATATTCTTAATACTGCTTGTAATATCTGCCTGAAGCGTCAAATATCCCGTAAGGATAAATGCCGCTGCCACAATTGCCGCCGCCAGAAACAGCACATACCCTATGTTCATATAGAGAGCCTTCTCTCTGTTTCTGCGCACATTTTTAGCCGGGCGTCTGACGCCATCCTGCTGTCCGGGCACCACATAGAGTCTCTTGTCTTCCTGTGCCTGTCTTCTGGCGGCAGTATTTCCGTGTACATAGACACTGCTTCTGTATGCACTTTTATTTCTTTCTCTTGCATTTACCGCCATGTCAAAACCTCCTGCAGCAGTTAAAAATCATTTTTCTTCCGTCCTAATCGGAAGCCTTTTCAAAAATTCTAAGCTTTGCACTTTTTGATCTGCTGTTCCGTGCAAGCTCCTCATCACCGGGTAAAATCGGCTTGCCTGTAATCACCCTGCCCCTGCTTGTCCTTCCGCACACACATACCGGAAAGCTTGGGGGGCATATACAGGGATTTTCTGCCTGCCGAAAGGCCGTTTTTACAATCCTGTCTTCCAGTGAGTGAAAGGTAATAATACAAAGCCTTCCACCGGGGTTTAACAGATCGATCAGCTCTTCTATGGACTCCTTAAGCACCTCAAGCTCTCTGTTGCATTCAATCCTGATCGCCTGAAAAGTTCTTTTTGAAGGATGTCCTCCTTCCGCCCTGAATTTAGCAGGTATTGCCGCTTTGATAATTTCATTCAGCTCTCCCGTTGTTTCAATGGGCTTGTTCTTTCTTGCGTTTACAATGTGCTTGGCTATATTTTTGGCAAATTTATCTTCCCCGTAATCCCGTATCACCCGGTACAGCTCCGTTTCGCTGTAATCATTCACGATATCCCTTGCGGAAAAGCTTTGCCGCCGGTCCATTCTCATATCCAAAGGGGTATCAAACCGATAGGAAAAACCCCTTTCTTCGGTATCAAGCTGATAGGATGACACCCCCAAATCCAACATCATACCGTCGATTTTCGCAATGCCAAGACCCGCCAGCACCGACTTGGTATTCCGGTAATTATCTCTTACAATCGTCACTTTGCTTCCAAAACCGGAAAGCCTGCTTTCCGCTGCCTCAATTGCCGCCTGATCCTGATCGATACCGATCAGCCTGCCGCCGTCCTTAAGCCTTGCCGCAATCCGTGCAGAATGTCCGCCGCCTCCTAAGGTTCCGTCTACATAGACCCCGTCGGGTCTGATCTTCAATCCTTCAATTGTCTCGAAAAGCAATACTGACTGATGTTCAAATGACATTCCTACTCCCAATTGTTTAAATTCCGATACCAAGCTCTATCATATGTCTGGAAATCTCTTCCATATCCTGATAAGTAACGGTGCCTTCCCATCTGTCCTTACTCCAGATTTCAACTCTGCTTCCTACACCTACCAGTACGGCATCCTTGGTAATTCCCGCAAATTCACGAAGCACTGCAGGAAGAAGAATTCTCCCCTGCTTGTCCACTTCCACACTGGCCGCACCTGCCAGGAAAAATCTTGTGAACTGTCTTGCTTCCTTATCTATCATTGGTAATCCATGTAATTTTTCTTCAAAAGCCTGCCACTCGGGATTGTCAAACACAAACAGACAGCCGTCCATTCCCTTTGTCACTACAAATTCATCACCTAATACCTCGCGGAATTTGGAAGGAATGATCAGTCTGCCTTTAGCATCTATTGTATGGTTGTATTCTCCCATAAACATCTGCATCACCCATTCCTTCAGGTCACTGGCCGGCTTATCCCGTTAACTTCGTATCAAAATGGTCTGCCACGGAAAGTATTTGAGCTTCAAATTTACCACTTTCACCCACATTGTTAACACAATCTACCACTTTCAACCACTTTTAGGTACATTCTAACTCAATTTTGCGGCGGAGGCAAGCAAAAAAATACGCCCTGCGGAACCCCGCAGAGCGCATAAATGCTCATTTTCTTCAAAATATAACAACATCTAGTGTCAGCTTCCAGCCACATTCACTAGATGTTGTAAAAAAATTTTTTTAATTTTTTTCAGATTTTTTCATTTTCATACGGATAATTATATCGCAGATTACAGCACCCACAAAGAGTATTACTGCCAACACCTGTGATACCGGAAGCTGCGTACCCGGAATAAAAAGCTGGTCGGTTCGAATTCCTTCAATCCATGCACGCCCCAATCCATATCCTCCCAAATAGAAAAGCGCAATCTCACCTTCAAACTTCTTATGCTTAAAATAAATCATCATCAATATGAAAATCGCCAGATTCCAAAGGCTTTCATACAAAAAAGTGGGATGCACCTGAATGTAGTTTACGCCCTCCGTCATATGTGACGCAATGGCCTCTGAAATGTCCTCAGGACGAACCATATCCACTGGTATCCTCATGGCCAACAAGCTGTCCGTATATTCACCAAACACTTCCCGGTTGGTGAAATTTCCCCACCGTCCGATTATCTGTCCCAAAATCAGGCCAAGCACGCCGGTATCCGCCATCTGAAAAGCATTTTGCTTTTTAAGCCTTGCATAGATAAACAAAGTGGTAAAAGCGGCGATCACCCCGCCGTAAATGGCAAGACCACCCTCCCTGATATTGAAAACACTCAGCAGATTATCCTTATATCTGTCCCATGCAAAAATCACATAATAAACTCTTGCACCGATTACGGAAAAGATCACTGCATAAATGGAAAAATCCCAATACAAATCCGGGTCCTGCCCGGTCCTTTTGGCCCATTTGGCGGCAAATATAATTCCTGCTATCACGCCAATTCCTATGATTACCCCGTAAAGCGCAATCTCAAAGCCAAATATGCTGAAGCTTTTCGGTACATTTTTCAGGTATATTCCCATATTGGGAAAAGCAATATCCATTAAACCCATATCACACCACATTTCCGCGCACTACTGCACAAAGGTTCTTATCACCGGAAAGAATTATACATTGAAACGGAACAGAATCACGTCCCCATCCTGAACTACATATTCCTTTCCTTCCATACCTACCAGTCCCTTTTCTCTGGCGGCGGCAAGCGATCCCTGTTCCAGCAGATCCTTGTAATTCACCACCTCAGCTTTAATAAAGCCTCTTTCAAAGTCGGTATGTATCTTTCCTGCTGCCTGAGGCGCCTTGGTTCCCACCTTGATGGTCCATGCACGGGTCTCATCCTCTCCTGCTGTTAAAAAGCTGTGAAGCCCGAGAAGACGATAGCTTGCCTTAATCAGCTTTTCAAGACCGGACTCCTTAAGCCCCAGATCCTCCAGAAACATGGCCTTTTCCTCTTCATCCAGCTCCGATATCTCCTGCTCAATCTGGGCGCAGATCACAAACACCTCGCTGCCTGTTTCCGATGCAAATTTGCGAACCTCCTCTACACCCTTATTAGATGCGCCGTCATCCGCCAAATCCTCTTCCCCAACATTGGCCGCAAAGATTACAGGCTTATAGGTAAGCAGATTATAGGAATTGAGAAGCGCCAATTCATCCTCATCATCCGTCTCATAGCTTCTGGCCAGTTTACCATCCTCCAGATGCGCCTTAAGGGCTTCCAAAAGAGCCGCCTCCTTGGCAAGAGACTTGTCCATTCTGGCTGCCTTGCCTGTTTTGGCAATTCTGCGCTCCAGAATTTCAATATCGGAAAAGATAAGCTCCAGATTAATGGTTTCGATATCCCGAAGGGGATTAATGCTTCCGTCCACGTGAACCACATTGGTATCCTCAAAGCAGCGCACCACATGCACTACCGCATCCACTTCCCTGATATTGCTTAAGAACTGGTTACCGAGTCCCTCACCCTTGGAGGCGCCCTTCACAAGTCCTGCAATATCCACAAATTCAATCACCGCAGGGGTCACCTTTTTGGAATGATACATATCTCCAAGAAGCTTTAATCTCTCATCCGGCACTGCAACCACACCCACGTTAGGATCAATGGTACAGAAGGGATAGTTTGCGGATTCCGCTCCCGCCCTGGTAAGGGAATTAAATAATGTACTCTTTCCTACGTTGGGCAGGCCTACGATTCCTAGTTTCATTTTCTATATTTCCTCCTTAAAAAGCCTTGATTTTACGGGCTTTCAGCCTTTTTTTAAAACTCTGGTGTTACATTTGGTGTTACATTCAATTTCAGAATATAAGCACTTATAAAGAATTACATAAAAGTAACGTTCCTGCAACACGCTCAATTTCTTTCTGCTTTTCATCCTCAGTTGTTGTTACATACAGATTCATGGTAATACCTATATTGGAATGCCCCAAAATTTTCTGAAGGGTCTTTGGCCTCATGCCACCCTCAATACATCTGGTGGCAAAGGTGTGACGGAGAACGTGCATTGCAAACGGTTTGATGCCGGCTTTCTCACAAATCTTATACAGTCCGGTATCATAAGTGCTGTTTTTCACAGGTGTTCCTTTTCTGCACAAGAACACAAATTCACGCCATTCCATAGGTGTCACCTTCAATCTGCTATTTTTTAATTTCTGGTCTTTCAGTATACGCAAAGCTTCGTCAGTAAGAGGTATCGTTCTGTACCCTGATTTGCTTTTAGGTTCTCCGACTCTCCATACATGGGTGGAATGACGGAACTCCATTGAACGGGTTATCGTCAGGGTCTTTTTTGTAAAGTCAATGTCTTCCCACTTCAGCCCGACAAGCTCTCCTGTTCTAAGTCCTGTCTGCAAAATGAAACGATACTGGTTTTCGTAGCTCCTGCCAACAGCATACTGTAAAAATTTCTGCTGGTCTGCAATGGTCAGAGCCTCTTTTTTGTCAGAGGGTTTTCCCATATCGCTCCTGACAGATTTTCTGCAAGGATTGTTAATGATGATGTCATTTTCTTTTGCAAATTCAAGCATATTGTACAGAGTTATCCTAGTCTGATACATTGTAGTCGTTTTATAACCCTCGTCTGCCATGTCGCTGAATATCTTCTGACAGTGTATAGGCTTTACATCGACTAGCAGCATATGACCTATCACCTTGCTAATGTTGATTTGATAACGCTCACGATAGTTTCTGACCGTGTTCGGACGTACTGTTTTCTCTTTAATGGAAATCCAGTATTCAAACCAAGCATCCACCATCATGGTATTTGCCTCTGTTATGCTACTATGCTCATCTATGTACTTTGCCTCATCAAGCCACTTTCTACATTCTTGTAGCTTTTTAAAACGCTTAACCCTCCGATGCCCTAACTTATCAACAAAGCCTGCATTAAACAAACCATTTTTTTGCTGGGTGATACCTACACCCAGTTCTTTACCTTTTAAGTCTTTTCCCATAATAAGCTCCTTACTCAAAAAAAGAAGCCTAAATACAGTACTTAATATAATACCATAGATAAGCTTCTTTGTGCTACTTTTTTTAATCAATTTCTACGTTATCCTCTATGAACTGCTCAAATGCTCGCCTTTTCACAAGTTTTTTTCGTCCAACATAGAGTACAAAAGGACAAGACGGTTTTCTCAGTAAATCTGAAATTCTATTCTGTCCTATATTGCTTAACAAAGCAGCTTCATCTATGGTCAGAAGGATCTTCTCGCTAATTTTTACTTCATGTTTCGCCATATTGTTACCTCTCCAATCTTTATTCTATAAGATAACAGTTGCGAATCAGTTCTCCTTATTGTGTTAATATTTCATAGTAAACGACCTATAACTTCTATTCTTGTTAAACTCTGACTATTCCCGTGTACTTATCCTTAAATTCCGGCATACAAACCCTGGTTAAATCACCTCCAGTATAATGTGGATTCTTCCAATCCTCAAGATTATACTCAGCAATGAGAGGCTCAGGTGTATCCGCCATGCGCCTCGTCACCCTTACCTGATTATGTCCCCCCGTATACTGCCAATTAGAATCATCTTTAACAATATCGGCAAGCTCATCCATAAAATTTCTCTTACCCTTAATATGGCAGTTTGGAATATTCTTGCGAACCCAGCCCTTATAAAGCTCGTAGAGAAATTCTCTGGGAAGCAAATCCCATACGAACTGATCTCTTAATTCAGTCCAAAACTGCCTAATCGGGTCATTCATCTCTCTCTGATCAATCAGAGCTTCTCTGCATGCCTGTGGTTCCGAAAAATCGTAAAAATTCATGTGGAGAGCCTTGTAAAGCACATACTCCAGTACCTCGTTTCTTGCGATATAATCCGTTTTAATGTACTTTCGCTCTTCACCGGTAAAACTTTTTTCAAATGGGATAATCAATTCCCTTCTCGCCATGGAACCAGTCTTATCCTTCAGCCGTAATATTTCATTTACGCACTCAATGATCAAGCCTCTAAACCTATATTTCCGGGGATGTTGAAATTTGACATTCACTTCAATCGGATCATGCGTAACGCACAGTTTGAACTTGTCAGCATTTTCCAGACTATACCCTACCGGATTTTCATCGCCAAGTACTATTGAGGCGTTCAAAATACGTGTCAGCATGAAGTCCTTGTCAAAGTCTGCTACAGACAGCGAGCAGCAGTTTTCCTCACCCCAGAGGTTTCTGATCAGCTGACAGATAGTGCCTTTCCCATTATTCCCTCTCTTTGAATAGAAGAATACGGCTTTGTTAAACGGCACATTTCGTCTTATGCTTGCTGAAATTACTTGCCACAGCACATCTACAATTTCGGGATCATCTGACATCTCTTTCAACCAGCTCTCAACATCCCAATCTGTGCCATCATCGTCATTATGTATTACCACATTACCTGCACTGGCGTTATAGTCAACTTTCAGCTTCGTTGTGAAAACAAAATCAGGAGAGAAAGGCATCAAAACCTTATTTTCAAAATCAAAAACTCCATTTTTTACAGCAATCAAGTCGCCATCGCTATTAACTTTCCTTATTGGTGCATGTATCTGCAGATAATTCAATACTTCATTCTGATCGTTTTTTTTTGCAGAAAAAGAGTATTTGCTAATAAGTTTTTTAATCTCCGTGTTGGAAACATCAAAATGATACAGACCTTCTCGTACGCCGCTCTTCATATAGACGGCAAGAAACGTAGCTCTTTCGCTCTCATCATCTGTATCGTCAAGAGAAAGCTTGACTACATTGTGAATGTGGATTAAGATTTCTCCAAGCTGCGCCGGGGTAAGACACTGCAAATTCTTGATTCCCTTAATATTGTTGTTCATTCGTAATGCTTGAAGTACAAGATTCGTTGCCTTCTGTAGCTCAAAAGATATTATCTTTTCATCCGTCAATCTTGAACTTGCTACAAATTTAAGACACTCACGAGTTACGTCCTCCAATACACCATCGTATGTGGCTGTTTGCCAATATGCCGGATTTAAAAATTTAGAAGGCATTGCCGGATTTAAAAATTTAGAAGGCATTTGACTAATCAAGCCACTTGTAGTATTATTAGAAGCAGGAGGAATGATCTTAGAAGGATTAGATGGAGCGTTTCCAGTATGACCGGTACTGGAGTCATCTAAAAATGGGAGATCATCCGGGTAATTGTCGAGCTCACCAATATCATTGGCGGGCTCTTTTTTTTCATTGTTCATAATATTTTCCTTTCTGGATGTTTTACATCCTACATAAATTATTTTTATGTAAGCAGCGGAGACTCTGTCAGCTATCACGCCTTATTACTACCAGGCGTAATATGGCTTGAAAGAAATCTGTAGCTGTTCTTACCTATACTGTGTTACCTTATTTTCTCATGTCTAAAATGTCTACTTATTTTGTTTTTCCTTACTATTACATGAAAAGTAATGGTTATATGGTTATTTACTACTTTGCATTTAGTGTAGACAAATAGGACAACAATGCTTTAACCCTCTTAAAAACTATGTTTCCGCTGTCTACTTACGTAATCCCGATTAGCCAATTTGTAGTCAATTATCCAACTTTTACTCGTTTGGATCCGACATGACGTCATTCCTCTTCATCATACTCAAAGATAATATCAGCTAACACGCCTTCATCCGCACGGGCATTATAGTGTACATCAGGGTTTGAAATAAGCATTAATTCCAGACGTTCACGCTCATTAGCATTCAGAATTTCAACTCTAGTTGCCTTAACTGAGTTAGTGGCATACAGATATATCTTAAATTGTTTTTTATCTGCTGCATCCTGCTCAATATTAAGACTTTTAAACTCATTTATGTAACTGAATTCTTCGTGTAAATCTATCAGCGTCGTTTTCCACGAATAGCTAGCACGCTGATACCCCCTCACCCTTGGTGGAGTAAGCAATGCCGGTATTCTCCATACATTTCCTACCCTCTCAGCAGCTCGCAACTTACCTCGTCTTAACCAATTTCTTACACCTGTTTCACCAACGCCATATAACGAAGCGTACTCAGCTGTTGATAAATATGGTGCATCAGTCTTGACCAATGTAAATACTTGATCGATTACATCCTGTGGCTGATTATCATCATCGAATGTAACCTCATGATGCAGAAGTTGGAGTTTAAAATCACTGTAACTGTATTCGTTTCTATATTCCCACCCAGCTTCAAGCTTATCGAACAACCTCGTCTTCTCAATATCCAATTTGAATTTCTCTGCCGTGTTGTCGATGATATTAATCCAGCCTATCGAGCGTATCATGTTTTTCTTTGACTTCTCATGTACAAGTTCTATTGTGGATGTTACCTCATCAATAATTTCCTTTTTAGTTCTCATCATTGTTACCTCCTAGCATCATAATATCATCACATTTGTGTTGTGTCAACACTATTTTGCATTTTTTTATTATTTTTAACCTATCCTCTAAATTGTATGGTGTTTGTGTATTCTACGTAGTATTATCCCTTCCCTTCATAGTACTGTTTTTAACGACCGTCTATTATGTTACAGCAAGTAAAAAGAGCAGCCCTACTATGACTGCCCCTTCATACTTTCTTTTTATGTATAGAATGTATAGACTTTTCCGGCTGTTTCTATGATGAACATTCATGTTATGATTGTAACTCTTCCATCACCTGTTTCTTATACTTATAGAAGGTATTCCTGTTAATGCCGAGCATCTTGATAAGTTCTGTATCCGGCAAAGAGCCTCCAAAACTCTTGCTGTACTGAAGAATCTTCTTAATGCATTCATCTGACTTCCTCGTAACAACCTTACTTCCGGCTTGCCGGCCGAGCCGTTTCCCATTCAGCTTGGCTGTAATAAGCCCCTGTTTAGTCCGTTCTGAAAGATCGTCCCGCTCCTTCTGTGCCTGATCAAACGCAATCTTCACCTGTTCCTCCGCAAGTTTCATCAGATATTCGTTCACTCCACTCAGAATCAGGTCTACATCTGTGCCGGTCATCGGAACGAGCCTCTCGGATGTATCACGGTACACCGAAGTATTGATATAAGGTTCATTGATGAAAACCAGCGAAATATCCTTCTCGTACAGCTCCTTATATAAGTCAAAACCCTCAGCTGCATTACGACTCATACGAGAGACAGAATCAAAAATAATCGTATCGCCGGGCTGTATTCGTTGGAGAAGTTTATTAAATTCGATTCTGCCTGTTGTCTTGGTACCGGTAAAAACTTCTTCATATATTTTTGCGCTGGAATCAACAGCAAGGATATTCCGCTTTTGGCGTGTAATATCCTGCTTTGAAGTTGATACCCTTGCATATCCGTATGTTGACATCACTCATCTCCCTCATCTGTATCATCTTCACCATCGTTATTGTCAGATCCATATTGCCTTGTGGCTTCTTCGTCGTGTCCACAAGTTTCAGTGCTCACGGTTGCCCCCTTCACAGTCACGGTCAGAAGCACCTATTGGTCAATCATTCTACTTGTCATAATTAGTCGCATCATTATTTGATGTCTTCATATAAGCCACATCGAGATCATTAACATCTATTGGTTCTGGCCAAGCAAAGTCACCACAATAGTTAGTACAAAACGCTTCCTTTCCAGAATCAATATCTTCCGCAACTTTGAGTAATTCAAGTCGAATTTCATTAAGCATCCCCAGATAAATCTCATTGCACTTCTTCAACTTAGAAACGATATTTTCTAATCGTTCATCGTTATATATAGGTATTTCGAGTATTTCGTCATATCTTGTCATATCAAGGCTCTTACGACCCACCTCATCAAAAGCCTCTAATATCGTATTAATATCATCAAAAGCATAATACTTACACTCAACTTTAGTTACCATTCGATCTTCATTCATAAAAAGTCCTCCATTAAATCTATTATTGAAACAGTATTATTTTACAAGAGTTGAAAATCCTCTCTTTGACTCATAGGAACCTTTCCCTGTCTTTTTCCATGTCTTACTTGTGCAGCTTCATTTTTTTGCAATGTCGCATTGTATTCTTGAATCGCTTTTTTCCCAATTGCCGAATCCATAAAAGACATCATTTTCGCTTCCTGACGATTCAACTCTTTCTCTTTTTCTTCAATAATCTTCTCCTGTTGGCGAAGTGTAACCTCTCTGTTGATAAGATCCTTTTCCATCTCCTGTGCCGCCAATCTTTTCTCCTCGAGTTCCGCCTTTTCGCTAGCAATTTTAAGCTGCTCGACTGTCGAAAAAGATTTCTTTTTTGATCCATCGCCATAGGGTACTCCGTAAATAGATATTGTCAATTCATCCAGTTCTTTATTAAAATCAAAAAAAGATTTTTTACTTGGGAAGAATTTTTTACTATTAAGTTTTCCACCCACTATTGGCATTACGAACAAATGCAAGTGTGGTCGGCTCATCACATGCTCTTTTGTTTCTGCGTTGACATATTCATGAACCTCGTCGTAATGGATGTACTCTTGTAATACTACAATTTCTGGATATTCTTCTTTCAAAATATTCACTATTCCCTTAATCCATTGGTGTGACTTTTGCCTGTTTATTACTGCATCATCACTCACCGGCATTGGTAGCGGGCCCTCTATTGCATAAGCCACAACTCTATCAATCCTACGGTTGGCCTTTGGCCTCGAATCAAGATCTGCAAGAGCCTCATCGTAAAACTCGCATGTTTGCCGGTACGACCGCTTCAATTGCTCGTTCTGTTTCGTCAATTCCTTGTTGATATGGATATTGCTATGTTCGGCTTTTAGCCTCACAGATTTATCACAATGACGCAACAGAGGTTTAAGTTCATTTTGTTTAAGTTTCTTGAAATTCAAGGCACTCATACTTAATCACTGCCTCTCCCTATTTCCATTTCACAAAATATGCTCCGATATGCAAATAACCATGGTACCTACAGCAGAACTTTGATAGAAGTGTTGCATTTAACACCTTTGCTTTGCAAAGGTATTAAATGCCGGGGGTATCCCCCTGGACCCCCAGTTATCGCATCTCGACAAAATGTCGTTCCTGCTCCTCATCCTCTTTGAGCATCTGGCGGACGAAATCCTGATTTTCAAGAATCATCTTTTTGAACTGTGATTTTTGTTTATTGATCGCCTTTTGTTTCTTCTTCAAAGCATTCAGTTGATCGACATCTTTTTTACTCATATTCAGTGCCACAAATAACCACCGCCTTTCACAATTATTATACCATAATCGCCATTTTTACTAATTTCTCAAAATTCTCTTCATATATGAGGAGATTTCCTTTCTTGAAAAACCCAAAATCTGCAAAATCCACTCATAAATGAGCAGAAGCAACGCCAAGTACTTGTCAAGTACTTTTTTTGATTTTTTTAATCCTGTATCAATCAGAACCACCGGCTTAGCCGGTGGTTTGGGCTCTGTAAGAAAATGATGTTGCGGCTGGCGAGCCTTTCGATGAGTCTTTAGACTCTAGTGCCGGTAACAAGCCCTTATAGGGCGTGAGCAAACGGGCTCATCTTATTTGTTTTGCTTTACCGGCTCACCCGTAAACGGGTCTATATAC
>CAYMUW010000003.1:0-132496 GCA_964393865.1 uncultured Lachnospiraceae bacterium
GTTGGTAATAATGTATATACTGGTGACTTATGAATGGCATGGCTGAACTGTTACTCTTTCAGCGGTTTTGGTTTTGGCCGTAATGATATTGCCTACGGTGATTAATATTAGCGAAGCGGCAATTAAGGCAGTGCCGCCTCAGCTGAAATCGGCCTCGCTTGCGCTGGGTGCCTCTCATATTCAGACGATTTTCAAGGTGATTATTCCGGCAGCCAAATCCGGTATTATAACGGCAGTTGTTTTAGGAGTGGGCCGCGCGATAGGAGAAGCAATGGCGATCACGCTGGTATCGGGAAGCTCTGTGAATGTGCCGCTTCCTTTCAATTCCGTCCGGTTCCTGACTACGGCAATTGTCAGTGAAATGGGCTATGCGGCAGGAACACACCGGCAGGTACTGTTTACAATCGGGCTGGTATTATTCCTTTTTATCATGATAATCAATATTTCTTTGACCAGAATACTGAAAAAGGAGGATAAGGAGCAGTGAGCAATAGTATCATCCATAAAAGAGTCAGGCCGTCCGAGCTTGTGATAAGGCTTTTGATTAATATATCCGCCATGGTATCGGTGCTGCTTCTGATAGGAATTTTGCTGTATGTGTTTGTCAAGGGAATAGGAAGTGTGAATTGGACCTTTTTGACCACGGTAACCAGCACATTAAAGGGAACAGTGGGAATTGCAGGGAATATTATCAATACCCTTTATATTATTGTGATTACGCTGTTAATTGCCACTCCGATTGGAATTGGATCGGCGATTTACTTAAATGAATATGCAAAGCCCGGCAGACTGGTAAGGGCAATAGAGTTTACCACGGAAATTTTGTCGGGGATTCCATCCATTTTGTTTGGTCTGTTCGGTATGGTGTTTTTTGGAAATGTGCTTGGCCTTGGCTATTCCATATTAACAGGCAGCCTGACATTGACCTTAATGATTTTGCCGCTGATTACGAGAAATACCCAGGAGGCGTTAAAGACGGTTCCTGACAGCTACAGAAGCGGTGCGTTGGGAATGGGGGCAGCGAAATGGCATATGGTAAGAACTATTTTGCTGCCGTCGGCAATGCCGGGTATCCTGACCGGAGTCATTCTGGCAATCGGAAGAATTGTAGGAGAATCCGCAGCACTGTTATTTACCGCAGGAAGCGGCTATTTACTGCCCAAAACCGGTATGGGAATATTCAGGAAGATCATGGAGTCGGGTGGAACGCTGACTATTCAGCTTTACTTAAGCATGGCAAAGGCGGAATATTCTACCGCATTTGGAATTGCGGTAATCTTGCTTCTCATTGTTCTTGGCATCAATGCATTGACGAAGCTCTTGGCAGGCAGGCTGGATGTAAACAGAAAATAAAGAAAAGTACCCAATAAAGGGTGAAGGGTAGGAGCCAATCGATGAGTGATAATCAGTATAAGATCATAACGGAGCATCTGGAGCTTTATTATGGTGACAATCATGCACTTAAGGATATTAATATGAATATTTCTCCCGGAGCGGTGACGGCGTTCATCGGTCCCTCAGGCTGTGGGAAATCCACCTTTTTAAAAACACTAAACAGAATGAATGATTTGGTGGATTGTGTGAAGATAGAGGGAAAGGTTTATCTGGATGGTGAAGATATTTATGATCCCGGCGTGGATACAACCCTGCTTCGTAAAAAAGTGGGTATGGTGTTTCAGCAGTCCAACCCGTTTCCCATGAGCATTTATGACAATATAGCTTACGGGCCCAGAATACACGGAATTAAAAAAAAAGCAAAGCTGGATGAAATTGTGGAAAGCTCCCTGCGGGGCGCGGCAATCTTTGATGAGGTAAAGGACCGCCTGAAAACCTCGGCTCTCGGCCTGTCCGGCGGGCAGCAGCAAAGGCTTTGTATAGCCAGAGCGCTGGCGGTGGAGCCGGAGGTTCTGCTTATGGATGAACCTACCTCGGCGCTTGATCCCATTTCCACATTGAAGATCGAAGAGCTGATGGAGGAATTAAAAAAGAAATATACGGTGGTTGTTGTGACGCATAATATGCAGCAGGCAGCCAGAGTTTCCGATTATACCGCATTTTTCCTTGTGGGAGAGGTGGTGGAATTTAACACCACCCACAATATTTTTTCCAGACCGGAGGATAAGCGTACGGAAGACTATATAACAGGACGATTTGGTTAAGGAGGAGCAGGCGATGTCACCCAGAATCACATTCGACAGTGAGCTTAGGGCACTACGAGAAAATGTTTCAGATATGACAGCCAGTCTTAAGGTGGTCACCGACATTGAGCGGATTGGAGATCATGTGGCTGATATAGCAGATTTGTTACTGCGTCTTAAGATGAAGGATTTATCCCTTTTTTCTGTACACATTAAAACGATGATACAGGCCGTAAAGGAAATGATTCATGAATCGGTAGATGCCTTTACTAATAGAGATATCAATTGTGCAAGGAAAGTCATTAATTCTGATGATGTGGTAGATGAGTGCTTTAATAAGGTAAAAAAGGATCTGATTGAATCCTTGAAAAAAGAGGTGAAGGATGCAGACGAGTGCATTGATATACTGATGATTGCCAAATATCTGGAAAAAATAGGCGATCATGCGGTCAACATCGGAGAGTGGGAAATCTTTCAGGAGACCGGCGATATCAGTAATATGAGATTACTTTAAAAAATAGCTATACCCAAAAAGGTGGAAATAGTGTAAAATAAAAAACAGACAGTTTTTACGATACACCCGGAGGGATAGCACGATGGATATTTTTAGTATACTGACTATGATAGGTGGTTTGGCACTGTTTCTGTATGGAATGGAAGTACTGGGAGACGGATTAAAGAAAGCGTCAGGCGGTAAGCTGGAGATGATTTTGGAAAAGCTTACCTCTAATAAGCTGATGGCAGTGCTTCTGGGAGCAGGTGTCACTGCGGTGATTCAATCATCTTCTGCAACCACGGTTATGGTAGTTGGTTTTGTGAACTCGGGAATTATGAAGCTGTCTCAGGCGGTGGGAGTTATCCTCGGAGCCAATGTAGGTACTACGATTACGGCATGGCTCTTAAGTCTTACAGGCGTGGAGGGCTCCAACTTTTTCCTGCAGCTTTTAAAGCCGACCTCTTTTTCCCCTATATTGGCTATTGTGGGTGTGGCGCTTTTGACCATGGGAAAGAAAGAGCGCCAAAAGGATATGGCTACTATTATGCTGGGCTTTGCAGTGCTGATGTTTGGAATGGAAACCATGTCAAGTGCGGTGAAGCCGCTTGCGGAAGTGCCGGAGTTTACCCACATTCTTTTGATGTTTTCCAATCCTGTGCTGGGTATGCTGGTGGGACTGGTGCTGACTGCGATTATTCAGTCTTCCTCTGCGTCAATCGGTATTCTGCAGGCTCTTTGTGTTTCGGGAGCTGTAAGCTATTCTACGGCCATTCCTATTATTATGGGACAGAACGTAGGAACCTGTGTGACAGCTCTGATTTCCAGTGCGGGAGCCAATAAGAATGCAAAGAGAGCGGCTCTGATTCATTTATATTATAATATTCTTAAGACAGTGGCGTTTATGGTGATCTTTTATGCGCTTAATGCGGCGCTTCAGTTTAGTTTCATGAATGAGGCTGCAAGTGCATTGGGGGTTGCGGTTATTCATACGTCATTTAATGTGGCGGCAGTAATTGTTATTTTCCCTATCAGCTCAATCCTTGAAAAACTGGCCTATATGACCATTCCGTTAAGCGAAAAGGAAACGGAGAATGAAGAGATCGAAAAGCGGGAAATTCAGATTTTGGATGCCAGATTTTTGAATACGCCCGGATTGGCGTTGGAACACTGTAAAAATGCGGCAGTGGATATGGCAGGCTATGCCAGAGAGGCTCTTTTTCTGGCAATTCAGCTGATTGATAAATATAATGCAAAATCAGCAGACAAGGTATGTGAGCTGGAGGATTTGGTAGATCATTATGAGGACGAGCTTGGTTCTTATCTGGTAAAGGTCAGCAGCAAGCATTTGACGGAGAGAGACAGTCAGGAGCTTTCCGTGCTTTTACACTGTATCGGTGATTTTGAGAGGATTTCGGATCACGCCATTAACATTATGGAATCTGCAAAGGAAATGCATGAAAAGGAGTTGTCCTTCTCCAAAAAGGCTGAGGAAGAGCTGACAATTTTTATCAGTGCGGTAAAGGATATTGTGAATACCGCCCTGCTGGTATTTCAGGAGGAGGATCTTAAGCTGGCAAGCATGATAGAGCCTCTTGAGGAAGTGATTGACTATCTGAATTCAGAGGTGAAGAAGCGTCATATCAAGAGACTTCGGAAGGGAAAATGTACCATTGAAATGGGATTTATTCTTTCCGATTTAACCACCAACTTTGAGAGAGTGTCGGATCACTGCTCCAATATAGCGCTTTGTCTGCTGCAGCTCAATGAAGAAAATTTCGAAACTCATGAATATCAGGACAGCATATCCGGCAAGGACAATGCGGCATTTGCGGCGGAAGTAAAGCGTCTCGGCGAGCACTATCAGCTGCCCTAATGTGTCATGATAAGAAATCAATACCGGATAAAGGTGTTATGCGATGGCATTAATTTATGTAGTGGAAGATGATAAAAACATTCAGGAAATAGAAAAGATTGCTTTAAAGAATTCCGGATACCGGGTGGAAGCCTTTGCCCGGGCAGAAGAGTTTTTTGATGGGGTTAAGACGAAGCTGCCGGATTTGGTGCTGTTGGATATTATGCTGCCGGATATGGACGGGCTGCAGATATTGGAACGGCTCCGGTCGGAAACGGCAACCAGACGGCTTCCTATTATTATGGTGACGGCCAAGACAACGGAAATAGATAAAGTAAGAGGTCTGGATATGGGGGCCGATGATTACTTAACCAAGCCCTTCGGGATTATGGAGCTGATTTCAAGAGTAAAGGCGCTGCTTCGCAGGGCGGGATCTTCTCAGCCGGAGAAGGTTTTGTCCATTGGAAAGGTGTGTCTTGATGAAGAGAAGCATAAAGTGACGGTTGAAGACGAAAACTGCGGGCTTACTTATAAGGAATATGAGCTTTTGAAGCTCCTGATGATGAATGCGGGAATTGTGACCTCCAGAGAAGAAATTTTTGAAAAGGTCTGGGGGACAGATTTCGAGGGTGAAAGCAGAACTCTGGACATGCATATTAAGACCTTGCGGCAGAAGTTAAAGGAAGCGGGCAATATGATCAGGACGGTTCGAAATGTTGGATATATTTTGGAAGCATAAGCTGTCTGACAGGAAAGGATAGGGCAATCGCCTCTTATGAAAAGAAAAATTAATTATCGGTTGATACAGGTAGCTGCCATGGCAATTATTACAACATTATTGCTTACGGCAGCTTTTTGCTACAAAATATTTAAGGATCAGGTTATGAAAGACCTGAAGGAGTATGCGGAAATTGCCAAATATGCGGTGCTTCAGGAGCAGTATGGATTCATGCAGCAGGCCCTGGATATACAGGCGGCAAATGCTGTTCGGATTACGCTGATAGGCGCAGATGGCGAGGTGCTGGGTGATACGCAGGCGGATGCTTCGAAGATGGAAAACCATGGGGACAGACCGGAGATCAAGGCGGCTATGGCAACCGGCGACGGCAAAATGGTTCGTCAGTCCAGCACCCTTGGAACCAATACTTACTATTATGCAATAAGGCTTGAAAACGGTCAGATTCTCAGGGTGTCAAAGGATGCCGACAGCATTTATATGCTTATGGGGAGAACGCTTCCTTATCTGACAGGACTGGCGGTGCTTCTGTTTTTGATATGCTGCATTTTTTCATACTTTCTTTCGGAGAGCCTGATACGTCCGGTAAGGCTGATTGCGGAAAATGTGGATAATGTGGGCAAAACAGAGACTTATGAAGAGCTGGAGCCTTATATTGACGCCATTAAAAGCCAACATGATGATGTGATGCAGAATGCGAAGATGCGTCAGGAATTTACCGCCAATGTTTCCCACGAATTAAAAACCCCCCTTACGGCCATTTCCGGTTATTCGGAGCTGATTGAAAACGGGATGGTATCTTCGGAGGATGAGATACGGAGATTTGCCAGGGAAATCCACAGTAATGCTAATCGGCTGCTGACATTGATTAACGATGTGATTCGTCTCTCAGAGCTGGATGGAAATGGAACGGAGGAAATATCGGAGTTTGTTGATCTTGGAGAGGTGGCGCAGACCTGTGTGGATATGCTGCAGCTCAGTGCAGAGAAGCATCAGGTGAAGCTTTCCTTTGAAGGAGAAAGTGCCCTGATTCAATCCAACAGGCAGATGGTTGAGGAGGTGCTTTACAACTTATGCGACAATGCGATTCGTTATAATAAAGAAGGCGGTACAGTATGTGTAGGTGTGCATAGGGAAGCTGCGGAGGCAGTTCTTACGGTGGCGGATACAGGGATCGGCATTCCCAGGGAGCATCAGGAGAGAGTTTTTGAGCGGTTTTACCGCGTGGATAAGGGAAGAAGTAAATCAACAGGCGGAACAGGCCTTGGTCTTGCTATTGTAAAGCATATACTAATTCGGCTGGGGGCTAAAATTTCATTGGAAAGCAAAGAGGGAGAGGGAACCAAAATTACGGTTATTTTTAAGGCTTCTTCAGAAAGCAAAATATAAACAGAGTCCGTTTTATAGGACTGCCATAATGTTATTCTGATAATAGAAAAAGAAACGATCAGAACGACAGGAGGCAGAATGATGAAAGGATATTTTGTGAATGACGGTTATATGGGAATGGTAGAAGGAAGATATATGCTGTTTGCCAGTGAAGAAGATTATCTGGATTATCTGGAAAACAGATAATATCTGGTGTATACTTATGTAGGCGGTACAGAATGCCAATCAGGAACAAAGGGCTGCTTATGCAGCAGAATGAGGTAAGTATGAATAAGGATAAGTTAAACAAGCTGAATGACCTTTTTGCGGCGGAAATGGCAGCGGAGAGGATCAAGGGTGCGTCCCTTGTGGTGGAGCATAAGGGAAATTTGGAATTTCACGGTGTTTATGGAACGGACAGGGAGAACAGTATCTATAAGATATATTCCATGACCAAACCGATTACAACCATAGCGGTTATGATGCTGTATGAGCAGGGACTTATTGATTTGTATGATCCGGTGGACAAGTATCTGGAGGGCTTTGCTGATATGAAGGTGGCTACCACTAAGGGGTTGGTGGATGCCAAATCACCAATTACGATCAGACAGCTTCTCAATATGACATCGGGGCTTGTATACCCGGGAGAGGCATCAGAGCCTGAACGGATTATGGAGCAGATACGAATAGAGCTTCATGAACGTGCGGTAAACGGAGAGAAATTCAGCAATATAGATATTTGTAACGAGCTGGGGAAGGCACCGTTGCTGTTCCAACCGGGCGAGGGCTGGCATTATGGGATTTCTGCTGATATTGCGGCTGCTGTCGTAGAGGTGGTAACAGGCGTTCCTTATGGTGAATTTTTGAAAAAGGAGATTTTTGAGCCTCTTGAAATGAAGGATACGGGCTTTTATGTGGAGGGAAGTCAGATCGGAAGACTTGCAACGATGTATTCCAGAATTGACCAGGAGGGGCATTTGCGGGAGGCAGATGAGAAGGCATTGGAGTGGCTGAACCTGTATGCACCTACCAAGCCTCCTTATATCGAATCCGGCGGAGGCGGTTTGTATTCCACTTTGGAGGATTACCGGCATTTTGTTCAGATGCTTGCCGGAAACGGATGCTACAAGGGAAAATATTTTGTTGGCAGAAAGACTATGGAATTTATCACCAAAAACCAGTTAAACGATTTGCAGATGAGCTGGGTGGATTTTGACAGCATTGAGGGATACGGATACGGAAATTTTATGCGTGTTATGTTATCTGCCGAGAGTGCAGGAAGCAATGGCAGCGTCGGTGAGTACGGCTGGGACGGACTGCCGGGCACTTATTTCATGGTGGACCCCAAGGAGGAGCTTACTTTTATTTATATGCAGCAGATCGAGCAGGGAGCTGACCTTGCACTGAGACGCAAAATGAGACAGATCATTTATGGAGCGTTGGAGGATTAACTGATGGCAAAACGACTGGGAAGGAGATATCTTAGTCAGCCGGCTACCTTTCTGGCCGGGGATCTGGTGGGAAAGCTTCTGTGCCGACGGACGGAAAGCGGGGTTTTGCGATATCGTATCATGGAGACGGAATGCTATTTTGGAGAGGAAGATACCGCATGTCATGCCAGCAAGGGCAGGACGGAGCGAACCGCTACTTTATATAAGAGAGGCGGAACCGCATATGTATATCTCTGCTATGGCATTCATTCCCTGTTTAATGTAGTTACGGGAAAGGAAGATCATCCTGAGGCGGTGCTTATCCGGGGTGTCGCCGGTTATAACGGACCGGGCAAGCTGACCAGGGCTATGGCGATTGACAGGGAATTGAATGATGAGGATATGGTGTCTTCTTCCAGATTATGGTTGGAAGACGATGGATATAGGCCTGTTGTCAGAGAGGCTAAAAGAGTAGGTATTGATTATGCAACACCCGAATATAGAGATATTTTATGGAGGTATATTGCAGATGAGGAAGGATACAGGCCTGTGAAATAATTTTCTGAACGGGTTTTAATTTTTCAGGGAAATCTTGAAAATATGCAGTAATAGCAGATATTTTACGCGATAACTTACAACTATTCACATAAATAGGCATCCTCTATACTTAAGGAGACCAAAGGATTTTGTACGATAGGAGACTCCGGGTATGCAGGATGAAATGTTTAAAAAAGTAGAAAAATTGACTACACAGATGCTGTTGGATATGGGTGTGCCTGCTCATTTGAAAGGATACCGTTATGTAAGAACCGCAGTGATTATGGTAGAGGAAGATATGCGGGTAGTGGGAAGTGTCACAAAGCTTCTTTACCCGGAACTGGCCAAGCGTTATAATACAACTGACGGCAAAATTGAGCGTGCAATCAGAAACGCAATAGAGGTATCATGGGAGCGGGGAAACAGAAAGACCTTTGAAGAACTGTTCGGATACTGTGCGGAAAGCGGACGAGGCAGGCCTACCAACAGTGAGTATATAGCGGCTGTAGCTGATGCTGTCAGAATTCAGATGAATTATAAAATACATATATAGCCGTTTGTGACGGTAATTTATGAGAAAGGCATGATTGTTTTATGGAAAAACCTGCAATATGCGGAGGCACTCCGGTACGGGATACGCAAATTTATTATGGACATCAGTATATTGATGAGGCCGATATTCAGGCGGTAGTGGATGTGATGCGGAGTGATTACCTGACCTGTGGTCCCAAGATCAGAGAGCTGGAGGAGAAGCTGTGCCGGATAACCGGTGCTAAGTATGCGGTTGTGTGCAGTAATGGGACTGCGGCGCTTCATATAGCGGCACTGGCTGCCGGAATCAAAAAAGGGGATGAGGTGATTACAACGCCGATCACCTTTGCGGCATCGGCTAACTGTGCCCTGTATTGCGGTGCAACTCCGGTGTTTGCCGACATCAATGAGGAAACTTATAACATTGATCCGGAATGCGTTAGGGCGCTTACTACAGAGCGGACACGTGCAGTAGTGGCAGTTGACTACACAGGTCAATCCGTGGAGCTTGATAAGCTGCTTCAGCATTGTCGTGATAATAATCTGGTTTTGATTGAGGACGGCGCCCATGTAATCGGCACACGCTACAATGGACGATATAACGGCTCCATTGCGGATATGACAACCTTAAGCTTCCATCCCGTTAAGACGGTAACCTGTGGAGAAGGCGGTGCGGTTCTCACCAACAGCGAGGAATATTACAAAAAGCTGCTTTTGTACCGGTCTCATGGCATTACCAGAGATTTGGAGCAGATGGAGCATGAATCGGATGGCCCCTGGTATTATGAACAGATAACCCTTGGCATGAACTACCGACTGACCGATATGCAGGCAGCGCTTTTAATCAGTCAGTTGGACAAGCTTCCGATGTTTTCGGCCAGACGGAAGGAGATCGTGAAGGCGTACAATGAGGCATTTTCCAAGCTGCCTCAGATTATTGTGCAGAAGGAAATCCCCGAATCGGATACCACGAGGCATCTTTATATTTTACGTTTAAATACGAAAAGGTTAAGCATTGGCAGGAAAGAATTTTTCGAAGCGTTGGGTGCGGAAAATGTCTGCTGCAATGTTCATTATATTCCTACCTATTACTTTCCTTATTATGAAAAGCTGGGATATAAGAGAGGACTTTGCCCGAAAGCAGAGAAGCTGTACGATGAAATTATCAGTCTGCCTCTCTATTATGCAATGTTGGATCAGGATGTGCAGGATGTGATTCGTGCAGTGACCAAAATAGCAGAATACTTTGGTGTAGATGGAGAATAGAGGATGAAGCTGAGTGTAATAGTACCGGTCTACAATATGGCGGCTGATGAGAAGCTTACCTGGTGTCTTAATTCCCTGATCGGGCAGACCATTTCCGATTATGAGATTATTGCAGTGGATGACTGTTCCACGGATCAGTCTCTTGAGATTCTAAGGGAGTATGAGAAGAAATATCCCGACAAGCTTCAGGTCATAGCTTCCCCTGAAAACAAGAAGCAGGGAGGAGCCAAAAATCTCGGTCTGGAGAGAGCAAAAGGAGAATGGATCGGGTTTATTGACAGCGATGACTGGGTTACACCGGATTTTTATGAGAAGCTGCTTGACAGAGCGGAGAAGACAGGCGCAGATATGGTAGGCTGCGACTATCATCTCACCGGCGAGCATAGTATGAAGATTGGTCAAATTGTACATAACAATAAAGCAGAACAGACAGGCATCCTTACCAGAGAAAAATACCGTTCTCTGATCTTGGATGGCGGAAGTCTGGTGGTAAAGATATATAAAAGGCATATTATTCTGGATTATCCGAACCGCTTTCCTGAGCATATCTTCTATGAAGATAATGCCATCAGCAATTCATGGATGCTACGGGCAAGTCATTTTGAATATCTGGAGGAGCCTCTCTATTATTATTATCAGCATGACACCTCCACAGTTCACACCATTACGAAAAAGCGGTGTGAGGACCGTATGGAAGCAGCCAGAGTGATGGTCCGGGAGGCACGCCAATTTGGCTTTTTGGAGGAGTATTATCCTGAAATTGAAAGCAGTTTTACCACGCTGTTTTATGTGAATACTTTGTTCTCTTATATGGCGGGGGTTATGAAAAAGGAATACGGTTTTGTGAAAGCGCTGGGAAAGGAAATGAAGGAAACGTTTCCCGGATTTATGGAGAACCGGTATTATCAGGAGAGAGTCCATGAGGAAGAACGGAAGCTTATCAGGATGCACATGAAATCTCCCCTGTATTTTATGCTATATTACAAGCTGCTGTGGAGCTATCGCAGCTTAAGAAAGAAAATGGCAGGAAAATGACCTACTTTTCCAGCCACTTTTTGGTTTGTATCAGAATAACCGCTACACTGATAAAGGTAAGTGTATCTGCCACAGGCAATAGGAATAAAGCCGGTTTATGACCGCTTGGAATGTAATGGCAGTTATTATAATAAACAGGTTCTTTTGGAGCAGGAGGCGTATGTGGTACTTTTACTGGCTGCTTTGGGGCAGATTGCAATTGCCGGACTGCTGATGTGTCAGGCATACACGCTTGATAAAAAGAGAAAGCAACGGAATGGTTCTTTTGATACCTGAATGGTCTGGTTAGAAAGAAAAAGTGTTTTGTGTAGACTAAATAGAAAAACTTTGATAAATTTAACTTAATGGTTTAAAAGGTGTAAAAGCCGCCAAAGCGGCAGATTGAGAGGAAATATGACAAGACCGACCCCTTATTTTGAAATTGATAAAATAAAATTACAGAATGATTTTGATAAATTGACAACAGCGCTGCAGGCTGACTGGAAGAATTATCGAATTGGGTATTCCTTTAAAACCAATTCGCTGCCCTGGCTTGTGGAATTTTACAAAAAGCAGGGTGTCAGTGCGGAGGTGGTTTCGCAGGATGAATACAGCCTTGCAAGGTATTTGAATTTCAGGGATGATGAGATTATTTATAACGGACCCTACAAAAGCAAGGAGTCCTTTGTCAGCGTAGTGCTTGCCGGGGGAATTGTCAATATGGACTCTGAATGTGAGCTTTTCTGGCTGGAGGAGCTTGCTGCAGCACATCAGGATCGGGTGTTGAAGGTAGGAATACGCGTTAACTTTAATTTGGAGGCCATGTGTCCGGGAGAGACTACTATGGGAGAGGAAAGCGGCAGGTTTGGTTACTCCTATGAGGATGGCAGATTTGAGCAGGTACTTCGCCGCATCCAGCGGCTTTCCAATGTAAAGGTTGCAGGACTGCACCTGCATTCCAGTTCCAAATCCAGAAGTGTGGAGATATTTAAAAGCATTGCGTTTATGGCATGTAAGCTGAAAAGAGAATTTGATTTAAAGCTGGAGTATGTGGATGTAGGCGGCGGCTTTTGCGGAGGCTTGAAGGGTCGGCCCGAATTTCCCGATTATTTTCCTGTGATTGCAGGGGAGCTTTTGAAGGAGTTTCAGGTGGAGGAGACTCAGTTGATCGTGGAGCCGGGGATATCTTTGCTGTCCAGCGCTACGACCTTTGTTACCAGCATTATTGATGTGCGGGATATTCGGGGCAGCAGATATTTGATTTCCGATGGCAGCAGATTTAATATAGACGCTACCATGATTAAGTCCTCCTATTTGTACCACACTGAGCTGCAGCCCGGAAAGGTTCGGAAAAACCTGGAGAGCCAGGTGATTACGGGCTATACCTGTATGGAATGTGACAGGTTGTTTGAAATGAAGGATTTGCCGGAGCTGTTTACCGGGGATCGGATTGTCTATGAAAATGTGGGCGGCTATACTTTAAGCTTAAATCCTCTTTTTATCCAGTATTTTCCTGATGTCTATGTGAAGGCGGATGAGGAGATCACCAAAGTGAGAGCTAAATGGACGCCCAGAGAATATGTGCAGAATTGTGTGTGGCAGCAGCCATAGGAAAAATACAAGGAGATAGTCTATGAATTTGTTGATTTTAAGCTGCGGTACCCGAAATAAACTGGTGGAGTTTTTTAAGGAAAGCGGCTTTGAAAAAATAGTAGGAGCGGATTGCAGTGAGCTGGCGCCTGCGCTTTATGTGACGGATGCGCATTATATTGTATCCCGAATGACTCATCCGGGTTATCTGGACGAGATTTTAGCTGTCTGTAAAAAGGAAAATATTCAGGCGGTTTTGCCCCTTCAGGAGGATGAACTTCATTTTATTGCAGACAGGAGGGAAATATTCTTGGAAAATAAGATTGTTCCCATTGTGTCCCCGGTGGAAACCATTGATATCTGCAGGGATAAAATGAAATTTTATTATTTCCTGAAGGAAAAAGGGATTCCGGTGCTGCCTTCCTTTGATTCCTGCAATGCATTTCTGAGCGCATATGAGAAAGGGGAGGAAAGCTTCCCGGTGTTTGTGAAGCCCGTTTCTGGCAGCGGAAGTATAGGGGCAATGAAGGTTTCTACGCCGGAGCTTTTAAAGGCTCTTGTGGCGGAAAGTGAGCAGCCGCTTATGATTCAGAGACTGTCCGGCGGGAAGGAGTATGGCGCCGATATTTATGTGGATTTGATAAGCGGAAAGGTTACGGATATTTTTCTAAAGGAAAAGCTGAGAATGCGTGCCGGAGAGACGGAAAAGTCGGTATCGGTGAGAAATGAGGAGATATTTGATCTGATTAAAAGAACGGTAGAATTATTTTCCTTTGCGGGACCGGTGGATATGGATATTTTTGAAAGCGAAGGAAAGTTTTATGTGTCGGAAATCAATCCCCGTTTTGGCGGTGGTTACCCCCATGCCTATGCCTGCGGCATCAGTTTTCCGGAGCGGATTTTAACAAATATTCGTGGGGAAGAAAATAAAGAACATATCGGAGATTATGAGGAAGAGGTGTATGTGATGAAATACTCCGATATTCTGGTCAGGCATAAATGAGGCTTTTAGCCGCAGCGGTGAGGACGCTTACGGAAACAGCAGGGACATCATTTCTTCTGCAATTCTTTCGGCACCCTGTCCGTCAACAAATTGTTTCATGGAAGCGGAAAGGCTGTTCCTTTGGGACGGGTCTTCCGCTATTTTTATGCCTGTGGAAAGGAGATTTTGATAAAAACGCTCACCGTCCCTTACGTCGCCGGCATAGGTTATAACCTTTGCATCGGCAAAGGCCTGAACACAGTTAAACTGCTCGTCGGAAATGGAAAAGCTGACAGCAGGCACGCCAACGGCGCACAGCTCGAACAGCGTAGTTCCACCTGCGGAAAAAGCCAGATCACAGGAAGCGATCAGAGCAGCCATTTCCGTAATATTTTCGTGAATTTCCACCTGCGGACAGCCTGCGGAAAGGGCATACAAATCTTTCCGGTGAGGGTTCATATTGCCGGTTAAGATGTGATAAGTAACAGCCCGGGAGGAAAAGTATTCCGATTGATTTAAGGTACGGAATATTTCGGAAGCGGCGTTGTGATTATCTGAGCCGCCTGTAGAGATCAGTATGGAAGAAACCTGCTCCCGCACCTGATAGGAGGTATGTGCAAACTGCTCCCGAAGGGGGGTATAGGAACCGCCGGTAAGGGAGGGCGTATGACCATACATAGCGGCATTCGCCGAGAGATCATAGTTGATAATCAGATCGGCAGGATAGGGGAAGCTTTGCAGATCATCCAGATAAACAAGTTTACATAACTCGAGGATTGCCTGCATATAGGATGCAGAGGCAAAATAGGAATCCAAAAGGAAAACATCAGGCCTTTGCTCTTTAAGAAAAGGAAGAAGACGGGAAAGCTCTTCCTCTAAATTTCGGTAATTGCTGTTAAGGCAGACAAAAGAAGACTCTCCCCGAAGGGTGAGGGCGGATGCACTGTCTTCATCGGATACCAGAAAGGTTACATGATGATGCCTGCGTCGAAGCGCTCCGGCAATGGTAAGGCAGCGCATAATATGTCCCGATGCAATCTCGCTGTTGGCATCTGCACGAATAAAAATTACTTTACCAGTTCCCATGAAAGCGGCGTTCCTTTCTTAATATCCGCTGCTGCGGTTTTCCCAAGTACATCTTCGTAATATTTGGTGTGAAGTCCCACGCCCGGACGGATGGAACGGCAATTGTCAGGAGTAAAGGCTTCTCCGGCCTTCATATCCTTTACCACAAAGAGAGAGCGGGAGCCGTCCCGTTCACTGATTTGCTCCGGGGTAAGGTGATATTCGGAACTGCCAAGAGCCTGATCCACGACACGAATATCCTGACACATCTGCTTAAACTCCTGAGGCTCCATGGAAAAGGCACCGTCAGGACCGCCGTCTGCGCGGGATAAGGTCAGGTGTTTTTCTACGATGCGTGCGCCGAGAGCAACGGAGGCTACGGCTACCGAGCTGCCCATAGAATGATCGGAAAGTCCCATGATGCAGTCGTACTTCCTGGCAAGGGTGGGGATCATATTCAGGTTAATGGTTTCATAAGGAGTGGGATAGGCGGATACGCATTTTAAGAGCATAACATCCTCATTGCCCTCCTCTTTGCAGACAGAAAGAGCCAGATCCAAATCCTCCAATTCCGCAATGCCTGTGGAAAAGATAATCGGTTTATGGAGCCTTGCAATCTTGCGGATTAAAGGAATATCATTGATCTCATAGGAGGCCACCTTATAGGCCGGCATGTTCATTTTCTCCATAAAATCCACGGCGGTAAAGTCAAAGGGGGAGGAGAAGCATACGAGCCCAAGCTTTTCGGCTTCCTCCATAAGCTTTGGCTGCCATTCCCAGGGGGTATAGGCGTCTTCGTAGAGCTTATAGAGAGTCATTCCGTCCCAGATGGAGCCATGGATGGAAAAGCAGTCATCGGTACCGTCCATGGTAATGGTATCCGGCGTGTAGGTTTGCAGCTTGATAGCATCTGCACCCGCCTCCTTGGCGGCGTGGATAATTCGGACCGCCCGGTCATAATCATGTAAGTGGTTGGCGGACATTTCTGCAATGATAAAGGTGGGAGAAGCGGCGCTGACAGTTGCCTGTCCTATTTTAATTTCTTTATTCATAAATGTTCCTTTCTGTATTGGTAATTGCGGAAGGGTGCAGAAGCCGGTATTTCATCTCGGCAATTTCCCAATCGCTGGGTGTGTCAATATCCTGCACCTCCGTTTCATCTAAAACCATAGGCTTCATATGAAGGGTGTCGGTGGTTCCCTCCCGATAGAAGGCTTCCGTGCGGCATGCATAGAATTGGCCTACATCATGGTAAAAGGGCTCCAGATCCTGAGAACGACAGTTGGCGTATTCCGGCCATTTGCGGGTCAGTTCCCCGTCCTTGATAATCACGGCACGCTGAACGGGATAGGAGAAAGCGACTACCGGCATCACCGAGTCGGTTTCCTTTAAAAGCTCCATAGCCTGTCTTAATCTGTCAGTAGTGATAAAGGGAGCGGTAGGATAGATACAGCAGAAGGTGTCAAACTGCTCGCCTCTGGCCTTGTAGGTATCCAGAACCTCGCGGATTACATCATCTGTGGAAGCGTAATCGTTTGCGGTTTGAGCGCTTCGCATGAAGGGAACGCTGGCTCCCGCCTTGCGGGCAAGTGCTGCAATTTCCTGATCGTCCGTGGACACCATAACCTCGTCAAAGAGACCGGAGTTAAGAGCTGCTTCGACGGAGTACAGCAATATAGGTTTGCCGCAGAAATTCTTTTTATTCTTTCCGGGAATGCGCTTGCTTCCGCCCCGGGCTGTAATCATTGCAAGAGATCGTTCTTTCATATTCTTGTAAGTCCTTTTTTGAAATTTGCCTTGCATCATTCGGAAAATGCGCAGCATTCTCTTATAGAGTTGACGTTAGTCAACTCTTATATTATACATCAAATCCACTTTCAATCAAAGCATAAAGCATCACAACACAAAAAAATACAGCATTAAATACAGCATTTCAGTTGCAGCCATTCGCATATTCTGCCTGAGGCGCCCCTTCTGTCGGCGCATACTGAACTGTCTTGACAGATAATTTATGATGATGGAAAATAGGGTGAAGGAGATTACAAAGTTGAAAAAACGAGTTTATGTATGCCACACTTTTTATCATGTATATGTAGCCTGCCTGAAGGAATGCTGGCTTCCCGCCTCGGAAAAAGGAAATGCGGATTTGGTGCTCAGCACCATGTCCAATGATTTCGGAGATTTGAAGGACCGGGCAGCCGCTTCTCCTTTTTTTGACCAGGTGTTTTTGTTTGACGAGAAGGAGGATGTGACCTTCCCGGAGCTTGCCAGATACTGTGTGGACAGGGGAAATCTTTTCATCAATATGCTTGCCCGCATCAAATACACCAAGCTTTTGGGAAAGCTGCAGGAGCCGTATGTGCCGGTGGACTTTAAAAGCTATCAGCAGGTTTATGTGTTCTGCGATTCTGATCCTATAGGCTATTATCTGAGCTATAAAAAAATTCCCTATCATGCGCTGGAGGACGGGCTTGACTGCATTCGCTATTACGATACGGCCAGATATGACAATAAGAGACATTTTAAGCTAAAGGCGTTTTTATCTTCCCTGAACCTGATTTTCATACAGAACGGTTACGGAAAGTACTGCATAGATATGGAGGTTAATGACATTTCAGTATGCCCCTATCCCTGCAAAAAGTATGTGGAGCTAAAGCGTGAAAAGCTAGTGGAGCATTTGACAGAGCAGGATAAGGAGGAAATTGTAGCTGTTTTCCTGAAAAATCTTGCAGGGCTTAAGGAACAATTTGCAAAGGGGAAAAATCATGAACACAAGGCGCTGATTTTGACGGAGCCTCTTTGCAGCTTGGATGTAAGGGAAAGGATTTTCCGCGATGTAATCAGGGAGCAGGGACAGAATGCCCAGGTGATTTTAAAGCCTCATCCCAGAGATCTGCTTGATTATGAGAAGCTTTTTCCTGAGCACATTGTTCTCTCCGGTAAATTTCCCATGGAAGTGATGAACTTTATTCCCGGGCTTACGGTGGATAAGGCGGTATCCATTTTGACGGTGCCGGATGGCATTCACTTTGCAAAGGAAGTGGTGTTCCTTGGGGAGGATTATATGGACCGCTATGAGGCAAGGAAGCTGCACAGTCAAAATGAATATCTGATTTGACCGTCTTACTGATACTATGGTAAAATATAATGATATTTTATTGAAAACAGAAGGATAATTATGGACAAGATCTTAAAAAAGCTTATGGTGCTTTTAGATAAAAAGCAAAAAAGGATTATGGTGCTGCTCATTGTGCTGATGCTGATAGGCGCCATTTTGGAGACTCTGGGTGTTTCGCTGGTTATGCCCGTTATGTATGTGGTTACGGACGAGCATGCAGTGGAAAATAAGAAGTATCTGCAGGTGCTTTGTGATGTGCTGCACATAGGCTATGATGATACAAGAATGCTGATTATAGTTACCATATTGGCGTTGGCAGCAGTATTTGTTATAAAAAATGCATTTTTGTTCTTCCAGCAGAAGGCACAGCTTAAGTTTGTTTATACCAATCAGTTTGCCACATCCAGAAAGATGATGATCAACTTTATGGAGCGGCCCTATGAGTACTATTTGAATGCGGATACCTCCGTTATTCAGAGAAGCATTACTTCTGATGTAAACAATATGTACGGTTTGATTTTGGCATTGTTGCAGCTTTGCAGTGAGGCAATTGTGTTTGTGTGTCTGGTGGCGGTAAGCTTTGTGACGGATATTTGGATGACGATTACCGTAACGGTGCTGCTTGTGGTGGTACTGGCTGTGGTGAAATGTATTTTAAAACCCATTATGAAAAAGGCCGGTGAGGAAAACCAGGATTATTACAGCGGGCTTTATAAGTGGATTGACCAGTCTGTTATGGGAATTAAGGAAATCAAGGTAGCAGGCAAGGAAAGTTATTTTATTAATGAATATTCCAAATGCGGTGCCGGTTATGTAGGCGCCGTGCAGAGATATAATCTGTACAATGCAACGCCCCGTCTTTTGATTGAAACGGTGGCAATTGTGGGTATGCTTCTTTATATGATGATTCAGCTTTTAAACGGAACTGCGGTGGAGAATATCATGCCTCAGGTGGCAGCCCTTGCAGTGGCGGCTATGAGACTGATACCCTGTGCCAACCGAATCAATAATTATCTGACATCCATTGCATATTTTGAACCGTTCTTCATGGGAGTCAGCGACAATCTGCAGGAAGAGATCAGGGATGAAAGCATTAATTACGATGAAGAGGCATATAAACAGAAAGTAGAAGTGGAGAAGCTGGAGATTAAAAATAATATTCAGCTTAAGGATATTGTGTATAAATATCCTAATACGGAAGTGCTTATTTTTGACCATGCGGACATGGAGATTCCCATAGGAAAGTCTGTTGGAATTGTGGGAACCTCCGGGGCGGGAAAGACCACGGTGGTAGATATTCTGCTGGGGCTTTTGCAATTGCAGAGCGGGCAGATACTGGCAGACGGCATGGAGGTCAGGGAGCATTATCAGTCCTGGCTTAAGAATATCGGCTACATTCCCCAGACTATTTTCATGGTGGACTCCACCATCCGAAAGAATGTGGCGTTTGGCTATGCGGATGAGGATATTGATGACGAAAAGGTATGGCGGGCGCTTAAGGAAGCGCAGCTGGATGAGTTTGTAAAGGAACTTCCCGAAGGCCTTGATACCAGTATCGGGGAGAGAGGAATTCGTATTTCAGGCGGTCAGCGTCAGAGAATTGGCATTGCAAGAGCCTTGTTTGAGGACCCGGAAGTGTTGGTATTGGATGAGGCGACCTCTGCGCTGGATAATGATACGGAGGCGGCCATTATGGATTCCATTAACAGGCTGCACGGAAGGAAAACGCTGATTATCATTGCTCACAGACTTCAAACCATTGAGAAGTGTGATATGGTTTACCGGGTAGAGCATGGAAAGGTAGCCAGAGAGCGTTAGAAACTGGGAAAGGCAGGCGGCAGAATGACAGGAAACAAGCGTATGGCAAATTATGAATTACTGCGGGCTGTGGCTATGGTCATGGTAGTCATTCTGCACTTTTTGTCTCATTCCGAAAATCTCATTGCACTGAATGAGCCTCTTACCGGAAACAGAATTGTCGGTACTTTATTGGAGTTTTTCGCAATAGCTGCCGTAAATACTTATGTGTTAATCAGCGGCTATTTTGGCGCAAGGAGCAGTTTTAGACCTACAAAGGCTGTGGCGCTGCTGTTTCAGATATGGTTTTACGCGTTGTTAATTCCCTGTGTGCTCATGGCACTGGGGGTGCCTGTGAAGGGGACCGAGCTGGGGGTATATGGCTGGGTGCAGTATTTGTTCCCGGTGGAAACAGAGCACTACTGGTTTGCAACCTCGTATTTTATGATGTATCTGCTTACGCCGGTTTTAAATGCGGCGGTAAAAGCAATGTCCAAGCGGCAGCTGCAGATTACCCTTGGTGGTCTTTTGATTTTGTTTAGCGGCATCAAAAGTATCAGTCCTGTTGTGTTTGCCTTTGACAGATACGGGTATGATCTGCCATGGTTTCTCTGTGTATATTTGGTGGCGGCATATTTGGGCCTGTATGGGTCCCGGATTTGTGAAAAATGGTGCTGGTTCCTGTATGTGGGAAGCAGCCTGCTTTGTTTTGGAGTGAATATTGGAATGTATGCGGCGGCAGGGCATTATGATGAATTTGCGTACTATTTTACGGTGCCCTACCACTATAATTATATCCTCTGCCTGACTGCGGCCATTGGCCTGTTTTATGGATTTTCAAAGCTGCATATCCGGGAAGGGAAGGCGGCGGAGATTATCAGGAAAATCGGCGGCTTGTGCTTTGGCGTTTATCTGTTACATGAGCATATTGATCTGCGTTATAACTGGTATTGCTGGATCACGGGATGGATGAACCCTTCCCGAAAGGACAGCATGGGAATGTTTTTGGCAGAGCTGATTTTTTGTACGGCGATTGTGTTTGTGCTGGGCATTTTGGTTGATTATATCAGAAGTCGGCTGTTTGCAGGGGCGGCATTTCTGTTGAGAAATACGGGGCTCAGCCGCTTTTTGACCGGATTGGATGAAGCAATGGCAGAAAAGGAAAAATCGGGAAAGGACAGGATAGATGGGCAAGATGAAGGATAAGTATGAAAAAATCATAGTCAGGCTTGAAAATATATCGCTGCTTAACAGGAGCCTTCAAAATATTGTATTTCCTCTGATTCTTCTGCTGTTTCCGCTGATAAAGGCCAATCAGGGAGTGGATTTGACGGATACAGGCTACAGTCTGGGAAACTATCGGTTTTTCAGTGCTGATGGAGGGATATGGACGCTTTTAACCTTCTTATCCAATGTGACAGGTTACCTGCTTTCCTGCCTGCCCTTTGGCAGTACCATGCTTGGCATGAAGGTGTATACAGGGCTGATCGTCAGTGTGACGGCACTTTTGGGATATCGGTTCTTTATGACTAAGATTCCTGCCTGGCTGGCTTTCGTGGGGGAATTGACAGCAATCGGTTTCTGCTGGTGTCCTACGGTGATACTCTATAATTATCTGACTTACCTTTTGTTCCTTCTTGGAGCCATTTTCCTGTTCCGGGGTCTTGCAGGAGGACGGAACGGCTGTCTGGTCATTGCAGGCGTGATACTGGGAATCAACGTGATGGTGCGCTTTCCCAATAACATGCTGGAGGCGGGGCTTATTTTGGCGCTGTGGTATTACGGCGCATTGAAAAAGAAGCCGGCAAAGAAGATTGCCGAGGAAACAGGCTTATGCCTGTCAGGGTATCTGTTGGCGCTTCTGGTGATGGTGTGCGGTGTTTCCCTGTTCTATGGCTCAGGTGCAATCAGAGATATGATAACGGGTGTTTTTGGTATAGCGGGAAGCACTTCCGACTATACGCTGGGGGAGATGCTTCTGTCTGTCTTAAGCGCCTATGCTCATGGCTTTAAGTGGATGCTTTATATGTTTTTGTGTATTCTGCCGGGAATTCCTTTCCTGGTTATGTGGGAAGGAAAATATCAGGTGTTTCGCAAGGTTATATACTGTGTGTGCATCCCGGTTTTATTCTTTGTTCTGGGAAAATGGGGAATGTACAATTTCAGGTATTATCAGAAGGAGTCGGCGCTTCAATGGGGAGCGGTTTTCCTGCTTCTTGCCTTTATGGCGCTTGGCTGGGTACTGTTTACGAGAAGGATGGATGATGAGTGGAGGCTGATTGGGTGTATTGCACTGATTATGATTTTAATTACTCCTTTGGGAAGCAATAATCATATCTGGCCGGTGCTTAACAATCTATTTTTTATAGCACCTGTTATTTTATGGGTGATTTATCGCTTTGTGCGATGGGGAAGAACTTATTTGGATGCTTCGGGGAAGGTTCCCCTGTTTCCGGTAAAGGCAATGTGCTCCGGAATTCTGATTGCTTTTTTTATACAAGCTGTGGGACTTGGATTTGGCTATGTGTTTTTGGATGGGGAAACGGGAGAAACCAGAAGCTGCCGGGTGGCGGAAAACAGGGTTTTGGATGGAATGCTGACAACCGGGCTGAATGCAGAGGTGTTAGAAGAGATTACTGTTTTTATGACGGAAAACCAGTCAGAGTATGGTCAAAAGGAATTGATTTTGTATGGAAATATCCCCGGTCTGGCCTATTATCTGAATATGCCGCCTGCAATTTATACCACATGGGCTGATCTTGACAGTAATCCGTTGGAGCGGCTCAGGGAGGAGCTCTGGGAAATAACGGAAAGTAAAGGAAGCAATTGGGAAGAGAGACCGTTGGTCATTATTACGCCCCAGCTGGACGCATATTTTGCGGGAAATGAACAGGCTATGAGCTATTGGGGAACGGACGCAGCGGATTGTGAACAGGATGAGAAGCTTTCGGCAATCGGTGAGTTTCTTACCGAAAATGAATATGAGCAGGTCTTTGCAAATGAGGCTTTTGTTGTTTACAGATAAGAAGGGAGTTGGAATAGATGATACGTTTTAATGTACCTCCCTATACCGGGCGGGAAATGGAAAATGTGCAAAAGGCAGTGGAGAATATGCATATCTGCGGCGATGGGGAGTTTACCAGAAAGTGCAGCGAATATCTGGAACAAACCACAGGAACCGCTAAGTGTCTCCTGACCACATCCTGTACACAGGCTTTGGAAATGGCGGCGCTTTTGTGTGACATTAAGCCGGGAGACGAGGTGATTCTTCCCTCCTATACCTTTGTGTCCACCGCAAATGCTTTTGTGCTTCGCGGAGGAGTGCCGGTGTTTGTAGATGTGAGGCCGGATACCATGAACATAGATGAAAATTTGATCGAGGCGGCGATTACTGAGAAAACCAAAGTTATTTGTGTGGTTCATTATGCAGGGGTTGCCTGTGAAATGGATCAAATCATGGAGATTGCAGACAGGCACCATCTGATGGTGGTGGAGGATGCGGCCCAGGCGATTATGAGCTCCTATAAAGGGAGACCTCTTGGCACGATTGGCGATTTCGGATGTCTCAGCTTTCATGAGACCAAGAATTTTAGTATGGGAGAGGGCGGCGCCCTGCTGATTAAGGATTCCAAATACATTGAGGATGCGGAAATTCTGAGAGAAAAGGGAACGGATCGGAGTAAATATTTCCGGGGACAGGTGGATAAATACCGTTGGATGAACTATGGTTCTTCGTTCCTGCCCAGTGACATGAATGCGGCCTATTTGTACTCTCAGTTTGAAGTGGCAGACCAGATCAATGACGCCCGGCTTGCCAGATGGAATCAGTATTATGAGCTTTTAAAGCCCCTTCAGGAGGCAGGAAGGATTGAGCTTCCGGTGATTCCGGAAGGATGTGTGCATAATGCCCATATGTTTTATATAAAGGCTAAGGATCTTAAGGAGAGAACCGAGCTGATTCAGTTTATGAAGGACAATGATATTTTGACGGTGTTTCATTATGTTCCCCTTCATTCCGCACCTGCAGGGATGAAATTCGGACGTTTCCATGGGGAGGACCGTTATACCACAAAGGAAAGCGAACGGCTTGTGCGGCTTCCCATGTTTTATCAGCTTACCGCTGAGCAGGTGGATTATATTGCAGGCAAGGTAAAAGAATTTTATGGCGTTTAAAGAACGATTTGGAAAATGGGAAAACTGGATAATTGCACTTGCGGTAATAGCTGTTTTGCTGTTATGTGCAGGCGGCTTTTTTGACTATTATTATGATCTGAATGATGATGTGCTGATGAAGGATATTCTTGCCGGGGTATATACAGGAACACCGGAGGGCCATAACATACAGATGCTTTGGCCGATCAGTGCATTAATCAGTCTGTTTTACCGGATTGCAAGAGGGCTGCCTTGGTATGGTTTGTTTTTGTGCTTTTGCCATTTCGGGTGTATTTTTCTGCTTGTAAAAAGGGCGGTTTCCTTATGCCGAAGCACGGTTGGAAAAGCAGCCGTTGCTTTGACTGTAGGCCTTTTTTTTGGAACGATATTTTTGGAGCATCTTATTTTTGCGCAATATACAGTGACGTGCACTTTGATGGGAGCTACGGCAGCATTTTTGTTCTACACTGCGGAAGGATGCGAAAAGCCTTCTTTGTTTATCAGAAGGAACATTCCGTCCATATTATTAGTGACAGCTGCTTATCTGATCCGCTCGGAGATGCTGCTGCTGGTTCTGCCTATGATCTGTGTGGCGGGTGTAGTCAGATGGGGAGGAGAGCAGAAAATCTTTACGAAGGAAAATGCCATAAAGTATTTCGGCGTGATAGGCCTTATTCTGGCCGGTCTGCTTTTGGGACAGGCACTTCACATGATTGCCTACGGCTCTGAGGAGTGGAGAAGCTTCACAGAGTTTTTTGACAACCGCACGGAGCTTTATGATTTTCAGGCTCCTCCGGATTATGAGGAAAACAGGGATTTTTATGAGAGCATAGGCCTTACGGAAAGCGAAAAGATACTGCTGGATAATTATAATTTCGGCATGGATGATGAGATTGACGAAAAGGCAGTAGGGGAGATTGCTGAATATGCGGGCATGCTTCGGACAGAAAGAACTCCTTTTGCCGAAAATTTTGTGGAAAAGCTGAAAGCCTATTGTTACCGTTTCCTGCATGGAGCCGGTGACGTGGGAAGTGATTATCCCTGGAATTATATTGTGATTTGGGGATATGCAGTGGTGTTTTTTATGGCGCTGCCGGGTAAAAAGAAGGAACAGGCGTTTTATTCAGGGGACGGTCAGAGCAAATTGGCGGTCAGGAGTCCCCAAAGCATATGGAATGTTGTGTGGAAGCTGGCGCTTTTGTTTCTGGTGCGCACCGGCCTTTGGATGTATATATTGTGGGGGGAAAGAGATCCGGTGAGGATTACGCATTCCCTGTATCTGATGGAGCTTTTCATTCTTACGGCAATGGCCTTTGAGCAGTGGAAGCAGATAGAAAAGGCAGGAACCGGGAGAATCCTTTCAGGAGTATCTCTTGCGGCGGCGCTGTTATTGTTTGGCACGGTTTTGCCGGACAGTGCTTATCGTGTTACCGCAGAGCAGCAGCGGCGTGAGGAAGTAAATGCTTCCTATCAGGAATTGTATGACTATTTTTCGGAGCCGGAGAATCAGAATAATTTTTATCTGATAGATGTGTATTCTTCTGTGGGATACTCGGAGAAAATGTTTGAAAATGTAGATAATTCACTGGATAATTACGACATTATGGGAGGCTGGGCATGTAAAAGTCCGCTTTGGAAAAAGAAGCTTGCTGCCTTTGGAATTGACAGCATGGAGCAAGCTTTGAAGGACAGGGAGGACGTGTATTTTGTAAGGAAAACCAGTGAGGATATGGAATGGATATATGCTTACTATGAGGAGCATGGAACCCCTGTGGAAACAGCGCTTGAAAAAACGGTGGCAGGGGAGTTTGAGATTTATTCCGTAAAGCCTCAATAGGAAGAGAAGGAATGCAGTGCATTTTGCAATAGAAAGGCTTAAAGATGGAAAATGAGAAAAACCTGCAGCCCCTGACAGGGCAGGATATTTATTTAAGGCTTATGGGACCTGAGGATACGGACAATATTATCAAATGGAGAAATACCGACTTTGTCCGCAAAAATTTTATTTACCGGGAGCCCTTTACCAGGCAGGGGCACGCAGCCTGGACACGGGATATGATAGAGACGGGCAGGGCGGTTCAGTTTATCATCTGTGAAAAGGATACGGACCGGCCGGTAGGAAGCGTATATCTGCGGGATATTGATCCGGTTCATAACAAGGCGGAATACGGAATTTTTATCGGCGAGGAAGATGCGTTGGGACGAGGCTATGGGACGCAGGCAGCCAGGCTGATGGTGACATATGCCTTTCAGGTACTTGGACTTCATAAGCTGATGCTCCGGGTTCTGGCGGATAATCTGCCGGCAAGAAGAAGCTATGAGAAGGCAGGATTTGTGCAGGAGGCCTATTTAAAGGATGAGGTTTTTCTGGATCAGGAATATAAGGATATCATTTTGATGGCGGTGATTTCAGGAGGTATTTGAAAAATATGGCGAAGACAGTCAGTTTTGTAATTCCCTGTTATCGGTCCGAGGAGACATTGCCCGGCGTGATAGAGGAAATTAAAGAAAAGATGAAACAAATGGCGGACTATGCCTATGAGGTGATTTTGGTGAATGACTGTTCACCGGATCATACCTTTGAGAAAATTAAGGAGCTCTGCCGGGAAAATGATAATATCACAGGAATTAATCTGGCAAAAAACTTCGGTCAGCACAGTGCCCTGATGGCAGGATTTCAGTATGCAAAAGGGGATATCGTTGTGTGCCTTGATGATGACGGGCAGACCCCTGCGGATGAGGCAGATAAGCTGATAAAGGCTGTTGAAGACGGGGCGGATGTGGCATATGCCAAGTATGTCAGCAAGCATCATTCCGGTTTTCGGAACTGGGGCAGTCATGTAAATGAACTAATGACCAGAGTAATGCTGGGGAAACCCAGGGAGTTGTATCTTTCCAGTTATTTTGCAGCCAGAAGATTTGTCATTGATGAGGTGGTGAATTATGAATATGCCTACCCTTATGTGATAGGGCTTATTCTCCGCACCACCAGGAATATTGTCAATGTAGAGGTAAAACACCGGGACAGATGGGCGGGGGAATCTGGATATACTCTTGGAAAGCTTTTAAATTTGTGGTTTAACGGTTTTACAGCCTTCAGTGTTAAGCCTCTTCGGATTGCAACGGTGAGCGGCGCAGTCTGTGCGTGTGTGGGATTTTTTTACGGAATATATACTATTATCAAAAAGATATTTATTAATCCACCGGAACTGGTGACAGGCTTTAGTGCGCTGATGTCAGTGCTGGTATTTATAGGCGGCATGTTGATGCTGATGATGGGAATGGTAGGAGAATATATGGGAAGGATGTATATTTCCATGAACAGGTCTCCCCAGTATGTGATCCGCGAGGTGGTGTCCAAAGAGGAAGCTTCTAATGAGGAATCATAATTCAAATAATAAGGAAATGAAAACTCCTATATTGAAAGAGATATATGCTGCAGTGCTGGCATTTGCGGGCACTTGTGCGCTGCCGTGGATTTTAAAATCCGGCGGCAATGCTTTGGGCTTTACCAACAGCATCCTTTCCGTATTTGTATTTTTGGGGCTTTTCTGGCTTTTTTACAAGGCTGTTAACGTTTCCTTTTTGGGAGGATGGAAAGGATGGAGGCTGCCGGGAGCTTTCGGCACTGCTTTTTCCCTCTGTATGGTGATGGGAACCTGTCTGGACGAGCAGGAAAGCGTCCCCTTTAACAATGTGAGAATGTGGGCAGCGATACTGGTACTGGCGGTGATTTTCACTTTGCTTACCAGATATTTTTGGGAAAAGTTAATGGAGCTGCGAAAAAGGACAGGCCGGGCATCGGAGGGAAAGGAAGCGGCTGGCAGAGCTTTTGCCTGGCTTCGTTTTTCAGGAATTATTTTTCTTTTGTATATACCGGTTTTTCTTGCGGTATATCCTGGATTTTTTGTTTATGATGCGCAGGATGAGCTATTACAGGTGATGACCAGAAGCTTTACCACTCATCATCCCCTTGTCCATGTGCTTTTTCTTGGAGGGATTATTTCCCTTGTTCACAAGCTTACAGGCTCCTATAATCTGGGGATTGCCTGCTATACCGTCATTCAAATGGGGATTATGGCTGGTATTTTCGGCTGGTGTGTGGGAAAGCTGAAAAGCAGGGGACTTAAAAAGGGCTATGTGGCGCTTGCTGTCTTATATTTCGGCCTGTGTCCCGTACTGGTAATGTTTTCCTTATGCTCTGCCAAGGATGGACTTTTTGCGGGAATGCTGCTTGTTATGGTTGTGCTGTTTTCGGAGCTGCTAAAGGTGCCGGAGGGCTTTATGGCGTCTAAAGGGAAGATGGCGCTTTTGGCAGGTGCAAGCCTTCTTATGATGCTGCTTCGGCATAACGGAGTGATTGCATTTGTTCTCTCGGCAGCAGTCTTATTGGGATATCTTAGAAAATACTGGAAAAAGCTGTCAGTATATCTGGTGCTGGTTTTTGGGGCATATTTGATTGTTCATAATGCACTGACGCTGATTTTGTCGGCGGACGCTTCGGAAAATCAGGAAGTGCTTACAGTGCCTATCAGTCAGATGGCAAGAGTTTATCAGAATAATAAAGACAGCCTTCCCGAGGAGGAAAAGGAGATCCTATATCGGTATCTCCCTGAGGAGGCGCTAAATCAGTATACGCCCAAGGTTTCCGACGGCGTGAAGGTACACTTTAATAATCAGGCATTTGCGAAGGACAAAGGGAGTTTCCTGAAACTGTGGTTTCAGTGGGGAACCGAAAATCCTTTTACTTATTTGAATGCATGGTTTATGACCGCCTACGGCTTCTGGTATCCTGATACGGTGATTGATGTTTACAGAGGGAATACGGTTTTTACTTATACTTATGAGGACAGCTCTTACTTTGGATATGAGGTGGAGCAGCCGGGGACAAGGCAGAGTATACTCCCGGGGCTGAATGAAATTTATCGCAGAATGTCTCTGGAAATTTTTCAGCAGAAGGTTCCGGTGGTGTCCATGTTGTTTTCTCCCGGATTTCTGTTTTGGGTAACAGCCTTTTGTCTGTGCTTTTGGGCTTATCAGAAACGCATGGAAAAGGTGGTGCCTTATCTTCCGGTGATATGCTGTTATATAACGGTGCTTTTTGGACCTACCTATCTGGTGCGGTATGTAGTTTATTTTTGGGCAGTCCTGCCGCTTCTTCTGGCGGAATTTGATAATTAAAGGCAACTGTGATATACTTACCCATGATTTCTGGTAAGGAATGAGGGAAAATGAAAAAGATACTATATAAAAGTAAAGCAATAGAGAGAATTATTTTGATATTGGCAGCGGTGATATTGGTGTCGCTGTGGCCGATCCGTCTTTTTCATGAGACGGTAACGGCTTCGGTGGAATCGCTGAGCGGTATGATGACGGAAAAGGTGGATAATGAGCATACCATTCTTCAAAGCTTTGTGGCACAGTACGATCATATGAGCACCATCGATTTGTATTTGGAGCAGGGAACCGTAGGAGAAAGCTTTTATGTCCGCCTTCTGAATGAAGCACAGGTGATGATTGCAGAGGAGGAAGTGAAGATCGATTCGAATGAGCTTCCGGGCTATGCACGGGTGCTGATTGATGTGGATATGGAAGTGGGACAGCTTTATTATCTGATCGTTCAGGGAAATGATTCAGAGGTTTTCCTTGGTTGTGAGATGATATACATGACGGATCTGCCCTATGCCGGGGAGATGTACTATGACAGCAGTGTTGTGGAGGGCGTTAATCTGGCTGCCGACTACAATTACAGCGTTCCTTTAAGGAAAGGAAAGGTTGTCCTGTTCGGAGGCATTACCGTTCTTATGGCGGCCCTGCTGATTGTAATTTGCAGGGCATACTACCGCAAAAAGGACAGGGACAAGCTTATTACCGTGGAACGGGTAGTAAAGTGCGTGGGAAATCCCATTGCCGCTGTGTTTACGGTTGTCTGTCTGGCAGCGGTGCTTATGGGCGCATGCAGCAAATATATGCTTGACAATACCTTTTTCTTTATCAGTGTGCTGCTTCTTGCCATGATTTTATTTTATGCAATTAATCACAACAGAGACGGCCAGCAGCCGGTGTTTACCATGGAGTATCTGAAAAGCCATTTTCAGGATCTGCTCCAGTCTGTTTGCATTGCGGGAGCAATCGGCGGCTGCTGTGAATATATGGCAGGACTTTATGATATTCATCATGCTATGGCGGAGCGAAAGGAAATGCTTTGGTTTGCTCTTGCCATTATTGTGATGTTTAAGTGGAAGGAAATTTTTAATTTATATAATCTGGTTTATGTAATCGGGGCGGGAATTGCAGGCTATTTCTACTACCAAAACCAAGTGGCGCTTTTGGCGGAAAAAACCATTAAAGAGGCGGAAATTCCCTGGAATCTGCAGGTGATCCGCCATACAACGCTGATCGGAATTCTGCTGGGTTTGATTGTGATCCGCACCGTGATAGGACTTGTGAAAAAGAAGCTTTCCAGACCCGATTTTGTTTATGCAGGACTGCTGTTGGTATTTTTTGCGGCTATCATTATTTTCAGAAATGGTAGATGGTGGACGGTGGTAATGGCGGTCAGCTTTACCTTGTTTTATTTAAACTATGGAATGTGGGAGCACAGGGGACGGTTTCTGGTGAATGTGTGCAGGGGCATTATTCTGCAGTTTATGCTTGCCACCGGCTATGCATTGCTGCACAGGCCTTACACCACCTACAGAACAGCCAGATACCCTCATATATTCCATACGGTGACAACCACAGCCGCTTACCTGACCATTGTGGAGTGTGCTGCTTTTGTCATTCTTCTTGCGAAATTCCGCAAAAGCCGGAAGCTGAAGGATACCTGGAAGGAGCTGCTTTTATTTGGCGTGGTGAATGCTTATATGCTCTTCACCATGGCCAGAACAGGATTTTTGGCAGTGGGAGTAACCGGAATTTTTGCGATCATTGTTATGAGCGGCGGTAAAGGCAGGGAAAAGCTTGCAAACATAGGAAAAACGGTTGGCACTATGGTGCTGACAGTAATCGTGTGCTTCCCCGTAACCTTTACGGTGCAGAGAACCGTTCCTACGCTGGTCAGTGATCCTTATATGTACGAAATCGAGGATTTCAGGGATGATACGCTTCGGGGAAGAAAGTTAAATTCCGTAGATTGTATGCGTGTGGGAAGATTTATTGATTTGTTTGCAGATAAAATTTTCGATATTCCGGCAGGAACCTTCGACTTGTACGGAGAGATAGCAGAGTATGAGAGAACCCACAGCGATCCGGAGGAGGGAGAAAGCGGTGCCATTCAAGAGGTCATTGATATTCCCGGCGTGCTTGAAACGCAGGAATTTGTGGCATCCGCGGATTATGTTCCCGAGGAGCTTAAGGAGGAAGAGTCGGATTATACCAACGGAAGGCTGGATATTTTCAGATCCTACATTGAGCAGCTGAACATGACAGGGCATGAGGAGATGGGAGCCCTTCTTCAGGACGGCTCCATTGCCACCCATGCGCATAATATTTATTTACAGGTAGCCTATGATCACGGTATTCCGGTGGGTATCCTGTTTGTTTTGGTTGGACTTGGAACCTTTATAAAAGCATGTATTTATTATAACAGAAAAAAGGATAAAATAACTTATGCAGCTATGCCGGCGGTGGTTGTGATTTCAGTTGCCGCTGCCGGTATGGTGGAGTGGATATTCCATTTAAGTCATCCCTGCGGTTTGATCCTGATGCTGGTCATCTCGCCGCTTGTATTTTGTGAAGGACAAAGCTATGAGTGAAGAAATGAAAAAGCAGAAAAAAACCTTTAATGTAAAACTTTTTTATAGAAGAACCTGTTTGATTGTTTACGACATTATCAGCGTTATTTTGGCAAGCTATATAGCGCTTTTGATGCGTTACAGCTTTGAAATGTCGGAGATTCCGGAGCACTTTCTGGGCCCCATCAACAGATTCCTTCCCCTGAATGTTGTGATTACGCTGGTGGTTTTGTATCTGTTCCGCATGTACAACAGCCTGTGGGCATTTGCGGGAGAAACAGAGCTTCAAAATCTGGTACTGGCAAGCGTGATTTCTTCTCTGCTTCAGGCAGTGGGAATCCAGTTTTTTAAAACGCCGGGACAGCTGGCCGTGCCCAGCAGCTATTATTTTTTGTATACTTTCCTGCTGATCAGCTTTATTTTTTGCAGCAGATTTTCCTATCGCTTCTTTAGAAGTCTTAAGCATAAGAAGCAGAATAAAAACAACAGCATTTCCGTTATGGTAATCGGAGCCGGGGAAGCGGCCAATGTAATTGTAAAGGAAATTATCAACAGTAACTTCTCTACTATGGTGATCCGTTGCATTATTGATGATGATCCCGGAAAGTGGGGAAGGTTTATACAGGGCATCAAGGTGGTAGGCGGCAGGGATAAGATTATTGAATGCGCCGATATCTACAGTATCGATGAAATTATTGTGGCAATGCCTTCCATCAGCAGGGCAGAGCTTTCTGCAATCCTTGACATTTGCAAGGAGACAAGCTGTAAGCTTCGTTCCCTTCCCGGAATGTATCAGCTGGTAAACGGAGAGGTCAGCGTTAGCAAGCTGCGTGATGTGGAAGTAGAGGACCTGCTTGGAAGAGATCCTATTGAAGTAGATATGGATTCTATTCTGGGCTATGTGAAAGGAAAAAGAGTTTTGGTTACAGGCGGAGGCGGCTCTATCGGAAGTGAGCTGTGCCGGCAGATTGCCTCTCATCAGCCGGCGCTTTTGATTATTCTTGATATCTATGAAAACAGTGTTTACGATGTGCAGCAGGAGCTTGCCACCAGATATCCGGAGCTGAAAATGGCAGTCCTGATTGCTTCCGTTCGAAACACCAATCGAATGAATTGGATATTCGAGCATTATAAACCGGAGATCATTTATCACGCCGCCGCTCATAAGCATGTACCGCTTATGGAGGCAAGTCCCAATGAGGCCATTAAAAATAATGTATTTGGAACATGGAAAACCGCTCAGGCAGCGGCTATGAACGGAGCGCAAAGGTTTGTTATGATTTCCACCGATAAGGCGGTGAATCCTACCAACATTATGGGAGCCAGCAAGAGAATCTGTGAGATGATTATTCAAACCTTTAACAAGCATTATGATACGGAATTTGTGGCGGTGCGTTTCGGAAATGTTTTAGGGAGCAACGGAAGCGTAATCCCGTTATTTAAAAAGCAGATTATGTCCGGCGGTCCGGTTACGGTGACCCATCCCGATATTATTCGATACTTTATGACCATTCCCGAGGCGGTGTCTTTAGTGCTTCAGGCAGGGGCCTACTGCAAGGGCGGTGAAATTTTTGTGCTGGATATGGGAAAACCGGTGAAAATTCTGGATCTGGCAAAGAACCTGATCCGCTTATCCGGCTACCGGGTTGGAGAGGATATCAAGATCGAATTTACGGGCCTTCGTCCCGGTGAAAAGCTGTATGAGGAGCTTCTTATGGCCGAAGAGGGCCTTACGGAGACCGCAAATAAATTAATTCATATCGGGAAGCCTATAGAAATAGATGAAATGCAGTTTTTTGTCCAGTTAAAGGAGCTGAAGGAAGCTTCCAAGAATGAAAGCAACGACATCAGACCGCTGGTAAAGGCGATTGTGCCTACCTATCATTACAGCGATGAAGAGGGAAAATAAGCGTAAGGAAGGGATGAACAGGAATGCCGGATAAGAGGATTTATTTATCTTCACCCACCATGCATGGGGAGGAGCAGGAATTTATTAAGGAGGCCTTTGATACCAACTGGGTGGCGCCCCTTGGCCCCAATGTAAATAATTTTGAGAAGGAGCTGGCTGAATATGTGCAGGCCGGGCATGCCGCAGCGTTAAGCGCAGGAACGGCGGCGATTCATCTGGCGCTTAAAATATTGGGGATCGGGGAAGGAGATATTGTGTTTGCCCCCAGTCTGACCTTTAGTGCAACCTGTAATCCCATTGTGTACGAAAAGGCTACGCCGGTATTTATTGATTCCGAGAGGGATACCTGGAATATGAGTCCGAAAGCCCTTGAAAAAGCGTTTGAGAAATATCCCAATCCCAAGGCGGTGATCGTGGTGCACCTGTATGGAACGCCTGCGAAGCTGGATGAAATTCTGGCAATCTGCAAAAAGCATCGGGTTACGTTGATTGAGGATGCGGCGGAATCACTTAGCAGCACCTATAAGGGTAAACATACGGGAACCTTCGGCAAAATCGGCATTTATTCCTTTAACGGAAATAAGATTATTACCACTTCCGGCGGCGGCATGCTGGTATCGGAGGATGAGGAGATCACAAGGAAGGCTACCTTCCTTGCCACACAGGCAAGAGACCCTGCCAGATATTATCAGCATTCCCAGATCGGATATAATTACAGAATGAGCAATATTACTGCCGGAATAGGAAGAGGGCAGCTGCTTCATTTGGAGGAGCATAAACAGCTGAAAAAGGCAATTTATAATAGATATAGGGAAGCCTTTGCAGACATGGAGGAAATTACCATGAATCCCTTAAATCCGGATGGGGATGCCAACTGCTGGTTGTCCTGCGTTACGATTAAAAAGGGCAGCAGTGTAACACCGGATCAAATTATGGATGCTCTGGATGAGGAAAACATAGAGGCCAGACCTATCTGGAAGCCCATGCATTTGCAGCCCGTATTTGAAGGCTATGATTTTGTGACGGAATCAGGCTGTAAAAGCGATCTGCCGGCAGGTGAAAAGCCGGAAAGCATATCGGAGGATATTTTTAACCGGGGGCTTTGTCTTCCCAGTGATATTAAGAATACGGAAGCAGACATGAAGTTGATTATTGATATCGTAAGAAGCGTTTTTGATAAGAAGAGGGCTGAATAGAGGCTATGTATAAACGGTTTGTTAAAAGATTATTGGATATCATCCTGTCCGGCGCTGCACTGGTGATTTTAAGCCCTGTGATAGCAATTCTTGCGCTGCTGGTTCGGATCAAATTGGGCAGCCCGGTGATTTTCAAGCAGGAGAGACCGGGGTACCAGACCAGGATTTTCACCTTAAAGAAATTCCGCACTATGACGGATGAGCGGGATGAGCAGGGAAATCTTCTGCCGGATGCCAGAAGGCTTACCGGATTTGGAAGGCTGCTTCGCAGAACCAGCCTTGACGAGCTGCCGGAGCTGTGGAACATTTTCTGTGGTGATATGAGCCTGATTGGGCCCAGACCTTTGCTGGTAAGTTATCTGCCCTACTATACGGAAAGGGAGCAGCTTCGACATACGGTTCGTCCGGGACTTACGGGGCTTGCTCAGGTAAGCGGCAGAAACTTTCTGGAATGGGATAAGCGTCTTGAAAAGGATGCGGAATATGTGGAGAACTTATCTTTTGGGCTGGATGTTAAAATATTTTTCGCCACCATTAAAGCGGTATTTGTGCATGATGATATTGCGGAGGATACCGATGTCATAGAAGGCAATTTGGCGGAAATCCGGGCCGCAAAGGAAGAAGAGGTCATATCTTATGGCAGGAATTAAAGTGATTGAGCTTGCGCAGGAAGAAGAATGGAATAAAATTATCGCACAGTTTCCCCAGCATGATGTGTATTTTACCCCGGGATATGTAAAGGCGTTTCAGGTAAACGGAGACGGAGAGCCGGTATTGTTGTATTATAACGGCAGGGATATGCAGGCGGTGAACATTGTCATGAAGCGCCCGGTTCCGGTTTTGAGGACAGAATGCCCTGAGGATGAGACCTTACGGGAGTACTTTGATTTTGTAACGCCCTACGGATACGGCGGTTTTTTGCTAAAGGGAGATACAGGCGAAGAAGAGAAGCAGCAGCTTAAGCATGCTTATCTGGATTTTTGCCGGGACCATAAGATTGTAGCGGAATTTAACCGTTATCATCCGGTGATTGATAATGCCCATGATATGGAATGTCTGTATCAGGTGGTTGACCTTGGAAATACGGTTTGCATGGATTTAAGCTCCAGAGAAAGGATTTGGGAAAACCTTTCCAGCAAAAACCGCAATATGATCAGAAAGGCGCAAAAGTCCGGTGTTCAGATTTACTGGGGAAGGGAAGAGCGGCTTTTTACCGAGTTTGAACAGATTTATAACGCCACCATGGATAAGGTTGGGGCTGACAGCTATTATTATTTTAAGAAAGAATTTTATGACAGCATCTTATATGATTTAAAGGAAAATGCACTTGTATTTTATGCAAAGCTTGGGGATGAGATTATTGCCATGTCCATTATTCTGTATGGAAACGGACAGCTGCATTATCACCTTTCCGCATCCTGGCATGAATATCAGAATCTTGCACCTACCAATCTGCTTCTTTATGAGGCAGCCTGCTTTGGCTGTAATATCGGGGCAAAGACCTTCCACCTGGGAGGCGGGCTTGGCAGCAGGCAGGATCATTTATACAGCTTTAAGAAACAGTTTAACAGACAGCAGGACTGTCAGTTTTCCGTAGGCAGACTTGTAGTGAATGAGCAGGTGTATGAGCGTCTTTGGGAGCTGAACAATCAAAAGAAAGAAACCGGATTTTTCCCGGCATACCGGGCATGATGAGGGGTGTATACAGACGGCATGAAAAGGGTATTGATTTTAGCCAATGCATCAACCGGCGTATATGATTTTAGAAATGAGTTAATGCAGGCATTGCTGAAAAAATACAAAGTTGTAGTATCTGTTCCTGATGATATCTGCGTTAAGGAATTGGAAGAAGAAGGCTGTGAGATTATTCACACGCCTTTGGACAGAAGGGGGATGAATCCCAGAAAAGATGGGGCTTTGTTTTTGGCCTATTTAAAGCTTTTGAAGCAGGTGAAACCGGATCTGGTTCTGACTTATACCATTAAGCCTAATATCTATGGGGGCTGTGCCTGCAGATGGCAGAGGGTTCCCTATATCACCACGATTACGGGGCTTGGAAGTGCGTTTCAGAAAACCGGCATATTAAAGAGCATGATTATCCGTATGTACAGGATGGGTCTTCGGGGGGCCGAATGTGTTTTTTTTCAAAACAGTCAAAACAGAGAGATATTCAGAGGATATAAGATTACCGGCAAAAGGGACAAGCTGGTAAGCGGATCGGGGGTGAACCTGGAGGTACATCGTGCAGAGGAATATCCTGGGGATGAAACCACCCGGTTTTTGTTCGTGGGACGTATTATGAAGGAAAAGGGAATTGAGGAGCTGCTTGCGGCTGCAAAGGCCCTGCACGGTGAAAACGTCAGCTTTGAGCTGTTAGGGTACTGTGATGATGATTATCAGGAGCTTTTGGATGCGTATGAAAGTCAGAGGATTATCAAACAGCACGGTTTTCATACGGATGTTCAGCCGTTTTTAAAACAGGCTTCGGCGTTAATACTTCCCACCTACCATGAGGGCATGTCCAACGTGCTTATGGAGGCTTCCGCATCGGCGCGTCCTGTTATTGCATCCAACATCAGCGGATGTAAGGAAATTTTTGAGGAGGGCGTTACAGGATTTGGCTGCGAGCCTCAAAATACGAAAAGCTTAATACAGGCCATTGAGAAATTTCTGAAGCTTACCGTGGAGGAAAGGGTGCAAATGGGGATGGCAGCAAGGCGGAAGATGGAGAAGGAATTTGACAGAAGACTGGTAACAGCTTCTTATATGGAGGAGATTGATGGATTTCTGGTATAAATATTTGTCCGAATGCTATCGGTATGGTATAATTTGAAGAATAATGAAGGAAGGATACGAAAATGAACTTATTTGAAAAGCTTTTAAGCGGTGAAGAAAAGCTGTCACTGGTAGGCCTCGGATATGTGGGCATGCCCATTGCGGTTGCCTTTGCAAGGAAGATCAAGGTGGTAGGCTTTGACTTAAATGAAAAGAAAATCGAGCGGTATAAAAGCGGTATCGACCCTACCAATGAGGTGGGAAATGATGTAATTAAGAATACCAGAGTGGAGTTTACGGCAGACCCTGCAAAGCTTCGGGAGGCCAAGTTCCATATTGTGGCGGTTCCCACACCGGTTAATGACGATCATACACCTGATTTAACCCCGGTAGAGGGAGCAAGCAGAATTTTGGGACAAAACCTGACCAAAGGCTCTGTGGTAGTGTTTGAATCCACGGTTTATCCGGGAGTAACAGAGGATATCTGTGTTCCGATTCTGGAAAAGGAATCAGGCCTTGTATGCGGAGTGGATTTTAAGATCGGATATTCTCCTGAGCGTATCAATCCCGGCGATAAGGTACATCGTTTAGAGACCATTGTAAAGATTGTATCCGGTATGGATCAGGAGACGTTGGATACGGTTGCCAGGGTTTATGAGCTGGTGGTGGAGGCAGGCGTATACAGAGCACAGTCCATCAAGGTTGCGGAGGCTGCCAAGGTCATTGAGAACAGCCAGAGAGATATCAACATTGCTTTTATGAATGAGCTTTCTATTATTTTCAATAAAATGGGCATTGATACCAAATCGGTTCTGGAGGCAGCAGGAACCAAATGGAATTTCCTGAAATTTTATCCCGGACTGGTGGGCGGACACTGTATCGGTGTGGACCCTTATTATCTTACCTATAAGGCGGAGGAATTGGGGTATCATTCCCAGATTATCCTTGCGGGGCGTCGAATCAACGACGATATGGGGAAATATGTGGCGGAGTCTATGGTTAAGAATTTGATTAAAGCCGATATTCCTGTGAAGGGCGCCAGAGTGGCGATTTTGGGCTTTACCTTTAAGGAAAACTGCCCTGATACCCGCAATACCAAGGTGATTGATATTTATAAGGAGCTTGGAGAATACGGGATTACTCCTATTGTGGTAGACCCTGCGGCAGATGCGGATGAGGCTAAGCGTCTTTACGGCATTACCTTTGAGGGGATGGACGCAGTGAAGGATATGGATGCAGTGATTGTTGCGGTGGCACATACCCAGTTTTTGGGACTGGATAAGGCTGCGGTAAGCAAATTCTTTAATATTAAGCATAAGAAAAAGGTATTTATGGATATTAAGGGATTGTTTGACAGAAATGAATATCTGACAGAGGACTATATTTATTGGAGATTATAGGGTAATTCCCGCGGAATATTTTGGAGCAAAGGGAGCAGATTATGGGCTACAGAGATTTGAGGTTTGATGGTGACAGCGTATTTTTGGTGACAGGCGGCGCCGGCTTTATCGGCTCTAACCTGTGCGAGGCGATTCTTTCCATGGGATATACGGTAAGGTGCCTTGACAATCTTTCCACCGGGAAATACGAGAATATAGAGCCATTTACGGAAAACCCCAGGTTTACCTTTATTAAGGGAGATATCAGGGAGCTTGATACCTGTATGGAGGCCTCCAAGGGCGTGGATTATGTGCTAAATCAGGCGGCGTGGGGAAGCGTGCCAAGAAGCATTGAAATGCCTCTTTTGTATGAGGAGATCAATATCCGGGGAACCTTAAACATGATGGAGGCTGCAAGACAAAACGGCGTAAAGAAATTCGTTTATGCCTCCAGTTCTTCCGTTTATGGCGATCATCCGGTGCTTCCCAAGAAGGAAGGGCGGGAGGGAAAGCTTCTTTCTCCCTATGCGTTGACCAAGAGGGTGGATGAGGAATACGGCAGGCTGTATAAGGTATTGTATGGTCTGGATACCTACGGCATGCGGTATTTTAACGTTTTCGGCAGACGTCAGGATCCTAACGGAATGTATGCGGCAGTCATCCCCAAGTTTATTAAACAGCTGATGGATGGTGAGGTGCCTACCATTAACGGGGACGGAAGACAGTCCAGAGACTTTACCTATATTGACAATGTAATTGAAGCAAATTTGAAGGCATGTCTGGCGCCTTCGGAGGCAGCAGGCGAGGCATTTAATATTGGTGCAGGCGGAAGAGAATATCTGATTGATGTGTATTATGATCTGTGCAAGGCTCTCGGCAAGGATGTGGAGCCTGATTTCGGACCCGATCGTGCCGGAGATATTAAAGACTCCAATGCGGACATCAGCAAAGCAAGGGAGCTTTTGGGATATGATCCGGAATATGACTTTGCAAGAGGAATCAATCTGGCCATTGATTGGTATAAGAACAACTTATAAGGAGCATACCAGTGAAGCATATTGTGTTTTTTACGCTTTCTATGATGAGAGGCGGGGCGGAAGGGGTTATTGCAAGGCTGTGCAATGACTATCTGCGTCTTCATTACCGGATTACGATTGTAACTTGTATGAACTGCCCTGTGGAATATTCGTTAGATCAGGCAATAGAATTAATATGTTTAGAGAATGAAGGAGCGGTTTATCGAAACATGGGGGAACGTTTTCTGAAAAGGAGAAAGCGTTTAGCGCTTGTGCTTGATAAGCTGGCTCCTGATTTGTTAATCAGCTTTCTGCCGGAGCCCAACTTTCTGGCATTAAGCTTAAAAGGAAAGCTTTTCGGGAAATATCAATTTCCAATGATTATATCCGTGCGCAATGATCCAAAGCGGGAGTATGGAAACAAAGTATATTATGCGTTGATGCGGCATTGGTATCCCAAGGCTGACGGGTATGTGTTCCAGACCAATCAGGCAGGGGAGTATTTTGCCTTTTCCAAGCATATTACAGAGCGTATGGAGATTATTCCCAATCCTCTTGGCAGGGACTATCTGGAGCTTAGAAAGGCAGAGGAAAGGGAGAAAAGAATCGTCCATGTGGGGCGTATGGACCCACAGAAGAATCAGGCAATGCTGCTTAGGGCCTGTAAGGATGTTTTTGCAAAGCACCCGGAGTATATTCTGGAAATGTATGGGGACGGAAAGCTGCAGGGAGAGCTGGAGCGGCTGATTGGGGAGCTGGAGCTTACGGACAAGGTCAGGTTATGTGGCAATGTGGACGATTTAAAAGAGCGGATACAGGATGCATCGGTCTTTGTGCTTTCGTCAGATTATGAAGGTATTCCCAATGCTTTAATGGAGGCCATGGCTGCCGGTATTCCCGCTGTGTCTACGGATTGTCCCTGTGGAGGTCCGGCTTATCTGATGGAAAACGGCAAATGCGGAAGGCTGGTGCCGGTGGGGGATCAGGAGGCGCTTTCAGCCGCCATAACAGATCTGATTGAAAATCCGGAAGCGGCGGAGCAGATGGGAGAATATGAGATTGAAAGAATGAAGGAATTTTATCCGCAGGAGATATACCGGAAATGGGATGAATATATTCAGAAATTTCTGAAGTGAGGTTAGGTATGAAGAGAATTATGTTGATTTCCCCCATGCTTCATCAGGGTGGCTTTGAGAGAATATGTGTGATGACAGCCCGCCTGCTTCAGGAAAAATATGAGGTGGTAATTGCTGTCTTTTCCATGGATGATATTGCATATGACGTTTCAGGACTTCATGTAATTGATTTAAAGCTTAAGGCCAGGAATGGAAAGCTGCACAAGATGATGAATGTGCTGAAAAGGTGCGTTAAGTTAAGTCGTCTGCAGAAGGAGCTTAGGATTGATGTCTCCTACAGCTTTGGCATGACTGCCAATATAGCCAATGCCCTGACATGGGGATCGAAAAAAAAGATTACAGCATGTCATTCTTTTGAGGAAATTAAGGATGCCTTTTACATGAAGCTGATCAGCAGGCATTCTGACCGGGTCTTGTGCTGTGCTAAAAAAATGGCTGATCTGGTAGAAGAGAAGTATGGATTTCCCAATGTGACGGCGCTGTGGAATCCCTGTGATATTGCGGGAATTCAGGAACAAAGCAATCAAGCGGATGAGGAGCTTTCCTTCTTTGATACGAAGGATAAGGTCTTAGTGTCCATGGGAAGAGAGGATGATATTAAGGGCTATTGGCACTTAATTAAGGTTTTTAAGGCAATTCATGAAAAAAATCCGGACACCAGGCTTGCCATTATTGGAAGCGGTGAGTTCGGGGAATATAAGAAGCTTGTTGCAAAGCTTGGCATAGAAGAAAATGTACTGTTTACAGGTTTAAAAGAGAATCCCTTCCCTTATTTGAAAGCAAGTGATCTGTATCTGCTCACTTCCATCAGCGAAGGGCTTCCCAATGCTTTGGTGGAGTCACTGGCGGTCTCATTACCTATTGTCTCTGTCAACTGTCTGTCCGGTCCGGCAGAAATTCTGCACCGGAACTGGAAGGAAGCAGAGAAGCAGGAGGATATTTTTGAGGCGGATTACGGCATACTGACGCCGGTGCTGTGTCCCGTGAAGAACCTTCGGGCGGAGTTTGAGGATCAGGAAAATAGGTGTATTAAGCTGGAGGAAGCGGAAGAGACGCTTGCGCAAGCAGTGCTTATGATGTTAAATGATAAAGAGCTTTATGAGAAATATCAAAGGGCGGCGGCAGGAAGAGCAGAGGATTTTTCACAGGGAAAGTACCTGGAGGGGCTGGTTTCCTGTATAAATTCCTTGTGCTGACGGTTTGTAACGGAAAGGATTTAGTTTACCTTTATGTGCGGAATATGTGGTTTTTTCAGCAAAAACAGAATAACAGAGGATGAGCTTGGCAGAATGAATGACACCATGTACCATCGGGGACCTGATGATCATGGGGTACAGCTTTATCCTGCCGGTGAAGGCTACAGCGTAGGACTTGCCCAGCGGAGACTTTCCATTTTTGACCTTTCCCCTCTGGGACATCAGCCCATGAATTCTCCCAAGGGGGATGTAGCCATTGTTTTTAACGGAGAAATTTATAATTTCAACCGATTGAAGGAAGAGCTTACCGACTATCCCTTTATTTCTACTTGTGATACGGAGGTCATACTGGCGGCCTACTTAAAATGGGGAATATCCTGTATCCAAAAACTGAACGGCATGTTTGCCGTTGCCATTTTTGACAGAAGGAATGACACGCTGTATCTGGTTCGAGACAGGATAGGGAAAAAGCCGTTGTATTACTGGCTTTGGGATAATAATCTGGTATTTGCCTCTGAGCTGAAGCCGATTTTAAGCTGTCCCGGATTTCAGGGGAAAATCAGAAGCGATGTGATTTCCCGCTTTTTGTATCAGCAGTATATCTGTGAGCCGGATACCATTTTTGAGCATGTGAGTAAGGTGGAGCCGGGGCAGATTATCAGCTTTACCCATGGACAGGTAAAGAAGGAGCATTACTGGGATTTGGCGAAGGTTTATCAGGAGAAAAAGAATACCTCGCCAAAGGAATACGGGCAGGCAAAGGAGGAGCTTAAGAGGCTTCTAACGGATGCAGTCAAAGATCGTCTGGCGGCGGACGTGCCGGTGGGAACCTTTCTGAGCGGAGGCTATGATTCCTCTCTTGTTACCGCCATTGCACAGCAGGTATCTGCTTTGCCGGTTAAAACATTTTCTATTGGTTTTTACGAGGAGAAATATAACGAAGCAAAATATGCAAAGGAAGTGGCCCGGCATATCGGCTGCGACCATACGGAGCTGTATGTGGAAGAAAAGGATATGCTTGAACTGGTGGAAAGCATTCCCGCCTATTTTGACGAGCCATTTGCGGACTCATCTCAAATTCCCTCCATGCTGGTGTCTAAGCTTGCAAGGCAGAAGGTTACGGTGGCTCTTTCGGGAGACGGAGGAGATGAGTTCTTCTGCGGCTATCAGATATATGATAGGGTCAGGCAGGCCCAGCTCCTTGACGGAGTGGGCGCTGTGGCAGGAGCATTGGGAAATGCGTTTCATATTATGGACCGTTATCCGTTTCGTGTGCGTGTTATTGCCGGAAATCGTGATAAGGAAACCAAAACACAGTTTGCCATGGGTAATTATCTGAAAACGGCGGAAGGAATGGTATTAAAGCACCAGGATGTTACGCCTCTTTCCTGCCTCTATGAATTTGAGAGCAAGTATCAGGAGAAAAACTGGCAGGAGCGAAGAATGCTTTTGGATATGGAAACCTATCTGCCGGGAGATATTTTGTGCAAAGTGGATCGGGCGTCCATGCGTTATTCATTGGAAACCAGGTGTCCTATTTTGGATACGGGTGTTATGGAATATGCCATGGGACTGCCCCATGAGTTTAAATATTATAAAGGCGTTAAAAAGAGAATATTGAAAGATATTACCTACGAGTACATTCCGAGAGAGTTGCTTGAGCGGCCAAAGAAGGGATTTAGCGTTCCTTTGGATAAATGGATGCGCGGGCCACTTAAAGAACAGGTGTTATCATTGTCAGAAAAGAACTTTTTAGACAGGCAGGAAATTTTTGATTTTGATTATGTATCCGGCCTAATAAGCAGATATATGCAAAAGGGCGATGGAGGCTCCGGAACTGGAGAGAACTATTCACCGATTATCTGGGCGTTTTTGATGTTTCAAAAATGGTATGAGTCCTATATGTTACAGAAATAAGGCAGGGATGAAAGAGGATATAAGTCTATGGGAAAAGCAAGGCTGCTGTTTCATATTAATAGCATGGGAAAGGGCGGTGCCGAGAGAGTGGTCAGCGTTCTGTCCGAATGCTTTGCGGCGGACGGATATGAGGTAACCATTGTAACCTTATGGCGTGCCGGGGAAGAATATGAGCTTTCAGAAAGCATAAAAAGAATCAATCTGGGAGACCGCTGGCAGGGAAAAGAGCCGGGGCGTCTGCAGCTGGCAGGCAGCCGGTTTTTGGATTTAAGAAGGGTTGTGAAGAGAGAGAAGCCTGATCTGGTGATCTCCTTCTGCAATAAAGCAAATTTCAGATGCTCCTACAGCATGATGGGAATGAATATTCCCCTTTTGGTATCTGTCAGAAATGATCCGAGGGTGGATTATTTCCCCCATAAGTGTGCGGTTAAGAGAATGGAAAAGAAAGCATCTGGCTGTGTATTTCAAACCGCCGATGCTATGTTCTGTTTTGACCGTAAATTTCAGGAAAAATCCAAGGTGATCCAAAATCCTGTGGACAGAAAATATTTATTTGATGATGGCAGTTTGGTGGAACGCTCAAAATATATTGTTGCGGTTGGAAGGCTTTCTTCCCAGAAAAATCAATTGCTTTTAGTAAAAGCCTTTCATAGGATCATGGATGAATTTCCGGAGTACGAGCTTAGAATCTATGGGGAGGAAAGCGAAGCAGGGGCAAAGGACAGGCTTCTTGATTATGTTGCTGAGCAGGGCATGGAGCAGCGTGTCAGACTTATGGGACAAAGCAGCTGCCTTGAGAAGGAAATTAAGGATGCGGCGCTGTTTGTACTGCCTTCGGATTATGAGGGAATGCCCAATGCTTTAATAGAGGCAATGGTTATGGGAATACCCTGTATTTCCACGGATTGTCCCTGTAAGGGGCCTTCGGAATTAATTGAAAACGGGGTATCCGGCTGTCTGGTGCCTGTAGGGGATGATATGGAGCTGGCGTCGGCTATGAAAAAGCTGTTGGAAAATCCGGAGCTGGCAGACCAAATGGGAAGGGCCGGGGCAAAGCTCAGGGATAGGGTTTCTCCTGAAAAAATATATGAAGAGTGGAAAGAATTTGTGAACAAGCTTATCAATAACGGCTGAAATTTAAAATAATACTAATATTTGTACAGTTATTAAGATTAAGTAAGTGGACGGAAGGAAAGCTGTGAGTACATCCAAATCAAAGAGAACAATTGCATTATATATCGGAAGTCTGCGGAAAGGCGGAGCGGAAAGGGTAATGGCTAATCTGGCCGATTACCTAAATGACCGCGGATATCGGGTGATATTGGTTACCACCTATCAGGTAGAGGTGGAATATCCGATTTCGGAGGGAGTATGCAGAATTATTTCGGAGCCGAATGAAAGCGAGCTTGGAAAAAGCAGGATAAAGAATCTTTGTGTGAGGCTTGGGAAGCTTCGCAGTATTTGGAAGGAGCAAAAGCCGGATGTGATTCTTTCCTTTATCGGGAAAACCAATTTCAGGGCAATTATTACCTCCTTTGGGCTTGGAATTCCGGTGGCGGTGTCTGTGCGCAGCGAACCTGCCAGAGAATATGCTGCTCCGCTGATGCGTTTTTTGGCAAGAACACTGTTTTACAGGGCAAGCGGTGTGGTATTGCAGACCAGAGAGTGCTTCGACTTTTTTCCTAAGGGGATAAGGAAGAAGGCAGTGATTTTGAAAAATCCTATTAACCCTTTATTCTTTAGGGAGCGTTATACGGGAGAAAGGGATAAAACCATTGTCACCGTAGGGAGAGTGGATGAAAATAAAAACCACCGGATGCTGATAGGAGCCTTTGCGCAGCTTGCAAAGGAGTTCCCGGACTATAAGCTGATTATTTACGGAGACGGGGATAAAAGGCAGGAGCTGCTTAAGCTGGTAAAGGAGTTAGGTCTGCAGGAGCGTATTCTGCTTCCGGGGAACATTGAGAATGTACCTGATATGATTTACAAAACACGTGTTTTTGTATTATCCTCCAATAAAGAAGGAATGCCTAACGCTTTGATTGAAGCTATGGTTATGGGGCTTACGGTAGTGTCTACGGACTGCCCCTGCGGGGGCCCTGCGGAGCTGATTGACCATGGAGTAAACGGATTATTGTCGCCTGTTGGGGATGAAAACGGAATGAAGGAAAACTTGCAAATTGTCTTAAAAAATATGCAAAAAGCAGATTTGATGGGCGAAAAAGCGTTCATAACGAGCGAAATTTATCGACCTGAAAAAGTTCTTGAGGAATGGGAGAATTACTTGAATTTACTGGCTGATTGCAAAAATAGGAGATAGAGAAATGTGTGGAATTGCGGGTTTTTGTAATTTTGCAGGAAATGGCAAAGAAAATATAGAACGCATGATGAAAAGAATGCTTCACAGAGGCCCGGATGCCGGCGGCTGTTATTTTTCGGAAGAGGGAGATGTGGTGCTGGGACACAGACGTCTTTCCATTGTAGATTTGTCTGAGAATGGTTCTCAACCTATGACTTCCCATAGCGGCAGATACGTTATCGTCTATAACGGAGAGATTTATAATTATAAGGAGGTTGCGAAGAAGCTTCTTGCAGATCAAAAGGTGGACAGCTTTCGGGGGACTTCGGATACGGAGGTGCTGCTGGAGGCCTTTGAGCATTATGGGGTAAAGGAAGCAATCAATATGTGCAAGGGAATGTTTGCCATTGCTCTGTACGATAAGAAGGAGAAGTCCCTGTATTTGCTGCGGGATCGTGTGGGAGAAAAGCCTCTGTATTATGGGATGATGGGGCAAAGCTTTGTCTTTGCTTCGGAAATTGGCTGTATTTCCGTGTTGGAGGGATTTGCAAATCCCATTAACAGGAAGGTGCTGGATCTTTATTTTCTCCATGGATATATTCCTGCACCTTATTCTATTTATGAAAATATATTCAAATTAGAACCGGGAACAATGCTAAAAATCAAATCACCATTTAATAAATGGGATATAGAATCCTATTGGAGCATGAGCGAAGCTGCAAAAAAAGGGCAGCAAAATCTCTTTACCGGAAGCCGCAGGGAGGCTGCGGATGAATTGGAAAGGCTTTTGAAGGAATCCATTGCACAGCAGATGGTAGCAGATGTTCCGGTGGGCGCATTTTTGTCGGCGGGAATAGACAGCAGCACTGTAGTGGCGCTGATGCAGTCCGTACATCAGGGGAAGGTGCGAAGCTTTACCATAGGTATGGAAGAAAAAGCTTATGACGAAGCGGTCTACGCAAGAGAAATTGCCAGACACCTTGGGACGGAGCATACAGAGCTGTATATTTCGGAGCAGGATGCCATCGATGTAATTCCCAAGCTTGGATACATGTTTGGGGAGCCTTTTGCAGACTCATCCCAGATACCAACCTACTTGGTAAGCAGGATGACCAGAGAGCATGTAACAGTTTCTCTGAGCGGAGACGGCGGGGACGAGCTGTTTTGCGGCTATCGGGCCTATGATTCGGTGGAAAGAATATGGAACAAGATGAAAGGGGTACCTTATTTTGTCCGTAAGCCAATGGGTGAACTGGTGCTTCACAGTCCGCTTAAGAATAATCCTGTTTATGAAGCAAAGGGAAATTATCTGGGAGTAAAAGGACCGGCAGAGCTTTATCGAGTAAAGCCCCGGGTTGAACAGTCTCTTGCCGGGAAAATTAGTCTGTACCATGAGGAGTGCCCTTATAAGCATAGTGAATATCAGGAGGGCTTCCTGCAGGAGGTCAATCATAATGTGATGCTGATGGATATGCTGATGTATCATCCTGATGATATTCTGGTGAAGGTAGACAGAACCGCTATGGCGGTTTCTTTGGAGACCAGAGTGCCTATGCTGGATAAGGATGTGGTAGAATTTGCGTGGACTCTTCCTGTTGAATTTTTAAAGGGCGAGGATGGGGGAAAGCAGGTTCTGCGGGATGTGCTCTATCGCTATGTGCCCAAAGAAATGCTGGACCGTCCGAAAAAGGGCTTTTCCGTACCGATAAAAAAGTGGCTGAAGCAGCGGGAGCTCCGTCAGTGGGCGGAAGCTTTGATTGACCGGGAGCTGCTTGCAAAGCAGGGGCTTTTGGACCCGGAGATCGTCTGGAGAATATGGGATGATTTTGTGACAAGGGACATATGGAGAGTTCAGATTTGGTATATATTGATGTTTCAGGAATGGCTGTGTGCACAGAAAGACTATAAGGGGTAGAAATCATGTTGTTTAATTCCTATATTTTCATATTATTATTCCTGCCTCTTGTTCTGATATGCTATTATATGCTGGGCAGGAACGGCAATTACAGGCTTACAACAGGATTTTTGCTTTTGGCAAGCCTTTGCTTTGTGGGATATCAGAGTATTTACAGTCTGATAGTTCTTGTGGGAAGCATTTTCGTTAACTTCATTCTTTTAAAAGGGATGGAGCAAGCTGCCGGAGAGGATGCGGGAAAGGGAAGACGAAAAAGCTTATTTATTTTGGGAATTGTGCTGAACATCGGCGTATTGTTGGTATTGAAATACGTTGACTTTTTTACCGCTAATGTAAATATGGCATTAAAAACTGGTATTCCCGCCCTTGGTTTGGAGCTGCCTCTGGGAATCAGCTTTTACACCTTTGCCCAGATTGCCTGCCTTGTGGATTGCTATAAGGGAGATAGGTATGATGGGTATTCGTTAGGGGAATATGCTGCTTTTGTTTCCTTCTTTCCTAAGTTTATTCAGGGGCCTATCGCGCATCACAGTGAGATCATTGACGGCTTTCGAAATAAGGCTTCCCTGAAAATAAATTATGTCAATATGTGCAGGGGGATTTATGCCTTTGCTCTGGGACTGGCCAAAAAGGTTCTGATTGCGGATACACTGGCCAAAACAGTAAATATTGGGTACAATAACATAGCAGCGCTGAATTCGTGGGATGCCCTTTTGGTTATGGTGTGTTATTCCTTGCAGATTTATTTTGACTTCAGCGGCTATTGTGATATGGCCTGCGGAATAGGCTATATGCTGAATATGAAACTGCCGCTTAACTTTAATTCTCCCTACAAGGCGGAAACGATTTCGGATTTTTGGGACAGATGGCACATTACTCTGACCAGATTTTTCACCAGATATCTTTACATTCCTTTAGGAGGCAGCAGAAAAGGAAAGACAAGAACGCTGATTAATATTATGATTGTTTTTCTTTTAAGCGGTTTGTGGCATGGCGCCAACTGGACCTTTGTGCTGTGGGGAGCCTTAAATGGAATTTTCATGGTGTTTGAGAGAATGGTTCCAGTGAAAAATTGGAAACTGCCCGGATTGTTAAAGCAGGCGGTAACCTTTGTGATTGCTACCTTTGCGTGGAGCATTTTTCGGGCGGACTCTTTATCTCAGGTGTGGCAGCTATGGAACCGGCTTTTTACCGGCGGATTTGGATGTATTTACGAGCCCATTACAGAGGGCTTTATGGATTTGATAGAGATCAATGTTTTGTGCCGGGTGGGCGCAGGCAGTCTGCTTGGAAGTAATACATGGATTTTGTTGGTGGCATTTATAGTTGTTCTGCTTTTGGCATGCTTCTTTATGAAAAATACCCAGGAAAAGGTGGAAAGCATGAAACTTTCCATGGAAAAAATGGCCGTGACGGCAGTTTTAATGATTTGGAGTATTATGTCATTGGCAGAAATCAGTGAGTTTATTTATTTTAATTTTTAAAAAAGTTCTAAAGAAAGACGCATGGGATAAACACTGCATGGCGGGAAAGGACTGATATTCAGGATGGAGCAGCAGGCTGCAAAAAAGTGGTTTAAAAAGTGCATATGGATGATCGTGTCACTGCTGCTGTTGATTGTGTTTGCGGTTGTGTTTGTGGACCCATACTTTCATTATCACAGACCGTTTTCTTTTATATCCTACCGGTTATATGAGGAGCGTTATACCAACGATGGAATTGGCAGACATTTTGATTATGACGCCATTATAACGGGCACCTCCATGGCACAGAATTTTAAACCCAGCGAAATGGATGCGCTGCTTGGAACAAAGGCTGTAAAGATGCCCTTTTCAGGTGCCGGCTATCAGGAACTGTCAGAAAATCTGGCAAGGGCGCTTGAAAGAAATGATAAGATAAAGACCGTACTGTGGGCGGTTGATTATAACGGTCTGCTCCGGCCTTATGACTGGCAGAAGTATGAGGAATATCCTACCTACTTGTATGATAATAATCCTTTTAATGATGCGGCTTATGTGTTTAATAAGTCGATTTGGTATCACGGGATTATGTCTAACGCGGCAATGACGCTTTCAGGGCAGCCAAGCACTACCATGGATGAGTATTCCGCATGGGTAAATGAAACCGGGCTTCGCCATATTATGTTTTCTTACAGCAGGGAAAGCCAGAAGAGGGCGGAGGAAACCGGGTTCGGGGAAAAGGAATATGAGATGGTATCCCTAACCATTCAAAAGAATATCGTTGATCTGGTGAATCGGTATCCGGATACGGAGTTTATTCTTTTTTACACGCCTTATAGTATCTGTTATTGGGATGCAATGAATATTCAGGAGGTCATTTTTCAGCAGACGGAGGCGGAAAAAACCGCAACGGAGATGCTGCTTCAGTGCCCCAATGTAAAGCTGTACAATTTTTTTGATAAGTATGATGTGATCTGTAATACAGATTATTATAATGATACTGCCCATTACAGTGCGGAGGTCAATTCATTTATTTTGAACTGGATTGCCGGGGATGAGGGGCTTTTGACAGAAGAAAACTACATGCAGAGGCTTGCACAGGAAAGAAGCTTTTACACCAATTATGATTATGACAGTATCTATCTGGAACTGGAGGCGGAATAGTGAATATTATCAGAATGTCCGGCGGACTTGGAAATCAGATGTTTCAATACGCATTGTATTTAAAGCTCCGCTCCATGGGAAAAGAAGTGAAGCTTGATGATATCAATGAATATCGGGGAGAAAATGCAAGACCTATTGTGCTTGCTGTATTTGGCGTGGATTATCCAAAAGCAACATGGGCGGAAATTACGGCTTTTACGGACGGTTCTATGGAGCTTCGCAAGAGAATTCGCAGAAATTTATTCGGGCGGAAAGCCATTGAATATGAAGAGAAAGGTTTTTTTGATCCGCAGGTGCTTGGCTTTGATTCCATGTACCTGAGAGGGGCTTTTCAGAGTGAAAAGTATTTTGAGGACATTAAGGATGAAGTGAGAAGCACCTACCAGTTTCCTGAGCTTGAGGAGCTGCATCTTCCCCAGAAGCATTATAACAGTACGAAGGTCTATCTTGATAAAATAGAAGGCTGTGAAGCGGTAGGTCTTCACATGTACCGGGGGGATTCCAGAAACAATGAAGAGCTTTATGACGGTATTTGCACCGAAAAGTACTATGAGGGGGCGGTACGTTATATACAGGAAAGGTATCCTCAGGCAATTTTTTTTATTTTCAGCAATGAGCCTAAATGGGTGAAAGGCTGGGTAATCTCTTTGATGAAAAGTCAGATCGAGGAGGGTATGAGCAGGCAGGAGATTAAAAATCTGGAAAACCGTTTTGTGATGGTGGAAACCAATAGCGAGTATACAGGATATCTGGATATGTTCCTGATGAGCAGATGCAGGCATAATATTATCAGTAATTCCAGCTTCAGTTGGTGGGGAGCGTGGTTAAACGAAAATCCCGACAAGTTGATCTGTGCACCCAGCAGATGGATCAACGGCATGGAGGGTGATGAGGTCTATACGAAGGGTATGACGCTGCTTAATGAAAACGGAAATGTGGAAAGGACATTGTAATACCGGGAAAGGGATATCATATGAAGATCTGTATGATTGTGCCGGATGTATATGTGAAAGGCGGCATTGCATCGGTAGTAAATGGATACCGAACCTATGATTTTGGAGGGCAATGCCAAATATCGTATGTGGAGTCTTACAGGGATGGAGGAAAATGCCAGAAGCTGATAAAGGCTTTGAAGGGTTATGCGCTTTTCTGGAGGGAGCTTAGGAAAAATAAGCCGGATATCGTGCACATTCATTCTTCCTTTGGTCCAAGCTTCTATCGGAAAATACCTTTTATTTATATGGCGGTATGGAAGCGGGTTCCGGTAGTAAATCATATTCATGGAGCAGAATTTGATACTTTTTATGAAAATGCGTCCCGCAGGAAGAAAAATCTGGTCAGGAGGGTGTATGATAAATGTCAGATGCTAATTGCCCTTTCAGATGAATGGAAGGAGAAGCTGAAGCAGATTGTGGCGGAAGAAAAAATCTGTGTAATAGAAAATTACTGCAGGATACCGGAAGCTGTTAATGCAGAAAGAAAGAAGCAGATTCTTTTTCTGGGAGAAATCGGGAAAAGAAAGGGATGCTTTGACATCCCGGAAATTTGCGAAAGGGCGCTGGAAGGAACCCTGGATGTTTCCGTGGTTCTTGCGGGAGACGGCGCCATAGAACAGCTTAAGGAGCTTTTAGAAGGAAAGCGAATTGAAACGGCGGTATCATTTCCCGGGTGGGTAAGAGGCGACGAGAAGGAAAGGCTTCTTCGAGAAAGCAGCGTATTCCTGTTTCCGTCTTATCATGAGGGAATGCCTATGGCGGTACTTGAGGCAATGGCCTACGGCATGGCAATTGTAACAACAAAGGTGGGAGGAATTCCCAAGTTAATTGAGCATGGAGTCAGCGGATATCTTCATGAACCGGGGAATATTTTGGGAATGGCACAAAGCATGAGAGAGCTGCTTATGGATGATGACCGGAGAATAAAAATGGGGATGGCGGCAAGAGACAAAGCCGTTCGATGTTACAGCATGGAAGGACATGTAAAAAAGCTTTTGTTATTATATGAAAAGATTCTTTCAGGCAATAAGGCCTGATTGGAAATGAGGATGAAAATGTTAGTTTTTAAAGCAATTAAAAGTGTTTTGAACACTCTGATATGGAAAATCAAATACGGGAGCAGTATAAAAGTAGCTTTTCCGCAGGCAATGGAAAAGGTTACCCTTGAGAAAGATAAAAATGCGGTTATTATTTTGAAGGAAAAAATTCAGAACAGGGGAGCTTTCTATCTGGGATGTAAAGGTCAGGGAAGGCTTGAAATAGGCGCTCATTGCTTTTTTAATACGAATGCTTCCGTTACCTGTATGAAAAAGATTACCATAGGTGATTACTGTAAATTTGGCAATAATTTGGTTATTGTTGATCATGACCATGATTTTAAAGAAACCGGAGAAGAATTTCCGGGAGAAGAAATTACGATAGGAAATCATGTTTGGGTGGGTGCGGGATGCGTTATATTGAAGGGGGTTAAGATCGGCGATCATGCGGTGATCGGAGCCGGAAGCGTGGTGCGCAGGGATGTGCCTGCAGGAAGCATTTATTATGATAAAAGAGAAGCGGTGTTTCTATGAATATAATCAAAATAACCGGCGGACTGGGAAATCAAATGTTCCAATACGCCCTGTATTTAAAACTGAAATCCTTGGGAAGAGATGTGAAGATAGATGATCTTACGGAATATGAGAAGCCAGATGCGCGTCCCAATATGTTGTGGTGCTTTAACACCTCCTATGAGGCTGCTTCCCGGCAGGAAATTGACAGACTTACGGACGGTTTTATGAATCTGAGCCATCAGATCAGGAGAAAGCTTTTTGGCAGAAGATCACTGAAATACAGGGAGGCTGACTGCAATTTTGATGAGCAGGTTTTACAAAGAGATCCGGCCTATTTAACCGGCTATTTCCAAAGTGAGAAATATTTTAAGGATATAGAAAATCAGGTGCGGAAGGCCTTTGTTTTTTCCGACAGGATATGGGAAGGACTGGATGCGCAGCAGGTGCAAAGGATCAGGGAATATCAAGAGAGGATCGAGGGTTCCCTTTCCGTTTCGGTTCATGTGCGCCGCGGCGATTATTTAAACAGCAGTGAGGTGTACGGTGGTATTTGTACGGGGGAATACTATCAAAAGGCAATTGAATTGATGAGGGAGAGATATCCGCAGGCGGTTTTCTTTGTTTTCAGCAATGATCCGGTATGGACAGCAGAATGGATCAAAGAGCAGCATGACGGGGACGAAGCCTTTGTTGTGGTGGATGGAACTGGCGAAAAAAGCGGGTATCTGGATTTGTTTTTGATGAGCAAATGCAGGCATCATATTATAGCCAACTCCAGCTTCAGCTGGTGGGGAGCGTGGTTAAATTCCGATGGGGAGAAAACGGTGATTGCCCCCTCTAAATGGCTGAATAATCAGGAATGCAGGGATATTTATACGCAGGAAATGATTAAAATCTCTCCTTGCGGAGAGAGGATTTGGTAAGGGAGCAATATCATGGAGAAAGAAAAGCTGATTTCGGTGATTGTTGCAGCATATAATATTGAACAATATCTGCCAAGATGTCTTGACAGTCTGCTTGCTCAGACCTACAGGACGCTGGAAATCGTGGTGGTGGATGACGGTTCTACTGACGGAACCCCTGAAATCTGTGACAGATATGCCGGCGAAAATGACAATATAAAAGTGCTCCACAGGGAGAACGGCGGGCTGTCTGCGGCACGGAACTCCGGCTTAGAGCTTGTAAGTGGTGATTTTATAGGATTTGTAGATGGGGATGACTGGGTGGAACCAGTTATGTATGAGGAAATGCTAAAGGCCTGCTTGCGGACAGGAGCGCAGATTGCCGCTTGCAGCTACAGGGAAATCGGCGAGGGAGCCAGGGATTTAGAGCCTACAGGCGACTGTCTGGAGCTATCTATGAAGGATGCGCTGGAATTGTTTGTATATGGGGATTCCAAGTACCACATTTTTAATTCAGTTTGGAGCAAGCTGTTTGAGAGGGAGATTATAAATGATATCCGCTTTGCGGAGGGCAAGTCTTCCGAGGATATCATGTATACCACATGGGCGCTTACAAGAGCATCAAAATGCGTTGTTTTGGATGTACCCTATTATAACTATATGATTGATCGAAGCGGCAGCATTATGAATGTGCGTCTGGAAGAGCGCAGGTTTCAGGATGAAATCCCTTTCTGGAAGGAGCAGATAGGCTATTTATATGGTCTTGGTTTTCAGGATTTGGCTAAGAAGGCTTCCTATCGGTTTTACAGAAGGATGCTGGCCTACTATATAGATTTTCGCAATAGAAAAATGAAGGGAGCTGCAGGAAAGCTGATGCAGCTTTTGAGGGATGAAAAGGCCGAGATTAAGCGGGTGTACCAACAAGGATTTGTGCCAGTAGGGGATCGGGTAAGGATGAAGCTGGCGCTTATTATGCCCGGTGGGTATTATCGAATTGTCAGGCTGTATGACAGGTTTGTCATTCCGCTTAGGCAGGGAAGGCGTAATTAATTTGCGGTGATATCTTAAGAATAATCAAATGAAAGAAGGAAGCAGTATGGAGCCAAATTTGGATTCTTCCATGCAAAATAGCCGTTTCGGTAATATTTAAGATTTTCCCCGCCACTCAATCTTTTGGTGGTGGGTTTTTCTGTTAAAAGCTTGTTTTGTCTCTGCTGCTGTTTGCGTATTGAGGTAACTTATGATACAATTTTATTAATTATGTGTACAGGTGCGGTAAGCATTGCAGGCAGGCTTACAATATGCATGGAAGGGTAGAGATGGAAAACACTAGTATGATTAAAAAGATTGCATATATATTTGACCGGAAGCAGAAAATCCAGCTGGTGATCTTAGGAGTCATGATTTTTATCGGCGGTTTTTTGGAGACGCTGGGAGTAGGAGCCATGATGCCGGTGATAACAGCGCTTGTTACGCCGGAAATACTAATGGACTATATTGAAAAGTATGATTTCCTACAGAAGATATGTGAGACACTGCATATTGAAAGTGTTGGTGAAATAGCCATTGCATTATTGCTTGGTTTGATGTTTATTTATGTGATTAAGAATCTATATATTTTATTTATGACTTATAGGCAGAATTCATTTATCGATCAGAACAGAAACCGGATGATCAGCCGGGTTCTGGGCGAATTCCTGAACAGACCCTACGAGCAATATCTGGGGGCGGATATTCCTACGGTGTTCCGAATTACCGACAGTGATATTCCTCACACCTTTTCCCTGATATTGGCGGTATTACAGCTGGCATCCGAGACGGTGGTTGCCTGTCTGATCTTTATTATGATGCTGGTTATGGACGCGGCCATGACATTGTTTGTGGTGGTGCTTTTTGGTATTATGACGCTCTTTATTGTAAAGGTGTTTAAGCCCAGACTTAACAGGATCGGTGCCCAAAATCAGACGATTCAATCCAGAATTGCAAAGTGGAGAATACAGGCTATTTATGGGCTTAAGGACGTGAAGGTGCTTAATCGCGAGGAGTTTTTTATTCGGAATTATTATGAATCCGGTAAAGTAGGTGCCAATGTAGCCACATCCTATGCGGTAATGAATAATATTCCAAGACTAATGATAGAAACGGTGTTTATTATTGGCGTGCTTGGTTTTATTGCTATTTACATCAGAGGTGGCGGAGATATGTCTGCAATGGCCAATACGCTGGTGGCCTTTGGCGTGGCGGCTATCCGTGTCCTTCCCAGCGTAAACCGTATTAATACTTATATTACCCAGATATCCTATACCCAGCCCAGTCTGGATTTTGTATATCAGAATCTGCAGGAGGGAATGAAGACGGATGCCATGCTGGCAGAGAGAAAGGCCAATGCCCGGAAGGACAAGCTAAAGCTTGAACATCAGATTGAGCTGAATCATATTTCCTTCCACTATCCGGATACGGACAAGAATATTTTTACGGATGCTCATATGGCAGTGCCTAAGGGGAAATCAGTAGGAATTATTGGTACTTCAGGTGCTGGGAAATCAACTATTGTGGATATTTTACTGGGGCTTTTGCATGCGCAGAAGGGTGAGATTACCTGTGACGGCGTGGACATTTTTAAGAACTATGAATCCTGGCTGGCGCAGATCGGTTATATTCCCCAGTCGATTTATTTAATAGACGAGTCTATCAGAGATAACATTGCCTTTGGTATTGATGCGGATAAAATCGACGAGAAGCGGATCTGGGAGGTGCTTGATGAGGCACAGCTGAAGGAGTTTGTAGAAGAGCTTCCGCAGGGACTGGATACTACCATCGGTGACCGGGGCGTGCGCTTATCGGGCGGTCAGCGGCAGAGGATTGGAATCGCAAGGGCACTTTATCATGATCCGGAAATACTGGTGTTTGATGAAGCGACCTCCGCTCTTGACAGTGATACCGAAGCGGCAGTGATGGATGCGGTTAACAGCTTCCACGGCAAAAAGACCATGGTAATTATTGCGCACCGTTTAAACACCATTGAAAAGTGCGATATTATTTATAAGGTTGAGGATATGAAGCTGGTGGAAACCAGTTTGAGCTAAGACGGATTATTTGGCGGGAAATTTTAGGCAGATTGGAGAAATCAATGATTGGAACGGAGCTTTTAACGGGACAGGGGTTAGGCAATCAGTTGTTTTGCTATGTGACAACGAGATGTATTGCTTTGGACAACAATCTTCCTTTTAGTATTTTGGGCAGCGAGACGGTTGCCAACAATATGCACAGCAGCTGCGGCATGTATTTTATGGATCTGGACTATGGACTTCCTTCCTCCAAGGAGGATTACAGTCAGGTATATTATGAGAAGGAAGACCGCATTTTTTTGGGAAATTCACGTCATGATCTGACCCATGGGTGCTATGTGGCAGGAGTGGATGAGAAGCTTCTTCGCCCTGAGGATGGAACTTTACTTTATGGAAATATGCAGGCAGAAAGCTATTATATTTCCCATAAGGAGGAAATATGCCAATGGCTTAAGGTGAAGGAAGAATATGATTGCATGGAATACAGCAGGGACAATCTGTGTATTCTCCATTTAAGATGCAGTGATTACCTTGGCAGCCCTGAGCTGTATTTGAGAAAGAAATACTGGATTGATGGCATGAAAAACATGAAGAAAATCAATCCGGATATGGAATTTATGATTATCACCAATGATGTGAAGGAGGCGGGAAGGCTTCTGCCGGGTGTCCCGGCTTATAACTTTGATTTGGCGAAGGACTATGCCATTATCAAAAATGCAAAATATCTGTTGCTTTCCAATTCATCATTTGCTTATTTCCCGGCATTTACCAGTCGGACGGTGAAATATATTCTGGCGCCGAAATACTGGGCAAGGCACAATGTGTCAAACGGCTATTGGGCTTCGGAGCAGAATATCTATGAAGGGTGGCATTATCAGGACAGGCACGGAAAGGTGTTTTCTTATGAGGAATGTCTGCAGGAGCTTAAGGAATACAAATCCAAGTCGGCTTTGTATCAAACCCTGAACCAAAAGCCTGAGGGTATTCGGCTCAAGATAGAAACGATGAAGAGCAAAAGCCGGTATGCGGTATATTATCTTCTGCGGGTACTTCGCGGAATAAAGAGAAGGATGAAGGCGTTATGGAAGAAAAGCTAAAGCTCCCCAATGTTACCCTTGCGGCGATGACCAGTGTGAAAATATATGAGACCATTAAGGCATTAGAGTACAGCATGCAGGGGATTGAGTTTGGGGAAGTGGTGTTGATTACCCACAGAAAGCCCTTGGGGCTTCCTAAGTCAATTATCTACAAGCATACCTCCAAGCTTACGGATATCGACTGCTTTAATTACAAGATGGTGTATGAGCTGGCAGATTATATTGATACGGATTATGTGATGCTGGTGCATGCGGATGGATTTATCATACATCCCGAAAAATGGCGGGATGAATTTCTGGAATATGATTATATCGGCGCACCATGGCCTTTGCCGGAGCCGGGAACGGTACACAGCTATCATGATATACATGGCGCCTTGTGCAGGGTTGGAAACAGTGTTTCCTTAAGAAGTAAAAGATTGTTGGAATTTCCAAGACAGGCAAATCTGGTGTGGGATAAGGATGAGGAAGGCTTCTATAATGAGGATATTTTTCTCTGCTGCAGAAATAAGCATAAGATAGAGGAAGCCGGTATGAAGATTGCGCCGGTTGAGGTGGCCAAATACTTTGGACACGAGCATATGGTGCCGGAGATAGAGGATGTGGATTTCCCTTTTTCCTTTCATAAGTGGAGAGGAAGAAATGCGCAATATCCTAAATTTGAAAATCCATGGAGAAAGCGCTGGCTGAAACTGAAGGATATGGTAAGACCGCTGCTTTTCTGGAGATATGTAAGTCGGTAGTAATTTAACATGAAAAAGGAGTGACAGAATGAATATCAAAAATATATTGAAAATTCCCGTGATATTACTTATAGGAATTGTGCTTGGCTTTTTGGTATTATGTTTGGTTCATCTAATTCCCGTGGGTCGAATGTATCAAAATTTGCAGGCGTCTAAAAATGTGCTTAACTCTCTTAATGAAATTGTGCCTGGATATAAGAGCACTACTGTTGATAATTATACGGACAGCATTATGTTGAATCAAGCCATATGTGCGGTAGAAGCTCCGCTTATGGAAAAAGTGATCAATAATTATCAGGTTAATTATTGGCAGGGATATGTTCAGCAGGAAAATCTGCTCAGATATTTAAGTGGTGAAGAAGGTTATCTGTATCAGGGATACACGCACTATTGGGGGGGGGTATCAGAGCATACTGAAATTACTGCTGTTAGTCTTTGACTATTCAGATATATTGATTTTAAACTACATTATGCAGACACTGCTTGCAGTGCTGGTAGTTATGGGGTTATGCAAAACAGGAAAAGAATATGCAGCAGTACCCTTTATGGTATCAGTGATTACAATGATGCCAATAGCTACCGGAATGAGTCTGCAGCTTAGTGATATTTATTATATTACCGTACTGGGAAGTCTTTGGCTGATCAAAAGATATCGGAAAAAGCAGGAAAATGTAAATGCAAGGAAGATGTTGATAAAGCAGGAGCATCTTGTGTTTTTAATTTTGGGGATGCTGACAAGTTACTTTGATTTCCTGACTTACCCGTTTGTGAGCCTTGGAATTCCGCTTGTTGTATCAATAATGTATACTGACAGGGAAGAATGGTTGAAGCGAGTTGTTCTAATGACAAAAAATAGTGGGGCTTGGTGTGTTGGATATTTGGGAATGTGGGCAGGAAAGTGGATTTTAGGAAGTATTTTGCTACCGGAATCCGGTTCTTTGGACATGGCGATTAAATCCATTAAATACAGAGGATCTAATGTGGCCGGAGGAATGACTATAACGGTTATTGATGTGGTTTTGAAAAATCTGTTTGTATATCTCAGGCGGCCAACGATTTTGCTGATAGTGATTTCTGGAATATATTTTATTTATAAAATAGTAAAAAAGAAATATTGGTTAAAAAATCAACTGTTAAGCTGTATTCCATACTTTTTCATTTGCCTGTATCCTGCGGCATGGTATTTTATAGCCCAAAATCATTCCTTCGAACATGCTTTTATGACATACAGGGAATTGGCTATTACAACATTTGCAGGACTGGTTTTATTGGCAGAAGTGGGTCATAAAAACAGCTGTTGAGACAGAAAGGACAGTAACATGGTATACGATTGCATTCCTTTTTTTAACGAGTTGGATATTTTGAATTTAAGACTTCATATTTTGGATCCGCTGGTTGATAAGTTTATCATTGAGGAGGCCACGGTGACATTTTCGGGAGAGCCCAAGGAGCTTTGCTTTGAAAAGAACAAGGAGCTGTTTCGGGAGTTTCTGCCGAAGATTGAGTATATTGTGGTGGACAATTCTCCTGTTGATGCATCTACCCATGAACGGGACCGGTTTCAGAAAAATGCCCTGGAAAAGGGACTTAGAGACGCTGGGGATGAGGATGTTATTATCTTAAGCGACGTGGATGAAATACCCAATCCTAAAGTGCTTGAAGGGCTCATTGCGGAATTTGATCCGAATAAGGTTTATCACCTGGCGCAGAGAATGTTTTACTGCTACCTGAACATGGAGGAGGTATCAGGAAGTCTTTTGTCTATTACAGGAGAGTTCCCCAATGTAGAGAGAAAAATGTGGCTGGGAACAAAGATTTTCAGCAAGAAGAACATCCCGGCAGAGGGAATTATTCTGCTTCGCGAGGCGTCCGTTACGACGCCTGATGCTGTCAGGGTATCTGACGGGGGATGGCATTTTGGATATATGGGCAGCAGACATGAGGGCGATGTCTCTAAGAGAATTGGGACTAAAGTGGTGGCTGCAGCACATCAGGAGTATAATAAACAGGATATTCTGGCTGAGGCAAAGGACAGGCTGCTTTTGGGGCAGGATATGTTCGGCAGAAACGCTAAGTTTGAGAGGGTGGAGATTGACGAAACCTACCCGGAATATCTGCTTACACATTTGGAGGAGTATGATTATCTGGTCATGCCGTCTATCACAAAAGGAAAGCGGCTGGTTACCAAGGTATCCATGAAGATAAAGCGGTTCTTTAGAAAAGCCATAAGAAAAGTGAAGCGCAGCTTTAGAGGTAAGGTATGAACCAAAAGAATAAGCTTATAGAGGTTTACGGATTGTGGTTTGTGGATCTGATTGCTATCGGGATTTCCTTTGCACTTTCCACCTATCTCCGGTTTGGAAATTTCAAAGACATGGGAGATAAGGAGATACACTTTCAGGTGTGTCTTCTTTTCCTGCTTTTTTGTACCATCTATACATTTTTTCTTGACTGGAACAGAAATTTTCTTCGAAGAAGTATCTGGAAGGAGCTTCTGGCCATTTCACAGTATCATGTAATCATGATACTGGTGGTTCAGGCGATGATGTATTTCCTGAAATGGGCGGATGTTTTTTCCAGAGCAGTGATGATCCTGTTCCCGATAGTGAATGTGCTTTTGACCCTGGGGCTTCATCTGATTATCAAAAAGGCCTTCAGGCTCCATTATCGGTCGGAGTTATCTAAGATTAAGGTGCTGGTGATTACGCAAAGAGAAATGGCGGATCAGGTGGTGGAAACCCTGAAGGACAGTCTTGATTTGAATTATCAGCTGGTAGGGATAGCCTGTCCGGATGCAGAAGAAGAGATTCGGAGAGAAATCTCGGGGATACCGCTGCTTTCTCTGGAAGGACATTTTTTGGAGGATGTCACCCTGATGGCGCTGGATGAAGTGTTTGTCTATGTGCCGGAGCTTAGGCAGAAACAGATTCAAGGGATATTAAAAGGTTTTGATGAGATGGGGGTGGACTGCCACTACTGTCTGGAAATGCCGGGTACGCATTCCTACAGTGGAGCCCTTGACAGCTTTGGAAGTTATTCAGTCATCACCTATACCAGATTCCGGAGCAGTTATAAAAAGCTTCTGGTAAAGCGTGCAATGGATATTTTAGGCGGACTTGTGGGGATGCTGATTACGCTTTTGGTATTTCCCTTTGTGGCAGCTGCAATCAAGTTGGATTCCCCTGGACCGGTTTTGTTTTCCCAGATCAGGATCGGCAGAAACGGGCGCAGATTTAAGATATACAAATTCCGCTCTATGTATGTGGATGCCGAGGAACGAAAGAAGGAGCTGCAGAAACAGAATGAAATGCAGGGACTGATGTTTAAGATGGAAAATGACCCCCGTATTACCAGAGTGGGGAAATTTATCCGGAAGACCAGTATTGATGAGCTACCCCAGTTTTATAATGTGGTAAAAGGCGATATGAGCTTAGTGGGGACAAGACCTCCCACAGCAGATGAATTTGAGAAGTACAATCAATATTACAGAAGGCGTATCAGCATGACGCCGGGACTGACCGGGCTTTGGCAGGTCAGCGGCAGAAGCGAGATAGATGATTTTGACGATGTGGTAAAATATGACCTTCAATATATTGACAGCTGGTCATTGACCCTGGATATCAAAATTCTTTTTAAGACCATATGGGTGGTTTTTGCAGGAAAGGGCTCTAAATAGAAGGGTATGGGAAAGAGATGAAAGCTTATAAGGTCAGTTTTATAGTACCGGTATATAATGCCGAGGCTTATTTAAAACGATGTGTAGCTTCTTTAAGAGAGCAAAGCTACGAAAATCTGGAAATCGTTCTGGTGGATGACGGCTCTTTGGATAACAGCGGAGAGCTGTGTGATGAATATGAGCGGCAGGATGCAAGGATAAAAGTAATACATAAGAAAAATGGAGGTCTTATTTCTGCGTGGAAGGCGGGGGTAGAGGGCAGCACCGGAGAATATCTTTGCTTTGTGGATAGTGACGACTGGGTGGATACAACCATGGTAAGCGAGATGGCAGAGCAGCTGTCGGGAAGTGACAGGGAGATTATATCCAGTGATTATGTGATAGAGTGGGAAAACGGCAGTAAGCAGTATGTGTGGCAGGAGCTGCCTGCAGGTGTCTATGAAGGTGCGGAGCTTAAAAGGGTAGTTCCAAGGCTTCTGGGGCAGGAAAAACGGTATGTGTGCATTTCCAGATGCATGAAGCTGATTTCCCGCAGCTTAATCGAAGATAATTGTAAGTATAGTGATCCTGCCATACGAATGGGAGAGGATACAACGATCATGCTCCCTTCCCTGATTGATTGTGAGCGTCTTGTAATTATGGATCATAAGGCGTATTATCACTATTTTTATGTGAATGAATCTATGGTTCACAAATATGACAGAAATTTATTTGAAAATATAGAGCTTCTTCGAAAAATTATTGACCGCATTGTGCATGATAAGTTTGAAGGAAAGCGTCTTGCGGATATGCAGACAAGGGCGGATCAGGAATATCTGCTTCTGCTCCTTTTGGTATTGAAAAACGAGGCAAGAGGCAACAAGGAAGGATATCGCAGAAATATTTTAGAGATTTGCAGGAAGGATGAGGTAAGGCAGGTTGTTAAGAGGGTGAATATTAAGGTGGATGAGAAGTCCAATAAGCTGCTGTACCTTGTACTGTGCCATCCTAATCACCTTACCATTAGTCTTCTTAGGGCAGCAATGATCGTGTATTACCGCAGGAGATAGTGATTGAAGTGCATGGAGGTGTGCAGCGTTTACTTCCTGCAAGGCAAAAATATGGGAGGTTTCATGGAACCCTTAATCAGCGTGATTGTTCCTGTTTATAACGGGCAGGACTATTTGGAAAAGTGCATAGACAGCGTGGAGAGACAGACCTATCCTGATTTGGAGGTAATCATTGTCAATGACGGTTCTGTTGATGATACATGGGAGGTTTGTGAAAGTCTTAGGGAGCGTTATGATAATGTGACTGTTATTACGCTGGGGGATGAAGGAGTATCCGCGGCCCGGAATAAAGGGTTGGAAGCTTCGACGGGAGAATATGTTACCTTTGTGGATGCGGACGACAGGATTCTGCCGGATATGTTAAGAAGCCTGTATGACCTGATAAAGGAGACAGACAGTGACCTGGCAGGCTGCGGCTTTTTTGGCTGGCAAAAGGAGGAGGAATGTCAGGCTAAGCTCCATGAAGGGGCATCAGATAAGGAAGAGCCCGGAGTGCAGATCTACAGTGCCGAAGATTACTTGTCAAAGGCCATATTGAAGGGCAACAGCAGATGCTGGAGCAAGCTTTATAAGCGCACGGCAATTGGTTCTCTTTGTTTTCACAGGGAGCTTACGATTGGGGAGGACATGCTGTTTTTGGTAGAGCTTTTGCCCAAGATTACCAGGGTGGCAGAGACTACAAGGCCTTTGTACGGTTATTTTCAAAATCCCAAGGGAGCAATGCAAAGAGCCTTTACCCCTGACTATATGGATCAGATTACCTGTTGGGAGTTGGCAAGGCAGCAGGTAATGAAGATAAACAGAGGGCTGAAAAGCAAAGTGACGGCGATACTGCTTGTGGCAATTATGCTTACCGCAGGAAAGCTGGCCTTGTTATCCAACAAAGAAAGAGCAGAGCAGAGGGAATATATCAGACTGTGCCATGATAAGATAAAGGATGAGCTTAGGGATATGGACGCTTATGAAAAGCTGGACAGGGGATACCGTATGAAAACAAAGCTGTTTGCAAAAGCGCCGAAGCTGTATTTATGGCTGTACCATTTCCGCAAGTATGGGAGATGAGTAAATCTGTACCTGTGGCTTATGGCTTGCAGGCACGTGCCGGAAAGGAAGCAGGTTAATATCAATATGGACAATAAATTGATTTTATATATGCATGCAGGCAGCGGCAATCATGGCTGTGAGGCCATTGTAAACAGCCTTTGCCATATGATAAAGGAAAAGACGGTTCTTGTAAGCTATCGGGCTTTTGAGGATCAGCGTTATTCCCTCAGGAAGCTATGTGAGCTGATACAGGAGAGAAGCTTTGACGAACACAAGCTGACGCATGTGTTGTACTATGCATACCGTAAACTGACCGGAGACAGGGAAAGCTTTATCAGATACCGTTATGGTCATGTGTTTCGGAACGGGAGGGTTCCCCTTGCCATATCCATAGGCGGGGATAATTATTGCTATGACACCATGCTAAGCGACCTTGAGTTGGCCAACTCCGCTTTTCAGAAGAAGGGCACAAGGACGGTGCTTCTGGGATGTTCCATCGAACCGGAGCTCTTGCAGAGAAAAAGTATCCTGGAGGATCTGTCTAAGTATCATACCATTATTGCGAGGGAAAGCATTACCTGTCAGGCCTTGCAGGAAGCCTTTGATAAGCAGAGCGGGGGCGGAACGCCTCATATTTTTTGCTTTCCTGATCCGGCATTTACCTTAAAGGCCAAGGAGCTTCCGTTGCCGGAGGGCTTTGCGGAAGGAAATACGGTGGGAATCAATGTGAGTCCCATGATACAGGATAATGAAAAGAAAGCCGGAATTACCATGGCCTGTTATCAGGAACTGATCCGGTATATCATACAAAATACGGATATGCAGGTTGCCCTGATTCCTCATGTGGTGTGGGGGAACAATGATGACAGAAAACCTATCCGCCAGCTATATGAAATGTTTGCGGACAGCGGAAGGGTTGTGGAAATCGCAGATGCCTCCTGCGAGGAATTAAAGGGCTATATCGGAAGATGCAGGCTGTTTGTGGGAGCCAGAACCCATGCAACCATAGCGGCATATTCCTCCTGTGTACCAACTCTGGTGGTGGGATATTCCGTCAAGGCGAGAGGCATTGCAAGAGACTTGTTCGGAGCTGAGGAAAATTATGTGCTTCCGGTTCAAAGTCTTAAGGAAAGAGAGGATCTGATAAGCGGCTTTAAGTGGCTCTTTGACAGGCAGCAGGAAATCAGACAGAAGCTTATGGAGGTAATGCCATCCTATCAGGAACAGGCGCTTTTGACAGGGAAAGAAGTAGACAGATTATGGGAAGAGTTCAGTCGGCAGCAAGAAATATAGCTTTTGGATATATCGGTAATTTAACCACCCAGCTGCTTGGGTTTATTCTTCGTACTGTTTTTATCCTTCATCTGGGGGATACTTTAAACGGAATAAACGACCTGTATACAGGGATATTGTCTGTGCTTTCCATGGCGGAGCTTGGAGTGGGAACGGCTTTAAACTACAGCCTGTATGGGCCTGTGGCACGTAAGGATTATGAAAAAATCAAATCCTATATGCTGCTTTATAAGAATGCTTACAGGGTAATCGGACTGGTGATTGCGCTGATTGGAATTGCCATTTCTCCCTTTTTGCCCTATTTGGTGAAACAGCCCGAGGGAGTATCGGTAAGAGACCTTACCCTGTATTACTTTATTTTTCTGTTTAATACGGTAAGCTCCTATTTTGTGGCCTACAAATACAGTCTGGTAAATGCGGAGCAGAATAATTATATCCAGACTAATATCATTACGGTGACCAAGATGATCACTGTAATTTTACAGCTTTTGGTGATCATTTTTACGAAAAATTTTTACTTGTATCTGCTGACGGCAGCTTTTGTGGAGCTTGTACAGAAGTTTTTTGTCAGCTGGTATTTGAATCGCCGGTATCCTTATTTGAAGGATAAAAATGTGGTGAAGCTGTCCAAGGAAGAAACCGGGGAAGTGGTAAACAAGACCAAGGCACTTGTGTTTCATAAGATAGGGGATGTGGCAAGGCTGCAGACCGACAGCATGATTATCAGTGCTTTTATCAATGTAACGTTGGTGGGTTTTGTGGGGAATTATAATATTGTTCTGACCTCCGTTGCCAATTTTGTAAATATTATTTTTAACTCCGTATTATCCAGCTTTGGCAATTTGATTGCAACGGAGTCCAAGGATAAGCAGTATCGGCTCTTTAAGGTGTATCGCTTTTTTGCATGCTGGATTTACGGCTTTTCCGCAGTGGGCTTTTTTCTGCTTTTGACGCCTTTTGTTATGATTTGGCAGGGCGGCACGGAAAAGGTGCTGCCGGCAGCTGTGGTTGCCTGTATTTTGACGGACTACTATTTTAAGGGAGAGCGTATCGTGTTGTCTAACTTTAAGACGGCAGCAGGGGTGTTTGAGCAAGACAAGTATCTGGCCTTGATACAGGGAGTGGTTAATCTGGTTATATCCATTGTTCTGGTGCAGAAGGTGGGGCTTGTAGGTGTGTATATCGGCACTATTATATCCGGGGTGATGGCCAATGTTACCAAGCCGTTTATTATTTATAAGGCCTGCTTTGATAAGACTGTGAAGACCTATTTTTTGGATTCGGTGAAGTATGTGGCGGTTATTTTAGGCGTACTGGCAGTGCTTCTTGGAATCCAAAGTGTGGTAATGCAGTCAGTGACGATTGTAAGCTTTGTGGTGATGTTTATTATTATCTGTGTAGTTTTTAACGGAATTTTTCTCCTTTTATTTGGAAGAACGGAGGAGTTTGGATATTTGTGGGGAATTGTGAAAAATAAACTGAAAAGGAGATGATGGAATGCTGGAAATGGTAAAAACAGCTGAGCAGGAGCTGCTTACTTATCCCAAACGAGGAATAGGATATTATTTAAAAAGACCCTTTAAGATGCTTGCCGGAAGAGGTGTAGAGCCTGTTGACAGGATTAACTGGCCAAACGGACTTTTGGCGAAAAGCCTGATGGACTATTATATGCAGAATAAAAATTCCGAAGAAGCCAGAGTGATTATTGACTGTCTTAAGAAATATTATGACAGATGGATCAGGTCTAATCGCAAGCTTTACTATGTGGATGATATGGTCAGCGGTATGGCCCTTATTGATCTTCATCAGGTGACGGGAGAGGAAAAATACAAAAAGGCGGCTGAAGCGATGGTACAGTTTTTATATCATCAGGAGCGTGACGAGGCGGGAAGCTTTCCCTACAGGCCAAAGCAGAGAAACGGATATATTTTTGCGGATATGATAGGTATGGTATGTCCTTTTCTGTGTAAGTACGCCAGTACATATGGTGATTCCAATGCATTTAATCTGGCGGTATCTCAAATTCAAAATTTTATCTCCTATGGAATGGATGAGAAAACAGGCTTACCCTACCATGGATATCAATATGAAAGCGGAGTAAAATATGGTATTATCGGATGGGGAAGAGCTGTAGGCTGGCTGATGATCGGAATGTCAGAGACTCTTGCCTATTTAGACAGCAGCAGGCCCAGCTATGAAATCATTAAACAGGCGTACCGAAGACTGGTGGACAAGGTAGAGGCATACCAGCTTGAAGGAGGACTGTATGGATGGCAGCTGGGTGCGAAGGAAGGTCCGGTTGATACTTCAGCTACGGCAATGATTCTTTATGCTATTGCAAGATCGTTAGAGACCAAGGTACTGATCGGCATACATAAGTCCCGTATGGTGCGGGGAAGAGATGCACTCCGCAATTCCGTAAAGGAAGGAAGGATATACGGGTGCTTGGCGGAGTGTCAGGGCTTTAGTATGTACCCGCAGGTTTATGGGGCTTATCCGTGGTCGCTTGGACCGGCCTTGTCGTTGTTTGTGATGACGGAGGAAGAGGAATGATAATAATTCAAATTGCAGGCGGCCTGGGGAATCAGCTTCAGCAGTATGCCCTGTACCGAAAACTGGTGCGATTGGGGAAAGAGGCAAGGTTAGATCTCTCATGGTTTGATCAGGTTCAAATTGCAGAAAAGGAACGAACCAAAGGGAAAAATGAAATTCCGGTTGTAACTAAGAGAGTGCTGGAGCTTCGCTATTTTGACAGGCTGGTGTTTGAGACCTGTACCGCGGAGGAAAAGAGGGCGCTGATCGGATCGGATGGCGTGGGCGGCAAGCTTCGAAGGAAGCTGCTTCCATTTACCATACACAAATTCCAGGAAAGCAAAATGTATCATCCCGAAATCTTTGATTTTGAAGATATGTATCTTTCCGGTTATTTTGCCTGTGAAAAATATTATGCGGATATCCTGTACGATTTGAGGGAAAAGATACAATTTCCGCCTAGCAGTAACCCATTAAACAGGCAGTTGGCACAGAAAATGTCAGCAGGACAGTCCGTCAGTGTGCATATCAGACGGGGAGACTATTTAAATCCGGAAAATGCCGCTATGTTTGGGAATATCTGCACGGATCAGTATTATGCAGAAGCAATAAGGGTAATCAGGGAAAGAGTACCCGAAGCTCATTTTTATATTTTTTCGGATGATATTCCTTATGTAAAGGCAAAATATAAGGGCGTCGAATATACCATTGTGGATGTCAATCACGGAAAAGACAGCTTTTATGATATATGGCTGATGAGCAGATGCAGGCATAACATCTGCGCAAATTCTACATTCAGCTTCTGGGGAGCCAGGCTGAATGAGAATGAGAGTAAAATCATGATACGACCTACGATTCACAAGAACAGTCAGACCTTTGTAAAAGAAGAGATGGAGGAATTGTGGCCGGGATGGCTTTTTGTCAGTCCGGATGGAAAAGTGATGTAGGAAAGAGGTAGAAATATTATGATGTATAGAGGAAGAAAAACAATTATAAGTATGATAGGGATAAGTATGCTGCTTATTTTGTTTCTGATGATTAAACCTCTACGAGGTAAAGATCCACTATGCATCAATGAGGTTTGTAGCAACAACTTTTCAACGGGAATAAAAGAAAATTATGAAAGCAGTGATTGGATAGAATTATATAATTCTGCCGATAAAGAAATTTTTCTTGGAGATTACTACCTTTCGGATGATAAATATAAGATGAAAAAATGTAAACTGCCGGATGTATATATAGAGGCAGGCGGTTTTTATGTACTTTATGCTACAGGCGTAGAAAATGGTGAAGATTCAGATCTGAACTTTAAAATCAGTTCTAATGGAGAGTTCATTTATTTAACAAAGGAAGATCAAATAGTCGATTCTGTAGGGGTTCCTTCGCTGGAAATGAATGTCACATGGAGTAGAATTGATAATAACAAGGAAGAATGGCAAAAAACAGAGGCAACAATCGGAATGACAAACGTTAATGCGGTTATTATTCCGGACTATAAGGTTGAAGCTCCGGTATTTTCAAGGGCAGGCGGCTTTTATGATGAACCATTTTACTTAGAAATGGAAAGTGAAGATAAAATATTCTATACGTTAGATGGAAGCGATCCGACTGATCAAAGTTTATTGTATACAGAACCAATTGAGGTTGTTAACGTCTCGGGTAATCCGAATCTGTATTCAGCGCGCACGGATATGTCAACAGTTTCACGGTTTGTTCCAGAGGAGCTGGTGGATAAAATTTTCGTGGTGCGTGCCGTTTGTATTGATGAAGCGGGAAATGCCAGTGATATTGTTACAAATTCTTACCTAATAGGGTATCAGGATCAAAAAGCATATCAGGAAATGTATACGGTATCATTAGTAACAGATCCGGATAATTTGTTTGACTATGAAAATGGCATTTATGTTTTGGGAAAAGATTATGATCAATATATGCTTGAAGACGGAAGCATGGAAGATACTATTCAGATACCGGCAAATTACAGAAGAAAAGGAAAAAGAACTGAAAGGGAGGGAAATATAGAAGTCTGGGATGAAAATGGCAATTCGATTATGAAACGGCGGATTGGCGTGAGAGTTCATGGTTCTACCACGAGAGGATCGCTTCAAAAAAGCTTTTCTGTTTATGCAAGAGAGATGTATGATGGTAAAGATGTATTTGATGAAGGGATTTTTGGGGGAACCGATAGGAAGTTTTATATATATTCGGACAGGGATGTATCAAAGTTAAAGCATATTCTAAATCAGGAGCTTGTGGCAGATAGGGAAGTGGAAACACAGAGCTTTATTCGATGTAATGTTTTTCTGGATGGGGAGTATTGGGGGATGTATTCCCTTGCAGAGGTTTATGATGAATATTATTTTAACAACCATTATGGAATACCGCTGGATAATGTGGAAATTTGTGAAAGCTCCTCTCCGGCTGATGTGGTTGCATATATAAATTCCGGAGTCGATATGTCTTCGGAGGAGGCTTATGAGGAACTCTCGGAAATGATGGATATACAGAGTTTTATTGACTACTATTGTAGTATGATATATATAGATAATTATGATTGGCTGCCGCACAACGCCATATGCTGGAGAAGCATTGCCAAGGGAAGTCATGAAAAGGAAGACGGAAAATGGCGTTGGGCCATATGGGATACGGAAGGCGGAGAGAATTCCTATGAGAGAAATACCTTTAAAAGCGGAAACATTATATGCTGGGAGGAGGATCCAATTGTAAGGGGATTAATGCAAAATGATTCTTTTCGAAAAGAATTCGTTGTTTCATTTATGGATCTGGTTAATAATAATTTTGAAGAAGAACGTGTATCTGCAGTAATTGATAAAATACTGGAGGAATATCAATTTTCTTATGAATTAAACAGAATAAGATATTTGGGAGAACGTGATACAAGCAAGTATGCGGACGCAATAAAGGATTTCTTTTGTAACAGGAGTAAATATATCGTATCGTTTTTAAAGGAAGAGTTTGAGCTTTGGGAGGATCCTGTTTATATAGCATTATTGATAGATAAAGAGAATGTGGCAGAATTTTCGGTAAATACAATATCTCTGGAGAAGGACTGCGCTTTTTGGCAGGGGATTTATTTCAATGATTATCCGGTTACATTGTCTGTTAATGAAATTGCTTCCGATGCACAATTTGAGGGATGGTATACGGAGGATGGAACACTAATTAGCACGGAACGGAAGATAGAGATAGAGCTGGGAAGTGAAACAAAAATAATACATGCAAGATTTAAGGAATAAATGAGCCGGAGGGTCAACAAGTTGAAAGTCTTAATAATTAATAAATTTCTGTTTCAAAATGGCGGCTCAGAAACCTATGTGTTTGAGGTTGGGCGGCAGCTGCAAAAGGAGGGTCATGAAGTACAATATTTTGGCATGGAGCATCCTGATCGTATTGATGGAAACAGGGTAAATGCGTATACGCCCAATATGGATTTTCATACGGGAAAGCTAGGCAGAATATTATATCCCTTTCAGATTATTTATTCTAAAACAGCACGTCAGAAATTGCGATGTGTTTTGGAGGATTTTTCGCCGGATGTGGTGCATTTGAATAATTTCAATTTTCAGCTTACGCCGTCTATTGTCTATGAAATAAAAAAGTATGAAAAAGACGCCAAAAGACGAGTTAAAATTCTCTATACAGCTCACGACACACAGCTGGTATGTCCCAATCATTTGATGAGAATTCCGGCAACCGGTGAATTGTGCCAAAGGTGTTTGGAGCGTGGTTTCTTTGAGTGTGTAAGAAATTCCTGCATTCATAATTCAAAGCTTAAGAGTTTCTGTGCATACCTGGAGGCGGAGCTGTACAAGAGATTACAGACATACAGATATATAGACTGTATAATCTGCCCTTCTCATTTTTTGGAGGAGCAGCTGCTGACCAGAAGTGAATTTTCGGGGAAAACCAAGGTGCTGCATAATTTTATTTCTTTTGATAATTCGCTTGAAGGGAAGGCTCTCCCATTAAAAGATTATGTGCTTTACTTTGGGAGATTTTCTGAGGAGAAAGGGATTGGAACACTTCTGAAGGTATGCGGCAGTCTGTCTCAAATTCCCTTTGTCTTTGCAGGAAGCGGGCCTATGGAGCAAAAGGTCAACGAAGTGATGAATATTAAAAATGTGGGCTTTAAGAAGGGAGAAGAACTGTCTTCTCTGATACGGGGAGCCAAATTCAGCATTATTCCCTCTGAATGCTATGAAAATTGTCCTTTTTCAGTGATGGAATCCATTGCCTTGGGAACACCGGTCATTGGGAGCAGTATCGGAGGGATTCCTGAATTGATAGAGGAAGGGAAAACCGGAGAATTGTTTCCAGCAGGGAATGCAGAGAAGTTAAAAAAGAAAGTGGAAAGCTTGTGGACGGATGACAGTAAGCTTCAAGATTATTCCCGGGCATGTATGGAAAAGAGATTTGATACGGTTGAAACCTATTGCAGGAAACTGATGGAAATGATAGAACAGATTTAGGCAGGGCGAGTTATGCAATTATTAAAAAAAATTAAAAAATTGGGTTTTAAATTGGGCTTCCAGAAGCTGATAGGATATGAGGCGATTTTTTCCTGTGCATTTTGTGCTAGAAGCTCCGGGCATGAATTGTACAGAGAAGATCATGCAAAGAACAAAAAATTTGTAGTGCTGCCCCACTCGGAAGATTACTGGTATGCGGATCCGCTGATGTGGGAGCAAGATGGAAAAGAGGTCGTTTTTTTGGAACGGGTTGACAGAAAAACAGGAATAGGATGTATTGCCTGTGCCGATATCACAGACGGTTCGTGGAAGGAGCCTGTGCCTGTTATTGAGGAGCCCTATCATATGTCTTTTCCTATGTGCTTTTATTGGGGAAATGAGCTTTATATGATACCGGAAACGGAAATGAATCAGTCTATTAATTTGTATCGATGTACAGAGTTCCCCTATCAGTGGGAAAAAGCAGGAGAATTTATGAAGGGCTGGCATCTGGTTGACAGCGTGGTTTGGAGTAAGGATGAAAACAGGGTACAGATACTTGCCTCTGAGTATGATCCGGAAAATGATTTTTATACGAGATATCATGCTTACGAACTTCATAGAAGGGGAGATCAGATTGAAAACGCTGATCTGGGGAGAATATCCGACTCTTACACGTTAATGTCAAGAATGGCGGGGCCGGTCATTGAAGAGGATATTCCGTTGGCGCCCATACAAAGAAGCACTTCCGGAATTTACGGTTATTCCGTGCAGTTTCGCAAAAAAGATAAAAAGGTACCCGGAGAACAGATAAAGGAGCTTTTGCCGACCGATTTTCATAATATGGGGCATAAGCTGTTGGGAGTGCATACTTACAGTCAATCTACTCATTATGAAATGATTGATATTCAATATCTGGTTTACAATAGAAACAAATGGAGAAAATAGGATGAATATTTTATTTATCATCCCCCGTATGGTAGGCGGAGGAGCAGAGAGAGTGATATCTGTTTTGTCGAATGAATTTGTAAACAGGCATATAGGTGTCAAGATTTTAATGACGGCGGGCTCCGATATGGCGTACAAACTGGATGAACGAATCGAGGTTATTCAGATTGGAGGAAGAACGGGCGGCAGTATTTTTAAACGGATAGAAAGAATTATCCGTATGAGAAAGGTGTTTAAGCAAAACAGAGATTATATTCTGGTTGCTTTTGAACCGGCTACCGCTTTTTTTACCAGCCTTGCCAAGATGGGTCTGCATATGAAGCAGGTGTCCTCTGAGCGGAATGACCCGGAATCCTTTCCCAATAAAAAGATCAGGAACTATGCGTATCTGCATTCCGACAGGGTTGTGTTTCAGACGGAGGATGCAATGCGGTATTTTCAGAAGGATATACAAAAAAGGGGCACTATAATCGTCAACCCTATTACCGAAAAGCTGCCGGAGGTTTATACCGGGCCAAGAAAACATACCGTGGTTGCTGCGGGGCGGCTTGAGGAGCAGAAAAATCATGTAAATTTGTTTTATGCATTTAAGGATTTCCTGGTAAAATATCCTGATTATGTTTTACATTTATATGGCGAGGGAAGTCTGGAACAGGAGCTTAAGGATTTGGCAGGCAAGCTGGGGATCAGGGAGAATGTGGTTTTTGAGGGCTTCCATGAGAGTATTTTAAATGAAATAAAAGATGCGGGAATGTATGTGTTATCCTCTGATTATGAGGGAATATCTAATTCTCTGCTGGAAGCGATGGGAATGGGAATGCCGGTTGTTTCAACTGATTGTCCCTGCGGGGGCTCCCGCATGTGTATTCAGGACGGAGTAAACGGATTTCTTGTTCCTGTGGGACAAGTTGATGCGCTTAGAGATGCTATGGAGAAGCTGGCCGGATCAAAGGAGCTTGCCGCGCAAATGGGAAGGGCTGCTGCAAAGGTGCGAGAGAGATTTTCTTTGCAGGGCATTGTGAAGGAATGGCTGGATTTGCTGAATGAATTATAAGGAGAAAGGTAAGGATTTTATGCGTTTCCTTTATGTTGCACACAGATATCACACCAACCAGGCTCCTATTATGAAGGGGCTCGTTGATCGTGGACATACAGTTTGCTTTGTAAGTCATTATCAGGGGAAATTAGAGGACTATACTTATGTTGTGCCGGTTGTGGCAGGATATTCAAAGCTTTTTTCTGTTGTAAACTGGATCTATGTTCATATTTTACAGCGCAAAAACAGCAAGGCATGTGATATGCGGTTAAAATACGGCTTCCCCTCCATGCGCAGAGTAAGGAAAATTGTTTCGGATTTCAACCCGGATGTTATGATTATCAGGGAACGATCTGTCTATTCCATTTTTACCTGCCTGGCATGTAGGAGATTGGGCGTTCCCATGATATTGTATAACCAAAGTCCATTGTGGGAGGATGAAATCAAAAATGATCTGCCCCATAGAATTGTGAAAAGCTTGCTTCCGCAGGTAAGAATCACACCTGTTTTGGGCGTGGAGGGGGAAGGAAAGGTCAAAGAGGATGGGGCGGTGTTTGTGCCCTTTGTCATGGAGCCAAGGCTTTCGCCTAAAGAAAAGAAATGGTTCCAAAATGGGAAAATCAATATTTTGTGTGTGGCAAAATATGAAGAAAGAAAAAATATTCTCATGCTGCTTGCTATTCTTTTCCGACTTGCGGATGAATATAATTTAACGCTGACGGTGGCGGGAGAGTGTGCCGATCATTTTGAAAGGGCGTATAAGGAGAAGCTGGAAAGGTTTATTTCGGAGAACGGGCTGACCAAAAGGGTTACGCTGCTGGAGAATCTGGCATATGAGGATATGGAAGAGCTGTATGCTCATGCTGACCTCTTTGTACTGCCAAGCACCAGGGAACCAGCGTCGGTTTCCCAGTTAGAAGCAATGTCTTTTTCGGTGCCTGCAATTTGTAGTGACACAAACGGCACTTCCTGTTATATTATAGAAGGGATGAATGGCTATCGGTTTAAAGACAACAATGAGGAAGATTTACAGCGTGTGATTTTGAAGTGCATCTCTGATCCTGACAAGCTAAAGGCGATGGGAGCAAACGGCTTTAAGGAAATAGAAGAAAACTGTAAATTTGATATTTACTACGAGAAAATAATTGCATGCATGGAAAAGGGTGACCACAGATGATTAAAAAATTAAACTATATCTTTTCTGTAAGGGATAAAATTAAGATTGTCTTGCTGACTATTATGATACTGGCCGGAAGCATTCTTGAGCTTCTGGCAATTTCTCTGTTTTCTCCGTTTATTGACGGAATTATGGATCAGAATGCCATGCTGGAAAGTACGGTCATGTCTTATATTTATCAATTTTTCTCGTTTGAAAAGTATGAGTACTTTCTTGCAGTGCTGGCGGGCAGCATTATTGCAATATATATCATCAAGAATATCTACATTATAATTGAAAAGAATACAATTTACAGGTTTGCATATCGAATTCAGAGAACCATTTCCACTAATCTTTTGAAATCCTATATGAAGGAGCCGTATACGTTTCATTTGAACAAAAACATTGCGGTGCTGCAAAGGAGTATGCAGGAGGATACCGATCAGTTTGCCAAGGCAATTTTACACTTTATGGAGATGGCGGCAGAGGCATGTGTCTGTATTGTACTTGGAATATATCTGTTTATTGTGAGCAAGTCTATTACAGTGGTGATTGCCGGTCTTTTAGCGGTATGTCTTGCTGTTTTTTCCTATATTAACAAGAAATATTCCAGAAAATGGGGCGAGCAGGGGCAGGAATATAAGGCGAAAATCTATCAGTGGATGAACCAATCCTTAAGCGGCATCAAGGATATCAAAATACTTGACCGCAGTGGAACCTTTATCAATAATTATGACAATTATATGAGAAAGTATGTCCGGGTACTGCGTCTGAACCGGCTAATTGGCATTATGCCCAAATACATTATTGAGATGGTGTGCATGACAGGGCTTTTATCGGCGGTTCTGGTCAAAATGTTTTTTGGTCAGAAGGAATTGACGGAGTTTGTTCCGCAGCTTGCCATATTTGCCGTAGCAGCATTCCGTTTACTGCCTTCTGTGGGAAGAATTAACGAGCATCTGTCGGCGGTAATTTTTGCGACTCCTTCTATTGACCTGATTTATCATGACTTAAAGGAAATAGAAGATCTTCATGTTGAGGAGATGGAAAAGGATGAGAGTTGGCATTTCAAGGAGAAGATCGAAGTAAAACGAGTGACATATGCTTATCCGGAAGGAGAAGGAAACGTGATCGAAAATGCCTGCTTTGAAATAAACAAAGGCGAGACGGTGGCTTTTGTGGGAACTTCCGGAGCAGGAAAGTCAACAATGGTAGATATTTTATTGGGGCTTTTGCCTCCTCAGCAGGGGAAAATTCTGGTTGACGGAATGAATATTTATAAGAACCTTCTTACATGGCAGAAGGAGATCGGCTACATTCCGCAGACCATTTATTTGTCTGATGATACCATCAGAAACAATGTGGCGTTTGGAATTGAGGAAAATGAAATTGATGAACAGGCAGTGATTGCCGCGCTGCAGCAGGCGCAGCTGTTTGATTTTGTGGATACCCTTCCGGAAGGCTTAGATACACGTGTAGGCGACAGAGGAATACGGTTATCAGGAGGGCAGAGACAGCGTATCGGAATTGCAAGGGCGCTTTATCACAATCCGGAAATTCTGGTATTGGATGAGGCAACATCTGCTCTGGACAATGACACGGAAGCGGCGGTAATGGAGGCAATTGACTGCCTGAAAGGACAGAAAACTATTATTATAATTGCTCACAGACTCACAACCATCAGGAATGCAGATACAATTTTTGAAGTAAAGGATGGCAGGGTGGAGAAACAAAGCAGGGAAGAAGGCGTATCATGAGAGCCAGAAGTGCATGGTTGTCCCAAATTGCATATTGGTGTTTTTATGCTGCGGTTATCATAGAAGTATGTATTGTTATTATTGATAAGAGCAACTTTACAAATCCTATAGAGGGAAGATTGTTTCAATTGACGTTCCTTTTGTTTTTGGTCAAGGTATGTTTGACAAAATATACATGGAAGGAGTATATTTGTATTTTTCTGTTTTGTGTCTTGGGTGCGGCTTCCTATCTTATAACCGGGAGAAATGAAATTGTCAGACTAGTTATATTTGTGGCGGCATGTAAGGCTATTGATATGCGCAAGTGTTTAAAGCTGGTCTTCTGGATGACATTATCAGGATGTATAATAATTATTTGCCTGTCAGTAACAGGAATCTATGGTGGGCTATCGCTTACGCAGGATTACGGACGGGGAGTAATAGAGACCAGATATACGCTGGGGATGGGACATCCTAATGCCCTTCAATGCATGGTGTGGGCTATGACTGTGCTTGGAATGTATTTATATGGTGAAAGGATGAAGTGGTGGCATTATCTGATGATATTGGCAGTCAATATTTTCTTCTATTGTCTGACAGATTCCAGGACAAGTCTTCTGGTGACCGTATATGGGATAGTTCTGGTGTTTATTGTTACCCGGAGGCAGAACACATGGATTAAAAAAATAATCAGCTGGATTGGAATTATTACATCGGTGGGAAGTATTGGAGTTTCAATTTTAACGGCCGCTAATGCATACAGAATATATGATTATGTATGGTATGATGACAGAAGCCCTGTTACAATGGTATTTTTCTATTTAAATAGAATATTGAATGGGAGAATCCGCGTTTTGGTGGGAACCACAAGATTTGAAGGGACAGTTCAAACATGGCGGTTGTTTTCAGGACCGGAGAATGACTATTTTTTTGATATGGGCTGGGTGAGGCTTTTTTACTGGTATGGGATCATACCGGGATGTATATTTGTGGCCGTAATAGCGGCATTGTTATTCTTTTTTTACAAAAAAAATGATTATATGTCCATCCTGCTGATTGCGTTGATCAGCCTCTATACCGTTACCGAGGCGCATGTTATATCGGTTTATCTTGCAAGAAATTACATTTTCTTCCTGATAGGTGCAGTATGGTTCGAAATAATAAAAGAGCCTGCGAAATGGAAGAATGCAGATATAGGGGAAAGGAAGGATACTGTTGGAGGGATTGATTAAAAGACACACAGTAAGACTGTCGGAAATCTGTTTTTATGTGTTTTTTGTATCGCTTTTGTTTGCGAAGGGAATAGGATTATATGACGGTCAGACAGGCTTCAAGGTCTTTTTTATAATAGCGCTTATAGGATGGGCAGGAAAAATGCTGCTTACCAGATACTATCTTTGGGAAATGCTGCTCTACGCAGTACTGGTAGTGCTTGGAGGCGCAATTTATCTCACTGCTCGTGAAAAAGGGGCATTCATTGTTATTCTGTTGCTTTGCGGGTTGAAAAACATGGATCTGAAAAAGATTTTTCAGGTGGGACTGGCAGCATGGGTTTTATCCTTTGGTATCTTATTTCTTCTAACCTCCCTGCATATCATTGACAGCGCATTCAAGGTGCATGACAGGCTGGGAATGGGACGGATTATCAGATGGAGCCTTGGATATGCTCATCCAAATGTGCTGCACATATCATATCTGGTTCTTGTGTGCTTTTTGGTTTATATACTGAAGGAAAGAATCCGGTTTGGCCATTTGCTTTTATTGGAATTAGGCAACCTGTATGTTTTCATATATTCGCTCAGTACCACAGGCTTTTTAGTAACGACTATTTGCCTGATACTGGTATGCTATTGGAAAATCAGAAAATGCTTTTGCGTAGTGGAGCAGGTTTTGATACAGTTATGCCTTCCTGTATGTTTGTTCCTGTCATTTGGTGCACCGCTTCTTCTGGAGGGGAGGGCTTTTGATATTGTAAACAAGCTGTTAAATACAAGGCTTTCCCTGTCAAAATGGTTTTTACAAAATCAGCCTGTAAAGCTGTTTGGTGTGGATACAACTTCTATTGTTACGGCAGTCCGCACCATGGATAATTCCTATGTTTTTGCATTGATTACTTATGGAGGCGTTTTCCTTTTGCTTATAATCTGCGTCTATTTCCGGGGAATTTATCGAAAAGCAAAGGAGCAGGATGGTATAGCGTTATGTGTGATTTTGTCATGCCTGATAGCCGGGTTGACAGAACCGTTTTTGTTTAATACTTCTTTTAAAAATCTGTCACTTCTTCTGGTGGGAACGGAGCTGTTTCATACAAAAGAAGGAGAAGATAAGCAGATCTGTCTGTTGCATATTGATAAAGACGTTAACGTTCCGCTTTTGAATATGTCACATGTTTGTGGCTGTATAAAATCAAATACTGCCAAACAGCGAATTGGCTTAGCCGCCATTTCTGTTGTAGGTGCACTGATAGCAGGCACCATTGCGTTTCACTGTACAACCATTCCGGAAAGATATCTTTTACCCAGAAAGGCTTTTGAGTATACGGATGATTTGCCGGATAGCTATTATCTCACATCTTCAACGGATATTCTGCAGGAGGGCGATAAAATACTGGGTTATGAGTCGGAACAGACAGAGATGGTTGCTTTTAGCGGTAACATTGCACAGGTAGAACGTTTCAGGAACACTATTACTGCCGGAATCATTTCAGGATTAATCATATATGGTTCGGGAAGTCTGATTTTGCAGGCAAGGGAACGATATAAGGGAAGGATACGAAGAAATGGAGAGTAAGCTGCGCTATTGCAGAATATTGAATACAAATATTAATGTTACCAACATGCAGGAGACGGTAGCTTATCTGACGGAACATTTGGATGAACTGCGCGGGGACTATGTATGTGTTGCTAATGTGCATACGACGATGATGTCTTATCGGAATGAAGACTACAATGCGGTTCAAAACAGCGGCGCCATGTCTCTGCCGGATGGAAAGCCTCTGTCTATCGTGTGTCGGCGAAGAGGATTTTATGACGCTATGCGGGTGCCGGGACCAGACCTGATGCCGGAGATATTCAGGGTATCAAAGGAGAAGGGATTTAGACATTACTTTTATGGCGGATCGCCACAGACCCTGTCACAGCTCAAAAACAAGCTGACAGAACAATTTCCCTGGCTGTGTATTGTGGGAATGTATTCACCGCCCTATCGTCCTCTTAGCGCCGAGGAGGATGAACAGATTATTAAGGAAATAAATGAAGCCGGACCGGATTATATCTGGGTGGCGCTTGGAGCGCCTAAGCAGGAGGAATGGATGTATGCGCACCAGTTTAAGGTGAATGGTGTTATGCTGGGAGTCGGAGCAGCATTTGATTTTTGCGCCGGTACGGTAAAGCGTGCGCCGGGGTGGATGCAGGAGCTTTGCCTGGAATGGCTGCACCGCTTGATACAGGATCCCAAAAGACTGTTTATGCGTTACTTTTCCACCAATGTATCCTTCTTGATTAAAGTGGGGCATGAAAGCCGGAGATACAGGAAGGAGAACAGATGGAAAAAAATTGCCATGATCGGCCATAAAAGGATTCCCTCAAGAGAAGGAGGGGTGGAAATTGTGGTGGATGAGATCTCTACCCGCCTTACGCAAAGGGGATATCATGTGGATGCTTATAACAGGTCGGGGTATCATGTGTCGGGGAAGCAGTTTGATGAGAAGCGGGGAAAGGTGTATAACGGAATACGTCTCCTCACCATTCCGACGTTTAAAAGCAGCAGTTTAAACGCTATCGTATATTCCTTTCTGGCAACCTTTAGAGCGCTGGTGGGCAGATATGGCGTACTGCATTACCATGCGGAAGGTCCCTGCGTGATGCTTGGAGTTCCGAAGTTTTTTGGAATACATGTGGTGGCGACCATACATGGTCTGGACTGGCAGAGGGCAAAATGGGGGAACCTGGCTACGAGAGTATTAAAATATGGAGAAAAAAAGGCAGCGAGAAAAGCGGACGAGATTATTGTGCTTTCCCGTAATGTTCAAAACTACTTTCGGGAACAATATGGCAGAGAAACGATTTACATTCCCAATGGAATTGAAAAGCCCTGCCTGAAGGAAGTCAAGGAGATAGAGGAACATTTTGGTTTAAGGAGAAACGGTTATATTCTATTTTTGGCAAGGCTGGTACCGGAAAAAGGAGCACATTATCTGATAGAGGCATATAAACAGCTGAAAACGGATAAGAAGCTTGTTATTGCAGGCGGTGACAGCCATGCAGAGGAATATATGCAGAAAATATACGATTATGCGAAGGAAAATGAAAGCATTATTCTTACCGGCTTTGTTCAGGGGAGAATACTTGAGGAATTATTTTCTAATGCATATGTGTTTGTTCTGCCAAGCGATGTGGAAGGCATGGCCATCAGCCTTTTGGAAGCAATGAGCTATGGAAATTGCTGCCTGGTCAGCAATATACCGGAAAATATGGAGGTAGTCGAGGATAAGGCGTTCAGCTTTCAAAAAGGAAATGTGGAAGATCTGAGGGAAAAGCTGCAATATTTATTGGAAAATGAAGAACTGGTGAAAAAATACAAAGAGGAAAGCAGCCGGTTTATCTGTGAAAAGTATAATTGGGAGGACGTAGTGGATCAAACCATACAGGTATATAACAATGCCGGAAAGAAGCGAAAGAAGCGGAAATAGAATTTATGATAGCATAATTCCCTGAACTATGCTATCATAAGTGGGACAGCAAATTGAGGGTAACAGGATATATGGAGAAGAAGGCAAATAGGGGTCTGATTAATTGCATTGTTTTGGTTGTGTTTTTGGCATATCTGGCATTGGGCGTAAGGGTTTACAGAGACTATGGAATCTCGGCGGACGAGCCTACGGAACGGTTAAGCACTCTGGTGAATGTAAAATACGCTTTGAATTTTCTGGGGGCAGACCGCATGTCCGGTTTTGATGTCCCTGATTTGGAGACATATAGTGAACGGAATTACGGAACCTTTCTTCAGATGCCTTCTGTGATATTTGAGTTGACGGCGCAGGATTTAGGGGATGTCTTTTATGGAAGGCATCTTTATACTTTTATTCTCTGCTTTTTGGGCTATATTGCGTTCTTCTTTTTGCTGAAAACTTTATTTCGGTCAAATCTTATGGGGCTTTTGGGAGCTTTGATGGTTGCCCTGTACCCGCGCTTTTTTGCGGAGCAGTTTTATAATATTAAGGACATGGTTTTTGTATCAACCTTTATGATTTGCATGTTGACTACTGTGAAGCTTATTAAAAGCAGGTTTTCTAAGAGGTGGATTTTGGCCTTTTCTATATCCGTGGCGGTTTCTGCCAATGTAAGGATCGTAGGCATCGTTTTTTTGCTTCTGGTTCTCGGTTATCTTCTGGTGGATTGTATTTTAGGAAAAGCGGCACAGACAGTAGGCTATGAGACACGTTGTGCACATCCCTTTTTGTGTGGTGCGGCGCTGTTGATGATCTGGTTTGTATCATATGTGGTGATGCTGCCGGTAACATGGAAAAATCCATTTTTGGGCGTATGGGAAGTTTTTGCTCAATTTTCACAATATGACAATTGGGATTCTACCATTGTGTTTATGGGGGAGGTGATCGGCAAAACGGAAATTCCATGGTATTATGTGCCGATATGGATATTGGTTTCCGTGCCTGTCTGGTATCTTCTTCTCTTTGCTGCCGCTGCGGCAGCCGGCATAGGCCTGTGCATAAAAAAGATCAGAAATAAGGATGGCTTTCTATTTCTGTTAGTTACCAGATATAAGTATGTTGTTTGGTGCGCTCTGTTGATGGCCGTACCGTGGCTTGGTGTTGTGCTGATACATTCTACCCTGTATAACGGTTGGCGGCATTGCTACTTCTTTCTACCCCCTCTTATTTTGTTTGCCCTGTTTGGCGTTGATTATCTGCGCAAGAAGGGAGAAAAATATCTGATAGCACTTCTGGCGGTTATTATTTTGGGCAGTGGGATTCAGATTGCGTGGATATGGAATAACCATCCCTATGAAATGGTTTATTTTAATAATATCGGCAAATATTTTGGCGCACAGTTTGACAGGGATTACTGGCATCTGACCACACTGGATGCTGTCAGGTATATTGCACAAAATGAGGAGAATGGAGAATTTTCAGTAAAAACTCCGGGGAATAACTTCTACAAGTACCTACTGAGCGAGGAAGAGCGCAGCAGAATAATAGAAGAGGAGGAGCCGCTATACTATATTGAAACATACAGAGGAAAGACCGGTAATGATGTGGAAATAGAAGGATACGAGGAAATTTATTCCATTATTGTGGATGATTTTAAAGTAGCAACCGTATTGAAGAGATATGAAGGGAATTCGGATTGAGCATGAGTAGAGGAATGGATGGAATATGCAAAAAGATATGAAGAAAATCGTGAAAAGAAACTGGTTTTTTCTTATATTATTTTTAGGTATCCTTGTGGTATTTACAAGGCGGTACACGTATCTGCCGGTTAATATTGTGTCGAATCCTGATTCCCAGATTGCTTTTGGTACGCAGGATAGTATTCTGGAACAGACATGGCAGCCTGAAGTAAAAGCAATTGTCGGCATTAAGGTGCCTTATATTGCGGAAAATGATTTTTCCTGTGATGTGCAGTTAAAGGTTTTTTCCGATGATTATTCTGAGGTATTGGTGGATGAGATACAGGAAAATTTTGTATTTACGGCAGGCGAACAGAAAGAAATTAGTTTCTTATTTGACAGAACATCTGTTACACAGGGAAAAAGATACCGTATTAGAATTTCCCTGTTAAATCCGTCCGCAGATGGAATACTGCAAATTGCTTCCGGAAGCAATTATGGCGGATGCAGTATTCAAGAACAAGCTGTGGATGAGGCGGCGGCAATTTCAATTACAGTTGTTAAATATTCCAGATTGTTTTGGCTTATGGCAGTACTGCTTCCTTTACTGGCTTATTCTTTGTTTATAATGGTGATAACGGGGAGAAAATGGGAAGAAACTGTAGCTGTTTCTCTGTTCTTTGAAGGCTTCTTTCTGTACCTTTTTGGTTTGACAGAACATTTACTTTGGGGGATAGGGTTTGTTTACTTATTATCCATATGCGCATTGCTTGCAGCAGTATTTTTATATAATAAAAAGGGCTTGGATTTGCCAAAACTGCTGTCTCCGGGATTGTGGATTTATTTGTTATTATTTGGCGTAATTCTAATAACAAGTAATAATGACTGGTTAGGGATGCGGGATGAATTGCGGCATTGGGAACTTGCCGTTAGAGATATGTTTTATTATGATTCCTTTGCAAAGCATGCTGGAACAACTGTTATTTTGCCCAGATATCTCCCGTTTTCAACGCTGATTGAATATTTGTTTGAATTTGTCAATGGTGTTTTTAGTGAAGACATCCTGTTTATGGCATATCAAACAATGTTGCTGAGTGTATCGGTTATTGTGTGTAAACTGCTCCAAAAAGGAAAAAAGAGAAAATTATTTTTGCCGGTTTTGACTGCAATAATATGTATACCAATACTGTTTTTTAACAATATATCCAGCAGTATTATGGTAGATTCGCTGATGGCAGTGATTGTGGCATATATATTAATCTGCTATTATTCGGAAAAAATGTCATGGTTTAATTGCATTAGAATTGCAAGTGCATTATGTACACTGGCGCTAATTAAAGAAATCGGGGTTGCGCTTGCAGGCGTCGCTGCATTGATTATATTTGGTGATGCTTTTTTTGAAGGGCTTAGAAAGAAAAAGATTAACTTTAGGAGGCTGCTTTTTCCTGTTATATGTGTATTTCTGGTAATGGGGACATATTTAAGCTGGCAGGTTTATTTGAATATTCCGGTAAATGGCAATTTACAGGAAAGCGCTTACCAGGTGACAGGCGGAGAGGAGCCTGCCGATAAGACACAGGAGGCGGCGGTAGAAATTGAAGAAACAGTGGAAATCGACTCTGCGATGAGTGCAAGCGGTATCAGCATGGAAGGACTTAAGAATATCTTTGCCGGTAAGGGGGAAGGATATCAGTATCAGGTAACGCGTAATTTTATTATAGAATTGCTGGATGGTGAAACTTATTCCATTGGGTTTATAAAGATTTCCTTTGTTGATCTGCTGGCTATTATGGCATTTCTTGTCTTTTGTCTGGCATTCTTAGGATATTGGAATGGGGAAAGGCATCGGTTATTTGTCTTTTCGGGAATGATATTGTTATCCGGCGCATGTTTTTGTGCGTTTTTGCAGCTTACTTACTGGTTTAGTTTTGAACCGTATGAGGCCATGGATCTAACTTCCATGGATCGCTATCTGGCACCCTATATCTGTGCCATAATGATGGTGGTAATGTACCTGATCTGTGACGGCACCGACCGTAGTTCTTGGAGAACTGTGAAAGCAGACTGTCTGGTTTATGTGATAACGTTTTTTCTGATCATCAGTACTCCTGTAAAGGATATCATTATTGAAAGCAATGATGTGGCAGAAAATACTACAAAAGAAAATATATATGGTTATGATCGGATAGCGGAAATGCTTAGGAGCATAGCGGATAGAGGGGAAAGAGCATATTTTATCTGCAGTCACAGCGACGGTTATGCGGAATATATTTTCAGGAATGCAGTCTGTCCGATTGTATCGGAACATGAAAACTGGAATATTGTAGCTGATAAAGAAATTTTTGACAAACAATATGAATTATATCCTGAAAACGAGGTTACAGTTCACAATGAAGCCGTGATATTACCGCCAGAAAGCTTGTCGTGGATTTTTGGAAAGTGTAAGTATGTGGTGATATTCCATGCAGATGAGTTGTTTTGTCAATCATATTCGGAACTGTTTGAAGGAACGGAAATCAGGGACGGAAGTGTGTATCAGGTAGTTGACAATGAGGGGGGTATTTCGCTGCATTTAGTTGGAAGTACGGGAATCAAAGGTTATCATTAGTTGGAGGAAGCGTACAATGTTGTGTGCTGTTGCTTTGCTTTTTGCTGTTAATAAAGCAGAAGATAAGATGGAAAGATACGTAAATGCAGCTGCAGTATGGACATTTTATTGTTTTATAATCACAGAAGTGTTGTCAGTGTTTCAAGCAATAAGTATAATGTCCTTATGGATATGTTGGCTCATATTTGATTTAGTTCTTTTGACAATGTTTTATCGGATTGTTAAAAAAGATCCACGAGGTCTGAAGGAGCTTATTCCTGTTGGATCTGTCAGCAGAAAAAGCGTTCTTTATGGACTTTTTATACTTGTGGTATTGTGTCTGGCGGTGAAAACGAAAACCTATAATTGGGATTCTATGACATATCATCTTCCCAGACTTTTCCACTGGCTGCAGAATGGCACGGTTGATCATTATGCAACGCATATCAGCAGGCAGGTGGCCAGCCCTATACTTGGGGCGTTTGTCAATTTACATGTATATGCAATGACAGGCAGAAATGATGTGTTTATTAACATGCTGCAGTGCTGCTCTTTTCTGACAAGCGGTATTTTGGTGTATCATATAGCAAAGAAAATCGGCTGCTCGCAAAACTATTCCTACATAGCAGGTGTGTTGTTTTATTCTATGCCAATTGCTTTTGCGGAAAGTTTTACGGCGCAGGTAGATAATTTTGCAGGTTTCTGGATGTTATGCTTTACATACCTTCTTCTAAATTTTCTTAATGTTGATGAGAAGATTGTACTTAACAAGAAAACTGTGTTTCGTATTGTGATATTATCGATTTGCTTAATATTCGGATATTTGACCAAACCGTCAGTCGGCTTTGGAATGCTGTTTATGCTATTGTGGCTGCTTATAATTGTAGTGAAAAGAAGAGATAATTTTCTTTTGCTGGCAGCATATTTCTTTTTGGCAGGCGGCATAATGGCTTGTATATTGGCACCGGATTTTTTCAGGAATTGGTCAACCTTTCATGCAATGGCCTCACCCGGCACCGGGCAGAGGCAATTAATAGGTTCTGTTCATTGGAGATATATCATAGTTAACTTTGTTAAAAACTTTACATTTAATATGCCTGCCGTATGGTTATATAATAGCTCTACAATTATTTGGAAATATGTAATGAGATTTTCAAGAATAATTGAAGTAGATATTGATGATCCCGTTATTTCAGAGGATGGCAGAGAATTTCAGGTTCGTGATCCGCAAGATTATGGCAATAGTACAGCTGTGAATCCTATAATTGTCTGGCTGCTGATAATTTGTATATTCCTGTTCGTTTTATGTAACTTCAGAAAACATCTGAAGGAAATAAAAAACCAATATTTCATTACTGCTGCGCTTTCTTTTATGTGTTTCTGTGCGGTACTGCGCTGGGAGCCGTTTGTCAGCAGATATATGATTTCATACCTGGCAGTATTGTGTCCGGCAATTGCCGGTCAGTTGGAATTGTTTTTTGGATGTATGAAAATCAGAACGGATGAGCTGGAAAAGAAATTTTCTGCAATACTTTATTTTTTATGTATCGCAGAGCTATTGGGAATGTTGTATTATCATGGGAATATTGCAATTAATCAATCTGAGAATAATGGTTATTTTGTCAGCCGGAGAGAAATTCAAGAAAGCTATATAGCGTTAGCGGAAATGTTGAATCAGCAAAAGTATCAAAATATCGGATTGCTTATGGGCAGTGATTCTTATGAATACCCTTTGACTACTATGCTGCAGGATTATTCCAGAATAGAGCATGTAAATGTTTCGAATCAGACTGAACAATACGAAGATACAAGTTTTATTCCTGATGTTCTCATTGCAATAAATTATGACAGTTCTGATTGTGTTGTATGTCATGGGTATGAATATGAGAGAGCACAAGCATTTGGCGAAGAAATAAGTGTATTTTTAAGAAGATAGGAGTTGATGATTATGCCGGGATTTTACCTGACTAATTTAGAATATTGTCCATGTGTGAAGGCATGTGGTGAGATGATTTATAGAAACACGGAATTTTCGGATTATAAATTGTTTCAATATACAACTTCCAAATTTTGTGATGATAAGTGTTTTGACCTGCAGGAGCAATATTTTTCATGTATGGAGGGGGTCGTTCTCAATAAAAAGGAATTGCTTGAGAAATATCAGGCAAATAGTATTTCACATCTGACATTTCTTATGCATCAAAAAAGGGAAGATTTTTTTAATGATTTTCGGGGAAGCTTTTCGGGGATGTATTGCGATTTGATGAGCAATAAATGGTTGCTTTTTACAAGTCATTATGGTGATAATGCCGTTTTTTATTATCAGCATAATGATAAATTTATTATTTCTTCTTCTTTAGAGTGGCTTGCAGAAGGATTGAGATTGAATAAGATCTTTTATGATGTTAACGAAAAAGCAGTCTACTATATGCTTACATATGGTTTTATGGCAGATGAATCCACTTATATTAAAGGTGTAAATAGGTTACTGCCGGGACAATATGCCCAAATTTCAAACTGCGGATTCCGGATAAATGAGTATTACACTTTAAAAAGAGATAAAATAAATCTGGAAAATAAATCGGAAGATGAAATGATTGAGATACTGGATGAGTTATTTACTTGTGCTGTAAAGCGAGAATATGAGAAAGACTTGGAATATGGGTACAAGCACTTGATTGAGTTGAGTGGCGGGCTAGATTCCAGAATGAATTATTGGATTGCACATGAGTTAGGATACAAGGACTCGTTGGCAATTACTTTTTGCCAATCTAATTATATAGATGAACTAGTAGCAAAACAGATTGCTGATTATTGGAAAGAAGAGATACTTGTGTGGCCGCTTGACAGCGCTAAGCATTTGTATGATGTGGATAGAGACACAAAATTAAATTATGGAATATCGCTGTATTCTGGGGTTGGAGGAGAATTGCATATATTGGATAGCCTTAATATGCATCAATATGGTATCCTTCATACCGGTCAGTTGGGCGGAGCAGTGCTTGGAACCTATATAAAAAATGAACAGGAATTGTATATTTTAAAAACAGCAGGGAATTATTCCGATAAGCTTCTTGAAAAATATAATGATAATTCTTATAGTAAGTATGAGAACAGAGAAGAATATCTTCTTAATACTCGAGGTTTATTAGGCTGCTTGGGTTCTCATCCTTTTGCAAGGTATTATACGGAGGAGTGTGCCCCCTTTCTGGATGTTGATGTGATGGATTTTTGTCTCAGCATACCATTGGCAAAGAGAATAGATCGATATATTTATAAGAAATGGATATTAGCGAAGCACCCTGATGCTGCAAAATTTATATGGGAACGAACAGGAGATTTGATTGATAAATCAGATTTTTATCTCAAGTGGAAGTTGATAAAGCAGATAGCGTGGGATGTGATTGCTCATCCGAGTTTGTTGCTTCGAAAAATTGGATTACCGGTAAAAGCACCTACATTATCGGATTATCGTGGGATGAATCCAATGGATAAGTGGCTGCAGGATAATGAGAGCTTGCAAAAATTTGTAGAGGAATATTATCAAACGCACATTGGTATAGTGAGAAAAGTTTTATCCTCTAAACTGATAGAAGATATAGAAGAACTGTATAAGCAAGGAAGCATGGGCGAAAAAACACAGATTTTTACGGCATTGTCGGCAATAGAGTTATTATTCACTGATAAATATTGTGAATAAATGGAGGGAAACGTGTTAAAGACATTAATAATTATTCCCGCCTTTAATGAGGAGGGAAGTATTGAGAAGGTTGTTGATAATTTGATAGAGAAATTTCCGCAATATGATTATCTTGTTATAAATGACGGCTCAACTGACCATACCAAAAGTATATGTAGCAATCATGGATATCATGTGGTAAACTTAGTGATTAATATGGGAATTGGAGGTGCTGTTCAAACCGGCTACCGGTATGCAAGAGATCATAATTATGAAATTGCAGTGCAGATTGATGGTGATGGGCAGCATGATGTATCATATTTGGAGGAAATGATAAGGCAGATTGAGGAAGAAAAGGCCGATATTGTTATCGGATCACGTTTTCTGGGAAAAGAAGGTTTCCAATCAACCCAAATACGCCGGGTAGGAATTAATTTTCTCAGTTTTTTAGGGAAGATTCTTACGGGGGTTTGTGTGAAGGATATCACTAGCGGATATCGGGTAGTAAACGCAAAGTTTATTCGTATTTTTGCGGTAGATTATCCGGCGGATTATCCGGAGCCTGAGGCGATGGTTATTGCAGCTGTACATGGCGGCAGAATAATGGAATATCCGGTTGTCATGCGTGAAAGGGAAACCGGTGCAAGTTCTATAACTATGAAAAAATCAGTTTATTACATGTGTAAAGTAACATTGGCAATGATTATTCGGAGAATAAGCTTCGGAATCAGGAGGCAGAGATGATCCCTTTAACTCTTAGGATAACCATAATAATTGCTGTGATTTGCTATTTTATTTTTATTCTGTATTACTTGAAAAATAAAATGCTGGAATTAAAGTATACTTTGATTTGGCTGGCAGCTGGTTTTATTATGGTGTTGTTGACTACATTCCCGGAATTATTATTAAGGTTTGTTGCAATTTTTGGTATTGAGAGCAACATGAACGGGTTGTATATTTTATTATTTGCTTTTATTATTATGACATTAATGACATTAACGTCTATTGTGTCAAGGCAAAATTTGAAAATTCGTATTTTGATTCAGGAACTGAGCATGCTGGAAAAAAGGATACGGGAATTGGAAAGCACGGAGCAGAGAGATAATTGAAAAAGTTAGTTCAAATAAACACTGTTTGTAATACAAGCACCGGAAAGCTCATGGGAGATATTCAGAGGAAGGCAAGTGCATTAGGCTATGAGACGCTCTCCTTGGTGGGAAGACGAAAGCCTTTTTCGGATCTTCGTTGTGAAAAAATAGGAAATGCCCTATCGTTTTGGATACATGTGGGGATTAATACTGTATTTGACAGGCAGGGGTATGGTTCTTATTATGTAACCAAAAAGATGATCCGCAGGCTCCGGCAGGAGCGGCCTGATATTATCCATCTTCATAATCTGCATGGGTATTATCTCAATTTGCCCTTGTTATTTCGTTACCTGTCAGAGGAATATGATGGGGAGATTTTCTGGACATTTCACGACTGCTGGCCGTTTACAGGTCACTGTGCATATTTTACTGCAGTCGGCTGCAGCAAATGGGAAACAGAGTGCAGTAAATGTCCTAATAAAAAAGTATACCCAATCAGCTTGTTTGCCGATGCTTCCCGCCGAAATTACTCTGATAAGAAAAGAATGTTTACCAGGGTAAGAAATATGACGGTTATTGTTCCGTCAAAATGGATGGAGTCGATGGTAAAAAGATCTTTTTTCAGTAATTACCCAGTGGTAACGGTGAACAATGGAATTGATCTCAAAGCTTTTTCTTACAGAAAGCCTTTAAATGAGTTATATGATAAGTATGGTATTAGCAGAGAAAAGAAAGTAATTCTCGGAGTTGCAAGTGTTTGGGATGCACGGAAAGGAATGGTGGATTTTCTTTCGCTGGCTCCGGAATTGTCGGCTGATTATCAAATTTTTCTTGTAGGTTTGTCCCCAAGGCAAATTAAAAGACTGCCACGGAGTATTAAAGGGATAACTCAGACCGGAGATGTGAAGGAGCTTGCTATGATTTATTCTTTAGCGCATGTTTTTGTCAATCCGTCAATTGAAGAATCTTTCTCGCTTGTGACAGTTGAGGCAATAGCTTGTGGAACACCGGTGATTGTTCTGGATACAAGTGCGGTAAAAGAGCTTGTCTGTGAAGACAATGGTATTGTCCTAAAAAAGCATGAAGCGGAAGATTATTTGGATGCAATTAAGAGATTGGAGGAACGAAAGCTATCAAGAGAGCAAATTGCGCGGACGGCTGAGCGGTATAATGCGGATGAATATGCGAATAGGATTGTTGGCTTGTATAGTGGTTGGCAAAAGAAATGAATAAAAAAAGAAAAGGAATTGTAATTCTTTTATGCAGCTTTATGGTGCTTTTATGCATCGGCTGTTTAAAAAGAAGCAGAGGGCTTCTTTTTGATATAGATGAAGAGGGAAATCTTATTGTTTCAATAAGAATAGAGGAAGAAATACAAGAATTATATCCATACTATGACGCATCATCAAATGTTTATTATTTCTTTTTACCGGCTTTTATAAAGGATAATCAAATATATAATGGATCTTTCAATTTGAAGGATCTGATAATAAATGGAAAAAACGTGCCATTCTTGTGCAGTATGCAATGGGAAGAAGACACAGTTTACTCCATTGCCTGTGATGCTTTAGAGGAGGGTGAATATAATGTTGTATTTATGCGTTCAGCAAACTTACATTCATTGTTTATAGAAACAGACAGTGGTAATCTGGACAAAATCCATGAAAACAAGAATAATGAGGAAAGCGGAAGTATTTTGGTTGTTTCAGAAAAAGGCCAAGTGGAATGCAACGGTAAATTAAGCCGGTTTTCGGGGAGAGGAAATACCACCTACAGAGCAGGAAAGAAGCCATATACGTTTACTTTAAATATTGCTCAGGAATTATGTGGGATAGAAAAAGGGAAACGTTGGAACTTATTAGCTTTGTATTATGAAAATGATAAAATTCATTCTAAAATAACCTACGATCTGGCCAGATATTTGGGAATGGAATATGCGGTTGAATGTAATTGGGTGGATTTCTATTGCAATGGAAACTACATGGGATTATATTTATTGACAGAAGCTGTTTCGGTGGGAGAAGGACGCATAGAGATCAACGATCTGGATGAAGAAAATGAAAGCGAGAATTTTGAAACGGATTTGGCGGAGCATGAGATAAAGAGAGTGGAAGGGAAGTATGCATGCTATGAAATAGAAGACCCTGAAAATATTACAGGGGGATATCTCATAGAGAAGAGAGATCCGTTAAGGATTAAAGACTGGGAGCCATTTTTTAAGACAGATGTTTTTGGCTTTTATTTTACGATAAATACACCCAAATATATATCTGAACGGGAAAGCTTTTATATTCAGCAGTATATTCAAAACATTGAAAATCTGATAAATGCAGATGGGGATTATTGGACATATATTGACATGGAATCCTTTTCAAAGCAATATTTAATAGATAAAATTGTAGTGGATAATGATGCTATGTATGAAAGTGCTTTCTATTATAAGGACAAGGACAGCGAAGTGCTCAAAGCGGGACCGATATGGGATTATGACAGAGCATTTGGAGCAATATTATCTGACTATACTTTAAAAATAGAAGATGCGCCTAATGCCATGGCAGAGTGGTATTCTCACTTTTACAAGGATGAAGAATTTAAGAAACAAATGATAAGTTATTATAAAGAGGCCTTACCATATCTGCAGTGGATTTGTGAAGAAGGAATTGATATCTATGTTGATTATATTTCTGCGTCTTTGGAAATGGACAACATTATTATGTCAGGCTTTCCGCCGAATGAAACCAGCTGTTATGGAAGTTATGACAATTACATCCGGTATCTAAAATTTTTTATTGCCGCAAGGATCAATTATTTAAATGATCTATGGAAAGTTGATTTTAATGATATTGACATTCCGTCAGGAAATAATGAATACCACTTAGTACAATTTTGGAATGGAAATGAGTGCGTTGACAAATGTATGGTTCGGGATGGCGAGGCAATTGACCAATTTCCAATATGTGATTTGGATGAAAAATATGTTTGGCGAAGAGACTATACAGGAAAGGAATATGATACATTTATTCCGATCTATGAGGATGTGGATTTATACATATATGTGCAGGAAACAGACGGATAAGAGCACAAGTGAGGTTAATGATGTATCGTGTAGAAGATAAATTTGTATGTGATGAAAGAGAACTTTTTTACTTGCAATCTAAGTTGGAGTGTGTTTTGCGCACAGATCAAAATCAGGACAGTGATTATGGTTATACTATAACAAGCGTGTATTTTGATGACTATTATGACAGGCATTTGACAGATGCAATAAATGGAAACCAGGTTCGTGAGAAATATCGTATAAGAATATATAATGGTTCCTATGACACGATTAAGTTAGAGGTCAAATATAAAAGAGATAATCGTATTTTAAAAAAGAGCCGCAAAATTTCCAGAGAACAGATGATTTTGCTGATGCAGGGAAAGTGCATTGAAGATAATGAGCCGTCACTTGATAACACAATTACACTTTTTAATATTGCAATCAGTGAGAGAAAGTTAGCTCCTGTGATTATTGTGGAATATGACAGGAAAGCGTTTGTGTTTGATGCCGGGAATGTAAGAATAACACTTGATCGTAATCTGCGCTTTGGAAAGAGAATAGATCTGTTTATGCAGGAAATGGAATTTCCCAGAATGCATGTGCCAAAGCCGGACAGTATACTTGAAGTTAAATATGACGAGTTTCTGCCAGGCTTTATTGCGGGAATTTTGGAAAGCGGAAATATGAGACAAGAATCATATTCAAAATATAGATTATGCAGAGAGGAAGAAATACTATGTCGACAAAGGATGTAATAAAAAACAGTGTTTATGAAAGCTTAGCAGGAGGTACAGGACTTTCGTTTATGGAAGTCGGTATTATTTTTTTACTGGCGATTGTAATAGGATTGTATGTATATCTGATATATAAATTATCGGGAAAAGCAGCATTTTATTCAAGAGATACGGGAACTACAATTGCAGGGATGCCAATAGTAATAGCGGCGATAATGGTTGCAATGCAATCAAATTTGATTGTATCACTTGGTATGGTTGGAGCATTATCCATTGTACGTTTTAGAAATGCGGTAAAAAATCCATTAGATATTTTGTATTTATTTTGGTCCATTAGTGCAGGAATTATTTGTGGTGTCGGACTTAAATTACTGGCAGTTTTTTTATGCATTGTTATGACGCTTCTGCTCTTGATAATAAGCTTAATTCCTAACTCAAAGGCGGAATCTGTTCTGGTTTTGAGGTCATTTGATGATACGGTGGACTGGGACGAAGTCAAAAAGGTGCTGTGTGGTTATTCCCGTAACTGTAAGGAGAAATCACGGAGCATCCGAAATGGGGAAACAGAGATTATTTTTGAATTATCCACATCGAAGGAAAATGAAATGCTGCAGGGCTTAAATAAATTCAACCTGACTCAAATTAATTTTTTGGCACATGATGGTGAATTTCGTATATAAATTTATGATTGGGAAAGATGCTGCGGCAAGAGGCGGAAAATGAAAAAAATAAGTGTGATTCTGGTGAATTACAATGGGGGAAAATATAACGACAATTGTATCGAGTCGCTTTTTCGAAGCACCATTGCTTCTGAATTGCAGATAATCATAGTGGATAACGCATCTACGGATAAGTCGCTTCAATGTCTTATGGATAAGTGGGGATCAAATGAGCAGATAGTTATTCTTCCGTTAGAAAAAAATTTCGGCTTTTCCAAAGCAAATAATATTGGAATAGAATGGGCTGAAAAAAGCGGTTCCGATTATTTCCTGTTATTGAATAATGATACGGAAATCGCCGGGGATGCCATAGAAAGGATGATAGATGTTCAAAAAGAAACAGGGGGAATTGTTGTTCCTAAGATTGCCTATGCAGATAACCCGGATGTGATCTGGTGCGCTGGGGGAAGCTTCAGTAAAGTGCTTTTAAAACCCATACAGCGCGGGCTTAATCAAAAAGATGTAGGGCAGTATAATCAGAGTGAACGGTGCACATTTGCAAATGGATGCTGTATGCTTTTGAACAGGCAGATTATACAAAAAACAGGGCTGTTGGATGAACAGTTCTTTTTGTATTATGAGGATACGGAGTACAGTCTGAGAGCTAAGCAGAATGATATATCAATATGGTATTGTGCAGAAGCATTAGTTTATCATAAGGTGAATGGTTCCACGCTTGGAAATGAGAGACCGGACAGTGCTTATTATATAGCTCGAAACTGGCTGATTTGTAATCGTAAGTGCATGAAAAAAAAATTTGGTCTTTTTTTAGCCTACTATGCGTTAAACAGATTTGTTTGGATTATTATTTGGTTTGTTACAAATAAAAAAAGAAATATAATTGCGACAATGGAGGGAATTATAGATTATAGAAGAGGCATATCCGGGCAGTATTCAAAGAATAGTTTGTAAAGAAATTGTGTTTATGTTATACTAGTTTGAATTGGAGCGGTATAAGAAATGAGGAAAAAAAGGGGTTATTATATACATTTTGATGCCAGAAAATCTATAGGCGTAAGTAAGAAAATTGATATGCAGATAAAAGCATTTAATACTCGATTTTCCGTGCAGGAAATACAGATTACTGCCACACCAAGGAATTTGTTCCAACGTATAATCGGACTTTTACCCTTTGCGTCCATTACAAGAGATTACGAAGAGGCATGGCAGAGAATTGATAACCCTGATTTTGTTTATGTAAGAAGGACAGTTGCAGATCATGACTATATGTCATTTCTTAGCCGAATTATAAAGAAATATCCCAAGTGTAAGATTATTGTTGAGATATTTACTTATCCGTATGATAAGGATGATTTTGGAAAATGGAATGCATGGCCTTTTTATATAAAGGAGCTGATGCAAAGAAAGAAACACAGACAGTATATTGACCGTTTTGTAACATACAGTGAGGATAAAGAAATTTTTGGAGTCCCAACTATTTGTACAACTAATGGTGTAGATGTTCAACAAATTAAAATAACTTCTGGGACATACCTGCCAAATCAAATTACCATGGTCGGTGTGGCATATATGCAAAGGCAGCATGGGTATGAGAGGGTTATCAGCGGACTTAAAGACTATTATAAAAAGGGAAATGTAAAAAAAAAGGTTTGCTTATATTTAGTTGGTGATGGACCGGAAAAGGAGCGTTATCAGAAGCTGGTTCAGTGTTACGACCTTCAGGAATATGTGAAGTTTTATCCTACTGTTACCGGTGAAAAACTCGACGAGATATATGAACAGTCAGATATTGCGTTGGCATCGTTTGGATTTTATAAAGCCGGTGTCTATTTAAATTCTTCATTAAAAGTATATGAATGTCTGGCGAAGGGACTGCCGTTTGCAACGGGTTGTTCAATAGCAGGTATTGAAAAAGACTGTCCCTTTATGTTTGAGTTTCCTAATAATAAGAGTGTGATAGATATTGCACAAATTGTGAGGAAATTTGAAAAATTAAGGAATAATGGCAGCAAAAGCAAAGAAGAATTAGCTAAAGAAATACACTTGTTTGCAGAACAAAATTTCAGTATGGAAATTGTAATGGGACCGATAATAGATTATATTGAGAAAGCAGAAGATTAAAAGCAGTTGTGCAGAGAGGCTTTTTATGAAAATTGATTTAAATGGAAAAGTTAAAAAAGGTATAGCTTTAATAAAGCAAAACAATGATTACCTAATGATCTTTCTGCTCTATTTTTTTCCTCATTTATTTATGAGCTTTAATCGCGGGGATGATATTTCATATACAACATATTTTGAAATCTATAATTATAACTTGTTTGGTTTCGTATATAGGCAATACCAATATTGGACCTCCAGAGTGGTTATTGAGGCAGCAGTCATTTTATTTGGGTGGCTGCCGCCTGTTATATGGATGCTGGTTGATACGCTGATGATTGTTTTGCTGTATCATTCTATTTCCGAAATTATAAAGCTTTTGATTGGAAAAAGAGAGCTTGATAAAAAATACAGATTATGCCAGATGCTTTTATTTTTAAGCTTTCCGTATGCTTTAATGGCAACGGCAGGTTGGCTGACGACTACGATCAATTGGACATGGATGCTGGCTTTATTTGCTTATTGTATGAAAATACTGCTTTATTCTGTTGCTGGTAAAAATACTGCGGGAAATGTGATTAAAAACCTACTGTTTTGTCTGGCCTACATTTATGCAACGAATTTTGATGTTGCAGCGATTATGATGTTTGGATTGCTGGTGATAATTGGATTTGTATGTTTCAAATCAGATTCTTATAATTTCTGTATCGAATACTGGGAAGGTGCAGCCATAACGGTTATGAATCTTGTTTTGTTTATTGTTTGCCCGGGAAATCGAGTAAGAATGGAGCAGGATGCAATTATACATGATACAGCCGATGTATTGGATCTGTCGCTTCTGGGGAAGCTTAGAATGGGAATTAATTCAACATTCTATCATTATGTATCAATTCCAAATGCAGTTTTGTTTACTGCTTGTGTGATTTTGCTTGTGGCGGTATGGATGAAAAGCGAGAAAATATATGTAAGAGTCATTGCGCTTGTCCCTATCGCGATTACAGTGATATGGACGGGGTATATCTTTTTTGCCTATACACTGAAAAATCGAAAGTTAACTTATGTATATCCTGATGCGTCGTTTCATGTTTGTCCTGAGATAGAGCAATACTTGGCTATAGCTTCTGCATTGCTGTTAGTGTTATCAATTATTTATTTATTAAGTCAATTGATATCGGAATACAATTTGGTTATTGCTTTAACAGTTATACTTCTTGTTTGGGGCCTGTTCCCTGATGTTGTGTTAGGATTTACATCAACAATTTCAGCATCAATACTTCGTGTTGTCTCATTCTTGTATTTGGCATTTATTCTTATAAGCTGTATAATGGTTGAATATTCAGGAATGTTGAAAAAGCAATTTATTTGGTTCGGGGTTGTATTGTTGGGAGTGTCTGGAACTATTTTAAATTTTGCGCAGATGATACGCCACATTATTGTATACGGGTAGCAATCGTTTTTGAAAGTATATTTAAGAGGTCTAGTCATGAATATCTTATTGCTTGGAAAAACAGATTCAATATTTACCAGAGATTTTTGTAAAAATATACTTAATTCTGAGGAAATAAATGCGGTAATACTTACACAAATGCTATCGAAAGAATATAGGGGTGACTACGAGGCGGCAAATGTAAAACAGGTAAGATGGCCGGACTGTTTTTTGAAGGGAATTCGTAAGCAGTTAAGAGCTCTTTTATATTTATTTAAAACTTGGAGGAATTTACGGGAAGAAATTGGTTTTGAAGATAAAATTGATGTTATTCATATTCACTATGTTGAACCCTTACATTTGATTTATTTTTTTCCTTTCTGGAATGGAGCGAAGGAACGGATATTAACATTTTGGGGCAGTGATATTTATACAATTACCAAGGCAAAAAAGGTGTTGCTTCGCTATTTCTTGAAGCATGCATCCTCTATTATATTTATGATATCAAATCAGTATGAGTTTTTCCAATCAATATATGGACATAAGTATGACAAAAAAGTTAAAATTATTGATTTTGGGAACGGACTGATAGATGATTTAGATGAGGTGATGAGCAATTATACGAAAGATGACTGCAAAATTCACTTTCAAATGCCCTTAGATAAATTGAGTGTGCATATAGGATACAATGCATCCAAAGCCCAACAGCATTTGAAAATTGTTGAAAGTATGCAGTTTTTGCCAAAGGATATACTTTCTCAAATGGAATTTGTTTTTAGCGTATCCTACAAGCGGGATAACGATTTTGAGCAATATAAACAGAAATTGATTGACACGATGAATAAAACAAAAATGAATTATCGATTTTTGGATGAGTATTTGCAAGGTGAGGAACTTGCTATGTTTCGGAGAACCTGTGATTTGTTCGTTTATGGACAGGAAACAGATGCACGTTCGGAAAGCCCGTTGGAATATGTATATGCAGGAGCTGAGTTTATATGCCCGGAATGGCTTGCGGATAATTATGAATTGCTTAATCGGGCACATACTAGATATTATATATATGGTGATTTCAATAATCTCTGTGATAGTGTACAATTGTGTTTAGAAAATATTGATCTGCAGGATGAAAAGATATCTGAATGGGGCAGGAAGAAAATTAGAGATGAAATATCCTGGGATGCCGTAGGTGAAAAATGGAGGGAATTGTATGAATGATAGTTTGCAGGATAATAGATTTATGTGGTTAAACGGCAGGATATTACCCGTCAATGAAGCAAGGGTTAATGTTTTGTCACCTACCTCTCAGTTTGGGGCAAATGTTTTTGAAGGAATTCGTTGTTATTGGAATGAAGAAGAAAAGCAATTATATGCGTTTCGATTGGATGATCATTATGCCAGATTAATGCAGTCTATTCGTCTGTTTGGGTTAAAAAGCCCTTATAGCGTGCAGGAATTGAAAGAATACATGAAGGAGACTGTCAAAGCCAATCTTTATCAGGAAGATATTGCCGTGCGGCAGACTGTGTTTGTGGATGGATTTGGAAGCTGGTTTTCAACGGAGCCGGTGGGAATGTTTATTGCACCTATTGCTAAGGCACGAAAGGAAGTGCCCTTATCTACAACTGAGCGAACTTGTGTAAGCTCATGGGAAAGAATTAGTGAATGCGATATGTCTCCAAGGGTGAAGGTTGGAGCAAATTATATAAACAGCAGACTTGCCAAATTAGAAGCCACAGACAGAGGATATGATTCGGCATTGTTTTTGAATCATTTTGGCTATGTGGCGGAGGGAACAGGGGCATGCTTTTTTATGATTAAAAATGATGAGGTTATTACTCCGTTGCTTACAGATTCAATATTAGAGAGCATTACAAGAGATACTGTTATTAGAATAGTAAGAGACGAACTGAATTTAAAGGTTGTGGAACGGCATATTTGCCGCAGTGAATTATATATGTGTGATGAAGCGTTCTTTTGTGGGTCGGCGGTTGAAATTTGCCCAATTTCAGAGATAGATGGATATCGCATAGGAGAGAGAAAGCCGGGAAAGTATACCATAGAAATCCATAAGAGCTATATAGAAATTGTAACCGGAAGAAATGAAAAATATCGAGGATGGAATACACCGATATATGATAAAGGAGTATAAAGATGCCATTGCAGATGATGTATATTACTAATAATCCACAGATAGCCAGAATAGCTGAAAAGTATTCTGTAGATAGAATTTGGGTAGATTTGGAGCAGATTGGCAAAAAAGAAAGACAAGGCGGCATGAATACCGTTCAGTCCATGCATTCAATAGAAGATGTTCATAGAATCAGGGAAAGCATTGAAGGGAAGGCAAAATTACAGGTCAGAGTAAATCCTATACATCAGAATTCAAAGCAGGAAATAGACAGGGTAATAAAGTATGGTGCGGATATTATTATGCTACCGTTTTTTGCCACTGCCGGAGAGGCAAGACAATTTATAGAAATGGTAAATGGCAGGGCAAGAACATGCTTACTGTTAGAAACGATCAGTGCGGAACAGAATTTGCAAGAGATATTGGAAATTCCGGGAGTTGATGAAATTCATATAGGATTGAATGATTTACACTTACAATATCACCAAAAATTCATGTTTGAGCTTCTGGCGAATGGAAAAGTAGAGGAAATATGTAAAAAGATTAAAGCAAAAGGGATTCCTTATGGCTTTGGCGGAATTGCAAAATTAGATGAAGGCATGCTGCCTGCAAGACATATCATTGCAGAGCATTACAGGATTGGATCAACGATGGCGATATTGTCAAGGAGTTTTTATGATTCGTGGATAGCGGATGATTTGGAAGAGGTGGAGAGAACCTTTAAATATGGTTTAGGAGAAATACGGGAGTATGAGCAAAGACTGGAACATGAAAGCGACGCTTTTTTTGAAAATAATAGGCAGACTGTGATAAAGGAAGTCGAGGAAATTCTGCAAATCATGAAGAATAAGGGGAATTAGCATGAAGTTGAATTATAAAGTTTTAGATGATGTATCAGCAAAATATGGGGATTCCTTTTATATCTTAAACAGTGATACATTTCGAAAAAATTATGAAGAAATGCTTGCTGCATTCATTGCAGTTTATCCGAATACCCGTATAGCTTACTCATATAAAACAAATTATATACCAAAGCTATGCAGGGTAGTGAAAGAAGCAGGAGGAGCTGCAGAAATTGTATCGGAGATGGAACTATGGCTTGCGGAGAAGATCGGTGTCAAGGGGGCTGATATTTATTATAACGGTCCATATAAAAAAGCACAATTTGTGGAAAAACTGCTTTTGCAAGGAGGGCATGTCAATATAGATGCCGGCTATGAAATAGAAATTGTAGAAGAAATTGCCCGACAGCATCCTGATATGGAATTTCAGATAGGCGTTCGTTGTAATGTGGATATCGGGCAGAAAGTACCGTCCAGATTTGGATTTGATATAGCTTCCGGAGCATTGGAAAAGACAGTAAAGCGGGTGAATCAAATTCCTAATGTAAGGGTCAATGGATTACATTGTCACATTCCGTTCCGCACTTTGGATTCTTACGTGAAGAGAATGGAAGTGTTAGTGAAAATATTAAACCTTTTTCCAGACTATGAATGGGATTACATTAGTCTTGGGGGAGGTTATCTGGGGAAAATGAATGAGCAGATGGCAAAGCAGATGACATTTCAGCCTCCGGCGTTTTCGGATTATGCCGCAGTTGTAGCAGGAGGAATGGAGAATTATTTTGCTGGTGTAGCTAAAAAACCAATGCTAATTATTGAACCGGGTAGTGCGCTGGCTGCCAACACGATGAAATATGTCATGCGTGTTATTGATATAAAGAAGGTGCGTGATAAACAGATTGCAAGCTTAGCAGGAAGTTCATATCAAATTAATCCGTCTGTTAAGGATGTCAATAGACCAATTACAGTTTATCATTCCATAGAAAGCTTACCACAGGAGGAATACGATTGCCTGGACATGGCAGGCTACACCTGCATAGAGTCTGATTATTTGTATAAAAACTATAAAGGAAAATTGGCGAAAGATGATTTTGTAATACTGGATAATGTAGGTTCTTACAGTGTGGTGATGAAGCCGCCCTTTATATTGCCGGATATACCGATTTTGGAGATTCTGGAAAATGGTCAGGCAGAGCTTGTGAAACATCCGCAGACAGCGAAAGATGTGTTTGCGTATTATAGTTAAATTGGAGAGGTATCAATGGTAGAAGATAAAAAGGTATCAATTATTCTATGTTTTTATAATGAAGAAAGATACTTGCAGGAAGCGATTGACAGTGTGCTTTCACAGACATATCACAATTTTGAGTTGATTATTATTAATGATGGTTCAACAGATAGAAGTGATGAGATTGTAAAGCAATATTCTGATGATCGCATTGTTTACCGGATAAATGATGGAAATAAGAGACTGGCATATTCCAGAAACAGGGGGCTTGAACTTGCAACAGGTGACTATATTGGCTTTTTTGACGGTGATGATATCATGCTGCCGGATAAAATAGAAAAGCAAGTCAGGTATTTGAAGGAGCATGAGGATATTATTCTTTTGAGCGGAGGTTATCAATATATGGATGCTCAGGGAAATGCACAGGGTGAGGTGGTTGAGCCTAGATATGTAACGGATGAGCAGATAAGAGCTTACATGTTGTATGGTAATTGCATTGCTTGTGCGGGAGCGGCTCTTTTTTGCAGGGAAGTTATAGATAAATATGATGTGCGGTTTAATGAAAAGAGTATGGCATCGGAAGATTATGGATTGTGGATTGATATGATGCCTTATGCTAAATTTGAAAATATAAGCGATTGCTTTTTTTATTATCGAGTAAATCATGGCTCGAAAGCGATGAATATTGTTAATCAGGATAGAGCAGCATATGATGCCGAAATCAGAGAGCTTTTAAGACACGCATGGACTCAAAGGGGATTTTTACTGGAGGAAAAAGATATCTTCTTTTTTCATCATTTTTTTTACAGAAGAAACCGGATATGGAAACCTTTTGATGTGTATCAAGGCGTTAAGCTATATCAGAAAATTAGAAAACAGTTGTGCACACTGGAACTGAAGGAAGGCAGCCTTATCTTGCAATATTATAAAGAAAAGTGGCTTTGTACGTATCGAATATATTGGATTATAAAAAAATGGCAGATACGGTAAGGTAAGAATAAATGATAGAATTAGATTTTTTGTTTATATATGAACATAAAGTAAGAGAGCTTGAAGCACTTTGCCTCATGAAATATGAACTGGATCGAAGAGGATATCAAACCAAAATAGTCTATGTTGATGATGCTGTAAATGCTTCTGCATCCACACCGATTTATCATGCAAAGGTGTTATGTACTATGGCATGTTATGATAACTATACCCTTTTCTGGCATAGCAAGGAATTTGTGAAGTTTGAAAAGGTAATCGATCTGCAATGGGAGAATATTGTCTATCCTAAAGATGAGCAAAGGGAAGATGCTTACAAAAATTTTTGGGGAATAGGCAAGGAAGTGGTACATGTTTCCTGGGGCAGGCAAAATGTCAGGCGGTTATTGGAAGTTGCTCATTTAGATGAGAAAAAGGTGAAACTGACAGGGCATGTGGGAATGGATTTTCTGCGGGAGCCTCTCAGTCGTTATTATTTATCTAAGGAGGAAGTCTTTGCCAAATATAATATTCCTATGAATAAGAAGGTATTTTTATTTGCTTCTCCTTATTATGGAGACTGCCTGACGGAGAAATATATTGCAGGTATGCGCAAAGCTTTTGGAGATGATTGGGGAGAATATTATAAGTTTATGTGTGACTCCCAGAAGGAGATTCTTAAGTGGTTTGAGAAAATCTGTATAGAGAATTCTGATATTATATTAATATTCCGTCCGCATCCGGGTCACTCCAGTATTATGGCGGAAAAGCTGGCAGGGAAATGTGATAATTTTCGGATTATATCGGGTGAATCTGTTAAACAGTGGATTGTGGTTTGTGATAAAATTTATACGGGAAACAGTTCTGTGATAGTAGAAGCATATTTTGCCAAAAAAATGTGTCAGCTTTTGTTTCCTTTTCCTGTAACCTCCGGATATGAATTGAAATTAATTGCTGATTCAGGTAAAATTACAACATATGAGGAATTTAAGATGTCGATATGTGGTAAAGAGGAAGTCTTTCCGATACCGACTCAAAATATTGAAGAAATTTACCTGATTGATTGGAATACCGCAAATTATGTAAAGTTTGCTGATATGGCAGAAGAGGTTTTACAAGACAATTATTATTGCCTTACAAAGCGGCAACTGCGTATGTATAAGGAATATAGTCCTATGCAGTATATGCTCAGATTGTTTATTTGGATGAAGCCTGTTTATAAGTGCTATCTGTCACTGCTGAATAATCAAAAGCTCAAATGGCCTTTATTAGAACGACAGAGAAAGATACGTGAGAATGAATATAAAAGAATTGCAGAAAATGAACGGGAGCATACTCATGAGCTTACCAGTGAGGAAGAAATCATTTCCATTATAAGCAGAATCAAATTTGCTTTGGAGAGCAAGGTATAATTGCACTGCCATAAAATATAATAACAACCTCAGGAGGAAACGAAAATGGATCAAACAATTACCGCCATTATTCCAGTAAAAGGAAACAGTACCAGGTTACCAAATAAGAATATCTTACCTTTTGCAGACTCAAATCTGCTTATTCACAAAATTCGACAGTTAAAGCAGGTGGAAGAAATTACAGATATTATAGTATCTTCTGACTCAGATGAGATGCTTGCCATGGGAGAAAAGGAAGGCGTTACTGCAATTAAACGTCCCATTCAGTATGCAAACGAATCAGTGCCATTTGGAATGTTCCTTGAATATATCAGTGATGAAATGCCTAATGAACATATTATGTGGGCTTGTGCCACATCCCCTTTGGTAGAACCTTATTTATATCGCAAGGCAATTAAAACTTATTTTGAAAAGCTGGAAGAAGGATATGATTCACTAATTACATGTGATCCTTATCAGACATATCTGATGGATGAGAATGGACCGCTTAATTTTAGTATGGGACTTGCACATAAAAATTCGGAGCAGTTACCGAAGCTTTATCACTTCTCCAACGGGATTAATCTTGCTCCTCGTGTGAAGTTAAAAGAATGGCATTATAATTATGGACCTAATGCTTATCGATTAATTATCAATAAAAGAGAAGCTGCAGATATTGACGATATTTATGATTATGAAATTGCAAAGGCATTGTATGCAATGAAAGATCCTAATCCAACGATATAAATGAGGAATAAGCATATACACTCGGAGATAGTCAGAAGGTTAGAAGGGGGGAGTGGTGGGTTGCGTAATTTATGAACATATGATAGAATTTATGCATGTTTTTAGGAGAACATTATGAGACATGACAAGCTACTGGACTGTACATTGCGAGATGGCGGTTATATAAATGACTGGAAATTTGGTTTTCACACCATCAGGGATATTATTAGGAAACTGGTTGATTCCCAGGTAGATTATGTGGAAGTTGGTTTTTTGCGCAATTGCGATTATGATCGTGATAGGGCTCTTTTTAATAATTGTGCAGAAATAGCGCATGTTTTGCCGGATAAGCGAGGCAATACATTGTTTACTGCTATGGCGCTGCATAATAAATATGATATTAATAAATTGGAAGCGTATGACGGAAGGACGATTGATGCAATCAGGGTAACCTTTCATGATTATGATATAGATGAAGGACTTTCTTTTATTCAAAAAGCAAAGAATAAAGGGTATAAGGTATTCTGTAATCCTATAAATATTATGGGATATTCGGATGAAATGCTTTTAAAGCTTTTTCAAAAGGTAAATCAGATACAGCCTTATGCCTTTTCTATTGTGGATACTTTTGGGTCTATGATGAAATCGGATCTTCAAAGGATATATTTTCTTGCAGAGCATAATCTTGATAAGGCGATTGTGATAGGGTTGCACCTGCATGAAAATCTTGCATTGTCTTATTCATTGGCACAGGAATTTATTGCCATGAAGTCGTCAGAACGGAAAAGTGTTATAGATGCGTCCATGATGGGGATGGGCAGAGTTCCGGGAAATCTATGCATGGAACTTATTATGGATTATATGAATAAAAACCAGGGAGGCGTTTATGATGTGAATCCGGTTTTGGATGGGATTGATGATCATATTGCCCAGCTGAAGCAGATAGAGCCATGGGGATACAATACGGCGTATGCCTTGTCAGCTAAATATAATCTGCATAGAAACTATGCGGAATTTCTTCTGGGTAAGGGGCGCCTTCGCGCAAAGCAGATTAATCAGATACTTGCCAGTATTGAGCCATATAAAAAGACAGCTTATGATGAGGCGTATATCGAATCCTTGTATGCGGGCTTTCAGAATCATGAGGTAAACGACCAAAAGCTGGTACAGCAACTGAAAGAGCAATGGCAGGATCGTATTATTCTGATTTTAGCACCGGGGACTAGTATTGTTACGCTGAAGGAACAGATCAATCAATTTATTACTGAAAAGAAGCCTGTAATTCTGTCAGCGAATTTTATTCCGGAAATATATAAGCAGGACTATGCATTTTACTCGAACGCCATGCGCTATAGTGCAATTGAAGATAAATGTGATATGGGTAATTTGTTGGTTACATCAAATCTGATGGATGTATGCAGCAGCGAAAATATGTTGAATTATGCGGATTTATGTTTTGACGATAAAGGAAAGAGTGATAATTGTGTTATCATGTTAATGAGGCTGATGATCCGATTAGGGAAACAACAGGTTTATGTGGCGGGGTTTGATGGCTACAAGCCTGAGGAATGTAATTATATCTCATCTTATATGGCAAATCAGCATACCAAGGGGCAGGAGGAAAACATTAAAAATACTAGTTATGTTGCAGATATCCGCAAGAAACTGGAAGTGATTTTTTTGACTCCGTCACTGTACGATAAATAAGGACTGTAAAAATGAAGGATAGAGAGAAGCTTAAACAAATTAAATACTTGATTATTGATGTGGACGGAACGTTGACGGACGCTGGCATCTATTATGATGAACATGGAAATGAATTGAAAAAGTTCTGCACCAAGGACGCAGCGGGTTTTTTTGCGGCTCATCAGGCCGGAATAAAAATTATGATCCTCACCGGAAGAGAGTGTGCAGCAACCACCCGGCGTATGAAGGAAATGAAAGTGGATTATTTGGTTCAGGACTGTAAAAATAAGGTAAAGTATATACAGGGCTTTATGAGGGAGAATAATATTAGTAAAGAGGACTTGGGATATTTGGGAGATGATTTGAATGATTTGCCGGGGATGAGTTTATGCGGTTTCGTCGGGTGTCCGGCAGATGCTTGCGAGGAAGTAAAGGAAAGGGCTGATTATATATCCGACGTTAAGGGTGGATATGGGGCAGTGAGAGACATTATATCTTATCTTTTAAGAGAATGTGGAGAGTGGAAAGCTGCAATATCAGAAGTTTATGGAATTGGTATATAACGAAAGGACATATGATTTTGCATGAAGATAATAAATAAGGATGATAGGTCGGAGATGTTGAAATTCCTTCATCAATGCAGGATTCATCGTGGTGATAAAGAATTTAGAAAATTGGTGTTAGAAGGGTATCATAATCCTGATTTTCTGGAACTGCATAGTTATGGGAACGAATACCCGGGACAGATTATATACCATATAGGGGCATATGGATGTTCTGTTGGCTTTTTTGCGGAATTTTTGTATATTTTGATACGCTTATATTTTGCTACAGACCGAGGATTTACTCCGTATGTTTATTGGGGAGAGGAATGTTTATATTACGAAGAGGATGGAGTTGACAATGAACATAATGCATTTTTGTATTATTTTAATCCTGTTTCTTCTGTGATTTGTTCGGATAATGCTGCACATGTGCTTGTAGCAACAGATTACCATATTCATGATGTTCAGGATCGATTGAATACTCATGGCTATGCCGTGTCAGATGAATATATGGATGGACTGAGCAGTATGGTGAGGAAGTATATCCGGTATAATGAAAAAACAAAAAATTATTTAGAAAACGGTTATGAAACCTTAATTGGGGATAAAAAGGCATTAGCAGTACATTTTCGGGGGACAGACTATCGAAGGCAGTACAATAATCATCCTGTATTTATTACTTTGGAAGAGGAAATTGCAAAGGTTCGTGAGCTTCTCCAAAATAAGGATTATGAAGTGATTTTCCTTGCTACGGATGAGCAGGAGGCAGTTAATACTTTTCGCAAAGAATTTGGAGAACAGGTTAAAGTTTTTGAAGATACTTATCGGGCAGAGGGCGGGGATGAATCTGTTGCTTATAGTAGTATAAGTAGAGAAAAGCATCATTACTTGCTAGGCCTTGAAGTGTTACGGGATGAATATATGCTTACAAGATGCGATGGCCTTGTATGTGGAATTTCCAATTTGACTCTTTCAGCAAGAATGATGCGCAGGGCATGGTATGATAGGGATTATGATGATTTGGTAATATTAAACCATGATTTATGTCATAATGACCGCCAGTTTTGTGATGCGGAGCATTAGAAAAGCGAGTATGAGATGAAAATAATTGATTATTTGTATGATTGTTATCTTGGATATTGTTATAAAAGAAATAATGAAAAAAAGAACGTTATATTTGCAAAAAGCAGTACAGTTAGCCGGGATTGTACTTTTGAAGGTAATAATTATGTGGCTGGTGAATTATATGAATGCCAATTTGGTTATGGATCATATGTTCACAAAAACAGTGTATTAAAAGGTGTTAAAGTAGGAAGATTTTGTGCGATTGGAGAGAACGTGAATATCCGCTTGTTTCAACACCCAACTCATATGGTAGCGATTTCTCCGTGCTTCTATCGGAAGGAACATACCCTTAAAACCTTTGTTGATGAGAATTATTATGAAGACTTGCAAGATGAGGTGGAAGGTTTTTCTGTAGTGATAGGAAATGATGTCTGGATAGGGCAAGGGGTTTCTATAAAAAGCGGTGTTAAAATCGGAGATGGGGCAGTTGTTGGCGCAGGAGCGGTGGTAACCCGGGATATTGAGCCATATGCCATTGTTGGAGGAGTACCGGCAAAATTAATACGTTATAGATTTACAAAGGAGCAAATCGAGGCACTTTTGAAAATCAAGTGGTGGAACAAGGACTATAGTTGGTTTGAGGAGAACGGAAAGTATTTTGCGGATGTAGATAAATTTATAGAACGATTTCAATAGAATTACTTGATGCTTGGAGGAAAAATGATTTCAGTTATTGTACCATCATATAATGTAGCGCCATATCTTGAACGGTGTGTTCATTCGTTGGTTTCCCAAACTTATGCAGACTTGGAAATCATACTGGTAGATGATGGATCTACTGATGAAACAGGGAAATTGTGCGATAAAATAGCCGAAAGTGATTCTAGGATAAAGGTGATCCACAAAAAAAATGGCGGTCTTTCAGATGCAAGAAATGCAGGGATTGATTTGGCAATAGGAGAATTCTATTCATTCATTGATGGGGATGATTATGTAGAGCCTGATACCTATGAAGCAATGGTTTCGGAAATGGAGGATTCAGCTGTAACAATAGTTGCTGGAGGATTTATTGTTACGGATATTCAGGGGAATACGACTATTCGAGTGATCCCCAAGCGGCAACAGCTTACAAAAGAAGAAGCATTTATGGATTTGTTTGTAGGGGAAAACTATATTTCCCAGTCAAGCTGTAATAAACTTTTTAGAAGCAGTTTGTTTGAAAATGTCAGATACAAAAAAGGTATTATCAATGAAGACATGGAGATATTGCCAAGGCTTTTGGACGTGGGGAATGATGTCGTATTGCTTAATAAAGCTATATATCATTATATAAAAAAGCGGGGGAGTATCACATCATCAGATTATAGTATGGAGAGATATAGAGCAATAGGGGTAGAAAGAGATATTTATCTCATGTGCAAAGAAAAGTATCCAAAGTTACAGCCGTATGCAAGTTATTATGAATTAAAGTCATTAAATGGAATGTTAAGTAATCTGGTGGGATGTTCCAATCGTAAAGATTTTAAGATACAGGAGTTAAGTATCCGATGGAAAATTATACTGGTTTTTATCAGATCCAATAGATGGAAGAAAATAGCCAATACACATAAAAGTGAAATGAAAACATGCTTTTTCACGGCATTGATAGGTTCTTCTAATATTGAAAAAATGGTGAGGATAAAACATAGAATAGCGGGAAATTGAAACGGGAACAAAAAAGCTGGATGTGTATTATGTGTTGTGATAGAATAGAGAGAAATGTTTGTGGGGGTCTTAATGAGAGATATAAATAATTATGCAGACAATTATCTTGTACAAGATTTTGAAATGTATCAAGAGGAGAAAACATTATGATGAATGAGATCCGAAAGGTGAAGGATGCGTTAGGAAAGCTTTCGTTCATACTGAATAGGGAACAAAAGCTTTGCTGTGTTCTTGTTTTTTTGATGTCACTGGTTACAGCGCTAATTGAAACCGTGGGAGTATCTGTAATTATCCCGGTTGTACAGGTGGTAGTCTCACCAAGTGAACTAATGCAGCAGCCTTATATGCGTCCAATAATGGAATTGTTTCACTTGGAGACAAGTGCAGAGGTGATTCTCTTTGTATGCATAGGTGTCGGAACTGTATATATTATAAAAAATGCATATGCTTATGTGTATACATTGGCTTCGGCAAAATTTTCTAATAAGATCAGGAGAGAATTAGCAGTTCGAGTTCTCCAAACATACATGAGCCAGGGCTACATTTTTTTTGTTGAAAACAATTCATCACGACTGATACGAGGCATCAGCTCAGATGTAAATAGTGTGCAGGCGGTTATTACAAGCTTATTTTCTTCCATATGTAAGATTTTAATTATTATTTGTATGACCTTATTTATTATCATACAAACGCCGCTTATTGCGCTTGGAATATTGTGTTTAGTTATATTTTGCTTTGCCATTTCACAAATTGTTTTTAGAAAGCCAATGCGTCGATTTGGTGTATCATCTAGAGATTATGCATCTCGTGCCAGTCAAGCATCTTTAGAAGCAATCCAAGGCCATAAAGAAGTTTTGGTTTTTGGAAGACAAGATTACTTTGTAAATGAATATTTAAAAAATATGATTGGATATAATAAAGCGGAGGTACAAATAGCGGTTGCGTCAGCTGCCCCCTCTTTTTTGATAGAGGTAATCTGTATGATTGGATTATTAACAATAGTAGGGATTCAAAGTATTATGTTGGGAGGAGATGATACTTTGTTAACGCAGATGATAACTATTGCACTAGCTTCACTTAGAATATTGCCTGCACTTGGAGCTTTATTAGGAAATGTCAACTTAATTATTTTTCATGCTCCTGGCCTGAATGCGGCATCTGATACGTTGCATATGATAAACAAACTAAACAGAGAAGGAAACGGAAAAAATAAATGGAATGCAACGGGTGATAAGGATATTGGCTTTAAAAAGGAAGTAGTATTGTCCCATGTTTCTTATGCGTATCCGAGAACCGAAAAGAATGTAATCGAAGATCTTTCTATGACAATAATTAAGGGAACATCAGTAGGTATTATTGGAACTTCAGGAACTGGAAAAACTACATTGACAGATATTATTCTTGGTCTTTTGAACCCCCAAAGGGGTGAAATACGAATGGATGGATTGAGTATTGAGTCCTTGGGAGGGGCTTGGCATCATATTATTGGATATGTTCCGCAATCAATATATATGACAGATGCATCTATACGTAGGAATGTAGCCTTTGGAATAGACGAGACGCTTATTGATGATGACAAGGTGTGGAAAGCCCTTGAAATGGCACAAATAAAAGAATTTGTAGAAAAACTTCAGGATGGAATTGATACCAAGGTGGGTGAATGGGGAGTCCAGCTTTCCGGCGGACAGAGGCAAAGGATTGCGATTGCAAGAGCCTTGTATAATGAGCCTGATATTATTGTGTTAGATGAAGCAACGGCAGCGTTAGACAACGAAACCGAGAACGCTGTTATGGAATCTATTGAAGCTTTGCAGAAAGTAAAGACACTTATTATTGTTGCGCACCGCTTAACGACGATTAGAAAATGTGATGTGGTTTATGAGATTGTTGATGGAAAAGCGGTGAAACGGGATAAAGCAGAGATTTTCGGGTAGTTTAACAGTGACAGAACACCGCTCATTTTAACAGCAGGTTTATTATATAGCAAAGGAAAATAAAAAATAAAAATAAAAATCAGCAAATAAAAATCGGTCTCGGTCCGGTCAAAATAATTACTTGTTTCAAAAATAATAAGGAGATATAATTAAATGTATTATGACATTGATGAGCATATAAGAGCGGTTAGAAATTATGATTTTTTAAAGGAAAACAGGGACACTTTTTATCAGAAATTAAGTACCGAATCAGTTTTATGCCATGGGGAATACAGTTCTAATATTCCGATGATATCTATTTTAATAACCACACATGGCAGAATTAACGAATTGAAATCTTCCTTGAAGAGCGCACTTGAACAAAAAGATTTTGAAGACTACGAGATTATTATAGTTGATAATGAGGCCATTAACATTGAAGAGGAGACGACGACATCCTTATATATTAAATCTATTAAGTCGGAGAAAGTGATTTATTATAGAAATACTACTCCTGCTTTTTATAAGATGGACACAGCAGTTGCCGCTTTAAGGACTGACTGGGTGGTTTTTTTGCATGATGATGATGTGCTGTCACCGTGGGCACTTAAAATTTTGAGCGATACTTTGAAGAAACATATGAATGCAAAATGGATTGTTGGCTATATGCAGGGATGTGAGTATGTTAAGTGGGATGATACATTGAAGGTGGGAATGTCTTCTTATCCTTATGTTACTGGATATATCAAATATCCACCTCACGGTTACCAGGAATCGCACAGGCTTACTTGGCTAGGGAGTTTAATTAATGTACAGAGTTATATTCAGCATGGTGGGATCCCGGCTATTAGTCTCGAAAGTGGAGATTCTGCCATGGGAATAAGATTTGCATGTCTGGAGAATGTTGTATGGGTTAAGACAAAATATCCATTATACTATTATAAAGTTTGGAACAATAGTGCAATAGGTTCGGGTGCCCAAACAATAGAAAAAATGCTTGTAAGTGATTATTTGTTTAGAGAATATATTCTAAAGAAATTTCAGGTGAAGCATCAGTGGTTTTGGAAAATGCATACATGGGTACACATAGAGAGAACTATTGATTATTACAGAAATGGTCCATATAAGTATAAAGAGCTGAATGCTGAATATATGGCTCAAAAGCTATGCATTCCAAAATGGTGGCGTAGTGGCGAAAGATTTTTTAGAGCAATTGAATATATTTATGAACTGACCGAGAGACGGTATGTTCATTGTTTTACGAGTGTAGATGAAATGGAGAATGGGTAAAAATGATTTCTGTCATCATGCTTACTTATAATCGGGAAAAATTTGTTGATAAGATGATCGCTGATATTGCAAATCAGACATATCAGGAGTATGAATTTATTATTGTTGACAATGGTTCAGACGATTCTACGCCACAGAAATTGCGCAATTATTCTATTAGAGACAGCCGTATTCGGGTGGTAACTATCCCGAAGGGAAGCATAGGACATGCTCGTAATATAGGCGTTCATATTTCTGCGGGGGAGTATATTGCATTTGTTGATGATGATGATAGGGTTGAGAAAGACTATTTAGAGTTTCTTTATAAAATGATGTTAGAGGATGATGCAGATATTGCAATTTGTGGTGTATCAGAGGGGAATGGAGAAACCAGAAGTCAGGAAAATATTTTGAATGATAAGAGATATCTCTCTGGTGAGGGGGCAGTTGAACTCCTAATTGACAGAAAATATATCAGAGCGGGAATGCCTGGGAAACTTTATAAAAAAAGTATACTTGATAAGTATCCCTTTGTAGAAAATTATGAAAATGAAGATATTCATATACAGTACAAGTACCTTCTGGCAGCAGATAAAGTAGTACTTTATGGATTGGACAAATATTATGCTGTAAGGCACGAGGGAAATGTTTCCCGGTTTACCAGTTCGGCGAATATGTGGACTAAAAAAATAATGAGTGATTATCTGACCGCTTATCACAATAGAACTCAGTTTATTGAAGAAAATGCCCCAAATATATACGAGAAAACATTATATAGTGAATGGTCCTATATGATTAGTATGGTGGAGAAGATAAGCAGATATAACCTTCAAGACTGTATGGAAATTAAGGCCCAGTTGATTAAGGAACTACAGGAAAATAGAGATTACTTCTATTCTATGAAGTGGATTAAACCGTTTGAATTAGACTGGATGAAACAGTATGTTGATAGAGAGGAGTGTTAGAAGAATGTCTGATAAAAAAATCAAACCTTCATATGATGAAAAGAGACAAGTGTTGGGGGAGATATATCCCCTATCTACTCCATTTACAGTTATTTTGGATGTATCTGAAAGATGTAATTTCCGATGCAGTTATTGCTTCAGAGGACAAGATGATAAAGAAAAATGGGGTTATGCTGTCGGCGGAGAATTGATGCGAGATGAGATATTCAGGCTGGCGGTTGATCAGATTAAGGATTTCCCCGGACAGGTAAGACAAATAAGTTTATCTCACCAGGGCGAACCCTTGTGCAATCCAAGGGTGCCTGATATGGTTAGGTACATTAAAGGACAAGGTATTAAATCCAGAGTCGCTATTCATACAAATGCGGCGATGCTCACGGAAGAATATGCAAGGAACCTGGCAGATAGTAATATAGATAAGATTGTTGTTTCACTTCAAGGGATGAATTCGAAAAGGTACAAAGAATCATGCGGGGCAGATATTGATTTTGAGACATTTTATCGAAATATTCAGATATTATCTCAAAATAAAAAGGAAACACAATTATACTTTAAAATAATGGATGTTGCGCTGGATGATGGAGAAGAGGAGGAGTTTTATAAGAAATTTTTGCCGATAGGGGATCGTGTGTTCGTTGAACATATTGTTCCATTATGGAAGGACGTGGATTTGCCCGGTATCGAGGGAAAGAAGAAAATGACGAATAAATATGGGCAGGAGTTTCCAATACAAGAGTCGTGCGCGCTTATTTTTAACACAATTGTGGTTTCGCCGGTTGGAGATGTATATCCATGTACACAACTCTTGACGCCGTATAAGCTTGGCAATATTCAGGAACATTCATTGGTAGAATACTGGAACTCAAGGCAACGAAAAGAATTATTAATTCGTCAATGCGAGGGGGAAAACCCCGATATTTGTTCCGATTGTTTTATTAAGCAAAATTCGATTTTTTCTATGGAAGATTGCATAGATGACTATAGGCAGGATATATTAAACAGGATAAAAACTACTGTATCATATTGATATAGCAGAAAAGCAAATAATTGCGATTTTGGGTGAGGAAGATATAATGAATGATGTAGTAAACTTCGCGTGGCCAGTCACGATATTGTGTAAGTATGATTACAAAGCGTTAAAACAGGTGGTAGAGAAAAAATCTATTTTATTTGAACAAAAAAAAATAGTGATTTTTGGTGCAGGTATAAGGGGCACATCTTTTTCAATTCTTCTGCAGGAATTTGGTTATGATAATATTATATTTACGGATAATAATTCTCAAAAGATAGGAGGATTTATCAACCAATTTCCAATTGTAAGCTATGATGAGATAAGACATAGTAAGGATATTGTTATAATTAATTCTGTTGAAAATGGGTTCTCTATTAATGACCAATTAGAAAATGATGGATTTGTAAAGGATATTGATTATTTTTATATTGAGAATCATCTTTATGACTTATATTTAAAAGAATTTGAAAAAAGAATTAACACCGATACAATCATTATGGGAGATTGTGGAATAACAGATATTTCAAAATCAGATAGTGATTATACTAATCTAGGAGAATTATTAAAGATTCAATTAGGAGAAAAAACAAAAGTTCTGGCAGTACATGCGATGGGAATGAGGGCCTTTTATCATGTTTTGAAGGTTCATATAGATAGAATAGAAGTACCAAAGCGAGTAGTTATTATGGCTAACTTTGAAACATTTACGGGAAAACAGCATTTATTGCCAAGGTCTCAGCATGCACGTTTAATTGAGATGATTAGCAATTCGGTGGGCAATTCTGATGAGGAATTGTCAGAATATGTAGAAGTCACAAAAGAGCGATTTAATAATTTTAAAGTTGATTATTTTGCGTCATCTCAAAAGACTTTGGATAAAATGTCTAAGGATAAAAATGACAGAATCGTAATCCGTATGAACTATATGTACGAATTGAAAGAAGACAATGAATGCATTGTTTATATGAAAAAAATAATCAATCTTTGCAATAGAAACGGTATTAAACTACTGTTTTTCATTCCCCCGGCAAATTATATGTATGCTGAAGAATTGTATGGAGACAAGTTTAGTGAAAGATATGATGCAAATGTTAAAAAATTAAAACATATTATTGATGAGAATAATGCAGCACTGTTAGATTTAAGTTATTTACTTGAAAATGATAAATTTGCTGATGTGCATACGATAGATGAAACAGCAAACTTAGAAGGCAGAAAAAAAGTAGCTGATAGAATTGTAGAAAAAATCAAAACAATGGAGTAATTACTATGGTACGTAATACTATTGATTATTTAAGGGATACTATGGCGAAGTATCCGGATAAAATTGCGCTTGTAGATGAACATAGAAAAATCACATTCAGGGAATTAGATGAAGAGGCCAGAAAAATTGCAACAGAGATTCAAAAAGGATGTGGTAATGTAAAAAATAAGCCGATTGCTGTCTATATGGATAAATGCGTGGACTGCATTGTTTCTTTCCTAGGGATTGTCTATAGTGGGAATTTTTATAGTCCAATTGATGTCAAATCTCCGATTGACAGAATCAATAGAATTATTGATGTTTTACAACCTATTGCGGTAGTTTGTAAAAAAGAAATGTTGGAGGATGTTGCGAATATTAGTAAATGTGTTGTGTTGGAAGAGGCAATACAAAACGAGATTAATGAAGAGGCATGTAAAAATTATAAGTGGGTTTTAGATACGGATCCCATGTATGTCCTTTTTACATCCGGTTCTACAGGACAGCCCAAAGGTGTTGTCATCAGTCACAAGGGAGTAATCGATTATGTAGAATGGCTATATAATAAGTTTGGATTTGATGAGAATACCGTTTTTGGAAATCAAGCTCCATTTTACTTTGATAATTCTATATTGGATATATATTCAACACTTCGTAATGGATCTACCATGGTTATTATTCCGGAAAAATTATTCACCTTCCCTAGATTATTATTGGAGTATATAAATAAGGAGAATATAAACACAATTTTTTGGGTACCCTCAGCACTAATTGGTGTTGCAAATTCTGGTGTTTTATCAGAGACTCCTATGCCAAAGCTTCAGAAGGTGTTATTTTGCGGCGAAGTAATGCCTAATAGGCAATTAAATATGTGGAGAAAACAGTATCCGGATTTATTATATGCTAATTTGTATGGTCCAACAGAGATAACAGATGCTTGCACATATTATATTGTCAATCGGGAATTTGATGATGATGATATTCTGCCTATTGGAGTTCCCTGTGAAAATACTGAAATCATAGTATTAAACGATGAGAATAAAGTAGTCAATGTTGATGAACTGGGGGAATTATGTGTTCGAGGCACGTGTTTGTCTATGGGGTATTATGGTGATTATGAAAAAACGGATAAGGTTTTTGTTCAGAATCCATTAAACGATAAGTTTCATGAGAATATTTATCGCACAGGTGATTTGGTTAAATATAATCAATATGGTGAGTTAATATACATATGCAGAAAAGATTATCAAATAAAACATCAGGGGCACAGAATAGAATTAGGAGAAATAGAGACAGCGGCAAGTTCTCTAACAGGAATAGAGCAAAGCTGCGCATTATATGATGATGTTAATAAACGGATTGTACTTATCTGCAAGATTTTCGGTGCAATAACTGAGAAAGAAATATATAAGAAATTGCAAGAAAAAATACCTAGATATATGTTACCATCTAAAATAAAAATAATAGATGAAATGCCATTAAATTTGAATGGAAAGATTGATAGAGTGAAACTGAAAAATGAGTTGTGAGGGAAAATGATGGAAGAATATAATGATAAAATACTGCAGATTTTGCGAGAGATAAACCCTTATGAAGATATAACAGAAGAAACTGAACTGATAGAAACGGAGATTCTGGATTCTATATCGATTTTAGTCCTTGTTTCAGAGATAGAGGAAGCATATAAAATAGAAATTGACGAGAAAATGATAATTCCCGAAAAGTTTAAGTCAGTTAATGCAATTGTTGAATTGGTCAAACAGTTATTGGGAGACAATAATAATGAGAGAAATGACAGTCATTAATTCAAAAGAATATTTTGATAAAATTAAGAACTACAAAAAAGTAGTACTTTTTGGATGCGGCGGGAAAGGCAGACAAGCTATTGATATTTTAGAAAGATTAGGAGTTAATATATCTGCAGTCTGCGATAATAACATACAGCTTTGGGGAAAGGAATTTTTGCCCAATATCTATATTAAATCCTTAGATGAGATTGCAAATGAAATATCAATACAGGATTCTTGCTTTTTGATAACAAGTTCAATAATGTATGCGATTGAGATTGAAAAGAGTATCCAAGAAAAATGTTTCGGGGTAGATGTTTATCACTTGTGTAATCCATTTAAAGTTGAACAGACTTTGATAACAGATGCTGAGATTCAGTTTAATTTGGATAAGCTTAATTTGCAATATGACTTCTTGGAAGATGAGATGTCTAGAAGAATTCTGGCGGCGACAGTAGACAGTAAGGTAACAGGAAATATGTTGCCACTGTTAGAGTATACATCAGGTAGGAGCATTGATACCTTTTTTGATTCAGAATTCATTCCAATAAATGAGAATAACGTATACCTTGATATTGGAGCATATACAGGGGATACAATACAGAGCTTTCTGATGTTTTCAGGAGGAAAATATAGTAAAATTATAGGAATAGAGGCAGATAAAGGGAATTTTCTGTCTTTATGTAAGTTTGTTAAATATGGGCGTGTTCCTAATATAGATGTATATAATGTTGGGTTATGGGATAGGGAAGAGGATCGTTCCTTTTTTACTAATGATAAGAATGATAGTATTAACTATGATAGTCCAAATTTATTTTTGAGAGTAGATGAGCTGGCAGATAATTTATCATTGAATCGAATGAATGGCAAACTGAAAGAGGATGTCATTCATTTGACAACCTTAGATAAAATAACAAAGAACATTTCGCCAACCATAATAAAGATCAATGCACTAGCAGCAGATAAACATATTATTTCGGGGGGGGGCAAAATAATAGCAGAAAAAAAGCCAATTCTTATTTTCGAATATGGAGTGACCAAAGCGGATGTATTCAATTTATTGCCTCAAGTAAAAAAAATGAATAGAGAATATAAATTTTATATTCGTAGAAAGAAAGTGTTTGGTGACATTAAAACGATTGTATATTGTGTATAGCAGGGAACAGTTGACATAAATTATTATAGAAGTTTTATGGTGTTTTTTCAGGAGATAAGTAATAAATGTTTATTGATAAAAATACAGAATTTGTGATTTATGGAGTAGGAGAAATTGGAAATATATGCTATCAGCTATTAAGGCAAAATGGTTATGAGATAGTATATGGTTTAGACAAAAAAAAGTCTGGAGAAGGATTATTACCTAATGTATATACCTATATTTTAGGAGAAGAACCTAAAGAATTAGCGAGGGGAAAATATGTTGTAGTTATTTGCCTTGCAAATGGTTTGTTACATAAGGATGTGGCAGATAATTTGTACAAGAGTGGGTATAGGTATATTGTTTTTTTGCCGATTGCGCACAGCATAGATGATCATACAAAGGGAAGATTGACTGCGAATTACAATGCGATACTGGAGTGTAATAGTGATGTTGTAGGAATTGAGCTTCATGATTATTCAAGGTATAAAAAATTTGAATTTTCAACAAATGGTTCACTTTTAAGGGAAAATGATGGTGAGTATACCGTTTTTTGTGGTATAGAAATGTTATATTCTGAGAGCATAGAACTGTGGACTGGTGATAAAAATAAAGTGTTTATTCAATTAAAATACGAAGATCGCAGTATTGCGATGATGCACCCATGCAAAGTATTGTTTGATTATTTGGGCTCAAAAAGGATAGATTGCAATTTATATTTTGAGAGTAAGAAAAAAGAACCAGACGAGAATGAAAAAAAAGAAGAATTAATTGCCAGAGAAGAATTATATTACATTTTTAAGGCAGAGCATAACAAAGGGATGCATTTCTTTATTGATAGTGCACCAAAAGCTGTATGGAATCCGAAAAATTATTGGAATTTGGTAGGAGGGCATCACAGAACATTATATCTGCTTCATGAAGGACATACTGTTTTCCCGATAAAGGTTAGAAAGGCTGATTTTGAAACTTGGGTAAATGCAGCCGCACTGAAAAATATCGTAAACTATTTAAACGAGAAAAAAATAACCAGATTATATGCGCCGATACCGCATCCTGCCTTTTTGAATTTTATGTCGAAATATGAAAATGGAGGAAAAACAGAATTGGAGAGCATATTAAGCTTTTTGGCGGATTATGACTGCTCGGAGCTTTCTATACTTGATTCCTTGAATGATGAAGGATACTTTGCGAGGGTATTTGATAGAATAGGTGTCAGACGAGTTCTTTTTTACAACAGAGAAAAAGAACAGAGAGAGCTTGCATTATTATTGGGGAAATTACTGTATCGTCTTAACGATGATAATATTGTCGAACATTTATCGAACAATGAACGATTTGACATAATATTATGCGAGGAAAAAGACGTTGAGCAGTATAGAAAAATATGCAATCATTTTATGTTTGTATATCGGATAGCTTATGCTTGCAAAAAGGAAGCTGGGCAGGTCATTTTTTCTGAATATCGTGATGCAACAATTCGTACAATTAAGGTAATGGATATGCGTTCATAGACTGGTAAAGAGGAAAAAAATTGTGAACAAGAAAAGAATCTGTATATATGGAACGGGTGGAAATGGTATAAAGGTTTATCATGTTCTGAAAGACAAGTATGCGGTTGAAGGATTTATCGATAAAAGGGCATCAGAAATCGGGCGAATCGAGGGAGAAGCTGTATGGTCATTAGAAGATTTTAATGTTGAAAAGGACTGCATAATTATTATTACGGTGAAGAATATTTTTCTCCATGATGAGATTGTAAGAGAACTGATTAAGCGAGGCTATCATTATTTCATTTTTAAAGCGGGAAATGTATTGAAAGGTAACACTTCTGAAAGAGAGAAAATAGTAGATGATCTGTATGAGACAATCGTCGAAAAGAAGTGTTTACCCAATATAATGGAAGTTCCAAAGACTGAGAGAATAGAATATAGATTTGATAATAAATTGTTAATATGTAAGGGCGAGAGTGCAGTTAAGGCATGGTGTCCAATTGAGCTTTTATTTAATTATGAGAATTCAAATGATTATTCCGGTCTTAATATGCCACTATTTTTCCCTCTAATCGACTTGTTTCGTTTTTTCTTGGGACAATATGGAGCATCGGTGGATCAATGCAAGGATGCTGTAGGCAATTTCTTGTTATATGCTGGTGAGTGGTTATATAACAATGGCCGAGAAATGACGGAAACGCAGATGAACAGTTTTTTGGAGTCCAGGCGTTCGATTTTTGAACAAATGCAAAAAATGGTCGAGGTAGATATAGATTTCTTCAAACGTAATTGTGTAAATGTGGTTTATAAAGGAAAGAAATTTTTTATGGTATCTAGTGGTCGAAATAGGGTATGCTTTTTGATTGCGAAAGGATTTAAGTATGTGCCTGTTGAAATGAGTTATGATGATTATGAAAAATGGTGTGATATGGAATATGTAAAAGAAGTTGAGCGAGAAATCAATGATAAGGACATTAATACATTTTTTGCTTTGCATACGAATCCGTATTTAGCGGATTTTAGGACTGAGTTCAATGACTATCAGAGGCTCTTTTTAATTCCGGCTGCAACGTATATATATAAAAAAGTATTTTCAGAAAATGTGATTAATTTAAAAGGAAAAATTCAACGGTTTGACTATATGAAGGCATTATGTCAGATTAGGGAATCTGTCTTCAGGGTTTTGGCTAATGATGGTAACATTGCTAATGAGTATTTTGAAAGTATTGAATTCAGTATAGCTGCTTGTACCAGCGATGCAAAATATTTGCTTGTGAATAGTGTAAATATTGAGAACGAAGAACAAACATACAAAGAGATATCAAATTTTGAGGGCGAGATAGCTTTTTGTATGGAATATGAAAATGGTGAAGTAGACAAGATTCTGGATGGAAAAAATTTCAGGTTGGAGAGCATATTGTTTCGATCATATTATAGAAATCGTATGATTTATGGTGCAATATATAAAAGGTAAAATGATCTGAATAAAATAGAAGGAATAATTATGAAGAGAATTCTGATTTTTGGCGCATCGGATGTAGGTGCTCTTGCGAAGCGAAAACTATTAGAAGAAGGATATGAAGTGCTTGCTTTTGCCGATAACGACAAAAAGAAATGGGGGACAGAGTTTGAAGGATTGCAGGTTATAGCACCAAGCGATATCGATGTTTTACAAGTTGATTATGTTGCAATAGGGTTATATAAGCATATCAGTTGTGTACGTGAGCAGCTTATTGCACTTGGAATAGATGAGGGGCAAATTATTATCCCGGTGTCGCCGGATAAAAAGTTGTTTTATAATGAGAGATATACTGAGAAAAATACGGAGAAATCCAAGTATGAAAGGTATAGCATTGGGGATTTTGCATTGATGGAGAGGGAGAAGCCATCGATAAGTGATAATTCTATTTTGCAAATGAGAATAGAGGATCTAAAGAGAAATCTTTTGAATAACAACATCCCTTTTGAGGAAGTGTGTGTGTGTGGTGGAGCTGTATATGAGGCATATGGCAAGAGGGAATCTAATATACGGGATGACCTTGATATTATTATGACTGACAGATTCCGTAAACTCTATGGCAAAGAATTGATAATTGTTTCGGATGAGGTAGAGGTACATAAGCAAAACAATTACAGATTAGATGCGGGCGGTGAAGTAATTGATGATGCCATAATATGGAATTCAAATTATCACATTATAATAGATGAGATTAAGTTTATTAGACTGGGAGTTATGGAAAAACTTGTCACCAAGAAGGGTTAATGTTTTACAAAGAGATTGAGACAGAAAACAAAAAGGAAGTTAATTATTATGGAAAATAGGAGCCTGCTGGAGAGGATATTGATGAAAATTGGACGCTTGTTTATCTGGAGTCCGGATGTGCGGAATGAATTGTGGAAAATCTGGTGTATTATCACAAGGAAGAAAGCCCATGAAATAAAGAAGGATGTACAAAAATATAAAGAAGATATAAGCGCATATAAGCGCTTAAATTCAAGAAAAAACTTTGACTATAACGAGGAATATGCGCATCCATGCCTATTTGAATGGAGGGGGCAGGCTGGATACCCAGGATCGTACTTTTGGCAGGATTTGTGGGGAGCCATGAAGATTCAAGAGCGTATGCCGGAGGAGCATTTTGACATAGGTTCAAGAATAGATGGTTTTATTTCACATTTAATGTTGCTAAAAACTGTGAAGATTACGTTAATTGACATTAGACCATTGGATAAGGAAATACCGGGAGTGAATTTCTTACAGGGTGACGCTACGGATCTTAAGGATATTGCGGACAATTCAATAGATAGTCTCTCTGCGCTATGTTCGCTCGAGCATTTCGGTTTAGGAAGATATGGTGATATTATAGATCCTGAGGCGTGCTTTAAAGCTTTTAAGGCTATTCAGCGGGTGGTCAAACAGGATGGATATATTTATATTTCTGTTCCTATCGGAAAGGAAAGAGTGTGTTTTAATGCCCATCGGGTTTTTTCCCCAAGTACAATCATGGAAGCATTTGATGCCTGTGCACTGGAAGAGTTTTCAGTGTTGGATATGTATAAGGAACCTATATTACGAAGTGATGTTGGATATCATGATTACGATGAGTATGTAGGAAGTGGTGTGATGGGGCTGTTTGTATTTCGGAAGAAATAAGGAAATATATAAGGAGATTGGGAAATATGAATTTTATTGCACAGATGGAACCTTGCTTTGATGAAAAGGAGAGAAAAGCTCTTGACGATTATATGAGAGAAGGCGGATGGGTTACTGAGTTTAGGAAAACCAGAGAATTTGAGCAGATGATTGCTCAATACACAGGAGCAAAATATTGTTCAATTATGACGAATGGAACTATTTCGCTTTCGGCAGCATTAATGGCATGTGGAATCGGAGTTGGGGATGAGGTTGTTGTACCGGACTATACTATGGTGGCGACGCCGAATGCTGTTGAACTTATAGGGGCCAAAGCAGTATTTGCAGATATTGACAAGCGAAATCTCTGCTTAGACTTTGAGGCAATGAAAAAAGCAATTACAGATAAAACAAAAGCTGTGATGCTTGTAAGCATCAATGGACGTTGCCCTGAAAATATTGAACAATATGTTTCTTTTTGTAAAGAGAAGGGCATTTATTTGATTGAAGATGCTGCGCAATCACTTGGAAGTACACACCATGGAAGGCATTTGGGGCGATTTGGTTGTATTGGCAGTTTTTCTTTTAGTGCACCTAAGATTATTACAACAGGACAGGGTGGCGCACTTATTACAGATGACAAGGAACTATATGAAAGGATAGTAAAAATTCGTGACTTTGGGAGATTGGGAGGAGGAACAGACCATTATTTGATTAAAGGATGGAATTTTAAATTTACAGACATTCAAGCTGTGATTGGAATTGAACAGATGAAAAAGCTTCAGGAAAGAGTGGCTCGAAAAAAGGAAATGCAGAAGCTTTATGAGAGAGGATTGCAGGGAATATCCGGAATTACCTTGATTGAGACAAATGCAGAGGAGACTGCACCATGGTTTTTTGATATTTTGTGTGATGATAGGGAAAATCTGATGCAGTGTTTGAAAGAAAAAGGAATAGGAACGAGGCCTTTTTACCCTGCTTTACACTTAGAACCGGCATATGGGCGGTATGAGTTGAGGTTTCCGACAGCAGAAGAAGTTTCGAGACGTGGGTTGTGGTTACCATCCTCGATAAAACTTCAAGATAAAGAAATACAATACATATGTAAATGTATTAAAAACTTTTATGAGGGGTATAGTCTATGATAATATTACGAGTGAGCCCTGGTATAGCTAATTCAATGTTAGAGTATGCCGCGGCTTATGAATTAGCAAAGGAATGCGGCACTGAATTAATTATTGATATTAGCGAACACGAAAATTCTATTATGCCCTTTATGCTGGATTATTTCAATATTCCGGATTTAATAAAGATATCTTATCCAGTTGAGATAAATAAAGGTGGGCATGGAAGATGCAATTCAATTCAGCATGTCCTGTCTAAGAAGACCCCAGTAGTATTGATTCAAAGTGAGGAGTCTGAAAATGACAATTTCAATACATATTTGTATACAGGGATAGCAGATTCAAATGTGATAGAAATGGGGAAAAAACAGGATTTGTATCTGAACGGTTATTTTTTTGATCGTAAATTCCATGATAAATATTGGGACGAAGTAACAAGACAATTTGTTCCCAAAGAGAATTTCAGAGAAATCCGTGCTTTTGAGACATATATAGAAGGAAAAACATCGATTGCAGTGCACGTTAGGCGCGGTGATATGCTTTTTGCTGAGTGGGCACTTGAAATGGAGGATAACTATTACCTTGGCGCAGTGGAATGGTTTCGAAGACACTATAAGGGCTGTGTATTTTTTATTTTTTCTGATGATAAGAAATATGTTAGAGAATTGTTTGGCAGCAGCGATGATGTAAAATATGTAGATATGCTGGGTTTTGATGAGGCAGACTTGTTAGAGTTTGTATGTATTTCAAGGTGTACACATCGTATTTTAAGTAACAGCTCCACATATGGCAGGCTTGCAGATGACCTAAACGCAGGATTAAAAAAGATAACTGTCCGAAAGTGCGGCGGAGAGCCCCTTTCGGGCATCTTATACAGATGGAAGTTGTTTTTTATGCATTCAATATTTGGTGAGAAATATATGCCTTCGAAGTATGATTTCGGAATGTCGCCGGGGTTAATAGACAGATATAGCAGGCAATATAAGAAACGATTGCAGAGAAATAAAAACAAAGAGCAACCCCGTTCATTTGATTTCAGTGATATCAATATCTGTAAAGATAATGCGGATGCTATTATGGATCAAATCGCATGCTGTTCGATAGGACTATATCCTGTCAAGGAAGAGTTTCGGAACGTGCTGCTGAAAGCAAAAATGGAATGTTTGTATTATTTGCAGAGATATGACCGATTTATCGAGTTGTCTTATTCTTTATACAGTTCAGCAGCGGATGAAGAATGGTTTAGAAGAGAATTAATCGATGCGCTTACAGAAGAAGGGTATCAAAAGGAAGCACAGTTAGAGCAATGCCGAAACAATAGTAACAAGGGAACATGTATATGTGTATTCGCTGACAATCAGGGCAATATATACTCGCGTAATACAATGGAAATGCAATATGCAGATACTTTTGGACATCTTGGCTTTAATGTTCATTTGTTTTTAGGAGGTGCTGATAAGACATCTCAAGCATATGTAGAACAATCTGAGGGGGGGAGATATGTTAATTCTGCAGGAGTAAGATTACCATATTTTTGCCACTTGAAAAATCAGAATATGATAGGTCGTATTAAAGAACTTCGTGATGATGCAGAAAGGTGTGTGGCATTTGTAAGGACAAAAGAGGATTTTTGTAATGTAGAAGGAATGACACGAATATTTCTTGATTATTCTGATCCATTGGATTATCTACATAGCGTAGGAGAACAAATGAAGCAAGATGATCTGCAATATTTGTATGAAAATGCGGATATTGTATTATCAGCAGATCCATGCATTATGGAGTTGTATTCCGACAAAGTTATAGGACTACCAATCAGAAAACCGTATTTTGTATATGAGAATAGATTAAAATGGGGTTCATCTCATAGAATTAGCAGTGATTTGATTGATGTAGTTCTGAGTGTGGTCGCCCATAGACATTTTATAAAAAATGAAAAGAGCGTGCGGACATTTTTTTAGACGCTCACACGCCCCTATTTCATTGGAAATACAAAATATAAATTTGTTACAATAGCATTATTGGCGTTCTATATTATATTTAATTCTTTTCCAGAACAATTTAATAATATTTTTACTACTTTATTTTACGGTGTACCAGTATTCTTTATAGGTAATTACATCGCTTGGAAGAAAGAAAATGGGGGGCTGGTATTGAAACCGGAAATTCTAATTATTGGTGTATTAATCGGTTTGCTCCTTAATTTTTCGAATATTATAGATGGAGTAATTGCATCCTTGATACATAAAGTAGGTTGTGTGGTATATGCGACATGTGCTTTTTTATGGGCTGTCTTCGCCCCAAATGTAGAAAGGGAAAATTGGTTGTATAAAAAGTTTGAGCTTATAGGTCGAAAGTATTATTTATGTTTCTTTGTTTTTCAATATATGACTATAGAATGTGTAAAGATTTTTTCAAGTTATATTGAATTTGCTTATATTGATTATATTGCACCGATTACAGTAGTAATTCTTTTGCTTTTTGAGTCATTTGTATTTGAGTTGGTAAAAAAATATATATCGATGGCTTATAGGTATTTGAGAGAGGACAACTGACCCTTTATTTCAGAATGAGTTACTTCTGATTTCCACCCGAATTGCCGCTGAATTATAATGCAGATCTGTTCCATAAGTAGTTCAGTTTGACGGTTATTGTCAGTAAGGTGTGCAATTGGAATTTAAGTCGCAAGAATCGGGGAAATTGTGTGAATATTTGGTGCAATTATTTCATGAATATGGTATCATGATAAAGTGTTCATGGTTGAGTGCTTACAGCGTGTCTATAGTAAGCCCTCAAACGGTGCTTACAATTATTGTCAGTGACTATGATAGTTTTTTGTATGGCTGTAGATACCCCGCTGATGGGGTATGTTGTAAAAAAGAATAAAGGGAATAGCTGTTTATACGCTATATGGATGTTGCAAATGAGAAATTATTCTATGAAAAATTTGATATGGGGAAATCCCGGACATGAACTGGACATGATTGCAAACAGAATGCTTGATGAAAATAACCAATATTACTTAATTGGAACAGGAAAAGAAATCACTTCTTTTATCAAGAGGATAGGAAAAGAACTTATTGCAAATGGACAGTTGAAAGCCTGTGTATTGACAGAGAAAATTGAAAGGTACTTGGGGGGGGCACTTGAGATACCGATTATCAAAGATAGTGATATTCCACATAGTAACTTAACGATGATAATATGTGTGTCTAGAGATTGGGGAAAGTATGAAGCGGTAAGGCAATTGTGCGCAGGGTATGGGTTTTATGAAAATATGCAGTTTTTTCAAGGCGAAATTTTTACAATGATTTATGAGGTATATATAAAAGAACAGATAAAGTTAGACCGTGTAGAAATTTTCATGACATCCTATTGCAGCCTTTCCTGCAAAAATTGTATTGCGTTTATTCCGTATTTTCAAGAAAGAAAACATATTCCACTGGAACAATTAGAAAAGGACGCAGATATACTTTTTTCTAAAGTAGATTATGTTTTTAAACTGAAAATTCTTGGCGGAGAAGGTCTATGTTATCCCAATCTGATAGAATATATAGATTATTTGCATGAAAACCATGGAAGTAAAATAGGGACGTTAAGAATAGGAACAAATGGAACTATAATACCAAGTCCGGAGCTGTTAGAGGCATGTAAAAGAGATCAGGCAACTTTAGATATAAGTGATTATGCATTAGCTGTTCCAAATAAAAGTAAAATTGATGACATTATCAGTTTGTGCAAAGAAAGTGGAGTTCCGGTAGATATAAAACGTACGGGGGAGCAGTGGTTGGATATGGGATTTCCCGAGAACATTCCGGCAGAAAAGAATGAAGAGCAGTTAAGAAATCATTTTTCGAAGTGTGCTATGTTTTGCAGGGATTTTTATGATGGTAAATTATTTTTCTGCTGTAGCAATTTTGCGGCAGTGACTGCCGGATTATGGAAGTTGGATGAAAATGATTACTTGGATTTAAGGCGTGAGTTCTCCAAAAAGGAATTGTTAGAATATGAACTTGGGTATAGTCATATGGGACATACTTCGTTTTGCAAGGTTTGCCGTGGGTGTTCGGATGAGGTAAATCCTTTTCATGTGGAAGTGGCGAGACAGACCGTAGATAAATAGGGGGCTAGTAGTATGAAAATATACACTAAAAGTGACTTGGTAGAATATATGAAAAATGACTGGATAATGTCAATGCTTTTGGAAAATGAGACAAAGGAAGAGAAATCTGTTCGTACGAACCAATGGCTAAAGGAGATCGAGGCTAAAAGAATGATTTATGCAGATGTCTATGGGGATTTCCTGCAACAGTCAAATTCAGGATTGCGTGTATTAGACGTAGGTGGTGGATACAATTCATTAACAAAAGTAATGGCACAAAATGTAGATTATACCTTATGTGATTTTTTGGCGCATGGGGGTCAGGCAGCTATATTACCGAGTATTGTTTGGGTGGATAGCGACTGGAATGATTATTATGCTCAGATCGGTCTGGGGGGGGGTAAAACAGAATTTGATGTGATTGTAGCAAATGATATTTTCCCGGATGTCGATCAAAGAATAGAGATATTTATTGAAAAAAGCTTAAAAATTGCCAAGGAAGTACGTTTGGTAATTACATATTATAACACTGCAAAATATTATTTAACTAAGCGTGTAGATGACTCAGAGCTAATGACTTTTTTATCATGGGATGGAGAGATTATGGCAATGAAACTAGCTAAATATTTGGATAATCAATCTTTTTCCGCAGAGTTGAGATTCGTGATGGAGAATGAAACAAAAAGCATATTTAGAAATGGTAGACAAGTAGCTTATGTAATTATTAGAGAATTACATAAGAATGGGTGATTTAATGGTAAGAAGGAATTTAAGTTTGAAACAAATAAGTAGAAGACAGTCAAGAAACAAAGGGCATAGCAAATAAACCATCTTATGAGGTGGTTTTGAAAAGTAAATATAGACACAATACCTAATCAGGTAACAGG
>CAYMUW010000004.1:0-107819 GCA_964393865.1 uncultured Lachnospiraceae bacterium
ATGCCATGCCGTACTTCTGATCCTCTGTCTCGAAGCAGTCACCGAACAGCTTCTCTTCAATTACAATTGCCTGATCCATTGATGCATCTAAGCCTTCATTGATCGCTTTCTTGCAGTTGCGAACCGCAATGGGAGCGTTCTTGGCAATGCCTGCTGCCATCTTCTCTGCTGCGGGCATTAATTCTTCCTGTGTATATACGGCATTTACAAGGCCGATTCTGTACGCCTCGTCAGCCTTAATGTTTCTTGCTGTATAAATCATCTGCTTAGCCATACCAACGCCTACCAGACGGGCAAGTCTCTGAGTTCCGCCAAAACCGGGTGTGATTCCAAGGCCAACCTCAGGCTGTCCGAACACTGCATTGTCAGAACAAATTCTGATATCGCAGCTCATGGAAATCTCACAGCCGCCGCCAAGTGCAAAGCCGTTGATTGCAGCAATAACAGGAATCGGGAATGTTTCCAGCTTGCGGAATACATCATTTCCCTTCTTTCCGAAAGCTTCGCCCTCTGTCTTGGTAAGTGTGCTCATCTCACCGATATCCGCACCGGCTACGAAGGACTTCTGTCCTGCACCTGTTAAAATGAGACATCTTACTTCATCAAGGTTTACTGCATCCAGGGTCTTGTCCAGTTCTTCAAGAACCTGAGAGTTCAAGGCATTTAATGCTTTTTCACGGCTGATGGTAATAATGCCATATGCGCCTTTTTGTTCGTATACGATAAATTCCATTTTCGTAACTCCTTTTCTTTATATTTTAATTTGTATAAGACTACCGAAGAACAGCTCTCTGGAACCTCTCCCGTTACGCACGGAAGAATGGCTCTCTGGAGCCATTCTTCTTACACGAAACATAGAACTTCTTAGGCGGTGTCTTTGACCGCCTTAGAAGTTCTTTTCGTGTTTGGTTAGTCTTCAATTTTAACGATCGTAGAACATCCCATACCACCGCCAATACACAGAGTAGCAAGACCGGTCTTAGCGCCCCTTGCCTGCATCTCATGAAGCAGTGTTACAAGGATACGGCAGCCTGAAGCTCCCACAGGATGTCCAAGTGCAATAGCACCGCCGTTGGGATTGAGCTGCTTATCAACATCAATACCAAGCTCCTTACCTACTGCTACGGACTGAGCTGCAAATGCTTCGTTTGCTTCGATGATATCGAAATCCTCGATCTTCATACCGGTCTTAGCCAGAACCTTCCTAGTGGAGGCAACAGGACCGATACCCATTACCTCAGGTCTTACACCTGCAAGAGCGCCTGCTACGAAGGTAGCCATAGGCTTAACACCTAATTCCTTAGCCTTTTCTTCGCTCATAACGACAATTGCCGCAGCACCGTCATTGATACCGGAAGCATTTCCAGCTGTAACAAATCCGTCAGGATTGATAGGGCGAAGCTTTGCAAGGCCTTCAATGGTAGAACCTGCACGAGGCCCCTCATCAACCTTGAACTCGATCACTTCTTTTTTCTTCTTAACCATAACAGGTACGATCTCAGCGTCAAATGCGCCTGACTTCTGAGCTGCCTCTGCCTTTTGCTGGCTCTTTAATGCAAACTCATCCAGCTCTTCTCTGGTAAGTCCCCATTCTCTGCAGATATTATCTGCCGTTTTAATCATGTGATAGTCATTGAATGCATCCCAAAGAGCATCCTTAATCATGGTATCAACCAAAGTACCATTGTTCATTCTATATCCGTAACGTGCCTGAGGAATTGCATAAGGAGCCATGGACATATTCTCCATACCGCCTGCAACAACAATATCTGCATCCCCTGCCATAATCATCTGAGCTGCCTGATTTACACAGTTAAGACCTGAACCGCAAACTACGTTCATGGTAACAGCGGGTACCTCGATAGGTAAACCTGCTTTGATGGAAGCCTGACGAGCCACATTCTGTCCCTGTCCTGCCTGAATAACACATCCCATATATACCTGATCTACTGCTTCAGGAGCAACTCCCGCTCTGTTAAGAGCCTCCTTGATAACGATTGCACCTAGCTCAGCTGCAGGTGTTGTGCTAAGCGTGCCGCCCATGGTACCGATTGCAGTACGACAAGCGCCGGCCAAAACTACTTTCTTTGCCATTGTTTCATTCCTCCATTTAGTTTAATCACTCATATTTTCAAGGTTTGCAACGATTGTTAATTTTTTATCATTGCCACGTTTTTCATTATAACATAGCAGGTTTGTTTTTGCAATGACATTCCTGTTTTTATCTAATAAAATAGTTGTGCGATCGGAGATGTTTCATCAATAATCAGGGTTTTATTGTCACCCGTCATAGTCGCCTTTGCCGCATCCAAAGAACGAAGGAACAGGTAAAACTCCGCCTTATCCGGATCGTTGTAGGCCTCTCCCAGAATACGCATATACTCAGCCTCACCCTTTGCCACAATTTCAGCCGCCTGTGCGTCCGCTTCAGACTGCATCACGATAATCTCGGCATTCGTGTTATTGGCAATCTCCTTTGCTTCCTCCTCGCCTTCCGCCTGATAGGTTGCCGCAATATTGTTCCTCTCGGAAATCATACGCTCATAGACCGCATTTTTGTTTTCATCAGGCAAATCCAGAGATTTTGTTTCCACTGCAAGCAGCGTAATACCGTACTGAACCAGCGTGTCGCCTATATTGTCCTGTATAGCCTGTGCCAGCTCGCCGTCACGTCCGCTGATTACTTCCTCCTGACTCAAACTGCTGATTACGTTTTTCAGACTGTTATACACAATGGTGTCAATTCTGTATTCCGCATTACTTTTTTGTGCGCTCAGGGTCTGCGTATACTTGTACGGATCGTCGATCCTCCACAAAACAAAGCAGTCTGCGATCATGGACTTTTTGTCCTTAGTCATGACGTCACTTACCGCCAGATCATATAAGAGAACCTCCTTCTCTATCTTTTCCGCAGTCTGTATAAACGGAATCTTCACGCTTAAGCCTGATTCCTCTCTGATGCTTTCAATTCTTCCGAACTGTTTGATAACGGTATACTCATCAGGATAGGTAACCACAACTGCCGAATTTATAAATATGAACGCAAGCAATATCACTGCGATAACTGTAATCCACACTTTTTTCTTCATATCTTGTTTCCTCTCTTCCTATAACGGCCTTTCATTCATGCCGTCTTCCTTTCGCCTTCTGCCCTTAATCTTCCGTGCTGCCCGCACTCTGGCCGGTTGTGCTTTCGCTACCGTTTACTGAAGATGCCTTTTGACCATCATCCGAATCCTGCTCCGCTCCGAAATCCACAAAGGATTCCAGCGGCAGCATAGTCTGGGTGGTTCCGTCGCTCTTTTCGATAATCACCTTCATATCGGGAAGTATTTCCTCCATGGTTTCATAGAACATTCTCTGCTTGGTAATCAGCGGATACTTCTGATATTCCGCATAAAGCTCATTTAATCTTGCCACCTGTCCTTTTGCCTCGTTCACACGCTCCTCGGCCTGTGCCTGTGCCATTTTTACCGTCTCATCAGCTGCTGCACGAGCGGCGGGGATATCCTCATTTCTCTTCTGGTTGGCCTTGTTGATGGAGGTTTCCTTCCCCTGCTTGGCATTTTCCACGTTCTTAAAGGCATTGATTACCTCCTGGGTAGGAGGCTCCGCATCCTGTATGGTAATATTCACCAGCTGGATACCAATATCCTCCTGTTCCAAACGCACCATAATCTTTTCCTTGATGGACGCCTGTATCTCGTTCTTCCCGGTGGTGATTACACTGTCCACATCGTACAGGCCAATGGTATCCCTGATATAGCTCTGGGTCAGCATCTTTAAAATATCCACAGGCTGCTCCGAGGAATACAGGTATTTGATAGGATCGGTAACCTTATACTCCACATAAAAATCCACATTTACAAAATTATAGTCCCGGGTAATCATAAAGGACTCCGTATCCACCGACTCATTACTGTCAGTCCTGTATCCCAGAGGGAAACCGTTAATCGTCTTCGGCACCTTGGTAAGCCCTTGAATATACGGCAGTTTAAAATGAATACCGGACTCCTCCACAATTTTCGGTACACCAAAGGTTGTAACCACGGCATACTCGTTCTCTTTTAAGGAGTAAACACTTCCGGCAAACAGATAGACAGCTGCCAGAACCACCACAATAATCCCTACTGATTTTCCGAGCTTTACCCCAAACCTTTTCGGCTCCTTTTGTTCATAGATGTTACTTTTTTTTGCAAACATAACCTTTCCTCCTTTTTCGATAGTTGCGTGTGCCGCATCCTTGGTTTAAGAATTGTGTAACAAGCCTTTCCTATTTAAACCAGACGAAACACGCTTTGTGAGTTTCGCTGGTTATCGCAGCAGTCGCTGAGTGAACATGCAAGCATGTTCGTTCAGCTCGTTGCTCGCGTAAATAAAAAGACCTTTATCGCGGCTCACGCTGCGATAAAAGTCTTGCTACAGTTCTTCTGACTTGAAACGGATGCTTCCATCGTCTTGACGTTTCAAATATATCCTATTGGGATATCAGCTACTCCCTTTTATCTGTTGAAATGATACTATCACATTGTTAATTAATTGTCAATATCTTTTTCAATCATTTTTCCAGCTTTCTCACCGATTTTCCCGGAAGCACTTTTCCCTGAACCATCAGCTGTTCCGCAGGAATGGAACCGTCACATTCTATCTGATCGATCAGCTTGTTTGCAAGCATTTCGCCCATCCTTGCAGAGTCCTGCTCCAATGTGGTCAGCTCCGGCGAAAAAGCCTTTGCCAAAGGTATTCCGTCATATCCCGCAACGGAAATATCCTGCGGAATGGAAAGCTTCCGCTCATAAATACTGCCAATCCCTCCCAGTGCGGAGAAATCATTGGGGTAAATAATACATGTGGGCGGATCGGGAAGCTCCAAAAGCTCCTTTGTCAGCTCCGCCGCTCTGCGGTAATTTAAATATTCTCCCGCTTTTACATACTCACCCGGAACGGAAAGTCCCAGCTCCGACATTGTTTTGTAATAGCTTGCAACACGCATCTGCGTAATGGTACACTGCTCGCCATGTATATAGGCTATTTTCCGGTGTCCCATATTGTAAATATAGGTGACCAAATCCTTCATTCCCTGATTATAATCAAAGCAGACAGAAGTTTTGCCCTTAAAAATATGGTCTAAAAGCACCATGGGAATATCACTTCGCAAAAGCTCCACGACCTCCGGGTCCTGATACTGTACATAAGCCACCAACACGCCGTCCATGCCCCGATATCGGCAGTGCTCCAGATAAGTCATGCTGTGATCCCCAACCTCTTTGTTGAGAAACAGAATTTCATAGCCTCTCTTTTCCACTGCCACCTTAAAGGCATTCACCACATGGGAAAAGAACTCGTCCGTCAATACCTTTCCATTCTTTCCCGAAAAAAGAACCCCGATGCTGTGGCTCCTCTTGGTTCGCAAAGTCCTGGCAGTTGCATTGGGAAAGTATCCCAATCTCTCCGCCGCTTCCCTGATCCTCCGCTTTGTCTCTTCTCCGATATCGCTTTTGTCATTCATAGCCTTGCTGACTGTGGCCGTAGACACGCTGCAATACCTGGCTATTTCCTTTATTGAAACCATTACTCCCGCCCCCTATACACTTTTCACAGCTGTTTTAGCTTATTATCCTCTTTACAAGGTAATTTTTCAACCGTCATTTTCATATATTTTCTTAACCGTCTTATCTGTGGTGTATTACATGAAATCTGTTCGTCATCAGTTATCCATTCTCATTTTCCTCCTTCTGCTCTGTGCCGTTTGCCTGCTTATCAGATACAGATCAAAGGACACCGCCTCTGGGCCTTCCGGTGAAGAAGCTGTTGAAGTAGTCTCCGGTACCGACGGGGATTACATTAAATGGGTGGATTTCAATGTGAGCTATGAAGCGCTTTGCACCGCCTATGATCTGGATGTGGAAAGCTATGACTCCCCGGTGCATCTTCATTGGATTGAGCTGCTCGCCTACGCCGGGGCCAAAAGCGGTGGAAGCTTTGATAAGGGAAGCATTTCTCTAATCAAAAAGCTGGCATCTGAGCTTTCCGCTGAGGAAACCACTCTGGAAGAGCTGACCGCCGACATGAAATATTATGACTATTACTATGAAGCCTACGAAGCCGTTCTGGGCGGAATGGTGGGCGAATATGAAATTCAGCAGGAGGATGATGCAGGAGAGCTGGTATGGAAAAAGGTCTATGGTCTCAAGTCCTTTTCTCCTGTGGCAAAGGGTTTTGAATACAGTGATTACGACGATTTCGGTTCCTCACGGAGCTATGGATATAAAAGGCAGCATTTGGGACATGATATGATGGGGCAGATTGGTACGCCCATCATCGCAGTCGAATCCGGCTATGTGGAAGCCCTTGGCTGGAACCAGTACGGCGGCTGGCGCATCGGTATCCGCAGCTTCGACGGCAAACGCTACTATTACTACGCCCATCTGCGCCAGAATTTCCCCTATGCCCTAGACCTGAAGGAAGGCAGCGTCGTGACCGCCGGAGACGTAATCGGCTATATGGGGCATACCGGGTACAGCACTGTGGAAAATACCAACAACATTGACACGGTACATCTTCACTGGGGATTACAGCTTATTTTTGACGAATCCCAGAAGGAAGGAAACAATGAAATCTGGATTGACTGTTATGCGCTGACCCGCTTTCTGTATAAAAACAGATCCTTCACTGAAAAGAATCAGGAAACCAAGGAATGGTTCCGCCATTTTCAGATGAGAGATCCTGCTGTTATCGAATATCAAAAGAAGCTTCGTACCGCCTGACGCTGCCCTTCCGCCATATAAATGACAGATGAGGCGCTGCGCAAACTCACTGCTTGTTTTTATACGCAACTCACTGCTTGTTTTTATACGCAACTCACTGCTTATCTTTGTACACAAACTCACGCTGAATCACGAAGCTTAAGAAAAACAAAAGCACATCCACCGGAATCTTAACCAAAACCTCTGCGCCGCCAAATAAAGGATACAGCCTGCTCACCAGAACCGCTGACAATCCCATCTGAACCACCGCCAAAAGAACATATTTTGGCAGTGTTGTTCTCACAGAGCTTTCACTTTGAAATACCACCTTGTAGTTCAAAGAATAATTGTAAAACGCCGACAGTATCCGGGCTGCCACGGTAGCCGCCGGGATATAGGAAAGCTTTCCCCAGTCCATCTGTCGGAAAAGAAAACAAAACACCGAAAAAAGCACCAAATCCACCACGCTGGAGGACAGCGAGGAAAAAAGGAACTTTCCGAATATCATATAGATCTTAACCGAATCCCTGATAGGATTGAAATGGCTTGTCTTGTTCTCTTCTATATATATGGTCTGGATAGGCACCTCCACAATGGGAACCTTACAGGTCTTGGTCTCAAGCAGCATGTTGGTCTCAAACTCAAACCGCTCGCCCTTTACCATTAAAAGCCTCTGCATAAACCCTGCCGGTATTCCTCTAAGCCCGGTCTGGGTATCGGACACGCTGATTCCTGTTAAATACTTCATCACCACTCTGGTACATTTGTTGCCAAACTCCGAGCGGGCCGGCACATCCTCCCCTTCAAAGCATCTGCACCCTAAAATCAACGCATCCGGATGCTCTGCCAGTGCCCTGGCGCAAGAATAAATACAATCCGGCGTATGTTGACCATCTGAGTCAGCAGTTATCACGCCCGGCATTCCCGGAAATTCCTTCAGGCAGTAGTTAAAGGCCGTTTTCAGTGCACGTCCTTTTCCCTGATTCACCGCATGATGAAGCACCCTGCATCCGAAACGCTCCTCCGCTTCCTCAAAATAGTGCTCATAAGCCGCACCGCTTCCATCATCAACAATTACGATCCTGGCAAACCCAGCCTTATCCAGGTCATCCAGCAGCCCCAACAGCTTTTCATCCGGCTCATAGGACGGAATCACAATGGGGATTTCCTTTTTCACATCAATCTCTCGCATATTTCCTCATTTCCATGCCGCCGTCCGTTTCACTCACCTGATACAGACAGCCGTATTCCAGCTCCTGTCCGTCAAGAAAAGGGGCAAACAGCTCCTGCACGTTTCCCGGCAGCTCATCCACATACACAAAATCCGCATGAGCATCCGCAACAGCATTTATAATATCCTGCTCACTGAAGCTTTGGGTATCCACATTGCCATACATCATGGACACCGGCGCCGCCTCAAAGCTTATATAGGTATTTCTCACCCAGCTCACATCCGAAACATCCCGCAGATACAGCACTCTCCCAATGCTTTCGCTTTCACCGGCGCCGATCCGGGAAAGGAGCTGCTTCGCCGCCTGATTAACAATTTCTGCTCTCTCCTCCAGCACCGTATCTACCGTGTCACGATATCCCCATATTCCCCGGTACGCACCGGTGTAATCCGCTGTCAAAAGGATAAACAGCGCACATATCGCCACACCCTTGCGGCTTTTGGCATTTTTCATAATCAGATAAGCCAAAAGACACATCCCGCCAATCATAAAGGGCGAGCCGTACCTCTCAATGGAGGACACCATTCCGTAAGGCTCCAGATACTGCGTTTCCACTGCAAAAATAGTCAGGTGGCTGATCAGATTAAAAGTATAAAATATCACACCCGAAAGGGCAAGGAATATTCCCACATAAACAGCCTGTTTTTTCTCCAAAAGACGAAACCGCCACAGCAAAAAGACTCCGATTACAAGAATCAGATACAATGCAAGAGGGCTTAAATCAATGGCAAAGGTCTTTCCCCTGTGCAGGGGCCACTTGACAAAGGCCTCCACAAAAGCATTGACCATAGCCTCCTGATATTCCGGTATATTCATTCCCCCTGTTACCATCTGAATCGCTGTACCGGTAAGCTTAGCCACTCTTCTGTTTATCAGGCAAAAGCCCAGCCATGAAATTTCCGCCAGCACCGGCAGCAGAGTAACCAAAAACAGCCATCGCCGGTCCCGCCTTTTCTGCTCCTTCCCGGTGCCTTCCCTTCTGTGCATCAGAAAATGATAGCCATAGGAAAACAGCAGTCCGAATGCCACCCAGATAAAGCCCGTATTCTTACATAAAACAAGAACCGCCAAATACAATGCCTGTCTGCCAAAATACCAGATCTCACCACGCAGCCCCGACAGATGACCCTCACCGCACTCCGCCGGATAACCTCCAACGTACTCAGGCGTTTGAGCACCGTTACGCTCCGGCGATTGGTTTACATAGCTTCCTCTATCTGTCACCGATACCAGAAAAGCCCCATAAATCACTGCCATGGTCAGATCCGCACAGCAGCCGTCCACCCAGAAAATTTCCGCTGTGGTGGGAAACAGCCACAACAGAGCTCCTGCCAAAAGCATGATAACCGGATTTCTCTTTTTGATAAATTTCAAAAAGGGAAACAAAAATGCCAGGTTCATAAAATAATATCCCGCAAACATCAGGCCTTCCCGAAATTCCTTCGGGGAAAAATGAAGAAACCACCATTTCATCATCTGTGTTCCGGGCGGATAATCTCCAAATTCCGGGGCCACATTGGCATACTTGTCAGCAAAACCGTTTAAATAAAACAAAGACTTTACATCCGTTGCCCAGAAATTATAATCGTCCCACCAGCTTACAACCTTGCTGCTGACACACAGGGTTACAATCACCGTCATTGCTATCGCCGTAATCGTTCCCGCATCCGTCAGCGCATGACCGGCAAATTGAAAAAGCCTCTTCCGGCCGTCTCCTTTAAGTCTCAGAACATAGATTACCGCCGCCGCAAGCACCGCAATTGCCAGATAATCCGACGCCCACAATCCCCGAAAAAAACAAAGTACATAAAGAACCAGCACCAGCAGGGAAACCGCAAGCGGAACCGCTTCCACAAATTTCACGCGGAAGCACCATGCAATCCCCAATATTAAAATGACCAAGGCAGTTATCTGAAATAGCACCATAGCCCTTTCTCCCGTAATGAGGAACATTCTGAAAATGTTCGAACTTCTCTTACTTATTTCACCAAAAAGATGTGTGGCGCGCCACACATCTTTTCTTCATTACATAGCTATTATTTTCGTGTTTCCGCTTTAATATTCAGGCTCAATTAAACCGTAGGTATTGCCTTTTCTCTTGTAAACCACATTAACCTGATCCGTCTCTGCATTACAGAATACATAAAAGCTGTGTCCCAAAAGCTCCATCTGGATGCAGGCATCCTCGGGGTACATGGGCTTAATATCAAATTTCTTGGAGCGGATGATCTTAATCTCCTCATCCTCCATATATTCCTTCTCAATAAACTCCTGTTTAAAATATCCTGCGGACTGCTTCTGATCTACCAGCTTATTTTTATATTTCTTAAGCTGTCTTTCTATGATCTCTTCCACCAAATCAATGGACACATACATATCGTTGCTTACCTGTTCAGAACGGATGATACTTCCCTTAACAGGAATGGTAACTTCAATTTTCTGTCTGTCCTTTTCCACGCTTAAGGTTACATGCGCCTCTGTTTCCGGATTAAAATACTTCTCTAACTTACCGATCTTGTCCTCAACTGCACTGCGAAGCCCCGGAGTAACCTCAATATTCTTACCAACAATAATAAACTTCATAATCATCATCCTTTCCTTGGGATTATTGTATGAACATTATACCACAGCTTGTATTTGTTATGCAACAATTCCTATATTTTGGTTTATAATTAGCACAGTTTTCGAACAATTTAATTTATCGTATTTTTGCGACCCGTTTTGCTAAAAAAATTCTTTTCTATCATAATTCACAAAACGCCTGTTCTTATTTTTATTTTCTTTGCCCTCTAATTTCTGAAATTTCGTTGGTGGATATTGTGGATAACTTCGTGTATAAATCAATTTTCCCTTTTTTATCGTTTTTTCCATGTGGATAACTTTTATTTTGGAAAAGGCATTATAATTCCATTCTCGTTTACCAGCATCTTAAAATTTTGTGAAACATGTACAAGCTTCGTTTTGTCAATAGATTTTCTTCCGAAAAATAATTTCAGACTTTTTTTATAATATTGTTCTCATATTTTAAAAGGAGCTGCATGACAGCTCCTTTTCATAATGACACATATTTGTATGCAATCTTTCTTAGAAAATTCTCCTGATGGAAAGAATGGAACGATAGCTTGCATTGGAGATAATAATACCCGTCTTGGCAGTTGATGCATGAACAATCTGACCGTTTCCGATGTAGATTGCCACATGTCCTGAGTAACATATGATATCACCCGGCTGCGCATTCTCCAGTCCGTTCACCGCAGAACCCACATTTCTGTCTGCTGATGAGGAATGAGGAAGACTTACACCAAAATTGTTATATACACTCATTACAAAACCGGAGCAGTCCGCACCCTCTGTCAGACTGGTACCTCCCCATACATAGGGATTTCCAACAAACTGACAGGCAAAGTTCGCTACCGACTTGCCAAGCTCACTGCCGCTTCCTGTTGCATATACCGTTTCCGAAGCGCTGTCGCTGCCGGAATTACTCTTGCTGGAAGCCGCCTTTTGAGCCGCTGCCTTTGCAGCTGCCTCCTGAGCCGCTTTTCTTTCCGCCTCTTCCTTGGCCAGTCTTGCTTCTTCCTCGGCCTTGGATTCCGCCTTTACAAACTCGGTGGAAAGGGTAACGTAATCCAGAGATACATAACCGTCACCTTCCTCGATATTGACTTTAACCCAGCCGTCCAGCTCTTCCGTAACAAGCAGCTGGTCTTCAATCGGTACCAGACCAAGCACTGTAGCATCCAGTCCCGGCTCCTCGCGAACCTTCAGAGTAGTGGTGGTAACGGTTGCAATTCTTGTTCCCACCTTCTTAGCCAGTTCTACCGCATCATCACCCGTAACACAATATTCCGCTTTCACATATCCCGTTACGCTTCCTGATGTGATCTTGTACCAGCCGTCCTCCTCTTCTATAAATTCACCTACAGATTTATCATAAAGCTTTCCTAAGATCTCGCCCTCTTCGCTGGGCATGCTTCTCACATTTACATAATCATTGACTTTGGCGATAACCAAAGACTTAAAGCCCTCTTCTTCCTTCTTTGCCTCCAGCTCCCGCTCCTTCTGGGGAATTGTCTTGGTAGTCGAAGCTGTCATGGTCTCTTCAATGACCTTCTCCTCAACAATTTCTTCCTTTTCCACGGTCACACCCGGCGTTTGGGCTGCTGTCGCTGTAGGAAGCGCACTGGCCAGTGCATTTGCAGCATTATTGGCGGTAGGACTGGGAGATGCACTTGTGCTGCTCCCTTCTTCTTCCTCCTTTAAGCTTTTAACACTGGTAGCATTAGATGAAAGAATAAAATCTATACCTGCTGACGGAAGTCCGTTCGTATCCTTTGCCAGCAGTTCCATATTCATGCTTGAAAATAAAAGAACGGCAGATACAGCACCGGCGGCTGCACGTCTCGCTATTTTCGCACTTTTCTTCTGCATCATATCCTCCAATCGGTTTATCTTATGGTTTCCCTTTTATGTTATAATTATTACAAAATTGTTAAATCTGTTAACAAATATAACACTAAATATTATCCCTGTCAACCTTAACCATGAATTACCAGATAATCCAGAATGGAGGTAACTGCATTGGCACCGTCTGCCACTGCGGTTACAATCTGCCGAAGCTTCTTCCCTCTCACATCGCCTGCCGCATAAATTCCCGGCACGGACGTAGCACAATCCTCGCCCGCAATCAGATAGCCCTTCTCGTCACATTCGGCAATTTCCCCGAACACTTCTCCTGCGGGAATAATACCCACCGCCACAAAGACTCCCTGAACGGGAAGCTTCTCTTCCTTTCCTGTTTTTACGTTTTTAATAAGAAGAGACTCTACCTGCTCTTCCCCTTCAATCCGTTCTACCACAGTGTCCCAAATAATCTCTACATTGGGAAGAGACATAACCTCCCTTTGAAGAACTGCTGCCGCCCGCAGTTCATCTCTTCTGTGGATCAGATACACCTTACTACATCCCCTTGCCAGAAAAATAGCATCCTCCACCGCAACATCACCGCCGCCTACAACCGCAGCAGTCTTGCCCCTGAAAAATGCCCCGTCACAGGTGGCACAGTAGGATACCCCCATTCCGGTAAGCTCCTCCTCACCGGGCACATTCAGCTTGGCATGGGTGGCTCCCGATGCAGCCACAATCGTTTTGGTGCAAAGCTCTCCCTGATCCGTCACAAGGCAAAATCCCTTTTGCTCCGGCAAATCCGTATCCAGGGAAGCCGCCTGAAGTTCATTGGCCTCCTCCGTCCCAAGCTGCCTTACGGCAATCACATCCGCCTCGCGAAATTCACATCCCAGTTTATCCGCATGCTCGCGGAATTTCATCCCCAGATCAAATCCATTGATACCGGGAAGTCCGGGATAATTATCTACTTCATAAGTATTAAGCACCTGACCGCCGCTCATAGGATTCTTTTCCAAGGTAAGCGCTTTCAGTCCGGCTCTCTTAGCATAAATGGAAGCCGACAGCCCTGCAGGGCCTGAGCCTACAATTATCACATCATATGATTCCATTTCCCTTTTCGTTCTCCTTCCTGCGAAATCCTAATACATTATATCCAGCCGCCGTCCATAGTAATAATCTGTCCGGTAAAATAAGCGGGTGCATCCAACACCTGCTTAATCATTTGTGCCGCTTCCTCTGCACTTCCCAACCGGTCAGCCGGAATTTCTTCCCGCAGCGCCTCCATCTCCTCTGCCGAAAAGCCGGCATTCATGTCGGTATCAATCACGCCAAACGCCACCCCGTTAACCTGTATATTGCTGGGTGCCAGTTCCTTTGCAAGTGCCCTGGTAAAGCCGTCCACGCCTCCCTTTGACGCACTGTACGCCACCTCCGTGGAGGCTCCGACCCGTCCCCAGACGGAGGATACATTAATAATTCTTCCGGCCTTTCTCTTAACCATCTGCGGCACAATCAGTTTACAAAGATAAAATAAAGCGCTTAAATTGGTATCTAAAACCTGATGCCACTGTTCAAATGACATGTCTGTCAGAAGTCCCACATGGGAAACGGCGGCATTGTTAATCAACACATGAACCTCTCCCGCCTGCTTTACCATTATCTCCACCTGCCGGAAATCCGATACATCGCAGAGCATCACCTGACAGGACACCCCGAAGGAGGTCTCCAGTTCTTCCTTTAATTCTCTTATCTTATCCTCCGAAGACTTGCAGACCAGGAATAAATCGTATCCCTCCTGGGCAAGCATTCTGGCTGTGGCCGCTCCAATTCCTCTGGAGGCGCCGGTAAGTAGAGCTTTCTTTTTCATAATCTAAGGCCTTTTCCGCTTTTTTAAATCAAATTCTTAATACCGTCACAAATTCTGCCTGCCACTGTAGGATTATTCATCGTAAAAATATGGATTCCATCCACGTCATTGGCAATCAAATCTACAATCTGGTTGATGGCATACGCCATTCCTGCATCCAGCAGCGCTTCCTTATTGTCATCATATTTTTGAAGAATTTTCTGAAATTTTGCAGGCAACGTTGCGCCACAGGTATTTACCATCCGCTCAATCTGCGCCCGGTTGGTCACCGGCATAATACCGGCCTCAATAGGAGTATTAATACCTGCAATTCTGGTCTTTTCATAGAAGCTGTAAAACGCCTCATTATCAAAAAACAGCTGGGATACCAGATGAGTCACTCCCGCATCCACCTTTTTCTTCAGATTATGAATATCCGTAATTGCATCCGGCGCCTCCAGATGCGTCTCCGGGTAACAGGCTCCGCTTATATGGAAATCGCCCCACTGCTTGATATATTCCACCAGTTCGCTGGCATATTTAAAATCATGTTTCATGGGGAAATTGGGATTCACATCACCTCGTAATGCCAAAACATTTTCGATTCCGTTCTCCTTCAGCTGATTTAAAATATCTCTCAACTCTTCCCTTCCGTAGTGCAGACAGGTAAGATGCACAATAGACTCCACACCGTACTGATTTTTAATTTTTTTTGCCAATTCCACAGTCTGATTGTCCACCGCGCTGCCGCCTGCACCAAAGGTTACGCTGATAAAATCAGGGTGAAGATCACATAATCTTTCCAGTGTTGCGTCAATGTTCTTTAAAGCTTTTTCCTTTTTCGGCGGAAAAATTTCAAAAGATAATATCGGCTTTCCTTCCTTTTTCTTTACTTCAAAAATTTCTGTTACCTTCATAATCAGTTAAACTCCTTTTCTCTTAAGCTCCGGGAACAAGTGAATTTCTTCCGCATCATCGATCCATCCAAGATGATAGGCCGTGATGGGAGATACCTTATTCACTATTTTGTCATCATATGTCCTGTTATTTTCGTCCGCTACAGTCCTCATGATTTCCAGCGGATATACAGCCTTAATATACTCCGTAACCTCTTCCGTATATTCCCCGTCCCGGTAAAGGTCATGGGCTCCAAACACGTGCAGGATTTCATGTGCATAGGTAGCCGGCGTTTCATTTCCAAATAAAACAACGCTTTCCTTGGGATTATCCTCCCCGTCATAAACAATCGCATAGGATACCCCGGGATTGTTGACAAACACCAAAAGCGCTATCCCCTGGGCATCATGCTTCTCTGTCAGATATTCGTAATCCACCAGCTCTTCCACCCAGATTGCAATCTCCCGATCCAGCCTGTCCACAAAATCCTCATCTTCTGTAATGGGAAAATCCACTTTGACTACTCCGGTCAGATCACTGCATTTCTGCCAGTCACAGACCAGCTCCGTCTCCGTATGGTATTCTTCCGCCGTTTCTTCTATATAAGAAGCAGCAATATTAAGCGTTTTAAGAGACTGCTCCATCTCATCGGCACTCCAGCTGCTTACAGGTGTGTCCACAAAGAGACTATACAGCAGATTAGTTCCCTGCAAATGCCTGGCGCTTCCAAGTCCGTAACTGCTTCTGGGATTTCCCAGCTCTCCATTCCCCAGTACGGTTCCTGATGCCAATACGGCCGATGCCACAATAAGAGCAAGCAAGCTTCGCGATATGGTAACTACCTCCAAATACCCTTTTTCTTTCATAAGCACTCCTGCTGTTTCCTGCTCGCTTTCCTGTTACATCAAAAAGATTTGGCTCAGCAGCCCTCTCTTCTCATTACCTTTCGAGCACTTTCCTGTCACACACAAAAAGTACGGGCATTCGCCCGTACTTCATTATACTTGATTTTCTCCTAATATGCCAGAACTTTATACCTCTGACCCGTTATAGGCTGCCCCTTTAACCAATCTATTGCACTATTTGACATCGGGCTGCTGAAACAAGTTCGTTACTCCTTCCGCTGGAGAAATAGATGCTACAATACGATCCATCTCCTCCTTTGTTTTGGCATCCTTACATTTTAAAATAAGATGCTCCTTTTCCGTCTCACTTAAGCTGTCAAATCCTGCCTTTGCCTGCTCGTTCATGGCAAGCGCCATGGACAGCCCAAGGGGAAGCGTTCCCGCTTGAAAATAATCCATCATAATCTGCACCTCCACACATATTATGTGGAGGCAGCATATTATTTATACATTGCTTTCTTCATCATCCTGTTCAGCTGCCACAGCGGAAACCACAGAAGATACCACAGCTACGACAACTGCTATAAGTATGATCACCAAACCGCCTGCCAATAACATAAATTCCATCGTCATCTCTCCTTTAAGCTTCCACTTCATTTACAATAAATTTATTTTACTAGAAAAAAAACTGTATTTCAACTGTAACTTTCTATTTCTGCTGCCTGCGGAACTGAACCGGCGTCATTCCATAGGCCTTTTTAAACAGCCTGTTGAAATGCTCTACCGTTTCGTATCCTACGGCGGCAGCAATACTTTCCACCGTTTGATTGCTTTCCTTCAGCATTGCCCTCGCCTTTTTCATTCTTGCCTTTTTGACGGTCTCCTGAAAGGTAATCCCTGTATGCTCCTTAATATATTTGGAGAGATAAGGCGGGGAAAGGTGAAAATTCTCAGCCAGGGTTTCCAGTGTTACATCCTTATAATGATTTTGAATATAACAAATAATGTCCACCATCCGCTCTTCCCGGCTTTCCGTAATGTTCTCGCTCTGCACCAGCTTGTTTCCTGCAGACACCAGCGCCGCAATGGAGCTCTTAATAATATCTTCGTCAACACCTACGCCCCAGTACATTTTTCCCTTACAGATAATACCTACATAGGCGGCGGCTCTGGAGGAGGAACCCCTGGAAACCGCATGTTCCTCATACACGGAAAGCTCGTAGCTGATGCCGAAATACAGCTTTATGGCATTGCTGACCGCATCCAGACGGCCGTTTCCCGAAGCGGTCAATAACCTCCTCTCCTTATCCTGCTCAATGCTTACCTCAGCCTCAATCCCGTTTTCCACCTGCTTAAAATGACATTCAGGTATGTCAAAGCGTTCTCTCTGATTGATATAATGATCCTCAAAAATGCGGTAAATATCCTCCGGCGCAAGCTCCTTGTGCATCTGATCGGAAATTCCCTTCATCAGATAGCCTACCTCTTCCTTCATGCGGTCAGGAAGCGCCATACCGAAATTCTGCTTTAACACAAAGGCAATTCCACCCTTGCCGGACTGACTGTTAATGCGAATCACGTCAGACTCGTACTCTCTGCCAAGATCCTGCGGGTCAATGGGCAGGTAAGGCACATCCCACCGTCCGCCGCTTTTGCCTTCCTTCCACCATGCCATACCCTTGGAGATAGCGTCCTGATGGGAGCCGGAAAAGGCGGTAAATACCAAATCTCCCGCATAAGGCGTCCGCTCATACACCCTCATGCCGGTAAGCAGCTCATAGGTTTCCCTGATCTTGTTAATATGAGAAAAATCCAACCCCGGATCTACTCCGTGGCATACCAGATTCATTGCCAGCGTTACAATATCCACATTTCCGGTTCTTTCCCCGTTTCCAAACAAGGTTCCTTCCACACGGTCGGCTCCTGCCAGCACGCCAAATTCCGCATCGCTGACGCCGCAGCCCCTGTCATTATGGGGATGAACGCTTAAAACCACCGCATCCCTGTACTTCAAATGCTTATGAATGTACTCCACCTGACAGGCAAATACATGAGGCATGGCAATCTGAACCGTAGTGGGAATATTAATAATTGCTTTATGCTCCTTATCCGGCTGCCACACATCAAGCACCGCATTGCAGACCTCCACCGCATAGTCAACCTCTGTTCCCGGAAAGCTTTCGGGACTGTATTCAAAGATAAAATTGCCCTCGGTTTCCTCTGCAATCTCCTTTAAAAGCTTTGCCCCGTCCACTGCCAGCTGTTTGATCTCCTCCCTGGACTTTCGAAATACCTGCTCCCTCTGTGCCACAGATGTGGAATTGTAAAGATGCACCACCGCTGCCGGTGCGCCCTCTATTGCCTCAAAGGTCTTTCGTATAATGTGATCTCTTGCCTGTGTAAGCACCTGAATGGTCACATCCTCCGGTATCATATTTCTCTCGATCAAAGCACGGACAAACTGGTACTCTGTATCGGAAGCTGCCGGAAAGCCCACCTCTATTTCCTTAAAACCGATTTCCACCAGCATCCGGAAAAACTCCAGCTTTTCCTCCAGACTCATAGGCTCAATCAGGGCCTGATTACCGTCTCTTAAATCCACGCTGCACCAGACAGGCGGCGTGCTGATCATATCCTTTTTCACCCAGTCATAGGTTACCTCCGGCGGCATAAAATATGCCCTTCCATACTTTTTCGCTGCATCCATTTTCTTCTCCTCCATTTCAAACTGTCTTCCCGCACCTTCACACATCAGTGCATCAGGGGCTTTTCCATGAAACCAGACGAAACACGCTTTGCGAGTTTCGCTGGTTATCGCGGCAGTCGCTGAGTGAACATGCAAGCATGTTCGTTCAGCTCGTTGCTCGCGTAAACAAAAACGCCTCTATAAACACCACAGGTTTATAGAGACGCAAATTCTTACGCGGTACCACTCTATTTCATGACACAAGTGTCATGCACTCATCAGCACTATCATGCCTTTCCCATTCTACGGCGGGATTATCCGTCTGAGCCTACACAATCGCTTTGGATCTTCGGTCAGCTGCTCAAAGGCGAGTTCACTGTCAGCTTCTGACTGCCTTGCACCTGCCGGCAGTTCTCTGTTTCCTCACTTTCAGCTACTACTCCTTTTCATCGCATTTGTGACTATGTTGGTCAATTCCAACATTCTATTCAGTTTTGATGCTCTAAATCTTATCATAGCATTTTCCGCCAGGCAAGGTACGAATTTAATCAATTTGATTGATTTATTTTAATATAGTCTAATCCACTGGGCAGATTTACAGAAATATTCTCTCCAGAAAACCATATCATGGCTTCCGGGGCTTTCCAGATAGCAGTGCTTCACCGCATGTTCTGTAAGGGAACGATGAAATTGGCGGTTTTCCTCCAAAAGAAAGTCCTCTGTGCCGCATGCCATGTATATTTCCGGCAGCTCTAGCTTATTTTCCTGTAATTTTTCTACCAGCCTTTCCGGATTATTGACGCTCATAAGCACCTGCTCCGGTCTGCCAAAGCACCTGGAATAATAATCATAATTTGCCACATTATTACCTTCGCCCTCTCTCATGCCTGAAACCTCATGCGTAATCAGTGCGGAGGACAGCGCCACAATTTTCCCGAAGGTCTCAGGGTAAGTCAGTCCCGTATGCAGTGCACCAAAACCTCCCATGGAAACCCCTGCCACAAAGGTATCCTCTCTGGTAAGCGCCAGATGAATTGCATCTGCCGTAGAACATGAACTGTTGTTCATCACGCCGGCTGTCTGCTGAAGCAGGCTGCTCTTCTCCTTCAATTCAACAACCACACCGTAAATTGCTTCCGCCAGTTCCTTGGTTGCGTCTGCAATCATACCCACCTCATCTTTTCTGCTGCAATACACATCAAGCTTCTGCTTTTTTGTCAAATCCAGTCTTCCAAGTTCCTGAATGATTTTTGCTTCCCTGCTGATATCACGGGAAAGTAATACCACACACCCAAATTGCCAAAGATGCCGCTATCAAAACAACAACGCACAAGATTCCAAGAATTCCTGTTAATTTCTGAACCGGAGCAAACGCAATATCCCGATCTGTCAAAACTACAAATACCCAGTCTCTTTCCTGCATATAATTCATTACCACAATCTTGTTTCTGCCGCTTACGGCATCGGTAAACTCAAATGCTTCCGGGCTATCCGCCATCCCCTTAGCCAGCTGAATCATTTGCAGTACATTCTGATCCTCAATCGGAGTTCCTATCATCTCATCCTCCTTACAAAAGATATATGTTCCCGCAGCAGCATCCAGCAGCATGTATTCACTTCCTTCTTCCTTCCCTGACAGGCTGTTTAAGGTATCACAAGCCCTTGCGCATAAATTGATGCTCCTACATATCCTACCGCATTTCCACCTTTGTCTTTCACCGGATAGTACATGGAGATAACCTGCATTCCCGTTGCCTTAGATGCCATAATTCCGGTATTATACCTTCCCTTGGAAAGCTCATCCTGAAGCTGCGTAAGCGCTTCTCCCTCTCTCAGCGTAACTCCAATAACACCCTGCACATGAGAAGCAATTACTGTAGAGCCCCAGTCCAATGCATAGATATTCTCCAAATTATCACCCGTCTCTGCATAAGCATCCGTATATTCCTGAAGAACAGCTACACCCGATGCGTTCTCCGTATTCTTAAGTACGCTTGCCATCTCCGGCGCCTGAGCATAACTGATTAAATAGCTTTCCGCTTTATCCACATAATTTTTTACAATCTGTGCCTGTGTTTCTACAGAATGATTCATCTGCTGTACTATGGAGTTCTCCATCACCCTGGTCATTTGGGTATTGGTAGAAAACCACAATACAAACAGACCAATTACCAGTATGACAATTGAAATCAGGCTGATTTTTACGGCTAACTTTACATTCTTCATATTTTCCCCTTTCTTTTCCGGTATCCCTTTCGCTTTCCTGTTGCTAACCAAAACCGTTTTATGTAAAACGTTTTACATTCGCTTTTTTACATTTCTTACATGTTAATTGTCAAATAACAAGTACAAAATAGTGTAACATTTTAATAAATTGACATCACATAGGGAAACTGCTAACATATTATTTATGTAGAATTTCTCCGCAGCAGTCTCCAAGGCAGTTGCCTGGGTAATTCAGCTTGCACCCTTCGGTATCATGGGACTGGTATACAGCTCCGTAAGCGAGTATGGCATTCAAATTTTCAAAGATTACGGAAAGCTGCTGCTCTTACTGGTAGGCTGCATGTTGATAGTTGCACTTGTCATTGATCCTCTGCTTGCCTCCATCTGCTTAAAGAGAAACGCTTATCCGCTTGTGTTCAGATGTTTAAAGGAATCCGGTATTACCGCTTTCTTTACCAGAAGCTCCGCAGCAAACATTCCGGTTAACATGGCATTGTGCGAAAAGCTTGGACTGGATCGGGAATACTATTCTGTTTCCATTCCTCTTGGCGCTACCATCAACATGGATGGAGCAGCAATTACCATCACGATTATGTCACTGGCTGCTGCTTTTTCACAGGGAATACAGGTCAATATCTTTCTGGCAATTATTTTAAGCTTTGTGGCTACACTGGGCGCTTGCGGTGCTTCCAGCGTTGCAGGCGGATCTCTTCTTTTAATTCCTATGGCCTGCTCTTTACTGGGCGTTCCTCAGGATACTGCCATGCAGGTGGTTGGTGCAGGCTTTATTATCGGCGTAGTACAAGATTCTCTGGAAACCGCAATCAATTCTTCCGGTGACGTATTATTTACCGCCACCGCAGAATTTCGTAAGTGGATGAAGGAAGGAAAAGAAGTCAAATTTTAATCTTCAAAACAAGGAGGACATAAAATATGATTACAGACGATATTCTCTATGTCGGCGTAAACGACAGGGATATTGACCTTTTTGAAGGTCAATACATTGTCCCCAACGGTATGGCATATAATGCCTACGTTATTATGGATGACAAAATTGCGATTATGGACACCGTTGATATACGGAAGAAAGATGATTACCTTGCCAATCTGGACAAGGCCCTAAACGGCAGAACTCCCGATTATCTGATTGTTTCCCATGTTGAGCCTGACCATGCCTCCAGCCTTGGAGCTTTTCTTGACAAATATCCCTCTGCTCAGCTTGTGGGTAATGCCAAAACCTTTCAGATGCTTGCTTTATACTTTGATTTCAATACCGAACAGACACTTACCGTTAAGGAAGGCGATGTCCTTTCTCTTGGAAAGCATGAATTGCATTTTGTAATGGCTCCCATGGTTCACTGGCCGGAAGTTATGCTCACCTACGACAGCCATGACAAGGTATTGTTCAGTGCGGATGCCTTTGGAAAATTTGGCACGCTGGACGCAGACGAGGATTGGACCGGTGAAGCCAGAAGATATTATTTTAACATTGTGGGAAAATTCGGCATTCCGGTTCAGACTGTTCTCAAAAAGGCTGGCGCTTTGGACATTCAGATTATCTGCCCGCTGCACGGCCCTGTTTTAAAGGAAAATCTGGGCTATTACCTTGATAAATATAATATATGGAGCAGTTATGCACCGGAGTCAGAAGGGGTGTTTATCGCCTATGCATCTCTTCACGGCAATACCGCTGCCGCCGCCAAAAAACTGCAGGAAATTCTTATTCAGAAGGGCTGTCCCAAGGTCATTATCGCCGATCTTGCCAGAGATGACACAGCAAAGGCTTTAGAGAATGCTTTCCGCTATGGCAAAATTGTCTTGGCGGCCTCCTCCTACAATGCCGGTGTCATGCCCTTTATGGAAGATTTCCTTAATCATTTAAAGGGAAAAAGCTATCAAAACAGAACCGTTGCCCTGATCGAAAACGGCTCCTGGGCTCCCTCTGCCAACAAAGCTATGACGGAAATCCTTTCTCAGATGAAGAACATTACTATTTCGGATCATGCCGTCACCATCCGCGGAGCCTTAAAGGCGGCAGATATTGATGCACTGGAACATCTGGCGAATGAACTGCTTAAATAGGCGCTTTTTAACAAATGTAAGAGCATACTTTAACTGCCAAATATATAAAACCAGACTCCCCGACGCTTACGGATACGTCAGGGAGTCCGGTTTATTTTGGGACTGTTGATTCTTTAAAGTAAGTAACTTAATTAAAAAGCTCATTCTTTTCTTCTACAGAGAAGATACCCGGAAAATGTGCATGAAAACTTTCAAATACCTTTTGGCAGTCATATTCCGGTGCAAATTCCTCTGCTGTTTCACAAATCGGTATGATCCTGTCCGGCTTTTCTTCCAACTCCTCAGCTATCTCCTCCGGTGTTTTGTTCTTTGCCAGCTTTTTGCAGACCTGTCTAATGAGTATGTTCATTTTCCCTTCAATCTTACCTTCTATTTTACCATCATGCTTGGCATAGTACAGCTCTTCCCACCTCTGCATATATCTGACTTCCTTCCTCTCCAGTGTCCTGATCCTTCTTATATTCTCATGGATTGTTTTAATCCTCTTGTTTTCTGTCCTGTTTATTTATCATTGTTGGATTTAAAAGCAGGATTTCAAAAAATGAGAATAGACATGTTCTGTAAGACGCAGCAATGCTGCCAGGTAAGCTTTCGCTTATAGAAATCATATGCTTTGTATTTAGCATAACACAATATAGTTAATATTACAACGTTTTTCATTCGTTTTTTAGTTTTATTATTCGATTTTTGTTGAAATATATCCATAGGTCTGTTATAGTTTATTTATTGTAATAACGATTCTGACTGCTCACATTGCAATGCTTAAATTCGTATAAAATATATTCATAACGGTAGTTCGCCAAATTTTCATTTATAATTGTAAAAATATTAAAATTCAAACGGAAAAAGATTGATTATGATATAATAGGAATAGGTGAAGTTTCTATTTAAATATTTCCATGTCCTGAAAGGAGTTACTATTTGAAGATAATTTCACCAAAGTTTGATGATTGCGGTAAAGAAATTTTTAGAAATGAATTGGTTCGTAAACACTTTGTCAGTGACTTTCTGCAAATTCCAATTCAGCAAATACATTCCGTGCGTCTGGTAAACACTTTTTTACGAAAAAGGTATCGAAAACAAAAGCTGGAAATTTTGGATATTCTCATAGAATTGAATGATAATGCCCTAATTAATACTGAACTTCAATTAACATCCTCAAAATTCTGGGATAAACGACAAATATTCTATCTTTCAAAGCTTTATATTTCGGAATTAAATATGGGAGACAATTATTCCAAACTAAAACGATGTGTATGCATCAGCATACTGGATTACAACTTTTCAGACCGCAAAGAATATCACACTGTTTACAAGCTGTATGATTCCAGTGACAATCTGTTTTCTGATACCATCGAAATACATATTTTAGAATTGCAAAAAGCATTAACCGGGAAAGAGCCCTTGAATGATTGGATACGCTTGTTTAATGCGGAAAGCGAGGAGGATTTGGACATGATAAAAGCCAAAAATATCGGAATTTTAGAAGCCATTAAGGAAGTAAAGCTTTATAATTTAAGTCATATGCTTCGTGCCCGCCACGAAGCACACCTAAAATACGTCCGGGACCGGCATGCCCGGGATGAATATGTCCGCGATGAGGGACTTTCTGAAGGGCTTGAACGTGGTCGAGAACAAGGTATCAAAATTTTAGTTGAGACTCTTCTGGAAGAAGGAAACACTGAGGAGCAAATTGTAAACAAACTAATGCAAAAATTGGGCTTATCGGAAGAAACTGCAGTGCAAAAATACACTCATATGTACAAATAGAAAGCACAAGCTCGGCAGCCCCTAACCCCTTCTATTGCGAATCAATACCATTCTATCCCTAAAATGCTTCTAACCCATTTCTGAGCAGAAGCATCTTTAATCTAATAGATGTCCATTTCAATTCTGTTGATTAATTTCATTATATAAATTACGTAAATCATATAATCTTTTTTCTATGTCTTTTAATGCTACCGATTTAAAAAAGGTGTCTGTTAAAACTATCGAACTGTTATCATATTTATTATACCCACATCCTGCCAAAAAATCAGAGTACATAATTAAAAGCAAATATCACAATTCCCAGAAGAGCCAATATCACGCCGGTCACTCTGTTAAGCACCGCAGCCGATGCCTTATTGGCAAATCTTGCCGCCACTCTCGCCCATAGAAGTGTAAAAATTACACACAGAATTAAAATCGTAATGTCCGGCGCTCCGCCTATGGTAAAATGCGAAACCGCTCCGGTCAAAGCAGTAAATGCCATAATAAACACACTGGTTCCCACCGCTGTCTTAAGCTCATACCCTAATACGCTGGTTAAAATGAGCAGCATCATCATTCCGCCTCCGGCGCCTACAAATCCACAGATAAAACCAATCAGGCAGCCAAATACTATAGATTGAATAATCCGCTTGCGGGGCGATACGGAATTCATAGCCTCGCGCGTAGTCATAACAGGCTTTACGATAAATTTGATTCCCAATAAAAATGTCATAACTACCGAAAAGCTTCCCATGGTGGCATTGGGCACCAGACTTGATATATAACTTCCTATTGTAGTGAAGGCAAGCACTGCTGCCATCATTACCAGACCGTTTTTGATATCAAGATTTTTATTTTTCCCATAGGTATATGCCGAAACCGCACTTGCAAGCACATCGGATGCAAGGGCAATTCCCACCGCCTGATAAGCGGGCATCCCTAAAAAAGTGATCAGCATGGGAGAGATGACCGCTGCGGCACTCATTCCCGCAAAGCCAGTTCCAAGCCCTGCTCCCATCCCAGCAAAAAAGCAAACAATCAGTTCCATCAATAGTTTCATATGCACCATGCCTCTTTCCACGTTCTGAAATCAAAGAAAAATTTTACTCCTTTTTTCTTTAATAGAAAAGGCCTGCAAAAAAAGTTTAGAAATTATTTTTTTGTTTATATATTATTAATAAATTGACATTCCAGATACTGTACTTCATACTGAAAAAGTAATATGCGTTTGAAAGCTTATTCTTACAAAGGGGGATTTTATAATGGAATCGAATTATGATGCACTTGCTGTAACTATTGGAATTGGAATTTTCGCAGTATTCTTTATAATATTGCTTGCTATTAGTATATTGCTCCTTGTTTCCTACTGGAAAGTTTTAAAAAAAGCCGGCAAGCCCGGTTGGGCAGTTTTTATTCCTTTCTATTTTCAGTATTGCCTGTTTGATATTGCATTTGGAAGCGGCTGGCTGTTTCTACTTTGCTTTATTCCCTGCGTAAACGTTGTTTTGATAGTTATGTTTTGTTTCAAACTTGCCAGCGCATTCGGAAAACAAATTGAATTTGGTTTTGGACTTCTGTTCCTTAGCTTTATCTTTATACCCATACTTGCATTTGGCGATGCCGAATATTATGGTCCTGCATAATCAACCGACTGTATTCAATCATAATGCTTATTATGTCATAGAAATACCGCTCAGATCACACAATCAAAGCGGTATTTTCATGTTTACTCTTTCCTCTTTTTGAAATTTTTAAAAATGTGTTACTTCAATCTGATAATCACATTCTCTGTCAGGATCATAAGAAATGTCCAGCTCGTACTCTTCTCCATTTACATACATTACGGAGGATGCCAGGGATACCCATAATGTAAGCTCAGTGCCTTGCTCCAATTCACCGGAAGGATCGCTGACCACCTCTACCTTCATTCCACAAAACCAATCCCTCTGCGTAATAACCTCATCTCCGGTGGCCTCCACCACCCTTACGGTAACATTTTGATACAGAATTTCCGTGGCCTGTGTCCGGCTGCTTCCACTGTCCTTCGACATGTCTGTTATTGCCTCTTCGGAATCTTCTGCTATTGCTTCATCAGCTGTACCTTCCGCAGATAACTTATCCTGACTCTCCTTTAATGCGCTGTTCTCCTCCGCTGATTTTACAATGCCATCTTCAAACGACATTGCTGCTACATCATTCGTGGCTTCCTCATCTGCAAACGCCGCCTCTTCCTCCGGCTCCTCTGCTATATCCGACGCATCCGCGATCCCCGCTGCGGCATCCGTCGTTTCCTCTGCCACTTCCATCATAGGCGCTGCCGCATCCGACGCTTCGTCGGCAGCCTCTGTTGTCGAAAAGCTCTTGCCCGTATTGATCTTGCCAAGAACAAGAACCGCCGGCAAAATCACAATCACACATATGGCTGCTGCCAAAACCGATTTATACTTAGCAAGGAAAATTACTTTCCGGCTGCCTGATTGTTTTTCCTGATTATTTACTTCCGCTTCCGTTTCATCTTTCTTAACTTCTTTCGCTTTAACTTCTTCCGTTTTAACTTCTTCTGCTTCCGTTTCTTCTATTGTTCCCTGCACTCCACTACTTTGTGAGATGATGGTCTTTGAGCTAAGTCCGGCTTCAATGCGGTCCCAAAGGTCCGGTAAATCATTATTCGCCAGAGCTTTGTATTCTTCTTCAAAATTCTTACTCATATCCACACCTCCTTAGCTTTTTTATTGCATTCTGGTACTTCCATGTAACGGTTCCCATGGGAATTCCCATAATCTGCGATATTTCCTTAAAAGTCAGCTCTCCCAAAACCTTCATGCTGACAACCTGTCTTTCTCCCGGTTTCAGCGTTGCCATGGCTTCCTCAACCGACATGCTCTGCACGACCTCGCCTTCCACATCCATAGAACTTTTGGCGGCTTTGATCATACCGGAATGTTCCTCTTCCTCCGCTTCACTTTCCACATCCTGCAGCATGGCGGTTAATTCCTCCCGCTTATGCTTTCTCAAAAAGTCAATTGCCATATTCCTTGCCATGGTGGCAAGATACCCTTTGTGTCCGGTGCCGGGCTTAAACTGCTCCGCCCTGTCCCACAGTCTGATAAAGAATTCGCTGGTTACATCCTCCGCATTTTCTTTAGACTGCAGGATCTCATAGATAATTCGGTAAATATATCCCAGATAGCTTTCATAAATCTCCCTGAGGCCCTCTTTATCCCCGTGCACCATCCGTCGAACTGCTTCCTCAAATTGATGCTCTGTCACGGTTTCCTCCCTCTCTGTAATAAGATACGTTTTTCATTTTCTTAATTTATGGTTTTTTATCAAAAACAGGACAAGCAATTTATCATTGCAATGCCCTGTCCTTGTATTCTATGGGTTTTGCTTACAGCGCCTTAATTCGATCCACGGCTTCCACTGTATTTTCATAGCTTCCGAAGGCTGTCAGCCTAAAGTAAGTCTCTCCGCTGGGTCCAAAGCCTGAACCGGGAGTTCCTACCACGTTGGCATTCTCAAGCAGATAGTCAAAGAATTCCCAGCTTGTCATACCTTTCGGCGCTTTGAGCCAGATGTAAGGTGCATTCACACCACCGGAAACGATATAGCCTGCACTCTTTAATCCCTCCAGGATATATTTTGCATTGTTCATATAGTAAGCAACCTGCTTCTGCAGCTGTTCCTTGCCCTCAGGAGAGTAAACGGCTTCTCCGGCACGCTGTACAATATAAGGCGCACCGTTATACTTGGTTCCATGCCTTCTTGCCCACAAAGCATGAAGCGATACATCACCGCACTTCAAATCCTTAGGGATTACCGTATACCCCAGACGAACGCCGGTAAATCCGGCATTTTTGGAGAAAGAATGCAGCTCAATCGCACAGGTTCTTGCTCCCTGACACTCATAAATGGAATGCGGTACATCCTCCTCAGAAATATAAGCCTCATAAGCGGCATCATAAATAATCACAGCGCCCACCTTATTGGCATAATCAACCCATTCCTGAAGCTGCGCCTTGGTAATGGTGGAGCCGGTAGGATTGTTGGGGAAGCAAAGATAAATCAAATCTGGCGTTTCCTTGGGAAGTTCAGGCGCAAAATTGTTGTCTGCCGTACAAGGCATGTAAATTACATCACTCCATGTTTCCTTTGCAGCATCATATACACCTGTTCTTCCTGCCATGACATTGGTATCCACATAGACGGGATATACGGGATCACATACCGCAATTTTATTATCCACACTGAATATTTCCTGAATATTTCCCGAATCACATTTTGCACCGTCGGATACAAAAATCTCGTCCGCCGTAATGTCACAACCTCTTGCCTTGTAATCATTCTCCGCAATGGCATTTCTCAAAAACTCATAGCCCAAATCCGGCGCATAACCTCTAAAGGTCTCTGCCTTTGCCATTTCATCCACCGCACCGTGAAGGGCTGTAATGATTGCAGGCGCCAAAGGCTGGGTTACATCCCCAATGCCAAGGCGGATAATCTTTTTATCGGGATTGGCCTGCGCATAAGCATTTACCTTTTTCCCTATGGTGGAAAAGAGGTAGCTTCCCGGAAGCTTTAAATAGTTGTCATTGATTTTAAACATTGCTTACTCCTCCTGTCTTCCGCAGTTTTCTGCAGTTTTGTTCCTTGCATGTATTCTTACAGTTCAATTTCACCCTCAAACACTGTGGTGGCAGGTCCGGTCATATAGACCAGATTGGTCTGACGGTCCCACTGAATCTGCAAATTTCCACCTAATAGTTTAACAGTTACCTGTTCCTTCGTCAAACCATTTAATACGGCTGCCACAACACTGGCGCAGGCCCCGGTTCCACAGGCAAGTGTCTCTCCCGTTCCTCTCTCCCAAACACGCATCTCAATCGCTGCCTCATCCAAAACCCGGATAAACTCTGTATTAATACGGTTGGGAAACCGCACATGATTTTCAAACTTCGGTCCCAGCTTTTCAAGAGGCAGATCCGCCACCTGATCCATAAAGATTACCGCATGAGGATTGCCCATTGACACACATGTCATTTCATATATGTCATCCTCTACTTCCAGCCTTTCCGCTATTGCTTCCTCCCTGTCACAGATTACCGGAATGTCTTTTGCCTTTAAAACGGGAGAACCCATATTGACTCTTACGGTCGATACTTTTCCGTCCGCTACGTTTAAATCAAGATATTTTATTTTTCCACAGCTGATAATGCTGATGCTTGTTTTATTCGTCAGCCCTTTATCATAAACAAATTTTCCAACACAGCGAATTCCGTTTCCGCACATTTCCGCTCTGGAACCGTCCATGTTATACATTTCCATTTCAAAATCCGCTTCCGCAGAAGAATTGATAAAAATCACCCCGTCTCCGCCAATTCCGAAATGTCTGTCGCTCAGCTTTTTGACAATCTGCGGCTTTTCCTCCACCGGAATGATTTCCTTAGAACCATCCACATAAATATAGTCGTTTCCGCAGCCATGCATCTTGGTAAATTTCATATGAGTAACCCGCCTTTCACATATCAGCAAAAAATTGTTAAGCTCTGCTTTTATTCCAATATATATTTTACCACAATCTTTCATATCTTAAATAATCTTCTTTGCGGTCTGATATGCAAAAAGTGCTGTCTGGATCACCAGCAAATAATTACCTTAAATAAATCTCCGTCTATTTCTACCGTCAGTTTCCCTCCCTGCAGTTCCACAAAGCTTCTTGCAATGGCAAGTCCTAAGCCGCTTCCTTCCGTATTCCGGGAGCTGTCTCCCGACTTTTCCGCATTTACATATACACGGGTACCGGGCATGGCATACCATATCCACCATTTGGTTCCTATGGAGTTTGTTATTCTTTTTCTGATACTCCCAAAGAACCGCCTGATAATATTCCTCAGCCCTTCCGGCAATATTGCCGGACTCGTAATCCCATGCGGTATCTGCTGCCCCCTGCCGGAGAATATTAAGTTCCTTTTTCTCCAGAATATCCATCAGCTTTTGGGCAAAGCTCCGCTGCGCATCCGCTATTTCCGTGTCATTTTCTCCTGACAATTGTGTCATATATCCGTTGACTCCATCGATCACAATATCCTCCGTGCCGGTAGCCTTAAGAGCCAAAACCGGCGTTCCTGCTGCCATAGCCTCCAGCAGCACGATGCCCTGTGTTTCTGATCTTGATGTAAAAAGAAACAGCTCTGACGCCCTTTACGCCAAATACTGAAATACTGCGTCGCCTAGTAAATAGCCCGCACCCACAAACCCGATATTCCCCCTGACCGCCCATATTCCTGCAAACGGCATATTTCCTCTCATTCTGCCCTGCCAGCTCTTTCATCCCTTGAGTTACTTTTCATCATATATAACGTAAAAACCCAGTCGTCTGCTTCATGGATTTCCAAAAACATCCTTACTTTTTTCTCTACTACATTAACCCGGAAATCTAAACAGGAACCGGATGCAGTTCTTAAATATTTCTAAAGATTTACGGACAAAAAAATATCCCTTAAACCTTACATTGGTTTAAGAGATATCCTTTTCTTCCCGATAGTCTCCAAAATATATCAGCCCCTCATCATGGTAAGTACCATTTGAGCCGTTTCCACCATATTGGTTCCGCTGTCCATGCTGCACTTTTGAATATATCTGTGTGCCTCCTCCTCGGACATATGATTTCTGTTCATCAACACCTCTTTGGCTTCCTTGATCAGCTTTAATTCCTCCGCGTTTCTCTCTCTGGGGCCGGACCGGTGCTTCCTTCTGCGCCTTTCGATCCCCTGGATCATCATATCCACCGTGTTGATAAGATCATGAACCTTCAGCGGCATGGACAAACACATAATACCGCCTTCCACCATTCCTCCGGCTATAATGGTCTGTGAGGCCATAAGAAGCATTTCAAAGCCAAAAGGAAGATCCGCATACAATTGGGAATAAATCATATCTGCAAGCTTATACCCGCATATCATAACGCCGCCATTCAGATTGTCAGCAAGGGCAATTGCCTGTGCACCTGTAGTGCATATTCCTGATACCGGTATACCGTTTCTTATGAGCAGATTTTTTATGTTTTTGGCATCATCCACTTTTGGAAGGACTACAATTACGCCTGTCATGCGTGCACCACCTCATCTCCTCCGAAAAATATGCCTAAAACTGATTGAGATATTGATTGATTTCCCAGTCTGTAACCTGAGACCGATAATTTGCCCACTCCGCTTTCTTAGCTTCAATATATTTGGAGGAAACATGCTTTCCCAAAACCTCCTGCACAAACTCATCCTTTTCCAATTCATAAACTGCTTCGATCAATGTGCCCGGAATGGCTTCAATGCCAAGCTCCTTTTTCTTCCCGGCAGATAATTCAAAAATGTTGCAGTTTACGCTGGCAGGCGGTTCAATCTTATTGACAATACCGTCAAGCCCTGCCCGAAGGCATACAGCCAGTGCCAGATAAGGATTGGCCGAAGGATCCGGACAGCGCAGCTCAATTCGCGTTCCCTCTCCTCTTGTAACAGGAATACGAATCAACGGACTTCTGTTTGTTGCACTCCATGCAATGTATACAGGCGCCTCATATCCGGGCACCAGACGTTTATAGGAATTAACCAACGGATTGGTGATGGCCGTCATCCCTTTCATATGCTTGATAATACCGCCAATAAAATAATATGCTTCCCTGCTTAAGCCTAATTCATCATTGGGGTCGTTAAATATATTTTTTCCATCCTTGGAAAGGGACATGTTAATATGCATACCGGAGCCGTTTACACCAAATTTGGGCTTGGGCATAAAGGTTGCATGAAGTCCATGTCTCTTGGCAATGGTTTTCACTGCAAGCTTGAAGGTCATAATATTGTCTGCGGTTGCCAGCGCTTCATCATACCTGAAATCAATTTCATGCTGTGCCGGAGCCACCTCATGGTGAGACGCCTCGATCACAAACCCCATATCCTCAAGAGTGAGCACCATGTCTCTTCTGGCATTCTCGCCCAAATCCAAAGGTCCCAAATCAAAATAGCCTGCCTTCTCGTGGGTCAGTGTGGTAGGCATCCCGTTTTCATCCGTATGGAAAAGGAAGAACTCGCATTCCGGCCCAACCTCAAAAACATAACCCAAATCCGCTGCCTCTTTAATGGCACGCTTCAATATATATCTGGGATCTCCCTCAAAGGGCTCGCCGTTAGGACGATAGACGTCGCAGATCAGTCTTGCCACCTTGCCCTGCTGAGGTCTCCAGGGAAAAATTTCAAGCGTGCTCAAATCAGGATAGAGATACATATCCGACTCCTCAATCCTGACAAACCCCTCAATGGAGGAACCGTCAAACATACATTTATTGTCCAATGCCTTTTCCAGCTGGCTGGCTGTAATCGCCACATTCTTCAAGCTTCCGAACATATCCGTGAACTGCAGTCTGATGAACTCCACGTCCTCATCATTTACAAGGTTCAAGATATCTTCCTTTGAATAGTTCTTCATCATAGTATTCTTTCCTTTCTCTTATCTTTAATCCCCTATCAATAAAACACATAAAGGCGCTCATACATCAGCCGGACATACTGTCAGACCAATATATGAACGCCTTTGTTCTGTTACATGATAACAGCCCCTTTGTGCGTTTGTCAATACCATATTTCCAATTCAGGTCCTGCGTAAGGTAACGGTTTAGATTGCAATTCCTTGCATAAAAGCCCGCCCCTACTAATATGATAATAAAAAGAACGTAACGGGGATATCTTATGAGCTCCAAAACCAAAATCGTTGTACTTCATCTGAAAGAATTAATATATACCGGCATCTTTGCCCTGCTGGGAATATTATTTATCATTCTTCTGATTATTATGTTCGTTCCAAAGGATAAAAAAGAAGCAGAGGCTGTAGAAACCCCTGCTGCTTCCTACGTCCCCGGTATCTACACCACCTCTCTGATCTTAAACGACAATGCGGTGGACGTAGCGGTTACCGTGGATGAAAACAACATCAACGATATACGTATTGTAAACTTGGACGAAGCCGTAACCACCATGTTTCCGCTTCTGGAGCCTTCCTTTGATGTACTGGCTAATCAGATTATTCAAAATCAATCTCTGGACGGCATTACATATGCGGATGATAACAAATATACCTCCATGGTGCTTTTAAATGCCATTAAGGCCTCTCTGGAAAAGGCCGCTCCCTCACCTTCGGCAAACCCTACAGCTTCTCCAACTGCTCCATCCAAATCCTGACACATGCGTCTGACGGCATTCTAAGGTCTCCCCGGGGAGATAACGCAACGCTCCCCACCTTGGGACCGTCAGGCAGACAGGAACGCTTAAACTGCTGGGAAAAGAACCGCTTGTAAAAGGTTTTCAGCCATTTCAAAATCACTTCGTCCTCATACTGCCCCGCAAAGGAAAGCTTCGCAATACGATAGACCTTCTCCGGCGGAAAGCCCCATCTTAACATATAATATAGGAAAAAGTCGTGAAGCTCATAAGGTCCTACCAGATCCTCTGTTTTCTGACTGATCTTCCCGTCCACCGGAGGCAAAAGTTCCGGACTGACCGGCGTATCAAGCACATCCAGAAGCACTGCCCTCAATTCCTCCACGTTACAGGTATCCGCATAATACTGCACCAGGTGACGCACCAGTGTTTTGGGCACACCGGCATTTACGCCGTACATGGACATGTGGTCGCCGTTATAGGTTGCCCATCCAAGAGCAAGCTCCGACATATCGCCCGTACCAATCACCAGTCCGTTTTCCCGATTGGCAATATCCATCAAAATCTGAGTCCGTTCTCTGGCCTGACCGTTCTCATAAGCCGCATCCTGCTTTTCCGCATCCTGCTTCATATCCCTGAAATGAATCGTCACGGCTTCCTTAATGTCAATTTCCTCAAGCACAGCTCCCAAAACCTTCGCAAGCTTGCATGCGTTATCGTAGGTTCTGTCCGTGGTTCCAAAGCAGGGCATGGTTACCGCTCTGATATTCTTTCTCTCTATGCCAAGCATATCAAAGCTTCTGGCCGTTACCAAAAGCGCCAGGGTAGAATCCAGACCGCCTGACACCCCGATCACCGCACACTTACAGCCGGTATGATCCAGTCTCTTTTTCAGTCCCATGGACTGAATGGATAAAATTTCCTCACAGCGTTTTTCTCTCTCACTGGTCTCTGCAGGCACAAAGGGCATACACGGAAAGCTTCTGGTAAGAGGCGTCTCCGTCACCTTAAGGCCAAAAGGGATGACCAGATAATGTGACTCCCCGTCAAAACCAAAGGTGTTCATTCTTCTGCGCTCCATGCGAAGCCTTTCCACGTCAAGGTCTCCGTATATCATCTGATTTTCAAAGCGCTTTGCCTCCTGAAGTATGGTGCCGTTCTCCGCAATGATATTATGGCCGCCGAACACTAAGTCCTGCGTGGACTCCCCTTCCCCGCTGCTGCAATATACATAACCGCAGATCAGCTTGGCGCTGGCGGATTTCACCAGCAGCTCTCTGTAGGCGTCCTTGCCGATGGTCTCATTGGAAGCGGACAAATTCACCAAAACCGTAGCTCCTGCCATTGCATGAGAAATGCCGGGAGCTCTGGGCACCCAGATATCCTCACAAATCTCACAGCCTATTAAAAGCCCTTCCATTCCCTCTGCTTTCAAAAGGATATTGGTTCCAAACGGAACTTGTTCCCCATCAAAATATAAAGATACCGGCTCCTGATTGCCGGGATAAAAATGTCTCGTCTCGTAGAATTCTCCGTAAGAAGGAATATAAGCCTTGGGAATAAAGGCCAACACCCGCCCGTCATGAACTGCGGCCGCTGTATTATAAAGCTTCCCCTCTCTCTCCAGCGGAAGTCCCACAAACACCAGCGCATCCTTTCCCTCCGTATGCTCTGCAATCAACTTAAGCTGCTCCTTACAGGAGGAAAGAAGTGTTTCCTGCAAAAAAAGATCGCCGCAGGTATAGCCGCTAAGGCAAAGCTCTGGAAATACAATCGCCTTTGCTCCCTTTGACACCGCCTCATCCATGCAGGCGCAAATCTGCTCTCTGTTGTAAACCGTATCTGCCACCTTAAGCTTTGGCGTGGCCGCTGCAGCCTTGATAAATCCCTGTCTCATACACTTTCCTATCTGCTTTCTTTTAAAAGCCTCTTAAGCTCCTCCACCGAAAAGGTATAGGAGGTATTACAAAAGTGACAATTCATCTCTATGTCCTTATTTTCGGAAATCATATCGCTGATCTCCTTCTGTCCGATACTGATAATTGCCTTCTCCACCCGCCTTTTGTCACAGCTACAGGAAAACTGTACAGGACTGGTATCCACAATTTCCATATCCAGCCCGTCCAGCAAAAGCTCCAACATCTGCTCCGGCGTTTTTCCCTCTTCCAGCACTGTGGTTACCGAAGAAAAGCTTTTCAGATTTTCTTCCAATTTGGAAATAACCGTCTCCTCGGTAAAAGGCATTAACTGTACGATAAAGCCTCCGGCCTGCTTTACCGTATTATCCTTCTCCATCAGTACCCCTAAGCCCACGCTGGAGGGCACCTGCTCGGAAACCGCGAAATAGTAGGTTAAATCCTCGGCAATCTCACCGCTCTGTAATTCAATCTGCCCCACATAAGGCTCCTTTAACCCCATATCCTTGATTACCCGCAGCATACCGTTTCCAATGCCGCCTCCCACATCCAGCTTTCCTGCCGCACTTGGTGGAAGCATGATCTGCGGGTTAATGGCATAGCCCTTCACATTTCCTTTAGAATCGGCGGTAACCGTTATTCCCTTGATTGGGCCGTCTCCACTGACTTGAAGAGTCAACAAATCATCCTCCCCTTTCAGCATGGCTCCCATCATCCCGCCTGCGGTAAGCAGCCTTCCCAAAGCTGCGCTTACCACCGGACTGGTATCATGTACGCTTCTCGCCTTTTCCACCAGTTCCCTTGTAGTCGCTGCAAAAGCCCTGATACCGGCATTGGCAGCGGTTGCTCTGACTATATAATCCGACATCTAAATGTCCCCCTGCTCTGCTTTCTTATTGATTTCTCTGGCCACCACATAGATCCGCTCACTGCACTCATCAGGTGCCTTGTGGGTATCCGCATCTAATACAAGCTCTACCCGCATTCCGGCTTTTTCTGCAAAGCCGGTCATCTCCTCTAAGCTATAGCCTCTTTGAAAATGAGTTTCCGTAAACCGTCTGAACAATTCCCCTTCCCTTGCAAAAACAGTCAAATCATATTCATTCATGTGCTGCTCTTCATGGTAAAAGTTTTCCCAGATAAAGCTGCAATCCTCTCTGTTTTCCGCAATGATGGCATCGCCGATGACCTTTTCATATTTATAGACAGTATTAAAATCAAAAATAAAAATCCCACCGGGATAAAGATAATTGTTCACAAGGGAAAAAGTCTCCAGGACCTCTTCATCCTCCAGAAGATAATTGACCGAATCACAGACGCTGATTACCGTTCCCACCGTACTGTACAAATCCAGGTCCCGCATATCCTGACACAGATAAAGAATACCGCTTTCTTCCTGCTCCCGCTTGGAAAGGGCAACATTCAGCATCTCCTGCGACATGTCCACCCCGATCATATCATAGCCCTTCCGGTAAAGAAGCTCCGTCAGGGTTCCCGTTCCGCACCCTAAATCCAGCACAAGATTTTTCTCCGTATCTAAAATCTCCTCTTCACAAACATTCCTTTTACAGACATCCTCTTCACAAACCGCTTTCCCTGACTCATTGTCCAAGGCTCCGGCGTCTCTTCTGACAGGCTTTGACACGCCATACCTTTCAATCAGCTCCACCAGAAAATCAGCCCATTCCTGATAAGGCACATCGTCCATAAAAATATCATAAACACCTGCAAAATCCGTATAAGCTTCCAACTCCTTAATCTCCCAGCTTCATAGCAACAATAAAACCGATCACAAAGGTAACAATACTGACAATCACACTGACAACTGAAAGTGATCCAACCCCTACCATCATTAAAATTGCAAAGGGAGAGGCCACAATCAAACCGATAATCGCCCAGTACGCCTGAAGAGAAAACTTTTCAAATATGATTTCAATCAGCTTTGCAATGGCAAAAATACCCACAACAATGCCGACGCCTGCCGGAACTAAAACGCCGCATCCTGCCAAAATGCCCTGCATGTCAAAGGACGCAAGAGCGGTTACAAAATCCTTAATGGCGCTTACAATCGGATTGTAATATCCCAAAAGCAGCAGCATCATAGAACCGCTGACGCCAGGAATTACCATGGTGGCCGATGCAATAATGCCAACCACAAACAGCTTCACACAGGACCACAGGCTAAAGGTTAAATCAGCCGCATTTCCTTCCTTCTCACCCAAAGCTGCCAATCCTACCACTACCGCAAAAAAGAGCAGAAAAGGAATCACATAGCTGATTTTGATTCCCTTCCCCTTAACCTTTCCCCAAATAGCCGGAAGGCCTCCAACAATCAAGCCGATAAAGAGACAGCTTGTCTGGAGAGGAAAATACTCAAATGCAGGCTCAATTATAAAAGAAAGCCCTACCAGCGCAATTGCCATACCGATAAAAATAGCAATCAAAAACTTCATGCTTTCCTTAAATTCCGAAAAAAGATGGGTTACACAGTGGATCATCTTGTCATAAATTCCCATGGAAACCATCATGGTTCCTCCACTGACTCCCGGAATAATATTGGCAATTCCAATCACAATACCCTTTAAAATATTTTTAATCATTGGCTTTCTCCTTCAAATAAATTGTCAAAAATTCTATCAGTTTATTCATCTGCTCATCCGTACCGATGGTAATGCGCAGATGATTGCTGATCCTTGGCTTGTTCCAGTATCTCACATAAATGTTCTGTTCCTTAAGAGCCTTGAAAATCTCTGCGGCGGGAATCCTGTCATGGGTCACAAACAAAAAATTACTTTGGGAATCCGTAAACCGAAAGCCCAGACCGGCCAGCTGCCCCTTGGTCCATTCTCTTGTTTTAATGATTTTTCCTACTATCTCCTTAAAATATGCATCATCCCTGACCGCTGCCGTACCGGCTTCAATGGAAGGCATGTTCATGGTGTAGGAATTAAAGGAAAACTTCACATCCTTTAAGTAACCGATCAGCTTTTCATTGGCAAAAGCATAGCCGATTCTTATGCCTGCCATGGCCCGGGACTTGGAAAAGGTCTGCACCACCATCAGATTATCATACTTCGAGATAAGCGGCAGCATGCTTTTACAGCCAAAATCCACATATGCCTCATCAATAATCACCACTGACTCCGGATTGGCGGCAATGATTTCCTCCAATACCTCCGTGCTTTCCGGCACACCGGTAGGCGCATTGGGATTAGGAATAATAATTCCTCCATTTGGCTTCAGATAATCTTCCTTTTTGATGCGAAATTCCTCATCCAGAGGACAGACCTGCCACGGTATCCTGAAAACATCTGCCCAAATATCATAAAAGGAATAGGTGATATCGGGAAAAAGAATGGGCTTGTCCCCATTAAAAAATGTCATAAAAGACATGGCAAGCACATCATCCGAACCTACCCCCACAAAAATCTGTTCCGGCCTTACATCATAGTATTGCGCAAGCTCATTCACCAGCTTTTCCGCATTCATATCCGGATACAGCCGGAGCTTTTCACAGTCAAACTCCTTCATAACTGCCGAAACCCCCGGTGCCGGCGGATATGGACACTCATTGGTATTTAACTTAATCACGCCCTCCGTCTTAGGCTGCTCCCCGGCAACATAAGGCGTAACCTTTCTTACATTCCGCTCCCACTTTGCTTCTGTCATTCTATCTGCACTCATAACTGCTCCTGCTTTTGTTTTCAAACTACGCTTCTAATGGTATCATTATCCATCTTTTACTGCAAGTCCAAAGCCTCAAATTTATGTAACAAATCAGCCTCCGGCACCGGCATTCCTGCGGCTGATTTGTTACATAGTTTACTCACACTTCCATTCCAGCGCCGCCTGACGGTATTGCTCCGCCTGCTCCTTCATTCCCAGAGCCTCGTAGCACTCCGAAAGCCTTTTAAGCGGAAGATCGCCGCCGGTATGAATATTCAAAATACTGGACGTCTCATAAGCTGCATTATAGTACCAGATAGATGCCTCCTGATAATCCTTCTGCTCCAGATAATATTCCCCAAGCTCATAGCATACCTCGCTGATGCCTTCATCCGTCACTCCTTTCATGGCATAACGGAACATTTTCAGATAATCTCCCCGCATCCTTGCGGCTTTAACCGCCACACAAAGGGCTTCCTTCATCTGCTCCGGCGCCGTATCTCCCGAATCTGCCGCCGCCGCAAAAAATTCCTCCGCATTTCTAAGCTGCTGCTCATCCCCGGCAATTAACAGCTCCTTGGCGTACATATTAAAAAGCCGCTCTGACAATCTCTCCCCTCTTTGGACTATGGCTTCAAAAATTCCGATATCCCTGCCTGCATGATTGTTTTCCGGCAGGTGCGTGATCTCGATATCACTGTCAAATACCACCGGCAAAAGCCGCATGGTCTCATGTACGGGCTCAATCCAGCAGAAGGAACGCAGCCGCTTAAACAGCTTGGGGCGCAGCTCCTTGTCGTAATTATATACCGTTCCGCGGGAGAGCTGATTTCCGTAATACATCTGCACAATTTCCACCTCCGGCACCAGAGTTTCCTTTAAAAGCCGGAATTTTTCCCGGTTTTCTTCATCCAAAACCTCATCCGCATCAGCGGAATAGATATAATCACAGGAAGCCTTGGAAAAAGCAAAATTTCTTGCGGCCGAGAAATCACCGATCCACTGAAAATCATAAAGCTTGTCCGTGTATCCTGCAGCAATTTCCCTGGTTCTGTCCGTGGAACCCGTGTCCACAATAATAATCTCGTCCATCAGTTCCCGGATACTGTCGAGACATCTTGCAAGAATTTTCTCCTCGTTTTTTACAATCATACACAGACTAATTGTTACCATCGTTTCTCCCTTTGCACTTTCCGTTATATTTATTGACATTATCAAAGCATTCAATTATATTATTTTTATTGCTATGAACGATAAGATTATAACATAAAATAATTGATTGGAATAGGAGCAATACCATGAAGATCATCAGCGAAAAAAATATGATACTCAAGATTCTGCAGAGCTTTTTTGCAACATGGGCGCTCTCAAAAGCAAGCCGGATGGAACCGGGTAATATTATTACCGTAATATTTTTCATACTGTGTTTCTTCTTTTTCAATCATGTAAACCTGCGGCTGTCTCATTCTTCCTTTGATATGAAAGCGGCCCGCAAAGCGTCTGCCATCATTTCCCTTATTTTTTCCGTACTTTATATAAGCGTAGACTATCCGCATTATATAGAAACCCTGACCAGTCCCTTATTTCGCATAGGTATCATTGGAGCAGTGTCCATTGGCTTTATTGTTCTATTCTACAACCTGCTTTTGTTCCTGTTTTCTTACACCGCAGACACGACGCTTCTCGATCAGGTGCTCTTTATAAGGACAGACGGTACCCGTTCCCTCATCCACTGCCGTTCAACGCTTGTTCAGACCATACTGAATAAGCTGACCAGCCTATATTGCAGTCACAGCGGGCTGTTTGCTTTTCTTTTGTGTCTCCTTGGCTGGCTGCCTTATTTCTTATATCAATATCCCGGCATCATGACCCCCGACAGCATTAATCAATTGGAGCAGATACTACATGTGGTTCCCTACTGCAATCACCATCCATGGGTACATACCCTTTTGATTGGACTGTTTTATCATATCGGCTATGGGATTACCGGAAATATGGTCATTGCCATGTCATTTTATACCTTTTTCCAGATGTGTGTGCTGGCCTTTTCTGCTGCTTATCTAATTAACACTTTAAAGCAGTATCAGATTCGTTCTCTCATATGCCTGATTATCACCTTATTTTATGCTCTGGTTCCATACCATGCAGTCTTTTCGGTGACGGTCTGGAAGGATATTCTGTTTGCCGCCGGCGTAATGATTTTTGGCTGCTCCATGCTGAGGCTTGTAAGGAAAGTAACTCCTGCCTCACTGGCTGCCTTTGCTATTTCAGGACTTGTGATGTGCCTGTTCCGCTCCAACGGCTGGTACGCATTCTGCCTGTGCCTTCCCTTCCTGTGCTTTTATTTCAGAAAGAAATGGAAAACCATGATCCCGATTCTTCTGGGGATTTTCACTATTTCCATTATTGTTAAAATTCCGGTTATGAATGCCTTTCATGTAACCCAGCCGGATTTGATAGAGTCCCTTGCAGTTCCCACCCAGCAGGTTGCCGCCGTCCTGTGCAACGACAGACCGCTTACGGATGAGCAGCTTGAATTGATTGAAAATGTCATTGACCTTACTTATATTAAAGATCTATATGATCCTTACTATGCCGATAATATGAAGGAATTGGTTCGCAGCGGCAATCAACGCTATCTGGAAAACCACAAGAAGGAATTTTTAAAGCTGTGGATAGATTTGGGAATTGCCTATCCCGGAGATTACATTACAGCATATATCCGTCAAACCTATGGCTACTGGTACCCTGACTCCTTTTACCTGGTGGCGGAAGCCGAGGGCGTAAGCGCTACCAGCCTTGGCGTGTCACATACCCCGCTGATCCGCGGCCCGTTAGTGATTAAAACCAAGGAAATTGCCATTAAGCTTGGAAGCATGCTTCCTCTCTACAGTACGCTCTGGAGCATGGGCGTCATTGGTTGGATACTGATTTTCTGTATCGGCAATATATTGGTCAGAAAGGAAAAAAGAAAATTGATTTTTTATCTGCCCAGCGTTTCACTCCTTCTTACCGTACTAATCGCCACACCTGTTGCCACAGAATTTCGCTATGTGTATTTTCTGGTATTCGGACTGCCTCTTTACCTGATGTGCTCATTGGTCAGGCTGCCGGATACTGAAAAGTCAAATACCAATGTACCATCCACGTAATTTAAAATAAAAGTTCCACGAATCAACAAGGCAGCCCTTCTTTCATAATGGGCTGCCTTTTATTTCTGTAATGTAATCAGAAGCTTTTACACACCTGCGCCAAATCAAGGAACTAAAGCAGGGACTAAAGCACCTTGGAAAGGAAATCCTGTAATCTCTGACACTGGGGATTGCTGAAGAATTCTGCCGGTGTGTTCTCCTCCATGATGATCCCCTCATCCATGAAAAGAACCTTAGTACCAACCTCTCTTGCAAATCCCATTTCGTGGGTTACCACCACCATGGTCATACCACTCTCCGCAAGTCCCTTCATAACATCCAAAACCTCTCCTACCATTTCAGGGTCCAGAGCAGAGGTAGGTTCGTCGAAAAGCATCACTCTGGGATTCATAGCCAGTGACCTGACAATGGCAATTCTCTGCTTCTGCCCACCGGATAACTGGCTGGGATAGGCGTCCGCCTTTTCCTTCAGGCCGACACGTGAAAGAAGAGAAAGAGCGTTTTCACAGGCCTCTTCCTTCTTCATAAGCTTCAGCTTTACAGGCGCTAACGTGATATTATCCATAATGGAAAGGTTATTGAACAGATTAAAATTCTGGAACACCATTCCCATGTGTTCTCTGATCTTATCAATATTGACCTTCGGATCGGTAATCAGCTGTCCATCAAACCAGATTTCGCCGCTTGTAGGCATCTCTAAAAGATTCAGACACCGCAAAAAGGTACTTTTGCCGGAACCGGATGGACCCACTATAACAATCTTTTCGCCCTGGTGCACATGATAATTTACACCCCTGAGCACATGATTGTCTTCGAATTTTTTGTGTAAGTCTTTAACGATTATCACTCTTACGCAGCCTCCTCTCCAGCTTTCCTAACAGTATGGTAAGTATCTTAATGATAACAAAGTAAATTACCGCCGCACCAATCAGGGGCATAAATGCCTCATAGGTTCTGGAAGATATCTGATTGGCTGCCCTCGTAAGATCAGTCAGGCTTACATAACCTACAATAGCCGTTTCCTTAAGGAGCACGATAAATTCATTTCCGATAGGCGGAAGTACATTCTTAATCGCCTGCGGCAGCACAATGTAAATCATAGTCTGCGTCTTGGAAAGTCCCAGAGACCTTCCTGCCTCTGTCTGTCCCTTGTCCACCGCCAGAATACCGGCTCTTACAATTTCGGCAACATAAGCGCCGCTGTTGATACCAAAGGATAAAACTGCTACCAAAACTCCGTTCCTGCAATTCTTTAAGATGATAAACCACATAATCAGGAGCTGCAGCACCGAGGGCGTTCCCCGGATAATATCTATGTAGACATTGGCCAGTCTGGTCCAAATGCTTTTTCCTCCCTTTTTGTTCGTAGAGAGCTTCATCAACGCCACAACCGTACCGATGATAAGACCTAATATGGCCGCCAGAAAGGCTATCTCCAAAGTTACTCCCAGCCCCTTGATGTACAGCATCCATCTGTCACCGGAAACAAAGGCCATATCAAACATTTTTGCCACTTTTTCCAACCATGCCTGCATATCGTTAAGTTCCTTTCTTCTCTAAAAGAGGATAGCACCTGCTAAAATGCTATCCTCTTTAACTTTCACGCTTATCTGTCTATTCCGCCATATAAACTTTTGTTACTCAATATAAGTGCTGACAAGTTCATCGAAGGTTCCGTCAGCCTTGATTTCTTCCAGTGCTGCATTCACCTGATCAACCAGCGCTGCATCACCCTTAGGCATTGCAATTGCATATTCCTCTGCCTCAAATCCAAACTGTGCTCCGTCAACTGCAACTACCTGGCCCTCAAACTTCTCCTCAAATACAAGTGCAGGGTTCTTATCAATGATTACGCAGTCAACTCTTCCGTTTATCAGGTCGTTTACTGCATCAACTGCCTTGTTGTAACCGGAAACCTGTGCGCCTTCAATATCGCTGGCAATAAAATCACCTGTAGTTCCAAGCTGAACGCCAATTGCCTTATCCTTAAGATCATCTGCGGTTGTAATCTCAGAACCTTCAGGAAGAATAACATACTGAACTGCCTCATAGTAAGAATTGGAGAAATCAACGCTTTCCTTTCTCTCATCAGTCACTGTCATGCCGGCAATTGCCAAATCAATCTTGTTTCCGATAGAAGAAATTAAGGAAGCAAATTCCATATTCTCAACTACTACCTCTACACCAAGCTTCTCACCGATTGCCTTGATAAGAGCAATGTCAAATCCGTCTGCTTCACCGTTATCATCCACATACTCAAAAGGCGGAAACTCTGCATTGGTACCAACGGTAAGTACACCGTCAGCAAGTGCTGCGGAAACTGCTCCGTCTTCCGTACCTTCCGCATCAGCCTCTGCTGCATCCTCAGTATCTGCAGCATCTGCATCCTCGGTATTTGCTGCATCTGTTGTGTCTGCTGCCGCATCTGTGGATGCATCACTGCTTCCGCAGGCTGTAAGCAGACTCATAGTCATCACTGCTGCCAGTAATACTGCTAAAAATTTTTTCATAATATTCTCCTCCTTATGCATAAATATGCATTTATTTATAAACACTACGAGTCTATCACGTTCATCCGCTAAAATCAAGAGCTTTTTAAAGGATAACAATGATTTCCCTTTCCAGGCAAACCACGCATCTCCCGGCTCCCTTATACACAAGAAGCTCCTGATGCGCTCTTCCCAGCCAGAACAGTCCGGGCTTTATGCAGTAGCGGTTTGTATATGCTTTTTCTTCCATTTCCTCCGAAACAGTCACTGCATAACCGTCCTCCTCAAGCCGCACCCGGAGTCGTCCCAAATAGACCAGTCTCCCCTCGCCGTCATCATTGTATAGCTTTACGCTTCTTCGAATATATAGTAATAGAAGAAATGCCCCCGTCAAAAGGAGAAGCGTGCCGATGGTAACGGTAATCACTTTTACTGCCGGAATTGCAAAAAGGCCTTTGAAAAGCCGGGACCTTTCTGCCTGCCCGGAAGCGGAATTGATCGCTTTGACCTCAGGAAGCTCCTTTTGATCTGTTTTCTCCTTCCATATGGCAGGTTTCGGTGTTGGAGAAGCCGGATTTTCCTCTGCCGCATCACCATCCGCCTCATCTTTATCCTTAGAGTTATCCGCTTTTCTCACTGTGTCTGCCACAGATTTATCCTCATCTTTTTCCCGGCTTTCCTCTTCATCCGTTTTTTCCCCCTGATCTTTCTCCTCTGAAACCGGGGTCACAGAAGGCTCTTCCGTGGCTGAGGGCGCCGGGTCTTCCTCCTCCTCTTCTCCCTCCGTTTTCCTGTCAGGGGTTGGCGTGGCCCCGCCTTCCTCCCCGTCACCGCCGGACCGGGACAGTACATTATCCACCGTGATGCTGCTTATAAGACCACTTTCATCCACATCACGGTTTAACAGCTCCAGCTCCACCGTATACTTTCCGTTTTCAACTACCTGGATTTGCTCCCCGTTTCCAATTTTCTGCCCCGACTCGTCATACCAGCTAAAGGGAGCGTCACTTGGCCGCAGGCTTCCGCCGGACAAATCCTCCAGCCTGACGCTGACCACAACCTGCTCCTGTTCGTCGGCGCTTTCGTTGGTGACAATCAGTCTGCCACAGGGCGTTTCCTCGTCCAGCCCGCAGTTTCTGTTAAATCCCTCCACACGCTTCTCACAGGTGAGACGATAATATTCTACACTTCCCTCTGCCATCCCGCAGCCCGTCTCATAGCCTTCCATCTCGTCAGCTTCTTTTCCGCAGGAAAGCTCATAGCTTATGGGCTGCTCCGTATCCACATTGCAGACAAGGGCATTATAAATGTGGTAGCTGTAGGACATAATTCCACATTCCACACAATATACCAGAAATAAGCTTTCTTCTCCTATGCCGCAGTCCTGATGGGAACCGGTTCCCTCCGCCTTTTCATGAGGTGCATTCGGCCCATGCTCGTCACAGCTTTCCTCCCAGGTTTCAACCACCGTTCCTTTGGTATAGCGAATGGTGCATATCTTATCCTGGTAGCATTGCTCCCCATGCGTGTGGTAAACCGGCGTATAACAGGCTCCTCCCTGATGCTCATCTCCCTGATGCACATGCCTTACAGGAACGGTATAACACCCGCCGCCATTCAAGGCATCTCCCTGATGTACATGCTCCACAGCGGTTTCATAGCAGGCCCCTCCGTCCTGCTCATTTCCCTGATGAACATGAGGAATCTCCTCCCCATAGCAGCCGCCTCCCGCTATGGCATTTCCGATATGCCTGTGATAAATTTCCGTAATCACCACTCTGGGAGCGATCTCCTCATTTTCGGCGCCATATACCACCGGTGCTTCCTGACTGAGCGTCTGCATAAATATTCCTGCAGCCAGCCCCGCCGCCGCTGCTGATACAGTCAATCTTTTTATTTTGCATTTTGTTGTTTTCTTATTACCATTTTTATTTTGCTTAAAAATCCTCATTGCTTTTGCTTCCTTTCTTTCCTGATTTTAAAAACAACCAGATGAAACACGCTTTGCGAGTTTCGCTGGTTCTCGCGACAGTCGCTGAGTGAACATGCAAGCATGTTCGTTCATCCCGTTGCTCGCATAAATAAAACCTGCCCATGGATATTCCACGAACAGGTCTCCTGTCTATCATCTCTCAATTCAATTTGGATTTCTAAGCGGTAAGTGGACTAAGCATAGCACAAGAACTGCCTGTTGTCAAACACTTCTTCTGCAAATCCGGTTGACCTGCTTCCCCAGACTGCGCTGGACATAAGCAACCATAAGCGGAACCGCTATTCCCGCCAAAAGGTAAAGCCACTTACAGGCCTCCGAGCCGCCTGCCAGATACACAAAGCCAATCTCACTGAAAAACATTTCCTTATCAAATTCCGCACAGAGAGGCGTCCATATGCTGACCAGATAAAAGAAGCCTTTCACCAGCATAAAGCTTGCCACATGATGCATCATAATCCCATAAGTGTTACGGCCGATATACACCATCTTACCTGACAGATAAGGTATTCCACTGATAATTTTAGCCACCCGCAGCCAAAAGGCAATTCCCGTTATAATTGTAATATAAGGAATCACCGGTCCGTTTGCAAAGCTTGTGACCCATACCGCACTAAATGCAAGTCCTCCGCAGAATATGGTAATCAGCACCTGAATCCCCATCACAATCAGAAAATAGGGACCGTCCGGCAGTCTGTCATGCTTCTCCAGCTTTTCCCTGTATATTCTGCCCATCTGGAAACCGGGCAGCATAAAAAGCAGCCTTCCCGGGAACTTATACCAGCCCCACACATGACCGCCTATAGCCAGCCACACCGTCAGGATGCCTGCTGCAAGACACAGCCCAAAAATCAGCCATTCATGATTCAGATGCAGAAGAGACAGTACCTTACGCATCAATACATTGATCACTTCCAGCAAAAACAACGCCGGTACAAACCATGCCGGAAAATTATACATAAACTGGTGTCCGTCCAAAAAAGGTGACAAAAACAAAGTCCGAAGAGAAAGCTCTCCTCCTATGGAAAACCCAACATGATGAAGCAGGGTTGCCAGAATTCCATAAAATAAATTCCACAAAAAATATGGCAGAAGCAATGTCACGCATTTTCCAAGCAGATAGCTGATCATCCGGTCCTCCGCATCCTTTTTGTAAAAATATCCTGAAACAAATAAGAACACAAACACATGAAAGGAATAATAGGGAAACAGTTCTCCGATCTCAAAAAGATTGTACCCCAGATGTCCCGCAACCACCAATATAATACCGATTGCAGACAATATTCGAAACTCTCGATTTTCCTTGTAATCAGGCATACCCTTTCCCCCTATACCAATCAGATTGGAATTACCGGCCATGCAGAATTCTAACTGTAGTATACAAAAAAATATTGTGTAATAAAAGCAAAAAATTTATAATAGCTGTATGAAAACGAAAGCATTGAAACCTATTACCTTTTTAAACAAACTATTTTCCCTTATTGGTATATTCGTCCTTGCCGGACTGCTTGGCGGCTGCGGTCATACCCGACCGGAACCTGCAGACAGTTACATCCCCAAGGATTACCTTGCAGTTTCTGAACCAATCACTATGGACCGCTCCTTGCTGAATACAATCCCCAACAATCCGTTTCCCGCCTTAAGCGTGCCCACCTATATTACCAGGGTAAAGGACACTTACTTTATTGTGGACTGCTACAACAATCAGGTTATCTACCATAATAATCTGACCGATCCGCTGTACGAATGGCACATCATGACAAACGATATTGCCATGGGGCATACTTTGGCAAGTGATGGAACTGTATATTTAATTGACGATACCGAAAACAACCGTATTCTGGTGATGGAGGAGGATGTCAATGACAACGGCGTTCCCGTATTTGTTCCCACTCAGGAATTTACCGATATCGGCGACAGACCTCATTATATCGTGTATGACGAATATACCGATACCTTCTATGCCTGGAGCTCCCAAAGCGGTGAAATGTTCCTCTTCCGTCATCCCGAAAATGATTCCCGTATGTATCTGACACAGGTACTTTCCATTCCTTCGCTGAAGGGCATTTATGTGCGCTCCTTTACCATTGTGGAGGACCGGATTTACTTTGTTTCCGGTAATTCCAGCATTATAGAAGCGGATCTTTACAGCTTTGAAATCCAAAAGGAGTATCCTGTTCCCGACCAGCTTGCCGGAATGATACAGCTGACTCCAATTGAAGATTACTTCTATATTACCATTTCCACCGATATTACAGGCAATCAGGATTATGCCACCATGATCCGCACCCAAAAGCTTGAGGATCTTGCCAATGGGAACTATGAGGACGTTTACGATAATTTTATCGGAGGCGGTACTCCCTACTATATCACACAGATAGATGATTACTGGTATCTGACAGAACACCGTATTCCGGGGCACTCCATCTGGCGCTTTCAGGTAACGGATAACGAAATAACAGATGTGGTTTCAATATATTAACAGTCAGGAAAGGAATACGAATGAAAATATTACCATTTAAACTTACCGGCACAGCCTTTTCCGCAAAGAAAAACAGAACAAGCCTCAGCATCCTGTTCACCATTCTGGCATCCTGTTTATTGACTGCCATTTTGCAGGGAAGCAGCTTTTTCTACTGTACTCACTATACCAAGGTATTTGTACTGGCCTGCTTTTTTGTTTTATACATAGGGCTCTTCATGTATCTGAAGGCTGCCAAACGCCTTGATGAAAATACCCTTGTATTTATGATGATCTTTCTGGGAGTACTGCTCCGCTGCAGCTACGTGCTCTTATCCGGCCTTTATGACCGGCAGCATGACGCAGGCGCATACACCGGAATGGGAACCTCCTTTGTCAATCCGGGACACATCGGCTACATTGAATATATTTACAAATTCCACAAGCTGCCGGATATCAACCCCTATGAGCTGTTTGCCTACTATCACCCGCCGCTGCATCATATTCTTTCCTATCTCTGGCTGCAGCTGAATATATGGCTGGGGGTCAGTGAGGAGCTTGCCTTTGAGAACCTGCAGATTCTACCTCTTTTTTATTCCTGCTTATGTATGTCTGTCACATGGAAAATTCTTGAAACCTTAAGAATAAAGGGAAATGGACTTTTCATCGGACTTGCCTTTATGGTATTTCATCCTGCCACCATCATCATGGCCGGCAGCGTTAATAATGACATGCTCACCATTCTCTTTATGAGCCTGACTATTCTTGGCACCTTAAAATGGATTCAAAATAAGGATTTAAAGCACTTAATCCCTTTGGCGCTTTACATTGGATTGGGCATGATTACCAAGCTGAATTCCGCAGTGCTTGCCCTTCCGGTAGGACTGATCTTTCTTATGCACTTTATCTCTGTAATCAAAGGGAAGAATAAAACCGAACTCCTGAAATGGATTAAGAATTATTGCCTTTTCGGCGTAGTGGTGATTCCCATCGGTTTGTCATGGATTGTCCGAAATCTGATCCGCTTTGGTGAAAAGCCCGGCGTGCCCGTACCAGGAGAAACCTCTCCCATGTATACCGCCGACTTTTCGCTGTGGCAAAGACTTGGGATTCCTTCCCTTGCAGACTGGCACTTTGATTTTCCTTTTCATCCTATCAGTGCAAAGGCATGCAGCAACACCTGGGCAATTATGTTCCATACCTCCCTGTTTGCGGAAGAATATCCTACTGACCTGTCAGACATTCTGCTGGTTTTATGTCAGATCACCTTCCTGCTGGCGGTGGTTCTTGGAATCGCAACTGCTGTTCTGTTAATTGCCGTTCTTTTGAACAGGAGTACCGACATGGAAACCCGCATCTTTCTGCTGACAGGCTATATCATCATGCTGATTTCCTTTGCAGCCTTTGTGGTTATTTATCCTTACACCTGCAGCAGCGATTTCCGCTATGTAGCCATCTGTCTGGTGTATATCTCCATTGCGCTGGGACTGGGTAACCGATACTTTTTGCAGATGCCTTATGTTTCCAAAGGCTTCCTCTCAAAGGCAGCGCCGGTAATCATGCATATCATCAACTATGGCATCATTGCCGTTTTGGTATCAATCAATATCATATATCTCTTTTGGGAACGGTGGTAATCACCGTTCCTTAAGTTTAGGCTTCAGGAAATTCCTGTTCCCTCAGCGCTTTCAGCTGCTCCTTCATCTCCCCGGACACTCCATCCAAAAGATAATTCCTGTCCGTTTCCGGCCTGTCCAGATAATCCTCCCTCAACATTCCCTCAAGAAGCTTAATTTCCTCCCACAGATCCCTTGCGGATAAAAGCTTGCAGCCCTCTCCCCTGATAATGATCTGCTCAAGTCCGTCTGAGGTTGCCACGGTAATATCGTACTTTTTGCTGTTATCATGGGCAAATTTTTCAATGAATCGGTCTGCCGTTTCCGCCTCTCTGGTATACACCACATGAATATTGTGATAGTCAAACATCTCCGTAGGATGGCCTTTTAATCTGTAAGCGTCAAAAACAGCGATAAGACTGCATTTTTTGACAGCCTGATAATTGCATAAAATATCAAGCAGCTTTCCCCTTGCGCCGTCCAGATTTATTTCCGCCAGTTCCTTCAAATCATCCCACGCAAAAATCACATTATAGCCATCTACCAGAAGATATGCTTCCCGCTTTCCCTGCCCCTTGTACACACGAGTCGAGGAAGCTTTGCTTTCCCCTACGGTTTTTCTTTCCCGCTGCCAGCCTTCCCGTTTCCTGCTGCCCGCAGGCCTGTTGTTATTGGAGGTACTGTTAATAATGCTGTCTATCTCATCCGTGCCGAGAAAGATTTCTCCGCCCTGTTCTTTCAGCATTTCCTGTCTGTTTAGCGCTGCCTGTCTGCGCCTTTGAAGCTCCTCCTCAAAAGCGCTTTCCATCACAGCCTTCCTGCTTCCCGCAAAACAGCTTTCCAGATGCATGTAGTCTTTGACCTGATTCCAGGGCACCACAAAGCCTGCTCCATGAGCGCAGAATACGGAACCTGTAGGATTTCGCAAATCTGCCTCCGGATCATACCCTCTTTTCTCTATGACCTCCCGCGCATTATGACAGGGCGCATAGCCCTTTAAGCTGCAGGAAAGCCGCCCATGCCCTTTGGTGTAGGCCGTTACCTCCTTCTGATAATCCCGAAAGGTTTCCACAGGCGCTGTTCCCGTAAGCACTGCCGTGCCGCCCACCCTTTGCTCCAGCATAGAGCTGCCGCAAAGCTTTTCAATATCCGTCATAGCCCGTCCAATGCAGTCCTCCGGGATTTCCAGCCTGAATTCATAGACCGGCTCCAGCAGCACCGAAGAGGCCTCCATAAGCCCCTGTCTGAGCGCGCGATAGGTTGCCTGCCTGAAATCACCGCCCTCCGTGTGCTTTAAATGAGCCCGTCCGGAAACCAGAGTAATTTTCATATCCGTAATGGGTGAGCCTGTCAGAACGCCTCTGTGCTCCTTTTCTTCCAAATGAGTCAGAACCAGTCTCTGCCAGTTTTTTGCAAGGATATCCTCACTACAGTCAAGCGCAAACAAAAGACCACTTCCCGGCTCTCCCGACTCCAGCAGAAGATGTACCTCCGCATAATGGCGCAGGGGTTCAAAATGCCCGACTCCCTCTACAGTGTCCGCTATGGTCTCCTTATACACGATACGCCCTGTTCCAAAGGAAACCTCCACGCCAAATCTTTCGAAAATAATACGCTTTAATATCTCGATCTGCACCTCGCCCATAACCTTGGCATGAATTTCCTGAAGTTCCTCATCCCACAGAATATGAAGCATGGGCTCCTCCTCCTGAAGCTGCAAAAGCTTTGGCATCATAGCCGCCGGATCACACCCCTCAGGCAGATTTACACAGTAGCTAAGTACCGGTTCCAGCACAGGCGCTTCCAGAGCCTTCTCCACCCCAAATCCCTGCCCCGGCAGTGTTTTCATAAGTCCCGTCACCGCACAAACGCTTCCGCTCACTGCTTCGCTTACGGTCTCAAACTTTTCTCCCGAATAAATACGAATCTGATTCACCTTTTCCTCCGGCATCAGCTCCGTTCTGGCCTTAAGGCTCCCTCCCGTAATCTTCATATGCGTAAGGCGGTTTCCCTGATTGTCTCTGGTAATTTTAAAAACTCTTGCTCCAAATTCACCGGAATAGGAAGGCTGGGGCGCATATTCCTTTATTCCCTGAATCAGCTCCTCTATCCCAAAAAGCTTTAGGGCAGAGCCAAAAAAGCAGGGGAAAACCTTTCTCCCTGCAATTCCTCTCTTTACTTTTTCTTTCTCTATTTTCCCTGTTTCCAAAAAGTCATTTAAAAGCGTTTCGTCACACAGCGCAAGACTTTCATAAATGTTCTCCGCAGCTTCCTCTGTAAAATCCACACAGCCTCCGTCAAGCTGCTGCGCCAGTTCCTTTAAAATTGCTTCCTTATCGGTACCCTGCTGGTCCATCTTGTTAACAAATAAAAAGACCGGTATCTGATACCTTTCCAAAAGCCGCCACAATGTTTTGGTATGCCCCTGCACGCCGTCACTGCCGCTGATTACCAGCACCGCCATATCAAGCACCTGCAGGGTACGCTCCATCTCTGCGGAAAAATCCACATGTCCCGGCGTATCCAGTAAGGTAATCTGCAAATCCTCATAATCAAGAATCGCCTGCTTGGAAAAGATGGTAATTCCTCTTTCTCTCTCCATCTCATAGGTATCCAGAAAGGTGTCCTTCTTATCTACCCTTCCCAGCCTGCGGATACTTCCGCAGGTATAAAGCATTGCCTCCGATAAAGTTGTCTTGCCTGCATCTACATGGGCCAAAATGCCTGCCGTCAGCCTTCTCATATCTTATCCTTCCTGCAAAGCCCTTCTTCCAAGCTCCAGCGCTCCCATAATTCCCTGATCATCATTTAAGCTTGTAGGAACAATATAATGCTCCATATCACTTAACTGTCCTGTCTTAAGGTAACCGTTTAACATCTCCTCCACATATCCCCGTATCATGGGGAAAAGCTGCTCCTGATGCATAACGCCTCCCCCCAGAATAATCATTTCCGGAGAAAGGGTTAAGATATATCCGCTAAGCGCCTGAGCAATATAATAGGCTTCCAAATCCCAAACCTCTTTCTGATCCTTTAACTCAATGGCCTTTCTGCCCCATCGTTCCTCCAATGCAGGCCCTGACGCCATTCCCTCCAGACAGTTCTTGTGATAAGGGCACTTTCCCGGATAGGTATCCCCCTGCCTTCTGCTGACCATGACATGTCCGGCCTCTGGATGCAGCATCCCGTGCAAAAGCTTTCCTTCAATATAAATTCCTGCTCCTACTCCTGTTCCGATGGTGATATAAATTACACAGCTTTTTCCCTTCGCCTGGCCAAAGGTGACCTCTCCCAATACGGAACCGTTCACATCCGTGTCAAAGCCTACGGGACAGCCCAGCGCCTTTTCGAAGGCTCCTACAATATTGCAGTTTGCCCATGCCAGCTTGGGTGTGCTGGTAATATAACCATAGGTAGGAGAATTGGGATTGGGATCAATAGGTCCGAAACAGCCAATGCCTAACGCCCCAATCTGCGCCTTTCTAAAATATTCTATCATTTCGGGGATTGTTTCCTCAGGCGTCCTGGTGGGGATTGAAACCTGCTCCAAAATCTTTCCTGTTTCATTTCCGATTGCACAGACCATTTTGGTTCCGCCTGCTTCTAATGCTCCAAGTCTCATTGTCCTTCTCCTTTTTCTTTCAAATATATTTCCGTTAAAGCAAATTCTGCGATATCACTCTCTGTCTGCCCGGCATCTCTCCTGCAGCAATGCCGGATTCAGTTCCACAATTTTCGTATTACCTATCTTGTAATTCCTGGCCATATCTTCAAAGGGTGTGTCATAAATATATGACATTAATGTCATAATCACTGCACTGTGTGTCACAATTAGTACATTCCCTGTATTTTCGGCAATAATCCCGTTTAATGACTCAAGGAGTCTGTCCAACAGCTGCTGATAGGATTCTCCCTCCGGCGGCAGCTGGTATCTGCGGTTTTTATGCCAGATGCCATATTCCTCCGGAAACAGCTCTCTTACCTGACGCCAGGAATAGCCTTCCCATTTCCCCAATGACATTTCTTCCAGTCCCTGCTTAATAATCGGCTCAATTCCCATTCCCCGCCCGATCACCTGTGCAGTCTCCAACGCCCTCTTTTGGGGGCTGGTATAAACAGCGTCTATTGTATAGTTTTCCTTCAACAGCCCTGCTAATGCTTCTGCCTGCTTCTTTCCTGTCTCGTTTAAAACGGTATCGCTCTTTCCCTGAATTTTATTTTGTATGTTCCAGTCGGTCTCACCATGTCTTACCAGATAAAGCTTCATTTCCACCTCTTATATTTTCCCTCTAAATTGTGCAGCATCTCTCATTTATGAAAAAGTATATCACACTTACTGCTCTCACTGCAATCCACCCGCCTTTCCTTTGTCACAGCCCGCTCCATGGCAAAATATTGAACTGTTACATTTGCACAAAGCTCATGCTGCGGTAAATTAGCAAAAACGCCGAATTTCTTTTATTTTGAAGTCCTTATCTGACATTTTCGCAAAAAATCGGTTAAAATAATATATATAGTAAGGAGGTGTACTATGTTTCAAAAAGGTGACTATGTAATTTGCGGTAATAACGGAATATGCTGCGTACAGGACATTACCACTCTGGATATCACCGGTGTTGATAAAAAAAGAAAATACTATCTGCTGAAACCCGTATATCAGTCGGGCAGTACCATATATGTTCCTGTTGATGCAGCGGAAAAATCCCTTCGCCGGGCTACTTCCCGTGACGAAGCCAATGAGTTAATTCAATCCATTCCTGATATTCCTCTTATTCCGCTGGCAGACGAAAAGACACTGGAACGCACCTACAAAGAATACATGCATGAAGGAAGCTGTGAGGCTTGGGTAAAGCTGATCAAAACCATTTATCTGCGAAAAGAAAAACGGATTTTAAAGGGTTGTAAGATCACTGCCGTGGACAGCCGCTATTTCAAGCTTGCAGAAGATTTTCTCTATGGTGAACTTTCCGTTGCACTTGGAATTTCCAGAGACGATGTTCGTGAATACATTAAATCTTCTATCGATAATGAACATCCTGCAGCTGCCAAGTAAACTTTCTCCTGCTTTATGTAACATGTTTATAAAGTCCTTTTATTATGTTGGTAATCGGCATGATCCAACATTTTTCCACAAGAAGGAATAGTTAAAAGGCTATTCCTTCTCCTGTATTGGGATACATGGCACACCAGGCCCCATCCACTGTAAAAATCAGTATCAGCACGATGCATAGCGCTGTTTTCCATCTGTCCGGAAGCTTTTCATACAACTTTTCGTACCAGGGTAAAATCAAACAGATTAACAAGGTACCTCCTATTCCGAAGGTAATAACTCCCAGCAGACAGATGCGTCCGTTCAAATTCAAAAAATGTCCACTGTAATCCCACCACCTGATTCCCCACTTATGCTCCAAAAAAAAGCTGGTGAGATACTCAAGTACACTGCAGGTCAGTGCCGAACCGCCAAACACGATAAAAGGCCTGCTTCTAAGCCTTCGAAAAAGAAAGAACAGCAAAAGCCCTCCCACGCCGTAAATAGGCAAGTAAGGGCCTTTGTATACACCTCTGTTGATAAAGCTGTGCTCCGTAAAGAAAAACAGGAATACCTCCCAAAGCCATCCGCTAAAGGAAATCAGGAAAAACAGCAACACATAATAATCAAATTTAGGATTCCACTTTACTTTTTTCATATAAACAGGTTGCCCCGTCTACCTAAAAATTATGAATAAGTATCTTAAGTAGCAGATATTTCTTGAGCCATGCCCTGCTCTGTCTTCTCGGAATTCTCCTTTTCCATAGCTTTTTTCACAGCAATCTTTTTCCATTTTCCCTGAAGGTAACGTGACACATTAAACAGTCCAGCAACCAGCCAGGTCAGCGCTGTTGCCAGCCAAACGCCCCAGACACCGATCATAGGGATCATTGTAAGAGGCTTTGCAAAGCAGATACGGCCAAGCATTTCCACAATTCCGTTAGCAAAAGCAAATACAGCATCCCCAGCACCGTTTAAAAGGCCTCTGGTTACATAAATGGTTCCAAGGAACAGATAAAACCAACTGGTAATTTTAAGCGCCTGTGCACCGAAAGCAATAACCTCCTCCTCGCTGACAAACAGCTTCATAATCGTTTCTCCGCCAAACTTTGCCAAGGGAATCATGATTAATGAAAAGACTGCCATTATCATGAGACCCTTACGATATCCCTGACGGACTCTGTCAATCTTGCCCGCGCCGATATTCTGCCCGGTATAGGTGGACATTGCCATGCCAAGAGAATTGTAAGGCTGCTGTACTAACTGTTCAATCCTGCTGGTTGCGGTAAACGCCGCTACCACAACGGAACCAAAGGTATTGACTACGCTCTGAAGAGCCACACAGGAAATTGCAATCAGTGAACTTTGAAATGCCAGCGGCACCCCCATTCTGATACATTGCCAGATAATATCAAAATCGGGCTTACGCAGCTTCCTGTCAATTTTGAAATATGGGTTTTTCAAAGCAGCAAATGCAAGACTTCCCACTCCGGAAAGCAATTGGGAAATAATTGTTGCAATGCCTGCACCTGCCACTCCCATACCAAAGGTCTTCACAAACAAAAGATCCAGAATAATATTCAAAATACTTGCCACAATCAGAAAATACAGCGGCGTTTTGGAATCTCCCACCGCACGAAGAATGGCAGAAATACAATTATAAAGCGATACTGCCAGAACACCCGTGCACATAATCTTCATGTAAAGTACAGCATCATCCAAAATATTCTCAGGCGTATTTAAGAAAATTAAAACAGGCCGGGAAAGCAAAACTCCCAACGCTCCCATTACTGTTCCTACCACCAGCATAATGTATGCCGCATTGGCAATTGCCTTTTTTACATAGTCATGATTTCCCGCACCAAAATGCTGGGAAATAACCACTCCCGTTCCGTTTGACATGCCACCGCAAAGAGAAAAGAAAAGGAAATTCAAAGAACCGGTAGCTCCTACTGCCGCCAGTGCATCGGCCCCCACAACCTGGCCCACAATCATGGAATCCACCATATTGTAAAGCTGTTGGAACACATTCCCTACCACCATGGGAAGCATAAATGTCAAAAGTAATCCGGTAGGCTTTCCCACCGTCATATCCTTTACGTAAGATGTTTTCATAATAGCTTCTCCTCAAAAACAGTACTTTATATGATTTTTATATCACACTGTCCTTGAAGGAACTATAATAAACCGCTTTGATTTTTGTCAAATTATCTTCTCTCTGTACAGCATAAAAATGTAGAGGCTTGTCCAAATTATGTTTCAAATGAAGACAGCTGCGTATACTGCTCCGGAAACTCCTGCAGGTAATGAAAACAAGCATCCAAATCGCATATGATGTTATTTTCCCTGCATCTGCTTTTAAAAATTCTCATCAGCTCCCTGCTTCTTTCACTTGAAATTTCATAGGAATAGCCAAATTTTTGCCGGTATCTTTCTTTCATACCCGGAAAATGCCGGTCTAATGCAGCATAAAAATATTCTCTGTCCCCTCCCGCAAAGTCATCCCCATTCCAAAGCAGATAATCCCGCGAACTTCTGCCGAGATGCAATAATCCAATATTCCTTCTATATTTTCTTTCGTATCATTGATAAAGGGCAAAACCGGCGAAAGCCATACGACGGTAGAAATTCCGTTTTCCCTGAAAATCTGCAATGCTTCATAGCGTTTCCTTGTGGTGCAGACATTGGGCTCTAATATTTTGCATAGCTCTTCGTCATAGGTCGTCAAGGTCATCTGCACCACACATTTGGCCTTCTGATTAATGCTCTTTAAAAGCTCCAGGTCCCGTAAAATTCTGTCCGACTTCGTTTGAATGGCAAGTCCAAAGCCGTAATGGTCAATAGTTTCCAGACATCTTCTGGTCAGTCCCAGCTGCTCCTCACAGTGCATGTAAGGATCGCACATGGCTCCCGTGCCGATCATACACTGTTTCCGCTATATTCCCCGAAGCAAAGGCAATGTCCATACACCTCACATAATAGCATATGGAATCCTTGGAAAAGGTAAATATCTTTTTCCTAAAATATCCGTTTTGAAGCTCCTTAAATCTGCGGTCTGTGAGTATTTTATGTACACGGTACTTCCTCATATCCTTTATTGGCGATAACGGAACTGCGCTGTCCTTTTTGTCCTTATCCGCCATATCATGATACAGGGCGTCCCCATAGATATGAAAGATCAGTACAATACTGATAATATCGCAGGCAAAGAAACCGATAATACCTATCCAGATCCATGGAAGATTCCCGTACCCCTGCTTCTCCATCCTATCGCAAAAGATAATACATGCAAAGCTGCCAAAAAACAGCAGCAATGCAGCTATCATGGTCGCAATTACCTGAAATTTGCTTTTAACTTTTTTCCCATCCTCATTCCTCATCTACACGTCAATCGTTATAGCAGACTTTATACTTCTCCATAATAGTTAGGCATGGGCTTTTCCGGATATTTCCCAAGCATATTAAGCACATAGGGCCATTTGCCCGTATCCTCCACAAGAAACCCGTAAATCACTCCCATATGCCGATGCCAGTGCCGGAATTGTCCCAGAATCAGACGAAATCTGCTCATATCACAGCCCTTCGGGTTCTGGGAAAGCTCATAATCCTCCAATCCGGCAGTATAGCCTTGTATCTTATCCCTGATCCGAAAAAAGTAATTTTCCATTTGGCTTCTTTCTACCCGTTCCTCCCCGGGAATCACGTTTAAATCTGCCAGGGTTTCCGAATGAAAAGCAGGATTTTCATATGCAGAATCGCAGGGATTAATGTACCATCTGTCCATGGAATACAGGGTATGATAAAGATACTTCCACATGGGAATACCGTCATATTGCTTATTCCACAGCTCATCGGGAATACATTTCATAAGATTTTCCGTTTCCCATAAAGCCCGGTCTGTCAAATAGCGTATATCGTCACATAATGTCATATCCTGTTCCTCCTTATTCTTAATCCATGATCGATATAATCTGTTCCTCTGCATCCACCTGCACACAGGCGCCATAAGGCAATACCGTTCTTGGCAGTGCATGCCCGAAATTCACATTATAAAGAATGGGCAGTCCGGGATTATCCACCACCTCTTTATATATCAGTTTGTATTCCTCATAAAACTGTTCATCCTGTGGTTTTCCTACAATGATTCCGCTTACTGCATCAAATACACCCTTTGCTCTTAAAGCCTCCAGTTCTTTTCTTACCAGCTCCGGTTCCGGCTTTTCCTCGCTGGTCTCTACAAAAAGAATCTTCCCTTTCCACTCATTTAAAGACGGAAAAATATGATACCTGTCACAAATCTCCCGTTGATCCACATACCGGGCAGATGACAATATATCGTACAGGCTTTCCAAGCATCCGCCCAGCAGTTCTCCCCGAAATCGTTCCGGTCCCTGAAGAAGTTCAAATCCATGAACTTCCCGATGCGTCACACGTTCTGTTCCAACTGCCGCTTCCGAAAAATCTCTGCGTTCCTCATACCAAACCTTACTTGGTCTGATATCCTTTTGCATATTGCCCTCCAGATAATTCATAAACGCTTCTTTGGTATAAGGCAGCATTTCGCCTGCAATCTCCCCCAAATCACATATAAAATTGGGACCGTAAAATGTCTGCATTCCCAATCTGTAAAACATCAAATGATTAATGGTGGTGTCCGAAAATCCTGTGAACAACTTCGGCGTATCACGAACTGCCTGAGTAAACTCAGAATCCTCCATCAGATAAGGCAGGATGCGGTATGTATCGTCTCCTCCAATCGCACAGATAATTCCTTTGATCTCACGATCTAAAAAGGCCGCTTTCAAATCCTCCGCTCTTTTTTCGGGATGATCCTGTAAAAAAGCAATTCCTTTCAGCGCATTCGGCATAAAAACCGGCTCCAGTCCAAACTCCCTTAAACGCCTGACCCCGATTTCCACATTATGGCTGCAAAAGTCCTCTCCCAGCATTCCGCTGGACAGGCTGACTATTGCAACCCGGTCTCCTTTTTTCAATTTAGACGGTATTAACACTGGTTTCCTCCTTGTAAAATCAAAGCATTAATCGGTAAATGTTGGCTACATCCTCCTCACTAAGAGAAGCAAATCCACCAATTGTTCCGTTTCCGCCATTTCCATAACATGCAGTGTGTGCCATAGCCGGAATATCCTTCTCCTTGGCTCCCAATTCTTCGAAATTGCCTGGCATTCCAATGGACTTTAAGAAACGGCGAAAGGCTTCAATTCCTGCCTTAGCAGTTACCTCGGGATGTGCAAAATCCATCTCACAGCCCCATACTCTCACTGCCACCTGTGCAAACCGCATTACGTCATGGTGCATATTATAAGTCATCCACGCAGGAAATACCACCGCAAGTCCTGCTCCGTGTGCACAGTCATAAACAGCAGACAGCTCATGCTCAATTCCATGGCTCGCCCAGTCCTGCGCTCTCCCTACACCGCAGCAATTATTGTGGGCCAGCATACCTGCCCACATAATATTGGCTCTTGCCTCGTAATTGTCGGGATCAGCAATTACTCTGGGCGCCTCGTGAATCATAGTAAGCAGCAACCCTTCAATAACACGGTCCGTCACCTCAACCTCCTTGGTGGTTGTGAAATATCTCTCGAAAAGGTGCGCCATAATATCTGTCACGCCTGCAGCCGTCTGATATGCCGGCAGTGTCTGTGTAAGCGCCGGATTTAAAATCGAAAACTTAGGGCGCAGTGCCTCACCACCGGCGCCGCGTTTCAGCATTCCCTCCTCCTTGGTAATAACAGAGTCCGGACTTCCCTCGCTTCCTGCTGCGGCAATGGTAAGCACCGTTCCTACCGGAAGCGCTTTTTCCACCGGCTTTCCCTGATAATAATCCCAGAAGTCACCGTCATAGACAGCTCCCGCTGCAATAGCCTTGGCAGAATCAATGGTGCTTCCGCCGCCTACCGCCAAAACAAAATCAATCTGATTTTCCTTACAAAGAGAAATTCCCTGATACACAAGCCCGCTTCTGGGATTAGGCTTTACGCCCCCTAATTCCATGTATGCAATTTTCTCCGCTTCCAGAGATGCCTTTACCCGGTCAAGCAGCCCGGAGCGTACCACACTGCCTCCGCCGTAATGGATCAGCACCTTGCTTCCGCCAAAACGCTTCACATATTTTCCGGCTTCCTTCTCCTGATCCTTTCCAAACACAAAATAAGTGGGACTGTAAAATGTAAAATTATTCATACTGTAACCCTGCTCCTCTCATCTAATCTCTTTGCTTTTTAATGATTGCAAATGCTTCATACCGTCATTATAATATTGCCGGAGTATTCATGGAAGAAGATTTCTCGCCAAAAGTATAATAAATCAATAAAAGCCGTCTTCACCTGCCTTGGGGTAAGCAGCCCCCGCTTACCGCAAATACCATATTTCATGGAATGGTGAACTTTTTCTTATGCGCCAGCTGCCTTTGCAGCCTTGCCAGTTTTCGCTCATATCTTTTTATTATTTTGGGGTTTTCGTACTTCTTCCCATCCGATGTTATGCATAAATCCTTGATCCCCAAATCCAATCCTATATTTTGCTTCCTGTGCGGTAATTCTTCATGCCCTGTTTCTACCAGTATTGACACATAGTATTTCCCGCTTGGAACCTGGCTGACTGTAGCTGATTTTATCTGGCCGTTAAACTCTCTGTGCAGTTTTGCTTTCACTTTTTTTAACTTTGGCAGTTTTATTTTCCCATCCTCAAAATCTACAGCTATATTTCCGTTCGTAAAGTTGGTTGTGTATGATTTATGGCTGTCATGCTTGCTCTTAAACTTCGGATAGCCTGCATGCTCTTTGAAAAATTTTTGATAGGAAGAATCCATGTTGTAAATTGCATTTGTCAGGACGAACTTATCCACTTCCTTCAGCCATTCATATGTATTCTTTAATTCCCTGTTGCAGTAATTGTTACAATCTGTTTTACTGACAGATTTTTTATCCTGCTCATAAGCCTCTTTTCTAACCTTTCTTTCTATATTTGCATACAAAAATAATATGGTACTGTAATAAATACTTGTGCCTGTTTTTCGATTTCCATGTTCCCATGACGTAAGTATAGCACAAGCCGCTACTTTTTATAATGGACTGCCAATACATTCTGTCCTTCAAAACCCGGATAACCGTAATTGTGGACTCTTCTACGACAAAAAAGATTATATATGTACTATATGGTCTGAAATAAATACTTAACCCCTCAATGACATACCCTGTGTCCTCATATCCTCTGGGAAAAGAATCCAATTCCTCGATTGCCTTTTTTATCTTTTTTGAGAAATTTTCGGCATATTCACGATATTTGAATGTATCAAGGATGTACTTCTTTGTAGATTTAATATCTAAAAGAGCATCCTTTGAAATGACTATTTTATATTTCTTTGGTTTCTCGATAAGCACTATATTCTATCAATTTCCTCCCATGCCTCTTCGATGGTATAAACCTCACCTTTTTTCATGCTTGTAATTCCCTTGGCAAGCTCATTGTATAATGCGCCTATGGCATTTTTTTTCAGAGTATTCCGTTTCCATAATATTATTACTAATCGTTTGTACTACTGGTGCCATAGTATCACTTCCCTTCAGTATTTGACTATATTATACTATATAGGGTTTGCATATCAACAAATTTTATACTTTGCAAACACCAGTAGCATGCAATTCTGTTTTTTGATATAATAGCGTCATGTACAAAGGCTGTAGGAAGTACGGCAAACAAATTCATTTTACATAATGACACTAAGAAACAGAGGGAAACAATGTACAACTTATCTGCATATCTTAAAACCATTGATGACGTAATTGAAAAAGGTCCCTACAAGGACACCTGGCAGTCGCTGTCTGCCTACCAGGTTCCCGGATGGTACCGTTCAGCCAAATTCGGGATCTTCATTCATTGGGGCGTATTCAGCATTCCTGCCTTCCAAAATGAATGGTATCCGAGAAATATGTATATGAAGGACTCCGTGGAATATCAGCATCATATTGAAACCTACGGAAAGCATACGGAATTTGGATATAAGGATTTCATTCCTCTGTTTCAAGCCGAAAATTTTCATCCCGAGGAATGGGCGGAGCTTTTTGCAAAGGCCGGGGCAAGGTATGTTGTTCCCGTAGCGGAGCACCATGACGGTTTTCAATTATACAACAGTGAAATTTCTCATTGGAACTCCTGCGAAATGGGGCCCCATCGGGACATTCTGGGAGAAATCAAAAGCTGCTGCAATGCCAGGAACTTAAAGGTCGGCACATCCTCACACCGTGCAGAGCACTGGTTCTATATGGGCTGCGGTAAGGAATTTGACAGTGATATCAAGGAGCCGCTTATGCGGGGCGACCTCTACTGGCCCTCCATGCCTGCCGGGGAGTTTCATGATATATTCAGCACTCCCGCTCCTTCTGAGGAATATCTGCAGGACTGGCTTGTAAGAACCTGCGAAATCGTTGATAAATATCAGCCGAGAATCCTCTATTTCGACTGGTGGATTCAACACAGCGCCTTTAAGCCTTATCTGAAAAAATTTGCCGCATATTACTATAATCGTGCTGCCGAACAAGGCTATGACGCTGTTATCACCTACAAGCATGATTCCTTTATGTTCGGAACTGCAGTGCCTGATGTGGAAAGAGGGCAGTTTGCCGACCGAAAACCGTTCTTCTGGCAGACCGACACCTCTGTGGCCTTAAACTCATGGGGCTATACGGAGGATAACTGCTACCGCCCTGCCAGCGATATTGTCTGTGATCTGGTAGATATTGTCAGCAAAAACGGCTGTCTCTTGTTAAATGTAGGGCCCAAGGCTGACGGTACCATCCCCAAAGAAGACAGGGACATTCTGTTAGATATCGGAAAATGGCTGGAAATAAACGGCGAGGCTGTCTATGACACAGACCTGTGGCGAAAATCAGGGGAAGGTCCCACACAGGTTCTGGAAGGACAGTTTACAGACAGTATTAAGAAAAACTTCACTCCACAGGACATTCGTTTTACCACGGCAAACGGATATTTATATGCTGCTGCACTGAAAGCAAGCAGAGACGGTAAGTACCTTATTACCTCTCTGGACATGCAGGATGCTTCTCACCGTGACAATTTCTGCGGTATCATAAGAGATGTAAAGGTACTTGGTTGTGACAAGCAGCCCAAGTGGGAAAGACGGCAGGATGGACTGCATATTGAAACCGCATATGACAGCGGCGATTATCCGATTGTATTTAAGATTACCATCGACTGAAAACCCGAAAAAGAGCTGCTCTGACGGGCAGCTCTTTTTGGATACTTTCCTTTTCCTAATATCTATTTTTTATCCTTTCCCATAAAAGGCTTCTATTGCATTCGCAAAGTATTCAGACATTCCCTTTCCAAATTCATGATCGTTCTGTTCTGCCGCCTCAGCGTTGGTCCGGTACAGGATCATCAGATTTTTAAGCATGTTCGGATCATCCTTCACCTGCAAAAACTCTTTCATGACAAATTCCAGCTCCCCGATAAGCGACTTTACCGAAAAATCCGATACAGGAACATTCTGCTCCTTCTGCCTGTACATCTTTCGGTATATTTCCTCAATCCGATTGCTGTACGCTTTCCCAATTCTTGACTGGCCGGTTTGCACCATGAACTCTCTTACCAGCTCTTTATCACCATACCATTCCACCATCTTTGCAAAATGCTCCTGCGTCTTAGGTTTGCCTGCGTTGGTGATATATTGCTGCTTATATTCCTCCATGCTTCCAAATTTAGAAGTCAGTATCTGCAGCTGGTCTTCCGAATACATTGATGCAATGTCCTCAAACATCTCTTCCAGTTCTGTTTTACTGAAAATACTAAAATCCATCTTGTTCTCTCCTTTCAGAATGTCGTCAATGCCGGATATCAGGCGTTCCAAACGCTCCTTTTTAAGCTCCAGCATTTTTCTTTGACCTGCTAAAATCTGCTTTTTATCAAGAGAAGGATTTTCCATGATGGCTTTGATTTCCTTTAAGGGCATATCAAATTCCCGGAAAAACAAAATCTGCTGTAATGCTTCCAGGGCTTTATCGTCATAAAGCCGGTATCCCGCCTCACTTATTTCTGTAGGCGTAAACAACCCGATTTCATCATAATAGTGCAGCGTGCGCACGCTGATACCTGTCATTTCAGAGACTTCTTTTACCGTTCTTTTTGTGAAAAGTTCCGCAGCAAGCATAGGAAAGGGGCTCCTCGGCAAATCCAAATTTTACGCATTCAACCAGTTAATAATTTCTTCCTCTGATTTTACAAATGCAGCCATACATTCCTTCTTATGTTTTCCAAAACTTTTATAAAAAATTCCAATTAATGGTATCATTTGATACAACCTTTTTTCTCGATTTCTATTGGGCATCATTCCTGTTAAATGGCTTACATTCGGATAAACAATCACTTTAACATCCCGATTATAGTTTTTGTTTTCAAGATACTCTTTCATCACATTTACAGAATATTCAGCAGGCCAAGCTTCGTCTGCTCCGCCTGCTATGAGCAACACTCTTGCATTTGTCTTTTCAATCTGAAGCTGCGCTTTCTGCTCCCTGTCTTTATCCTGATAAGCGTCATAATAAGCAGCCCACATTCCCATTACCTTATGTTCCGCAGCTGGATGTTTCTGATATTTTGATGCTTTCACTTTAGAAAAGTCTGCCGAAACAAATGGAATATCTGTTCCACGCCATGTAGCTGCGCTGTGTCCGGTCATATGCTTCTTATCCTTTGTCGTTCCCTCGAAAGGCACATGCGTTGGAGATACCATAATCACATTTTCAATTCCGCCAACATACTGAGCGGTAAGTACAGCAAAGATAGATCCCATAGACTGCCCATAGGTACTAATATGCTGAATATTCTTTACACCATGCAGATATTTCACTGCATTTTCAAACATTTCCAACGGACATCTGTCAGGTGAATCCGGTATTCCTTCTGCACCAAACAAAGACACGGCCAAGCCCATGTAACCATAATCCGCAAATCTTTCTGCAATCTTAATGCTGGGAAGAATACTCTGCTCTCCGCCCATTATCACAAGTACGGCTTTGTCACTTCCCCCACTTGGTTCTGCCAGATGCCCAACAAAACCATGTTCTTTCATATTAAAATCTTCGTAAATCAAAACATTTCACCTATCCTTACAAATACCAATTCGACTCTCTGATTATACATTCTCTGTATCTCCATGCAATCGCAAAAAGCAAAAACCGAAATACCACTACAATACCGTAATACGGCTTTTCCGCTATCTGTTGCAGTCCGAAGAAAAAACGGAACTGCATTTCTTTTTTGTTTCTTTTATCCGTTATGTATGCTTTTATGTTTTCCATTCACATTTTCCTTTCCATTTTCTTATTATTTCCCCATACTATAGGTTGCGCCGCAGGGGGAAAATGCCCCATGCGGCGGTTTCCTGTCAGGCTTTTGTTATCGCTTCTACTTTCCCTTTACTGGTAAAGGCTATATTAATCTCTTCGCCCGTTTTTATCTGGGGGATTGTAATGCCATTTCGAACAAAAAATCGCTCTGCTATCATCCCTGCAGTATTTTCTTCCGGATAGCAGACATAAATGTTTGTTCCCTGTATGCGCTCTCCGGCAGCATTGGCAAAATTGATTTCTTTTATTCCCAGCAGCTTCACAACCATATCAGAACTCCTTTCCTGAACAATTCCCGTCGGATCTGTCGCATTCTTTTTTGAACGTGTTCCCTTTCCTTGGTCGTAAATTAGTATTTCTTGACTAAAATGAAAACTGGGTCTAAACTTGACTTAGTTCTCATTTACAGGGTTTTAAAAGCTGTAGACACATGGTAGACAGTGTGCATTCCTCCTTGATTTTATAGGCTTTTCGGGGCGGAATCAAGTTCAATTCCCATCAGTACTGTGGGACAGCAGATACACAAGATTGCATATGAGACAGTCGATCTTCTGGTGAGCCAAATGAATGAGCAGAAAAAAAGAAAACCGGTACCCTTAAAGGAACCGGTTCATAAGGTGGTCACGCCGATTTTGCTGCGGCGGGAAACCACTGAAAGATCGTTCTCTTCCTAAATATAAAAGCGCAGGATGCTGATCCTGCGCTTTTAAAGCCTTAACCCTCAATAGCGATTCTCTTAGGGCTTTCAATTGCCTTTTCATCCTTCTTAGGAATACTCAGCTTCAATAAGCCATCCTCGAATTTCGCCTTGATGTCTTCCTCCCTGACTTCGCTGCCTACATAGAAGCTTCTGGAGCAGCTTCCATAGTAACGCTCTCTTCGGATGAAGTTACCGTTCTTGTCATCCTCATCCTTGTCAAGTCCCTTCTCGGCTCTGATGGTCAGATAACCGTTCTTTAAGTCGACAGAAATTTCTTCTTTCTTAAATCCGGGCAAATCAACAGCTACCTCATAGCTGCCTTCCTTCTCCTTCACATCGGTCTTCATCACATTTCTTCCATGCTTGCCATACAGGGGATTTCGTTTTCCGAAAAATTCGTCCTCAAAAGGGAAATTCATCATCTCATCAAATAAGTTTTCATTAAAGATACTGGGCATCATCATAAGCCATTCCTCCATTCTCGCTAATATACAAATTATGTGCTCTTTCATTTTTGTTTATACAAGTGAAACCTTTTTGTTCCCCTTGTTATATTTGTAATATAACATTTATTATTAGCACTGTCAATATTCGAGTGCTAATTTCACAGAAAGTTCACAAAATCAATTATATATATATCTGTATCCCAGTTCTCATCATTATTCTTTTGAGGAAACACTGATGTCCAGAACCGTCCAGTCATCAATGCCCGCATCATATTGTTTCCCGCAGTATGGACAGTTTCGATACTTTGTAACATCAAAGCTTCCGCCGCACCCGTGGCAGGATACCTTGACAATGGAAAAGTCCGGCTGAACCTTCCATGTTGCATTATATAGTCGACAGTTCGTTGAAACCCCTTCCTTTGCAGCCTATGCTCCTGCATGTCAAGATACGCACGGATATTCCAGTCCCCTAGTTCCGGTTCCTTTCCGGTGCGGGACCACTCCCCTAACTGCTCCGTAAATGCTCTAAACAATTCTTTTTCATTCATATGTAACTATTCCCCTTATCGTAAGTCATCCGCTGCCCCGAATGTCGGTTCACCTCTAAACTGCAATTATTCTTATAGTAGCATTTTCTCAAAACGGACACAACTTTAACTGTTAATTCTTAATCTGCCTGCCCTCATGATCCATATGGTACTTATCCTTATAGATCAGTTCCGATATGGGCACAAAGGTATATCCCTCGTTTTTCAGCTTGGCAATCAGCATATCCAGCGCCTGCGCTGTGTATTTTGCCCCATTGTGGCATAGAATTATCGAACCATTTCCAAGGTGCTTATGTTCCGTTACCGTCTTAATGATAGCGTCCACCCCATAATCTTTCCAATCCAGAGAATCCACATCCCATTGAATTGTATAGTATCCGCAGTCCTTTGCCACGTTCACCACCGCATTGTCATAATCTCCGTAGGGTGGTCTGAACAGGAACATTTCATATCCGGTCAGCTCCTGCACCTTCTGATGAACGGCCATCAGCTCTTCCTTTTTTTCTTCATCGGAAAGCTGACTCATATTTTTGTGGTTTTCGCTGTGATTGCCCAAGTCATGACCTGCTGCCAAAATCGCCTTTACATCATCAGGATAGCTTTCCACCCAGCCGCCGGTCATGAAAAAGGTTACTTTTACATTATGTTTATCCAAAATCTCCAGAATTTTGGCGGTATCCTCATTTCCCCAGGCGGCGTCAAAGGACAGGGCAATTTTCTTTTCATCGGTATCAACACAATAGATCGGAAGCTCTCTTCCGTTTACGCTGCTGCTTACTGTTACATTTTCATCCACTACCGTAAACACTCCCCTGCAAACCGCCAAAGCCGCTATTGCCAAAGCTCCGTACTTGACAGTGAGAATTAAATTCTGACGCATGTAGGAATCTCTGCTTTGCCCGGATTCCTGCGCAGGGTACAGCCGCCTCCAAAAAGACTCTGAAGACCCTTTCAGCTTTCTTCCGCTCTTTTCTCCGCTCTTTTTGCGCCGCCACTTTTCTATGTATTCTTTCATAAACAAACACCCGCCATAACTGTTATTACAGCCTATGCCGGGTAATGTTCGTCCTATGTGTAGAGCTTTGCTCCAACATTCTTTCATATTTCCTATTCGATGCCTTATCTCCGCCTATCCCATCACAATCATCGACACAAGCGGAATAGTCACAACGGACAAAATCGTAGTAAGCGCCACTCCCTTAGACGCCATTTCATAATCTCCGTCGTACTGCTGAGCCAGCATGGCTGTCATGCTTCCCACTGGCGTTGCCAGCATAACCATGCATACCCCGCAGATCATCTCATTGCTCACAAACCGCTTGATAATCAGCACTCCCACGATGGGAATGACCAGAAGCTTAATGACCGAAAATACCAGCAACTTCACGTCAGTGAACAGCTTTTTCAAATCAATGGTTGCCAGCGAAGCGCCGATCACCATCATACTTAAAGGAGCAGTAAGATTGCTCAGATGCGTAATAGTACCTCCCAGCATGGCCGGAATCGGAACCTGAAACAAATACACAATTATTGTCACAATACAGGCAATCACACCGGCATTTAATATCCTGCCAAGCAGCAAACCGATCCGGGACTTGTCCTTTTCCTCTGAAACCGCTTTTTCATCCTCTTTCCTGATAGACATGGAGGCAACTCCATAGGTGTAGATTAATATATTATAAGGGATGGTGAACAACGCCGCATAAAGCAGGGCACTGCTTCCATAAAGGGCGGATATCACCGGAAACCCCATGAAGCCAATGTTGGAAAAGATGGTCATTGCCTTGTAAACACCATGACTTTTCTTTTCAATATGAAGCGCCCATGGAAGAAGCTGGGCAATCAAAATAAGTACCAGATAGATTGCCAAAATAATTACCACCGTAAGTAAAAGCTCCCTTCCCTTGATCTTTTCCTCACCCATACATCCGGTAAGAACCATCGCAGGGTTTGCAATATTCACCACAATAGCCGACAGCTTTTTGCTTACCTCGTCCGTAATAATATTTTTCTTATAACACAGGTACCCTATTCCCATTAACAAAAAGAGCACCACCATCTGTTCCAGCAACAGCATTTTCTTCTCGCCTCATTCTTCTTTATGATAATGAAACAGTATTACCTTTTCCCATAACAGTAAATCCGGGCATTTAATTTCCCCTTTTTGCTGATCCCTGTTTCACCGGCAAACTCAAATTTTCCATATCCTCTTACACTTACCGTCTCTCCCGCCTTAAGAAGCTGACTGTTGTTTTCACAAATCCTGCCTCCCACAAAAATTTTCTTTTGACGGAATAATTCCACCGCCTCGCTTCGTGAAAGGCGGTACACCTTTGCAACCACACCATCGATTCTCGCCGAGGCAATCTGGATTTGCATTTCCTGAATATCCTTTTCCGTCAACGCAGGAGCCTCCTCTGCCTCTTCACACATCACAGTGGTATGCTTGACCCTAGTCAGATTTTCCTTAATATATTCTGCCATGCTGCCCGTGCAAAAAAGCCAGGCTGTCTTTTCCCTCAAAAGAATATCTCCCAGGGTATCCCTTTCTATTCCCAGATTCATCAATGCGCCCAGATAGTCTCTGTGCGTCAGCGCATCCGCAAACTTCTCGGCAAGAGGACTGATTTTCAGACATACAATGGGAAAGGGCTCCTCATAGCCAAGTAATTCCTCACTTCCAAACCGGATCATCACCCGCTCTGCAAGCTCGCTTCCTCCCCATACCGTGTGGGGAACATAGGAAAGCTCTCTTTCTATCTCAAAGAAGCATGCCGCATCCGCAAGTCCCAAAAAGCCTGTAAATGTATATTGATTATTCTGATAGCACTTTTGCGCCAGTTCCCGGAAACGCTTCTTAAGCAGCTCATTTTCTTCCATGATTCTCAACCTCACACGTTTTTAATCATACCACACATCTTTTCGTTTGACTTTAGGCATTTTTAATAAATGAATAATATTAAACTAAGAAACATATGATTATTTTTAGGGAATGCTCACTTCCATGTCACAATTTCCCATTACAATAAATACACTAACAAGGATAGGAGGTCATTAAATGCAGAAAATTTCAACCAGACAGAAACACCTGTCCCCTACAGAAGACAAACAGCCCAAAGCTTCCCCGCTAAGCCCGGAAGAAACCTGGAAAAAATATTCTATCTTCCATGATTCTTTTGCCGAACTTCTTTCCTATGAGAGCAGCCGCAAAACCAATTCTGATTTCTGGCAGTTAAACTATATTTAAAACTATGTTATAATAAATGCAAACTTGCTATGCGCCCAATGCGGCGCAGAAATGAGGAAAATATGAATCTGTCAGATGCCGTCAAAAGCATCATCCGTCCTCACCAGGATGATAAACTTACGCCCCTTACAACCATATGGGGAGAACAGCTTGACACAGGCTCTCCCCTTCCCGAATATCCCCGCCCTCAGCTTAAAAGGACTGACTATACCAACCTGAACGGTTTCTGGGACTATGCGATTACCGGGAACGATACTCCGCCTTCCGAATACGAAGGGCAGATTCTGGTTCCCTTCTCCCCCGAAAGCGCCCTTTCAGGCGTAAACAGGCAGCTTCTGCCCGGCCAGTTCCTCTGGTATCGGACAACCCTGCCCGATGAAAAATGTATTCTGCCAAAGGGAATGCGGCTGCTCCTTCATTTCGGAGCCGTAGACTACTGTGCCCGGCTCTATATAAACGGCCGCCCCGTAATCTCCCATCAGGGTGGTTACCTGCCTTTTGATGCAGATATTACAGATTTTCTGCGGCCTGCCGGAAATGAACTTACTCTCAGAGTGGAGGATACCACAGGAGCAAACGATGAAGCCAAAGGGAAGCAGACCCTTGACCGCGGCGGCATCTTTTATACTGCCCAAAGCGGCATCTGGCAGACGGTATGGATGGAGCAGGTTCCCCTTTCCCATATTGAGCATATCCGGTTTGATACCGATTACGATAACCGAAAGGTCACGGTTCACATTCAGGCTGCTGTAGGCAAGGATTTGCCTGCCTTGTCCGTTTCTCTTCTGGCCAGCGGTGAGAAAATCGCTTCCGGCTGCATGGAGCCGGCTCTGCCAGATTCGGATGACCTTCAGACACAGACTGCGTCATCTGCATCCCGCCCTTTATCTGTCTCTCTCACACTTGCCATACCCAGGGAGCATTTCCATCCCTGGAGCCCGGAAAAGCCTTTTCTTTATGATGCGGAGCTTTGCCTTGGTCAGGATCATGTGACCAGCTACTTTGCCATGCGGCTCTTCTCCGTAGAAAAACAGGAAGAAGGCACTTTGAACGGCAAACCGGTATTCTGCCTGAATCACAAGTCCTGCTTTTTAATGGGGGTTTTGGATCAGGGCTACTGGCCTGACGGTCTGTATACCGCTCCCTCCGATGAAGCGCTGATTTACGATATTCGTACCATGAAATCCCTTGGCTTTAATATGCTTCGGAAACATATTAAGGTGGAGTGTGCCAGATGGTATTACCACTGTGACCGTCTGGGCATGATCGTCTGTCAGGATATCGTCAACGGGGGCAGCAAGTATCATATGCCAGTCATCAGCTACCTTCCCACCCTTTCTCCCTTCCTTGCTTCACACCTTAAGGATTCTCATTATTCCATGCTTTCCCGCAAAAATCAGGAGGCAAGGCTGACCTGGGAAAAGGAATGCGCTGAGACAGTCAGCTATTTAAGCTTTTTCCCTTCCATTGCCATTTTGGTTCCTTTCAATGAAGGCTGGGGACAGTTTGACACGGTTCGAATCACCAACATCATCCGCCGTCTTGATCCTTCCAGACTGATTGATTCTGCCAGTGGATGGTTTGACCAGAACTGCGGCGATTTTATCAGCGTACACAATTATTTTCGTCCACTTTCCGTACCTGTAAAAAAATGGGAGGACCGCGCCTTTTTTCTCTCCGAATATGGCGGCTATGCCTGCCATTTAAAAGGACATACCAGCGTAGACAGAGTTTTCGGCTACAAACGCTATGACACGCTTGAAGAATTTCGGGAAGCCTACCATGAGCTGATACAAAAATCCCTGCTTCCACTTAAGGAGCAGGGACTTAGCGGCGCTGTCTATACGCAGCTTTCCGATGTGGAAGAAGAAGTAAATGGACTTCTGACCTATGACCGCAAAATCAATAAACTGATGCCTTAACAATCAGATGCGGACAACTACCTCTTCATTGTTAAACATTTTTTGCAGCTTTCTCCGCACATGGATATAGGCAGGTATAAGAAAAATATCCGCAAATATCCATGCCAGCGGACTTGCAAAGCAGGCTCCGATAAAGCCAAATTCAGGAACCAAAACCAGTCCTGCTATTGTTCTTGCCACCATTTCAAACACGCCTGCCAGAATAGCAAAGGTGGAAAATCCCATTCCCTGTATCAGGAATCTGATAATATTAACCAACGCAAGTGGAATATAAAATGCGCTGTTCACGATCAAGAAAATTCCGGCATTTTCCAGCATCTGACTGCCTGCTTCGTCCACAAACATGGATGCCAGATCAGCGCCAAAGAAATACATAATTACAAATGCCAGTATAGAGTAAATCACTCCAAGAATTATGCAATCCTTCAGCCCTTTTCCTACCCGGTCCAATCTTTTGGCGCCTACATTCTGCCCGCCATAGGTGGCCATGGTAGAACCCATAGCATCAAAGGGACAGCAGAAGAACATGCTTACCTTGCCGCCTGCCGTCACGGAGGCAACCGCCACGGAACCCAGTCCATTTACCGCAGTCTGAAGAATTACAGAACCGATTGCGGTGATGGAATATTGCAGCCCCATAGGGATTCCCATACTGCACAGCATCTTCATATATCCCACGTTGACCTTCCACTCATCCCCGGAGATATGTAAAATTTCAAATTTCTTTATCAGATATATAAGGCACAAAATGCCTGAAACCAACTGTGAAACCACCGTCGCTATTGCCGCACCTGCAACTCCCATATGAAATCCCAGAATACAAAGTAAATCCAATCCAATATTCATAAAAGAGGATAAGGTTAAAAATACCAGCGGCGTCTTGCTGTCACCCATGGAACGAATAATACCGGAAAGAATGTTATAAAGATATGTGGCCGGTATTCCTATAAAAATAATTAAGATATAGCCGTAGGAATCCTGAAAAATATCCTCCGGTGTGTTCATCCACACCAGAATATTTCTGCACAGCAGACAGACTGCCACCGTCATTACAGCCGCAAATGCAATGGACAGCCAGACGCAGTTGGCCACCACCTGACGCATTCCCGAATAGTCCTTTGCACCAAATTTGTGGGCTACCGGAATGGCAAACCCGTTACACACGCCCATACAGAAACCCACAATCATAAAGTTAATTGATCCTGTAGCTCCTACACCTGCAAGTGCCCGCATGCCAAGAAAACGTCCCACAATTACCGTGTCTACCACGCTGTAGAACTGCTGAAACAAAAATCCAAATAATAACGGAATTGAAAAGCCCAAAATCAGCTTCATGGGCGTTCCTACCGTCATGTCCTTTGTCTTATCCTTTGCCATTTCGTTTTTCTCCGGTCAGCCAACCTGAATACATTTTACCTGCTTCATCATATTTGCAGCGGCCACCGGATACACATAAAACTACGTTTCCGCTTGCTGCCGCCAAAAAACTGCGTGATTAAAACTTATCATAGAGTATAATCACGCAGTTTTATAATTGATAGAAAAATTTTTCCTAAAAAAAGTATGTTTCTCTTTTATCCTAATTCCAATGCATATTCAGCATTCATGCAATCTTATGCAAAAGGATTCTCGGATTTGTAAAGCATTCCCTTAGGCTGATTAAAGCCGATCTCATCCAGCTCAACACCGATATACTTAAATACCTCAAACAGAGCCTTGCCATAGTGACCAAATGCAACAGCACCGTGATGAGGATAGTTGCCCTCGATCAAAACATGACGGTAGAAACGTCCCATTTCAGGAATAGCGAATACACCGATACCGCCGAAGGACTTGGTTGCAACTGGAAGTACCTCACCGTGTGCAATATAAGCGCGAAGCTTGTTATCCGCTGTAGACTGGAGACGATAGAAGGTGATATCACCGGGTACAATGTCGCCCTCCAGTGTTCCGTTGGTAACCTCTACAGGAAGAGATCTTGCCATAATCATCTGGTTCTTCATGCTGCAGAATGCCAGCTTCTTGGAGCAGGTATTTCCACAGTGGAAGCCCATGAAGGTATCCTGATGGGTATAATCAAATTTGCCCTTAATGGACTCTTCATACATATCAGCAGGAACGCTGTTGTTGATGTCAAGCAGGGTAACGATATCGTTGCTTACAGCCGTACCGATGAACTCGCTTAAGCATCCGTAAATATCAACCTCGCAGGATACGGGAATTCCCATACCTGTCAGACGGCTGTTTACGTAACAGGGAACAAATCCAAACTGAGTCTGGAATGCAGGCCAGCACTTGCCGGCAATTGCAACATACTCACGATATCCTTTGTGAGCCTCAACCCAGTCAAGAAGTGTCAGCTCGTACTGAGCCAGCTTGTTTAAGATTTCAGGCTTCTGATTGCCCTCACCAAGCTCTTCTTCCATTTCCTTCACCTTAGCGGGAATTCTCTCATCACCCTCATGCTTATTGAATGCTTCGAACAAATCAAGCTCGGAGTTCTCTTCGATTTCAACGCCAAGATTGTAAAGCTGCTTGATAGGAGCATTACATGCAAGGAAGTTTAACGGTCTGGGACCAAAGCTGATAATTTTCAGGCTCTTTAAACCTACAATTGCTCTTGCAATGGGAACAAACTCATTAATCATGTCGGCACACTCTGCTGCTGTTCCAACCGGATACTCGGGAATATATGCCTTGACATTGCGAAGCTTTAAGTTGTAGCTTGCATTCAGCATACCGCAGTATGCGTCGCCGCGTCCTCCAACCAAATCATTCTGTGTCTCTTCCGCTGCTGCAATAAACATAGACGGTCCGTCAAAATGCTTGGCAAGAAGTGTTTCGGAAATTTCAGGACCAAAGTTTCCGAGATAAACGCAAAGTGCATTACATCCTTCCTTCTTAATATCCTCCAGTGCCTGAACCATGTGGATTTCACTTTCCACAATACAGATAGGGCATTCGTAAATATCGGCAGCATCATATTTAGCCTTGTATGCCTCTACCAATGCTTTTCTTCTGTTGACGGACAGAGACTCCGGGAAACAGTCACGGCTTACCGCAACAATTCCGATTTTCACCTTGGGTAAATTATTCATTCTTCAATCCTCCTGTTATGAATAAAATATATTTGTTTCGTTTCTTATTCGTTGACACACAGATTTTTGCCGATCAGTCCCATAGGACTTCCTTCCGGCAGGCCTCCCTCGGGATGTCCGAGAAGCCACTTATTCTTGGCAGTCAAATGTCCGTCCTCACCGCCCTGATGCTCCTTATCCAGGTTCAGATTGGTTCCCTTGGGAAGAACAATTGCTACCTTAAAGCCTGCACCGTCAACACCGCAGGGTGCATAATGCAGTGTGGTCGCATAGACCTCAACAGCGGTTCCCTTAGGTACCAGGAATGCCTCTACCAGCGAAGTATCATAGGTGAAATCATCCGTAATATCCTGCTGGCTTCCCAACATCAAAATAGCATCCGTAGCAGCCACATTGATCTCGGAGTTTCTGTGATACTCCAGTGCATTTAACATAGAGTTATGCCCATTGCAATAACCGATCTGAATGGGCAGCTCTCCGTAGGTCTTGTCCGTAAGCTCCTTCATAACCGGAAGAGCTTCCAGTTCCGCAAGGCCGGGAACATACTCTACGCCTTCGGGAAGGGGTGTCACTTCCTCCATAACCGCAATCAACTGAGAAAAGTCAACATCCTTAACAATCTTCCCGTACTTTTTAAAACGTTCGTCCGTAACACTGTAAACCTTCATACCTTTCTTCCTTTCTTATATTTGATTTAAACATCGTACTTTACTTAATAATCTCAAACAAAGGCTTGCATGCAGGGTAAATTTCCTTAAACTGCTGATATCTGGTTTCGTACTTCTCTACCAGCTCCGGCTCCGGCTCCACCGTGTCAATAATCTTAACGATCCTAGCTGCTGCCGCCTCCACGCTTTCATATTCACCGCAGGCTACCGCTGCCAGCATTGCGCCGCCAAGGGCAGGGCCTTCCTCACTTTCAATCACATCCACCTTAAGATTTAAAATGTTTGCAATCATTTTTTTCCAGAGAGGGCTCTTTGCTCCGCCGCCGCAGATTTTGGTTCTCTCTAACTTAATTCCAAGAGATTTGGCAACCTCAAGTGAGTCACGAAGTGCAAATGCAACCCCCTCCAAAACAGCCTGGGTCATATCGGCTCTTGAGGTATCCATGGTCATGCCGATAAAGGTTCCTCTGGCGTTAGGATTGTTGTGAGGTGATCTTTCTCCCATCAGATAAGGCAGGAAATATACATGGTTCTCGCCTAATTTGGTAATATCCTTCTGCTCCGCAGAATACTGGTCGGTTCCGATGATCTCTTCCATCCACCACTTGTTACAGGATGCTGCGCTGAGCATACAGCCCATCAGGTGATAATTGCCGTCCGCATGTGCAAAAGCATGAAGCGCATTGTACTTATCCACTCCGAATTTCTTGGAGGAAATAAAGATGGTTCCGCTGGTGCCGAGAGAGATATTGCACATCCCCTCTCCTACCGTTCCGGTTCCTACAGCAGCAGCCGCATTATCGCCTGCTCCTGCCGCTACCTTTACGGTTTCGGGAATGCCAAGCTCCTTGGCGATTTCCGAAGTTACATTGCCCACGCACTCATAGCTCTCGTACAGCTTGGGCAGCATCTCCACGGTAATACCACAGATATCGCACATTTCCTCAGACCAGCAGCGGTTCTTAACATCCAAAAGCAGCATACCGGAAGCATCCGAAACATCCGTACAATGAACCCCTGTCAATTTATATGCAATATAATCCTTGGGAAGCATAATCTTGGCAATCTTTGCAAAATTCTCCGGTTCCTTGTTCTTTACCCACAAAATCTTGGGAGCGGTAAATCCGGTAAAGGATATATTCGCAGTGTACTGGGAAAGCTTATCCTTTCCGATCACATTATTTAAATAGTCACATTCCTCAAAGGTTCTTCCGTCATTCCACAAAAGTGCAGGACGGATTACCTGATCGTCCTTATCCAAAATAACAAGCCCGTGCATCTGGCCGCCGAAACTGATACCTGCAATCTGGCTCTTGTCAGCCTCCGCAATCAGCTCCTTAATTCCCTCTATGGTCTGCTCATACCAGTCCTCAGGCTTTTGCTCTGACCAGCCCGGATTAGGAAAGTAAATAGGGTACTCTCTGGAAACAATCTTTTGAATCTTACCTTCTCCGTTCATCAAAAGCAGTTTGACCGCACTGGTACCCAAATCAACACCTATGTATAACATAATAACCCTCCTTTTGGTTCTTTCAGATAAGACAGTTTTCAAAACTACACTTATCCTAATTATTATAGTAAATTTTCTTTATGATAACAACTAATCATTTTATATATTTTTATGCACGATTCACACGTCAGTCATCTCATACACACCTGTGCTGCATTAACCTCACAGCTAATTCCCATACTCTACGGTTACATCCTTAAATCCTGCATAACCCTGTCCTGTTCCTTCTGCATAAATGCCAAAGGTACACCCCACAAAGCCGCCTGTATGCTCCCCGCTCATAAAACCAGCCGAAAGCTCTGCGGAAAGCTTTTCTCCCTGCAGGGTAAAGGAAATCCGCTGTTCCCTGCCGCTTATCTCCAATTCCACCCAGTCCTTGCCCTCTGGCTGCTCCTTGTCAAGAGAGGTACTCAAAAGAACCTGCTCCTGTCCCTTTTCACGCTTCAAAACCGTTACACATTCTTCTCCCTGACCGCCTATCAGAAACTTTATATAATTGTTATCATCATACAGATAGAGAAGTCCTGCCCGTGCGCCCGCCGGAAGCCTTTCGGAAACCTGTACCGAAATCCGAAAGCTGCGATCCTGCTGCCTGAGCCCCAGATAAGAGATCACTCCCTGGGTATCCTCCGGGCGTCCCTCGGAGCATTTCAGCTCGCATTCTCTTTCTCCTGTCACCTTAAGAGTATCCTTATCGGGATGTCTGAAAAATAAGAACCGCTTATCCAAAGAATCGGAAAATTTCATTTCCATCCTGCCTTCAAAAGCAGGAACCGCCTTTCCATTAAAGCCATTATTTTGACTATCTCGGTCATCCATCTCCGCAACCGGCTGCTGCCATAAGACCTTTCCTTCTCCCGGGTTTACCACCGGCCAGCTCTCTTCCCATTCCACCTTGGCAAGAAAGGTTTCCCGGCCCAGCTCCGCCGCACCGCTTAAAGGTCTTGTCCCAAGCATCACCAGATACCATTCTCCCTCCGGCGTGTCCACCAGATCGCCATGTCCGATGCTCTGAATAGGGTAATTCCTGCCCAAATGCCTGTGCGTAAGAAGAGGATTGCATTTATAATTTTCGTATGGGCCTGTAAGCGCTTTGCTTCTGGCCACACAGATACTGTGCTCGAAACTGGTTCCCATTTCCGCACAGGTGATGTAATAATACTCACCGATCCTGTACAAATGAGGTCCTTCCACCCAGCAGGCATCCCGCATGGCGCCGGCATATAAGGAATAATCCTCCCCCACAAGCTCTCCCTTAGTAAGGTCAAGCTCCTGCATCCAAACCTCACAGTCTCCAAAAAATCTGGCATTTTTCTTTTGCCGCTGTCCGATGTAATAGCATTTGTCTCCTTCAAAATAAAGGGACGGATCGATGCCTCCGTCAACGCCCTCCGGTACCTTCAAATAAACCGGATCAGACCACGAACCCGCCGGATCATCAGCAGTCACATAGAAATTACCGCCATGAGAAACATTGGTGGTGATCATATAAAAGGTTCCCTTATGGTAACGAATAGACGGCGCATAAATTCCTCTGGACATGGACGCACCATCCAAAACCAACTGGCTTTTACGCTCCAGAACATTTCCGATCTGCTTCCAGTTCACCAGGTCTCTGCTGTGAAAGACCGGTACCCCCGGAACATAGGAAAATGTAGAATTAACAAGATAATAATCCCTGCCCACCCTGCAGATGGAAGGGTCGGGATAAAAGCCCCTTAAAATCGGATTTTGAGCCGCCTTCATTATGACATCTCCTGCAAAAAATTTTCAATAACATTGTACTGAAAAAGAGGAAATTTGACTACTCAATAATTGCTATCCGACTGTCATTTTTCAACAGTTCATTGACTCTCACCCTCTTTCCAACGTATAATCATAGCAAGAATTTTCACTGACTGATAAGGAGGTACAACCATGCCTAAAGTGACACCCTTTCGAAGCACCCGCCCCATACCTGAACTGGCAGACCGCATTGCAGCACTTCCCTACGACGTATACAATCGCAGCGAGGCGCTGGCTGAGGTGAAAAGAGAGCCGCTTTCCTTTTTGAAAATAGATCGTGCGGAAACCGGATTTCCTGACGATGTGGACACCTATGACCCCAGAGTATACGAAAAGGCCCGGGAAATCCTGTCATCCATGATTGCCGACGGTTCTTTCATTACGGAGGAGAAACCCTGCTACTATATCTATGAGCTGACCATGAACGGACGCTCCCAATCCGGAATTGTTGCATGTTCTTCCATCGATGATTATCAAAACCAATTGATTAAAAAACATGAAAACACCCGTGAGGACAAAGAGCTTGACCGTATCCGCCATGTGGACATTACAGACACCCACACCGGCCCCATCTTTCTGGTATACCGCTCTAAGCAGGAAATCAACCGGATTGTAGAAAAGGCTAAGCAGGCTGCTCCCCTATACGACTTTACTTCAGCAGACGGTATTACCCATCGGGTATGGATTATTTCTTCTGCTGAAGATATAACTAACATTGAACAGGCTTTCCGGCAGCTTCCCTGCACCTACATAGCCGACGGTCATCACCGCTGCGCCTCCGCCGTAAAGGTTGGGCTTATGCGCCGTCAGCAGAACCCCGATTACACCGGAGCGGAAGAGTTTAACCGTTTTCTGTCGGTGCTGTTCCCCGATGACCAGCTTTATATCATGCCCTACAATCGTGTTGTTAAGGATTTAAAGGGCATGACCTGTGATGAGTTTCTGAAAGCCATACAGGCTGCCGGTTTTGAGCTTACCTGCAAGGGAACGGAGCCCGTAGCTCCCAGCATAAAAGGAACCTTCGGTATGTTTTTGGAGGATAACTGGTATCTCCTTACCGCCAGGGAGTCTCTTCTCTCCTCTGATCCCGTGAAAGGACTGGATGTATCTATCCTGCAGGACTATCTGCTTGGTCCGGTACTTAATATTGAAGACCCCAGAACAGACAAGCGGATTGACTTCGTAGGCGGTATTCGCGGGCTTTCCGAGTTGGAGCGCCGGGTCCACAGTGATATGAAGGTGGCTTTTTCCATGTACCCCACCTCCATCGAGGAGCTTTTGTCGGTAGCGGATGCAGGACTTTTGATGCCTCCCAAATCCACGTGGTTTGAGCCAAAGCTCCGCAGCGGTTTGTTCCTGCATAAATTATCTTAATTTTTATTTCATAGGAAAGGCAATTATTTTTGCACATTAATGCATTAGAAACTTTTCTGTGAAGCCAAAAAAGGCGCAGGCCAATGCCTGCGCTTTTTTATTATGTAAACCTGTATCTCATCATGCTTTAAACAACGTTCCAATTTCTTCTCCATTCAGTATCCTGTTGATATTTGTCACATCATCCCCATTGGCAATCACCATATCAACTCCCGCACTGCATGCAATCTTGGCTGCTGCAATTTTGGTTGCCATACCGCCCGTTCCAAAGGTGGTGTCGGCGCCCTTTGCCATAGTCTCCAGCTTTTCGTCGATGCAATCCACATAGCTGATAAATCTGGCTTCCTTATTATTTCGGGGATCATCCGAATACAGCCCGTCAATATCCGAAAGCAGAATCAAAAGATCCGCTTTCACCATTTCCGCCACGTTAGCAGAAAGTGTGTCATTATCCCCAAAGTTTTCCTCCTGAATCTGATCGGTGGAAATCGGGTCATTTTCATTGACAATGGGAATCACTCCCATATTCAGCAGCTCATGAAATGTATTTTCCGCATTGTAAAGGCTGATCTCATTCAGCAGAATACGCTTGGTAATCAAAATCTGGGCAATGGTCTGATTGTACTCCGCAAAAAGCTTCTGGTAAATCATCATAAGCCTCGCCTGTCCCACTGCCGCACAGGCCTGCTTAAGGGAAAGCGTCTGGGGTCTCTCCTTGATTCCAAGAGCCTTTCTGCCCGCTCCGATAGCGCCCGATGATACGATAACCACTTCCTTGTCCTGATTGCGGATATCCGTAAGTACCCGGGCAAACTTCTCCAGTTTATTCAAATTCAGATTTCCCGTACTGAGATGGGTAATCGTTGATGTACCAATCTTTATAACAATTCTCTTTTTGTCCTTTAAATATGCTCTGTCCACTGCCTGTATTTCTCCCTGTCCTCTTATGATCTACGGGTAATCCGCCATTCTGCGGCCATTCCCCGGCTGTCAAAAACACAAGCTATATCATACTCTCAAACTGTCCAAAAAGCAAGCCTGAAACCTTTCTTCCCCGGCCAGCTCCACATACCTGATTTTATCCGCATCCCGCTCCATTTCCTGCAAAATCTTTTCCGACAAAAGGGCCATGGAAGCTCCCGTTCCCGCACAGTTTCCCACATGGGTGATTTTATCAGGATTCACATCCGGCAAAAGTCCGATCTCCACCGCACTTTCCTTTCTGATAAAGCTTCCAAAGGAACCGGCTACATAAATATGGGCAAGTTCTTCTCCCTTAATCTGCTCCCTGGAAAGTAAAATCTCTATCCCCGCACGAATGGCTCCCTTTGCAAGCTGAAGCTGCCTGATATCCTCGGAGGTAAGAAATACCGGGTTCTCGTTATCCGTCAGCAGAAAGCTGTTTCCCTTTTCCCCCTCCCTAATTCTTCTGCAAAATTGTTCTCTGACACCTGCTTTTCTTGCCTCTGCTCCGGTATATAAATACCCGGTAGAGTCGATCACCTTAAGCCTTTTCAGCAGGGCAAATGCGTCCACCAGACCGGAACCGCAAATTCCCTTAGGCACCCCTTCGCCGATTACCTTATAGAAAATATCTTCTCTGGGAAATCTTCCTCCCAGACCAACCTCACAAATTGCTCCATCGGCAGCACCCATTCCCTGTACCACGGCCGCTCCCTCCAGTGCGGGGCCTGCCGCCGCCGAACAGGCATAAGTCTCATTCTTTCCAAACAGCAGAATTTCTCCGTTGGTTCCGATATCCACGGCCAGCACATGCGCTCTTCCGTCACTGTGCTTCACATAGGTATGCACTGCCAGCGCATCCGCCCCCACATATCCGTCAATCGCAGGCAAAATGATAATCTCAGCCTCCTTCAGGTAAGAAAATCCCAGTTCTTTTCCCTGCAGTCTTTTTGTTCCCGTATAGTCCTTGTGGAAGGGCGCTCTCAAAAGCCCCTCTATGCTTTCCCCCAGCAGCATTTCACACATTACGGTATTTCCTGCCACAGTCACACGGGTTATTTCTCCTTCATATTCCGCAGAAGCGCTGCGGGCCATCTCATCCAGCTTTTCTATCAAGATACGCTGCATTTTCTTCTGCTCCTGCGCACTTTCCCTGATCCGGGTAAGTCTGCTGATTACATCACTGCCCGCATATCTTCCCGGATTGACACAGGTATGAGCCTCCAGCCGGGCGCACCTTTCCATATCCCATAAGCTTCCTGCAATGGTCGTAGTCCCCATATCAAATGCCATGCCAAGGCCTGTTCTCTGATCCGGTACAAAGTCTGTCGGAAACAGCGCAGCCTGATTTTTGCCTGTATTAATATGTTCATAAAGACTGCACCCGTTACAGCTTGTCTTTCTGCAGCCCGCACATCTCAATCTGGTCATTTCCCATTCCTGCCTTCTGAACCATGTTTCTTCTGCTTTAGCATACCATAAACTCCTTGCTTTTTTTACTGTTTTTTTCTATTATCATTAGAGAAACCACTATGCCTGCACAAAGGCTGACATCAGAAAGGATACTTTTAGCATGTGGATTGCAGATCATTGGAAAGATTATGAAGTGATAGATACCTCAAATGGTGAAAAATTAGAACGTTGGGGCAAGTATATTCTTCTCCGCCCCGATCCGCAGGTTATCTGGAATACTCCCAAAAATGCTCCCCAGTGGCGAAAGCTGAACGGACACTACCATCGCAGCTCCAAGGGCGGCGGCGAATGGGAATTTTTTCAGCTTCCCAACGAGTGGAGCATCCATTATCGCGATCTCACCTTTCACCTGAAGCCCTTCAGCTTTAAACATACCGGTCTTTTCCCCGAGCAGGCAGTAAACTGGGACTGGTTTAGTGATATCATTAAAAAGGCGGACCGGCCCTTAAAGGTTTTGAACCTCTTTGCCTACACCGGAGGCGCTACCCTTGCCGCAGCCAAAGCCGGAGCGGCTGTTACTCATGTGGACGCCTCTAAGGGAATGGTCAACTGGGCAAAAGAAAACGCTGCCGCATCAGGACTTGCAGATGCTCCCATCCGCTATCTGGTAGATGACTGCGTCAAATTCGTTGAACGGGAAATCCGCCGCGGCAACACCTACGACGGTATTATCATGGACCCGCCTTCCTACGGAAGAGGGCCTAAGGGTGAAATCTGGAAGATTGAAGAAAGCATTTATCCCTTTATCCAGCTGACTGCAAAGCTGTTGTCTAAGAATGCTCTGTTTTTCCTGATTAATTCCTATACCACAGGCCTGCAGCCTGCCGTACTGACCTATATGCTCAGCACCGCCATTGTCAAAGAGCGGGGCGGCCAGGTAAGCTCCTCAGAGATCGGTCTGCCCGTAACCCAGAGCGGCCTTGTTCTTCCCTGCGGTGCTTCCGGACGCTGGGTGCGCTGATACCTTCCCTACCACCTGTAATTACCTGATTACCGCTTGTTCTGTATCAGGCTCCTCTCATGCCCTGATGCTTTGGAGAAGCTGCTTCATCCATTCGCCATATAACGGGAACAATTCCGCCAGAATATTCTTTTTGTGGTAAACATAAGGAGCTCTGTCCGGAAAATAAAGCACCATGCGACAGCAGTAAATCATCAGGACTACAACTACAAGGGCAGCCAATGCATATCGAAAGCCCCTGATCCTTGTTCCCCGCAGGTATCGAAAGTACCCACAGTATAGCAAAAAGAACAGAAACGGAAAAACAGACGGGTTCATTCCAAATGCACGTCTGATCTGCCCCTTCAGCAAATACAGCGCAGCCCTGGTAAGCCCGCATCCTGCGCAGGGAATCCCCACCGTCACAAGCAACGGACAAAATGCGTCGAAAACGGCGTGAATGACTACATAATAGATTACAAAGGCCGCCCCTGCCAGAGCGCAATATTTGATGTCCTTCCCTATTCTTTTGGCTATTTCCTTTATCTTATCCACATTCAAAATCACATTTCTCCAAAAGTAACTGATCTGTCCTTTCTATTCTATAACAAAGCCCTCCCAAAATCCATAACCATAAAAGCTGCTTGCAATTCCCTAAACCAACGCAAAAAAATATAGGAAATTTTTTGCAAGTAGTGTATAATGGTTCAGAAGTGCTTTTATGAATGGAGGATATTATGGCAAAAATAATTTTAACCGGCGACAGACCTACCGGACGTCTTCATGTTGGTCATTATGTAGGTTCCCTGAAAAGAAGAGTGGAGCTGCAAAACTCCGGTATGTTCGATAAAATTTTTATTATGATTGCAGATGCCCAGGCTCTTACCGACAATGCCGAGCAGCCCGAAAAGGTGCGTCAGAACATTGTTGAGGTAGCTTTAGACTATTTATCCTGCGGACTTGATCCCAAGCAGTCCACACTGCTGATCCAGTCTCAGATTCCGGAGCTTTGCGAGCTTACTTTTTACTATATGAATCTGGTAACCGTTTCCAGACTTCAAAGAAACCCTACCGTGAAATCCGAAATTCAAATGCGGAACTTTGAGGCAAGTATTCCGGTGGGCTTCTTTACCTATCCCATCAGCCAGGCTGCTGACATTACTGCTTTTAAAGCAACCACAGTGCCCGTAGGTGAGGATCAGATGCCTATGCTGGAGCAGACCAAGGAAATCGTGCGCAAGTTTAACGCCGTATACGGTGACACCCTTGTGGAGCCCGATATTCTTCTCCCCGACAATAAGGCGTGCCTGCGTCTTCCCGGTATTGACGGCAAGGCCAAGATGAGCAAATCCCTTAACAACTGTATTTACCTTTCCGACACCGAGGAGGATGTACGCAAGAAGGTTATGTCCATGTTTACAGACCCTAATCATCTTCAGGTTTCCGATCCCGGACGGGTAGAGGGCAACCCTGTATTTATCTATCTGGATGCCTTCTGTAAGGATGAAATGTTTGCCGAGTACCTCCCCGAATATGCAAATCTGGAGGAATTAAAAGCCCACTACACCAGAGGCGGTTTAGGCGATGTAAAGGTGAAGAAATTCCTGAACAACGTGCTTCAGGAGGAGCTTTCTCCTATCCGTGCAAGAAGAAAGGAATGGGAAAAGGATATTCCCGCTGTTTATGAGATTCTTCATGCGGGAAGCCTTGCTGCAAAAGAAGTTGCAGCCCAGACTCTTGATGATGTGAAGAAATCCATGAAGATTAATTATTTTGACGACCATGCGCTGATTGCGGAACAGGCAGAGAAATACGCAGGTCAGGAATAGTTGCGAAAGGTCTAAAATTGCACAGTATTTTTATAGCGCAAGTTTGCTGAGCTTGCGCTTTTTTATGCCTCTATATACTGCCCTGCCTGTGCCTTCCACATGGCTGCATACTTTCCGTTCAGCAAAAGAAGCTGCTCATGGGTTCCCTGTTCTGCAATCTGTCCGTTTTCCAGCATGATAATACGATCCGCAAGTCTGGTTGTGGACAACGGAAAGAGAAATGTTCCTGATTACATTGCCATATTCCCCGCCGTAAGAAAAGGATACATTTTTAAGCTCCAGGGCCTTGGCCTGATCGGATACCGGAAGCTTTCTCTCGCTTTTAATCTGAGGCTCATAATCCATAAAATCAAGAATCTTCTGCACATAAAGGCTGGTCTCCGCCGCATAAGGGTAAACATCTGTAAATACCCTCATTCCCCGCTTCAACCGTCCAAAGGAATTGTACAGAATTGCAACACTGCTGTAGGATAAACCACCCAACACAGCTGCCTTAAATACCAGATAAGAAATATACAGCACATCACTGAAAAAATCATTGCTGACGTACTGACGCATGAAATCCAGCCAGAACTTTCTTTTCGTATAACGCTTTTCCACCTGATACAGCTGTTCATTTGCTTTCTCGAAATCATCATATAATATCCCGGCAGCCTCCGGGTTTAAGCGAAGCTCCTTTGCATAGTCGCTGAGATAAAACACTCTTTTCACATATTCCTGCCGCCGTGTTCTGCAAAAAGGTAATGCACCGGTCAATCTGCTTGTCGGCCTCCGATATGGCAAGTACCAGCTCATTATAATAATCAGGATTATCGTAGCACTGCAAATCCAACTCTTTCGCTTTTTCATAGAGTGCCATCTTCATCTTTCGGTGCACCTTAGGAAGCTCCCTGACTGCAATATAATCAGATATAACAGAGGAAAACAGCATTTCCGCCGTTATAAATGCCGCCAGCCCCAGCAGAAATACCCTGTCGGCATTTTTCACCGAAGACAGACGATGGGAAATAAAGATCATGGTATGATCCTCTCCATCTTTCATAATGCTGTCAAACAGTTCGTACTCCGCAATAGGGTCAAGGGCACTGGAAGGCTCATCAAACACTCTCACCGGTGTTTGCCGGACAAAGGCTCTTGCCACCGCTACCGTTTGGCTCTCACCCCCGGCTTTTGCTTATTCCCCCCTGATTACAATATTTTCCATAGCTCAACCTTTCTTCTTGCAATTTTACAAACTTCCTATATACTGATTATGACGGTTTATTACATTATACAATAACAGGAGCATTCATGAAATCATACAAAATTACGGAACTGAAAAGCTTCATGAGCAAGCTGCTGGGCAGCAGCGCCTTTGACGGCTTTCTCCTTGCGGAAGCCTCCATCAGTACCTACAATACCTTTGTTATCGACGGCCATATTAATAAAGAATTTTTCACAGGTGACATCAATGACGAGGGCATCCTGCTCTCCTATGAGTTTTCCATGTGGCAGGATATGCGCAGCATATGCTTTGATCTGATCAAGGGCAAAAGAACTCCCGTGGGCTTTAAGCTTGTGCTGCATTTGAAACCGGAACTGGCTGATACTCTGCTGAAGGAAGACAGTGCGGCAGTCTCTCTTTCTGATTTAAAGGCCTTTGTTCTTAATATAAAATACGATGGCAGTGAGCTGAGCTGCATCACCGCCACCGCATATCATACTTTTGTTTTGGATAAAACTCCGGATCAAATCTGGGATGAATATCTGATCAGATTCTTCCATGAAAATTCCATCAGCTTTGAGGTGGGCTGATCTCCCATTGCTTACAGGGAGCCCCGCCGCAGGCGCACAATCAGCTTACCGTATCCACAGCTGCACCCTTTATATCCTCCTCCAGAAGCTTCATTTCTTCCACGATCTTCTTGATCTCCTGCTGAACTCCTCCGAGCACATCCTCTGACAATGTCATCTGCTCTGTGGCAGCCTTAATCTGTTCCCGGAACCGCTCTTCTCTGTCTTCCTTTTCGTCCCGCTTCTCGATTCGTTCTTCTTCCTCTTCCTTCTTCTCCTCTGCCTTTTGGGCGGCCTCTTTCTTTTCCTCCATCTCCTCTTCGATGTGATCCTTGGCCTCCTCCACCAGCATACCGATGATTTGGTCTCTGGCTGCCTCCATAATCTCATCTGCGCTTTCATTGGCCTTCTGCATCGTCTGGGATTTCAGGCGTTCCAGTCTGGTGGCTCTGATTACAGAGTTTTCTGCCAAAATTTCTTCCTCCGCCTCACTGATCTGCTCTTCATACATTCCGCCATTGGATTTCAGTTCCAGGGAATGCTGTTGGTACTCGCTAAGCCCCGCTTCCTTGATCTGCGCAAGACGTTCGTACTCCTCTGCCGTAAGATGAATCCCGGAACCCGGCTTTTGGGAATCAATTTCCTTCTCCAAAAGTTTTAAGTCCTGCTCTTCCTGAGAATCCTCTGCAATCCCATAACTATCATGAAGCCGGGCGCGTCTGTTTTCTATCTCCTTCAGCTCATCCTTAGCCTTTCCCATATCTTCCTTATATTGATTAATCTTTTCCCGTCTGAGTTCCAGATCGTCATCAATCTCACGCTCACTTGCCCACGCATCACTTATGACCTTCATCGCCTGCTTCTGGGCCTGCTGCTTTTTCTGCAAAATGGGATCTGCCGTTTTATTCAATCCGCCTGCAAAGATACTTTTTCTATTCTGTTCCTTTTCGGCATCCTCGTGCTCATGTCTGGCACGAAGCGTATCGTCCCCAATAAAAATAGTCGTATTCTGTACCTTCATCTGAAACCTCCTTGTTTACACCCCTCTGCTCTATCGCTCCTTCGAATGGCAGGCTCATATATATCTTATTTATTTTATCGGATAAATCAGCACTTTTCTTAAGGCTTGTCCCCTTCTCAAGGCTCCATCTTTTTCGTTCTTTTTCATTGACGCTCCGACACCGATAGAGTATGATATTGGTACACGCGTTGCGCTATTTCACGAAATTGTCCAACTGCAATTATTCTTAAGGGGGTTACTGAAATGAACAAGAAGAAATTACTGAAAAGACTTTCCGCTGTTACTGCGGCTATTGCTCTGTGCGCAGTGTCCATGCTTTTTGCACCGTCTGCTGCCGGAAGTGATCAGGCCTTGGCGGACGAGCAGGTTCGCAGCGTTTATACCAATGAATTGATACCTGCCTCTCTGGCATCCCAGCGTCCCATTGCGGTTATGATGCCCACGGATAAGAAGGCACAGCCTTCCTACGGCATCGGAAACGCCAAGGTTCTCTATGAAATCATGGAAGAGGGCGAGATTTCCCGCCAGATGGCGATTATCGATGACTGGCAGGGACTGAGCCGTATTGGTAACATCAGAAGCTGCCGCGATTATTATATCTCTATTGCCACGGAATGGGACCCCATTCTTGTACACTTTGGCGGAGTCTTCTATATGGCTGACCGCATCACTGCGCCGGATATCAACAACCTGTCCGGAACCTATGAATACGGTACAGGCGGTGACAGACCGGGTTCCGGTTACTTTTTCCGTACCACCGACAGAAAGGCGCCTCACAATGCCTACATAAGTGCCGAGGGCATCACCAATGCCAGCAACGCTTTGGGCTATTCCCTGACAGTCAGACCGGAATATTACAATGCTTCCCACTTTAATTTTGCGGAAGGTGTAAATACCCTGGAGCAGTATCCCGCTGCCATCCCCGGCAATGTGATCGACCTTTCCAATATTTTCACTTACACCAAAAGCTACTTTACCTACAATGCGGAAACCGGACTTTATTACAAAAATATTCACGGCAAGGCACAGGTGGACGGGCTTACCGGCGAACAGCTGACATTTGCCAATGTAATCATCCAAAACACCAAATGGTCCAAGCGGGATGCCAAAGGTTATCTTGCTTTCCAGACCATTGATTCCACTGGTGACGGATATTACTTTACCAAGGGAAGCGGCATTCACATTACATGGACGAAAACCTCTGATTACTCTCCTACCAGATACTATGACGATAACGGAAATGAAATTCAAATCAATACCGGCAAAACCTACATCGGCATTGCTCAGGATGGACGGGCTGTCATGTATTCATAACACCAAAAGCTCGACGAACAGTATTTCTGATCGTCGAGCTTTCTGTTTAAATCCCCCTGACAGGTTTGCCCTGTCTTATCCTTTAGAGCTGTACTGGCTTCCGCCGACCAGCACATCAAAAATATCACTTCCATACTTGTTATAAGTATAATTTCCTGCATACTGGTTCTTATTGATAACCGCAAGGTTGGTTTTGGCATTGGAGATTACGTTCTCCGCTCTTTTTCCGATGTCATCCACAAAGGTTCCCTCTTTACCAAATGCCTCCTTCAATAAGAGAGCATCGGCCCCTTCCAGCTTATTCTTATCAATAGACAGCTTTCCGTTGGCATCCGCTGTAATCCCCAGCTCTTCCAGCTGTTTTTGCGCATTCTGGAAATAGCCCTTCATCTGTTTTAAATATACGCCGTTGACTGTTCCGCCTGCGTTGCTTAGGTCTGCTATCATTGTATTATAGTCACTGACCAAATTCGTAACCTCTGTAATTACATCCTCTTTATAGGCGGTCTTTTCCTCATCCGTCATTTCCTCCCATGCCTTGGAGGGCCATGACAACAACTTCTCCGAGCGGGCCTTAACGCTTTCCGCAGCCTTTTGCATGGAGGTGTAAGCTTCCTTCTGTTCCTCCTGTGCCTCACTTAATCCATAAGAGTTTTGATCGGCCTTATTTTTGATTGCGTTGAGCAGCGCATCCTTATTACTCGAACTGCTTTTAGCCACAGCAGCCTGTCCCGCACTGCTGCTTCCTGCGCGTGATCTGGCCTGACTCAACAGTCTGTTCTGTATAATCAACGAACTGATTCCTCTTGCACTCATTCGCACACCATGCCTTTCCCGGCCTTATTGCTTTATTTACTATATCGGCTCTTCTCCAATTTTTCTTTAGCCGCTTTGTAAAAGCACAGTGATACCACAGTTCCAACCGTCCAACCGATCGGCCATGCGCACCAAATTCCTATGACTCCCAGAGCCTTCGACAAAATGATTGCCAACACCACCCGCAAAATCAAATCCGTAAAGGTAGCTATCATAAACTGCAGCATCTTGCTGGCTCCCCGCAGCACACCGTCGGTAACAAGCTTTGCGGATACCACAAAATAGAAGGGCGCAAGTATTCGCAGAATTTGAATCCCCGTATCCATGGCCAGCCCCTGTGCATTCTCCATAAAAAGAAATACCAGCCATTTTCCAAACAGGAAATATACTGCCACAATCGGCACGCATAAAAGCCACACCATCTTAATCCCGGCCTTAAAGCCCTCATGAATTCTGTGGTTTTTGCCCGCCCCCATATTTTGGGAGGCAAAGTTGGAAATTCCATTTCCCAAAGTGGTAAAGGAGGTAATTACCAGATTATTCAGTTTAATTGCTGCCGCATAGCCTGCAATGACAGAAGCTCCGAAGCCGTTAATCAGACTTTGTATCACGATATTTCCCAGGGAAATAAAGCTTTGCTGCAAAATGCTTGGGATTGCAACCACACAAATCTGTCCAAATATTTTCCCGGAAAACATCCGTGATTTCTCCGTGCAGGAAAGACTGCTTAGTCTCTTAAATACCACGATCACAGCCAGCACGCAGCTCACTCCCTGACAGAGAAAGGTTGCCCATGCCACACCCGAAACACCCATATGAAGGAATTTGACGAAAGCATAATCTACCAGAATATTGGCAGTTGAGGAAAAAGCCAAAAAAACAAACGGTGTTTTGGAGTCCCCCATTGCCGAAAAAATACCTGTAGCAATATTGTAAAAGAACAAAAAGGGCAGCCCTGCTATATAAATGTTCAAATACAGCTGAGAATCCGCCATAATCTCCTCCGGTGTGCGGATCAGCGTAAGAAGCCCCCTGCACCCCAGAAATCCAATCACCATCAAAAGCAGGCAGAGAACGGCGCCGCCTATCAGCGTGGTATGTACCGTAGTTTTTACATTGTGATACTCTTTTGCACCAAAGTATCGGCTGACAATAACGGAACAACCGATATTACAGCCAAAAGCAAAAGCAATGAAAATAAGCGTTATCTCATAGCTGTTCCCCACTGCCGCAAGGGCATTTTCACCTACAAACTTTCCTGCAATCAGGCTGTCTGCAATATTATAAAGCTGCTGAAAAATAATACTTCCAAAAAGTGGCAGACAAAAGCTCCACAAGACCTTTTCCGCCTGCCCGGTGGTCAAATCCTTATTCATTGATTCTAATACCTTCTTTCTTTTCGCAAATCATCTTGTACTTTTCACCAGCCCAAATTATAATACAAATATCAGCATGTGAAAAATGTATTTTTAATATGTATATCATGCAAAAATTACATAATGCACTTTCCACGGGTGCACAAAAGTGCTTCCCAGAATGTTTTTAAGGAGTTTTTATGAAATCAAGCTATGACCGCTACTACATCTTTTACCATGTAGCCAAATACAAAAGCTTTACCAAAGCTGCTCAGGTTCTTTCAAGCAATCAGCCCAATGTAACACACGCCATGAATAAACTGGAGCATGAGCTTGGCTGTCGGTTATTTATACGCTCTCACAAGGGCATAACCCTTACCCCCGAAGGAGAAACATTGTATCGCCGTGCCTCCATTGCTTTTGAGCAACTGACTCTGGCCGAGGACGAGCTGGAGCTTGCCACCGGCCTTCATACAGGAAGCGTTACCATCGGTGCCTGCGAGACGGCACTTCACGGGTTTCTTCTGCATCACCTCAGCGATTTCTGCAACCAAAATCCCGGCATTCACATCGAACAATCTTGCCATCGGCTTTATTCCCTCCTTTTATGCCAAAGACTGTCTGGAGCGAAAAGAATGCGTCCGGGTACCGCTGTTTGAACAGCTCCCCGAACGCTCTATTTGTCTGATACAAGATAACGGACGCTCCCTGAATATAGCTGCAAAAGAGCTCCGCAAATTTCTTCTGGAAAAGGCTACTTAAAGAAGCCGTAAAAGATATAATATGCATGCCTCATATAAATGCTCAATTCCCAGATAAGACAAAGCACCCATACAGGAAGCATGATTTTCTCAAACTTCTTCTCCTTTTTCCTGAGCTTGCAGATATCTGCTTCCTCCTCCTGCTGCCTCATCAGACAGTTCATCAGATACCTGCGGTTCTTACGCTTTCCACCCATCACCTTAATTCCCCGGGAAAGACACAATTCGTACAGCTCCCCGGTTGTATACTCTTCAAATCTAATCCTCTTTAAACTGCCATTCCCGGCTGCGTTCTCATAGTGCGCTCTCTTACTCAACTCCGCTTCACTGGTTTCCGTACAAATAAACAAAGCGGCAGCAAACCAAACTCCTATAATGGGTATCAGCGCTGCCAATCCCTGCCACAGCTTATATTCCCTCCATTCTCCTATCCCTTTTTCCGCCCGCTGATACAGGATATAAGAATAAAGCTCCCCCTGCTCATAGCTTCTGTAATCGTCCGGCGTCACGTTAACCTGCAGACCATCTACCAGGAAGCTATACTTCGAATAAATACCGCTCCTTGAACGTCCCATGGGAAGCTTAACCTTCCTCTCGATTATCTCCTCTATAACCCCTGTCTCCTCAGATTGCTCACAAAAAACCGGATAAACAATGGATTTAGCCGCAAAGGGCAACAGTGCCCCTATCGCAAGAGAAAGAATAAGACTGCCAAGATAGCAGGCGGTATATATGTATGGATGCTTCCGGCATAAATTAACAATGCATTCTTGTAATTTCTTCATTTTATGATTCTATGGGCTTGCACACATCCACCCAGCCCTCTTCCCCGGCATACTTTTCCATTTCGGGGATGGTCAGCTCAATGGCGCTGTTGCTGCTTCCACAGGCAGGAAAAACAGTTTCAAATCTCTTTAATGACTCATCCAGATAAATCTTTACGCCTTCCTTTACTCCAAAAGGGCATACACCGCCCACGGCATGTCCGATCAGCTCCACTGCCTGATCCGGAGTCAGCATTTTTGCTTTGGCTCCAAACTGCTTTTTGTACTTGGAATTATCAATCTTTACATCCCCTGCTGCCACAATAAGAATTGGCTGCTCTCCTACTAAAAAGGAAAGAGTCTTTGCAATTCTTGCCGGTGCACAGCCTAGAGCCTGTGCCGCCAGAGCTACCGTTGCACTGGACACTTCAAATTCCCTGATCCGATCCTCCATATCAAACTGTCTGAAATATTCCCTTACTTTGTCAATTGCCATTGTTCCTTCACCTCTATGTTCCTCAGCTTTCTCAACATATACCTTCGTTCCTTTACCAGCTAAGCGGTTCCCCTTCATAATCCACATACAACGGTCTTTCCGTCATGGAAAGCGGCTGATCCAATACAAGCTTTAGAATAGCTTCTGCAGATTGTTCCGGTGTGATCTTAGCAGCTTTATCAAGATGCCCCCGCATATAGGTGGCCACATGACCGGGATGAATTGCAATCACCCTGCCTCCCTCCTTGCGGATCTTATTATGTACCAAGGCGGACTGCATATTGTTTGCTGCCTTGGACATACAATAGGCAAACCAGCCCTCTCTTTCGCACTGTCCGATACTGCCGGCCTCGGAAGAAATGTTGACAATCAACTTCAAATCACTTTTCATTACATGCGCAGCTAATGCATTGGTCACCCGCAGAGTTCCCAGGGCGTTTACATTAATGACCTGCTTCATCTCTTCAAAATCCAGTTCATCATAAATATTCTTATTAATGTCCCCCAGTATTCCCGCATTGTTGATTAAAAGATTTAAATAGGGAGCCTTTCTCAAAACATCCTGCTTCATCTGTGCCACACTGTCATCGCTGCCAATATCAAGCAGAATAATTGTCAATCTGTCCTGAAATTGTTCCTTCAACAGGTCCAACCGCTTTTCTTCCGGATTAATCCTTCCCGCAAAAACATGATAGCCTCTTTCAAGCAGCCTGGAAACCAAACAAAATCCCACTCCGTGATCAGCACCTGTTACAAGCCCATATTTTTCCATCTATCCGCTTCCTCCCTTCTGTTCCTGCCTTATTATATTGGATTTTTAACTTTCCCGCAATAGCTATCTGACCTCTGCCCTTCTGTAAACCTGATAAATCACAGGACATAACAGCAAAACAAAATGATCTGGCAGGAGCGCACAGATTTTGCTGACAATCACATAGGGAAGGCCTTGTAAAAATGCCGGCAGAAAAAGTCAAAATGACAGTTGGTGATATTGTAAAAGCTTTTCCAGCCCTCCCTGAGGTCTGAATAACCAGTCCCGCTCCGTCAGCTCCTAAGTATCCCAAAACAATTCCTGTATACAAAAGCACCATAACCCAGTACACCACCGTAACCATGAGTATCGTAGGAAAGAATTCAAACAACGCATCCCATCCTGCAAAATAATCGTAGTAAAAAGGAGTCTCAATGCTTTCATAGCTGTGGATCAAAAAAGCCTTTTCCTCCTCCGAAAAGGTATCCTTTGCATCTCCATCAAGCCATTCCTTCAATTGAAGAACCCGGTTATCATAGAATTTTGATGCATCCCCCGTCTCCAACTGATCTGCCAGATAATAATCATACTCCCGAAACTTGCCAAAGGACCGCACCAGCATGAGTAAGAGAAGCACCGCAGCCTTTCCGCTCCGCTTCCCAAATATTTTTTTCAGCTCATAAATCAGCATCTTCTTCACCGTCCTTTTTCCTAAAACAATGTAAAAAAACATCCTCAAGCGTCAGTTCTTCTTCCTGTGCCGCAGGATGGGGGCTTTCCATTGCCAGCACTCACATATGTGCCATTCCTTCTCCTGTCCTGATATTGACCACCTTATAAGTTTTCCTGTAATAATCTGCCTCCTTAAGTGGCACTGTGAGATGAAAGACCTTTTCCTCCACATTTTCGGTGACCTCCTTCAGCGTACCGGCATGCAGAATTTCCCCGTCCTTCATCAGCAGAATTTCATTGGCAATAGACTCAATATCCGACACAATATGAGTGGACAGCATCATCAGACGCTCTCTTGCAAGCTCACTGATCAGGTTACGAAATCTTATTCTCTCGCTGGGATCCAGACCTGCCGTGGGTTCATCCAGAATCAATATCTCCGGATCGTTCAGCATAGCCTGGGCGATTCCCACCCTACGCTTCATTCCGCCCGAAAGCTTTTTCATTTTTCTGTTTTTTATCTTAGAAAGGCCTACCTTATCCAGCATCATCATAACCTTTCTGGAAGCTGCGGCTCTGCTTACCCCCTTAATTGAAGCAATATAAAGCAGATAATCCTTAACCGTAAAATCGGGGTAATACCCAAATTCCTGGGGCAGATATCCTAATACCTTACGGTACTCCGCTCCCATCTCAAAGATATCCGCGCCGTTATAATAAATCCTTCCTTCCGTAGGATGAAGCAGCGTACAAAGCATTCCCTCCCATGCAGGGAGTGAAATTCTTTGATACAGATGATTGTCAACAACAACCACAAGCCATACGGCAGACCACAGCAGCGTCAGAAAGACGGCCCAAAACTCCGACATAATATATTTACTGCACAGAACTCCAAACAGGATGCCACAGGTTACCGAAAGCGGAACAAAAAAGTGTATCAGCATGCGCGCAGCGTAAATCTGCCGGAGAGAATAATAAGCCGCCGTTTCTATCTCCATAGTCTGGGACGATCTGTTTTTCCACAGCTCTGGAATAAGTAAAACCACAAATACCGGTGCCAAAATTCCCATACCTCTCTGCATAGAAAGTTCTGTACAGCCCTCATGCATAGACCACCATAAAATAAGCAGCACACCTGCCTGCAGAAGCCACCATCTTTTTTTCACATATCCTGCCTGCTGATAGAGAAAGTCAAAATAGGATGACGGCTGCATTTCCGCCTCCGCAAAAAAGAGCTTCCTGGATTTCCGTGCGGTTTTGGCAATTTTCTCTTCCTCCGCTTCTCCCAATGTATGATTTCCATACAATGATAGGTGCAATAGCTTAGCACATGGGAATAGTATTTCCGCACAAAAAGATCCATGGCGGCCTCGTCGCCGCCCTTCATTCTCCTGATTAAAAGAAAATCCTGATCCACAAGGGCCTCCTTTCTGCCATTTTTGAAAGCGCTTTCTAATAAGTATAACGATGGAATGACGGAAATGGTTAAACATTTTGTACATTCAAAAATATTAATTTTTCTTAATGATTTTATGTTCCTGTTAAGTTTGTTAATGCATGATGCCTATGGTATAATATACAAACCAAATTCCTAAAAGAAAGGCGCAAAATTATGATACGTAAAAGGGGAAAACAATTAATTGCATTATTACTTGCCGCAGGTATTTTGTGCGGTTGTGCTGCCCAAAGCAGTGACAGCAAGGACGAAGCAGCGCTTTCTCCAGTCTCTTCTCCTGAACCGGAAGAGACAGAAGAAGCCTTAAAGGAAATAACAGAACAGCCAATGGAGGAATCTGAGTCCTTCACCGGCATTGGTACAAGACCTTCCTTCATTTCGGCTGCTTCGGAAAGCAGTGCCGATTTCGTTCCCTGCGTGGAATCCTATACGGTGGACACCGATCTTGGCAATGTGGAAAATCTGTGGCAGTTCTATTTCCCGGATGACGGCGAAATGACTCAAAAGCTGACACAGAACGGTTTTGTTGTATGTGGAAATGCGGGAGATGAATTTTTTGAAATTTACGAGACTAACCGGTATAGTATGATACCGAATTTTGTGACGGTTGATTCCATGATGCATACCTACCATATTTATTTCAGCCATTTACTGAAAAATCTGGAAAAGAACTATCTGACAGGCAGTGTGGCACAGCTAAGCAGCAGAATGCTTGCCGACAGCCTCGATCAATATGCCTTGTTAAAGGGCAGTGAATGGGAAAACGCAGCCAAGCGCAATGTGGCCTTTTTTACCGTAGGAGCCAAACTCCTTGACGATGGCACGGAAGTAAATGCCGACGTGGCAGATATGGTTCAATACGAGCTGGAGCATATCGATCAGGCAAATGGCATATCCATATCGCAGATCACGGAAGATGAGGAGGATTATTCCCAGTACAAGCCACGGGGATATTATGAAGGGGATGCCGGACTGGAATCCTATTTTAAGGCAATGATGTGGTATGGCCGAATCCATTTTAAGCAGGAAGAGGAAGACCTTACCAGAAGCGCTCTTCTTATTACCATGGCACTGAATGAGGACGCAGAAGCTTATGGTTTATGGGAAGCCGTCTATTCCGTAACCTCCTTTTTTGCAGGGGCCAGTGACGATTTAGGTGTATGCGAATATGCATCGGTTATGAGGGAGGCTTATGGAGAAAAGGTTACCACTACGGATCTGATCGGAAATACCGGAGCCTTTCTTGATTTCCATAATAAAACCGCTGCGCTGCCTGCACCCCAGATTAATTCCATACCTATCTGGGACGGAGAAGATAATGTTATCCCGGGCTTTCGGTTTATGGGACAACGGTTTACCATTGATGCATCCGTTATGCAAAAGCTTATTTACAGCAACGTTGAAGAAAACAGTGCCGGCGAAAAGCGTATGTTCCCCGATGTTCTTGATGTGCCCGCCGCTCTCGGCAGTGATACGGCGCTTCAAATTCTGCAGGATAACGGCGCAACGGATTATCAGGGATATTCGGAAAATATGAATCAGCTCAGGGAAAGCCTGCAGAATGCAGACGATACGCTGTGGTCGGCCAGTCTCTATGCTGGCTGGCTAAATACCCTTCGGCCTCTGCTTACCGTTAAGGGTGAGGGATATCCTGTATTCATGCAAAATGAAGAATGGACGAAAAAGAATCTGGAATGCTTTGCCGGAAGCTTTACGGAGTTAAAGCATGACACCGTACTTTATTCCAAGCAGGTAATGGCAGAAATGGGCGGCGGTATGGAGGAAGAGCCGGACGACAGAGGGTATGTGGAGCCGGAGCCTGTTGTATATGAGAGATTTGCTGCTCTTTCCACTATGACGGCAGAAGGACTTAAGCGTTACGGCATGCTCAGCAGCGCCGATGAGAACAATCTTGTTCTCTTATCGGAGCTTGCAGACCAGCTGCTTGCCATTTCCCTGAAGGAGCTTCAGGATGAAACCCTGACGGATGAAGAATATGAGCTTATCAGGTGCTTTGGCGGTAATCTTGAGCATTTCTGGCGGGAAGCCATGACAGATGATAAAGACGATTACTCTATCGCTACAAGAGAATGCCCGGCTGCAATTGTTGTCGATATTGCCACCGATCCAAACGGTGCAGTGCTTGAAGCGGCAACAGGCAATCCGTCCATCATTTACGTTGTAGTCAAGGTTGACGGAATGCTCAAAATTGCAAGAGGCAGCGCATACTCCTTCTATCAATTCACCCAGCCTATCGAAAGCCGGCTGACAGATACCGAGTGGCGCGTGATGATGGGAATACAGCCTGATGAAAACGGCAATTACAACTATGATAATAAAGTGGATAAACCGGAATGGACCAAAAGCTACCGGTATCAATATGACTGGGAATAAGCTTCTCAAAAGAATATTTACACTAATAGCGGCGGCAGGTATCGCCGCTGTTTTGTATGCATTGTGGATACAGGGATGCCTTCTGCCTCTGTGGGCCAAATGGAACAAGGCCGATATCTGTGACAGCACCGGTGAATACCAAATCCTGCTGCAGCACAGATCCGTTCACATCAAATATCAGGATGAGATTGTCTGGTCTTCCCCCGGAGAGGTAAAGGTGCAGGATGTGTTATCCTGCGATATCGACGGCGATAAGAAAGACGAGCTTTTACTGCTGTGCTGGAAAAGAGGCCGGTATGGAAACCACAAGCCCTTCTGGGTAGATGAAGACGAAAAAGGCTGGTCCCAGCATATCTTTGTATATGAATATCAGGACAAATCCATAAAACCAAAATGGATGTCCTCCTACATCGGGCAGGAGGTTGTTTCCCTTTCCGTAAAAGAGGAAGGCTCTTCCCCCTGTCATCTTCTGCTTACGGACCGGGAAGAACAAATAAGCAGCTGGGTATGGGATTCATGGGGGTTTGCAAAAGAGGATACGGATGTTTCTTTTACCGTATTTGGTGACAACCTGATTCATGAGCCGCTGTACAGATATGGCCTGCAAAACGACGAAGAATTTGGGTTTTTGTTTGAAAATATGAAAGAAATGATTTCTGCCAGCGATATTGCTGTGATCAATCAGGAGACGCCTCTTGTAGACCGCTCATCCCTGTATAGCGATTACCCAAGGTTCGGCACACCTCTTAATGTGGGAAGGGCTATTGCAAATGCAGGCTTTGATGTAGTGACCTGTGCAACCAACCATATACTGGACAGAGGAACGGAAGGCGTTCAGATTACCAAGGACTTCTTTGATTCACAGGGCATTCTGTGCCTTGGCATTCAGGCGGCAGATGAGAAAGAATACCATCCTTATGAAATTCTCCGAAAAAATGGCATCCGCTTCGCACTTCTTAACTACACATACGGAACGAACGGCATAAAGGTACCGGAAGAAAATCCGAATATGGTTCATCTGCTGGAAGATGAAACACAAATCAGGAATGATATCGCCAAAGCAAGATCAGAGACAGATTTTGTCATTGTTTTTGTCCATTGGGGCACGGAAAATTCCGAAACGGTTGATGATTTTCAGAAGGAATGGGCACAGATATTTCTGGAAAGCAAAGCGGATGTAGTGATTGGCACTCATCCGCATATGCTGCAGCCCTATGAGGTCATGGAGTCCCATGACGGACATAAGATGCTGATTTATTATTCTATTGGCAATTATATCAGTGCACAAACCGAAAAGGAATGTGTGAAAGGAGGGATGGCAAGCTTTACCGTCTCCCTTACAGCATCAGGCTATCAGGTCACGGAATATGACCTGGAGCCTCTTAAAATCAAATGGCATACGGGCGGAAAATATACCGTGGAATATTAATTCTCCTTATCTTTCCTGTGATAAAACTCCTGCAGCACGGAAAATGCCAGCTTTCTGCTCTTTTTATCTGCGCTGCATAAGCCCTTTAAATTATAATAGTTCTGGATCATGCTCAGTCTTCTGGGGCATCTGAAATCATACAAAATCCATGGAGTCATTCCCTGCACATAAGGAATCTTCTCCAAGGTAGCAACCTGCTGCCTGTAAATATGTGCCTGACAGTCCTCCGTCCACTTCTCTGTGATGCTGCCCCTGTGGCCCAGTCTGGCATCTGCACCGAACTCCGTAATTATCACCGGCTTATCCGGGTTACTCTTCTGTAAAAGATCGGGGAGCTTTTCAAAATCCGGCTGATACCATCCGCAATATTCATTGATACCGATAATATCCAGACAGTCTCCCAGCCTGTCATTAATAATATTAATCTCATGGTCAACCAGACAGGCAGCGGAAACAAGCCTTCCGGAATCCGCCTTTTTGGCCGTTCTTACAAGACTGCTCATAAAGCGGTATCTGCTCTCGGTATCCAGATTTTCATTTCCCACTGACCAGATAATGACGCTGGCCCGGTTTTTGTCCCGTTCAATCAATTCCAAAAGCTGGTTTTCTGCATCCTCATATGTAGCTTCATTGTCAAAGTCAATTGCCCAATATACCGGTATCTCCTCCCATAGTAAAAGCCCCAGTTCATCTGCCAGTCTTGCCATGTTTTCATGATGAGGATAATGCGCCAGACGCATAAAATTACATCCCAGCTCCCTGGCAATTTTAATCGTTTCCATCCGCTCCTGATCAGTAAGCGCTTTTCCGTTTGCAACACTCTCCTCATGACAGCTGACGCCTCTAAGGAAAATCTCTTTGCCATTTAACAGAATTTTATTCTTCTCCACCCGGATATCCCGAAATCCGATTCGATCACTTAAGGTATCCTCCCCAAACCGGGCTTCCACATTATACAGCACCGGATTGTCCGGCTCCCAAAGTCTGGGAGCGGCACAAATACTTAATTCTCCCACGCCATCCTTAACTTCCACCAATTCGTCTACGGAGAGCTCCGGGATACAAAACCTTGCCTGTCCGTCTACCGGCTGTGATACCTTAAGCTTTAACCGGATTGTCCGGTAGGTTCTGTCATCTCCGTCCAAGGAAACGCTCATATCCCTGATAAATACATCAGGCACAAAGAAAAGCTCCATACTTCTGTAAATTCCGCCGTAATTAAACCAGTCTGTGTTTTCCATGGGCACCTGTGTGGAACGTCTGGTATTGTCCACAGTGATCACAATACGGTTTTCCTTATCCACATAATCCGTAATGTCAAAATAAGCAGGCGTGGAACCGCCCCTGTGCATTCCCACAAATTTCTTATTGATAAAAACCCTGCATATATAGTTGGCCGCACCGATCTTTAAATAAATCCTTTCCCCTTCCTTTGGCTGTAAAAGAAATTTTCGTGTAAACACCATGCTTCCCTCATACAGGAAAAGCTCAGGCTTCACCAAATTCCAACAGCAGGGGAGCTGCATAACCGGCCATTCATCAAAGGAAAAATCCACCGGAAGCTGTAATCCGTTATCATCATAATACTTCTCTTCATACCACTTGGCTCTCAGGCAGGTATCATACTGATCAATACCGTAATGCCACAGCCCGTCCAGCGACTGGCGCTGCCTCATTCCGTCATAGAGCATGGTCTGCGCCGCAGCCTTTCGATCTTCATAACAGTCCGTATACTTCGTCACGTGAATATCAGACTGGATATATCCTTCTTTTGCTGCACCTGTTTCCATTTTCACCCTTCCCTTCTGTCAATAAACTTCTTATTTTCCATTACCGAACAGTCCTTGCCTTATTTCCTTATTCTCAGAACGCCCATATCAAAGATATTTTCCGGCCACCTTCGCTGTTTCATCAGGATATTTTTCTTGGAACTCCGGGTATGTCATATTCTTTTCCTCTACGGCCTTTCCCAGATCAACAAGGAATTCAGGAATATCGCTCTCCAGCATCACGCCCAGTTCCTTTCCGAACCGCTCCTTTCCCTCCAGATCACAGCCGTTTTCATAGACTGCAAAAGCCGGTTTCGGTCCTTCCGGTGTCTGCTTCATGCCTCCTCGAAAGCCCAAAATTGCCGTCTGATGGGCTGCGCAGGAGGAAGGACAACCGGAAATGTGAACGGCCGGAAGCACACCGTCTGCAAAGTTCTCCTTCTTCACTCTGTCCAGACAGGCCTGCAAAAGCACCTGAGATTTTCCTATCCCCACCTGACATATATCGGCCCCGATACATGCGGTGGAACGTTCAAAGACCGTGCCTTTATCATCTGCTGTCAGCTCCAGAACCTTCATAGCCTCCTGTCTTGTCAGGTTGATTACATACATGCCCTGGTCAGGAGTAAGACGAATCTTCACCTCATCCATCTCCTCTATTAAATCATATAACGCACCAAAGAAAGAGGGCTTCGGCTTCCCGCCTGCCGGGTGATAGGCTGCCGCATAAAGTCCTTCCTGCTTTTGCGGAATCACTCTTCCGCCCGCAAGCAGCTTCTGCCACATCTCATCTGTCGTTCCGTCAGTCTCCCGGGATGCCTTTAAACTCTTTGCCGTCAGCCTTTCGTCATCCTCTGACACGGTGATGTCAAGGTTTTCGTCAGCAAGATTAGTCTCCAGCTTGTCCTCAAATACCTTTTTAAGCCCTTCCGGTGTAAGGGTCTCCTGCAGGAAACGGCTTCTGGAAGCGGAACGCTTCTCGTAATTTCCATACTCTGTAAACACATCCACCATGGATTTCACCGCATAAAGAATTTTGGACGGCTCCAAATCCTTTACAACCTGTACGCCAAACATAGGCTTAATTCCGAGACCGCCTGCAATATAAACGTCAAAGGTATGATTGGGGGTTGCCACAAAGCCCATATCACGGAAGGTTGCATGCACCTCATTTTCTTCACTGTTCTGAAAGCATACCTTCAGCTTTCTGGGAAGCTTTACCTTGCCGATAAAGGAAAGCAGATAATCTGCCGCTTCCCTGGCATAGGGAACTACATCAAAGTATTCTCCTTCCCTTACTCCCGAGAGCGGAGAACACATAACGTTTCTGGGAAAATCTCCTCCGCCTCCTCTGGTGATAATACCGTGTTCAAAGGCCTCCGCCACCAGTGCACAGGCTGTCTTTTCCGTCAGGTTATGTACCTGCACAGTCTGACAGGTGGTAAGATGCACCAGGTCAATGCTGTATTTTTCAATACTGTCCTTTATAAATTTCAGATTTTCCCTGTTAATTTCCCCGCATGCCAGACGGAGCCGCAGCATACTTCGCTCTCCGCCCCTCTGTGCATAGCTGCCGAAGCCGCCGGAAAAAGATTTATACTCCGGCACAGTTATTTCCTTCCGGTAAAATTTGGCTGTCATGTCATAAAATTCATTTAAATCTTCACGAAATCTGTCCAAATACTCCTGCCTCATATTTACTGTTTCCTTTCTCAAAACTGCCTGATTATGTATTAAGTAGTATACCACAGTAAATCTTTATCATTCCACTGATAAATCAAAACAATCCTGAACAAAGATCCATAAATCCATGAAAAACCGTGTTTCCATAAACAGAATTGAACTTTCGCTGCATAAAATTTAAAACGACATGCCATAGAAGTAAAAAAGGCATATTCCCGATAAAAACCGTCATAAAATATTGGCCAAAGCCCATTTGATGTACAGCCATTTGAAAGGGAATATGCATCAACGCAAACATAACTGCTGTTACAAGAACAGCAGCTATGTCGTTTTTGATAAGTCCGTAAATTCTGGTCTGGATAAAGCCCCGAAACGCAATCTCCTCCACCAAACCAATGATAATGAAATAATAAAATATGTTGTATAGGATGACGGTTAATGGATTAAGCTCGGCCCCGGCCAATACTCCCGGCAGGATGCCGCCTATGGCTAAAAATAACACGCCTAAAACTCCGGAAAATAAAACCGCCTGTTTTATTTTGCCTCCGGTAAGGCCTAAGGATGAAAGCTTCTGCTTCCTTAACAGAACAACACCGATAGGCAGCAGGGCAAGAACAATATTGCAGTACAGCCCCAGATAAATGCCACTCTTCCGCATTATACAGCCCATAAAATAATAAGCCCATCCGTCTTAAAAAAATTTTTGATTTTTTCCATTGCTGTCATCCCCGCAATCGATTTCCTTAACTCCGTGCCAGTCCATCCACGCTGAGCACCACGCCGGTAATATAGGATGCCTTCTCGGAAGCCAGAAAAACAAAGGCATTGGCAATATCCTCCGGCTGACCGATACGGCGCAGAGGTATCTGCGCAACCATAGGCTCAATAACCTCCCTGGGAACAGCCTTCATCATATCCGTATAGGTGATCCCCGGAGCAACCGCATTGACACGGATTCCCTTTGGTCCAAGTTCCCTGGCCAAGGACAATGTAATTCCGTTTACCGCAAATTTAGAAGTAGGATAAGCCATTCCTGCAGGCTGACCATAAATACTTACCATGGAAGAGGTATTCAGGATAACACCGCTCCCCTGTCCGGTCATATGCTCACTTACCGCTTTCGTACAATTGTAAACACTCTTTACATTTAAATCCATAACCTTATCAAAGGTCTCCTCAGAGAGATATTGTCAAGTGTGTTTGTAAACTTTTCTCATAAAATACATAATGT
>CAYMUW010000005.1:0-92773 GCA_964393865.1 uncultured Lachnospiraceae bacterium
CTGTAAAAAAGGCTCTCGCAAAGCTGGCGATACCGACAATCATCAGCCAGCTGATTACTATGATTTACAATTTGGCCGATACCTTTTTTGTAGGGCAGACGAACGATCCGCTCAAGGTTGCCGCTGTATCGGTGGCAAGCGTGCTGTTCTTTTTGCTGACTGCATGGGCGAATCTCTTCGGTATCGGTGGAGGAAGTCTCATGTCCCAGTTGTTGGGGCAGAAAGACGAGCAGGGTGCAAAGGAAGCCTGCGCAATCAGTATGTACGGTACCATCATCATCTCAGGCATTTACGCCTTACTGTGCTTTGCCCTGAGAAAGCCGCTGCTGAGTTTGGTGGGCGCTACGGAGAACACGATTGATTATGCGGCGTCCTATACGCTGTTCGCAATCGTGATCGGCGGCATCCCGGCGACCATGTGTATGGCGATGTCCCATCTGCTCCGAAATGCCGGGTATGCAAGACAGGCCGGCTTCGGCGTCGGGATGGGCGGCGTTTTGAACATCGTGCTTGACCCGCTCTTTATGTTCGTCATCCTGCCGGAGGGAAACGAAGTCACCGGAGCGGCTATTGCTACGATGCTTTCCAACATGATCGCTATGATTTATTGTGCGGTGGTGTTCTTCCGTCTGCGGAAAAAGTCGGTTCTCTCCTTTTCACCCCGCAATGCCATTCGTGGCGCAAAGCGGCTGGGGAAAATCCTGATGATCGGCCTCCCGTCTGCCGTCAGCAGCTTCCTTGTCAGTATCACAATCATGATTACAAACGGTCTGTACGCGACCTACAGCGACACGGCAGTAGCCGCCAATGGGATTTTCAAAAAGCTTGAAATGTTCCCGCTGAATGTGAGTGTCGGCTTGTGTCAAGGATTAATTCCACTGGTAGCCTATAATTACGCCGCCGGCAACCATAAGCGCATGACGGAGGCCATCCGCTGCGCCCGGAACGCAGGTCTGGTCTTTAACCTGATTTGCCTTGTTGTCTTTGAACTTTTCGCCAACCAGATAGCCGGACTGTTTATTGACGAACCGGAAACCGTCCAATTGGCTGCGAATTTTGTACGGATCGGATTTTTGGTCACACCGATTCTGTTTTACAATAAAAAGATATGCTACACATTTCAGGCGATGGGAGACGGCGGGAAATCCCTGCTTGTGACGCTCTGCCGGGAGGGTATATTCAACATACCCGTACTTTTTTTGATGAACGCCATTTTTGGAATGTACGGCGTTGCATGGACGCAGATTGTGGCGGACGGAATAACGTTCATTATTTCAGTCTTCCTTTACCGTGGCTTTGTAAAAAAGCTGAAAACCATATGACGGCAAAAAAGAGTACGGAACTTGTGCCATCAGAGAACCTTGAGGTGCCATATGGTTTGAGCAAAGCGTTGAAATAGATGAATTGTGAAGTGCAAACGGAAATGTAAAAATATATTTTGCATGTGATATAAACAAAATAGGAAGACAAGGAGGTAACGATTGATGTGGATTTAAATAAAACGGGTAAGCTTTTAAGAGCTTACCCGTTTTGGCTGTTTAAAAGAGAGCATGGAACCGCTCGGAAAAGAAGCAGTTACATGGATTATTCTTTGTTAGGAAAAAGCTTGCCAAACAGCCAGTGAGAGAAAGGGGCTGCTGCAAAGAAGTTCCAGAGAAAAGCCATGGGGAAGTTTTTAAGGACGGTTCCCACCCAAATGGCGGGCAGATTGGTCCATGAAGCGCCTCCCAGAATGATGTTGAACAGAATGGATGCAACCATACTCATGGTAGGACACATAACCGCAACGGTTCCGCCCTGACGCAGAAGCTGGCAGATGTAGGGATTGTCATGAGCCGGATCACAGTGACGTGCGGCAAAGCCAGCGCCGATCCGGTTTCCCCAAAGATTGGAGAACAAAAATACAAACACGCCCATATAAAGGGCTTCTTTCAATGCTTCCCAGAAAACAATGTTGGTCATGTTGCTGAACCCGCCTGCCTGCAGATCAACTCCCATTTTGATGGCAACGTTGTAAACCTCCATACCGTAAGCCATAGCGTAGGACATAATAATCCCAAAGATAATTCCCTGCTTTTTTGTTTTTATCATATGTACCTCCTGTTTGTAAAAAGAAAAGCGCATAACATCCCGAAAATGGGATATCATACGCTTTGCGTTAAAATTTAGTGTGCTACACGACATTTATTTTTTACCACAAATTTTTGTGAAAAGTCAAGAAAATTTTTCAATGAGAGAAAAACATTGAAACAGTTACGAGGTGTATTATATAATAGATTAGTGTTGGTGGATAAGACTGGCAATGAGGTACTGTTATGACTTGTAAGGAAACAGAGAAGATGATCCCCTGCTTCTTGCAGGATGATCTGGATACAGAAGAATTACGGGAATTTATGGAGCATATAGAACACTGCGAAGAATGTCGGGAAGAGCTTTCCATCCAGTTTCTGGTTATGGAAGGAATGACCAGGCTGGAAGAGGGAAATGTTTTTGACCTTCAAAATGAACTGAAATATCGTATGGAAATGGCAGGTCATGCGTTAAAGCTTCGTGAAAACATGCAGTGGTTTTTGTATGCCATGGAAGGTCTTGTGGCGGTAGCTCTTATTACATTAGTTGCATTGTTGATTTTTTTATAGCAGGGCTGTTAAGACAGCAGAGGGAGAACGGAATTGAAAAAGCTTGTATTGATAGATGGGCACAGTATTTTAAACAGAGCATTTTATGGGGTACCGGATTTAAGCAACAGTGCGGGGCTTCATACCAATGCGATTTATGGATTTTTAAATATTATGTTTAAAATATTGGAGGAGGAGCAGCCGGATTATTTGACGGTGGCCTTTGATGTGCATGCGCCTACCTTCCGCCATGAATTATATAAGGAGTATAAAGGAACTAGAAAGCCTATGCCGGAGGAACTGCGTGAGCAGGTGCCGGTGATGAAAGAGGTTTTGGGCGCCATGGGAATTAAGATCATGGAGCAGGCAGGGCTTGAGGCTGATGATATTTTAGGAACGCTGGCAAAGCGTGCCGAGAAAGAGGGCATGGCTGTTTCACTGGTGTCCGGTGACAGGGATCTGCTGCAGATTGCCACCGATACCATCAAGATCCGAATTCCCAAAACCAAAGGCGGCAGGACGGAGATCGAGGACTATTATGCCGGTGACGTGAAAGAAAAGTATCAGGTAACCCCTCTTCAATTTATAGATTTAAAGGCGCTTATGGGTGATACGGCGGATAATATTCCCGGTGTTCCCAAGGTGGGAGAAAAGACAGCAACGGAGCTGATGGTTCAGTTTGGCTCCCTGGAAAACATATATGCCCATGTAGAGGAAGTCGCCAAAAAATCAATCAGGGAATCTCTGATTGCAAATAAGGAGCTGGCGGATTTAAGCAAAACTCTTGCCACCATCAATGTGGACAGCCCGATTACCTTCTCCTTTGAGGAGACAGCAGTAGGGAATTTCTATACGGAAGAGGCCTATGTGATTTTTAAGAAACTGGAATTTAAAAATTTGTTATCCCGTTTTGACAAAGGCGTATCCAATGAAAAGGTTACCGCCGGTTTTAAAATGGTGACGGATTTAAATGAGGTAGAGGATGTCTTTGCAAGGGCTTTGGAGAGCAAAGAGGAAATCGGTCTTGCCGTTTTAAATGAAGGCAAGGCAGAATTGTTAGGTGCGGCCTTGTCCTTTTCGGACGGCACAAGCTGTTTTATTCCCTGCCGGGGCTTTGTGACGGAAGGGTATCTTGAGGACAAGCTGGCTCTTTTAGGAGGAAAGTGCCGGATTGCCTGTGCGGATATAAAAAACGCATATCAATATTTAGGCAGCGACGAGACGGAACGCTTTTTTGATATTATACTGGCGGCATATCTGCTGAATCCCCTGAAAAATGATTACACTTGTGAGGACATTGCCAGTGAACAGCTGGGACTTTTGGTTTCCGAGCGCAGTCAGAGATTTGGGAAGGCTTCACTTAAGAAAGCCTTGGAGGAAAAGGAGGAGGAATTTACGGAATATGCCTGTTTCCTTTCCTGCATCAGTGTTCAGGCAGCGGCGAAGCTTCGGGAAAAGCTTGCGGAGGCCGGCATGAACCGGCTGATGGAGGAGATTGAAATGCCTCTTACCTATGTTCTGTATGACATGGAAAAGGAAGGTATTTTGGTCAAGCCCGAACAGCTAAAAGATTACGGGGAAGCGCTTATCGGCAGAATCGGCGAGCTGGAGCAAAAGATATACGAGCAGGCAGGAGGGGAATTTAATATCAATTCGCCCAAGCAGCTGGGGGAGATTTTATTTGAAAAATTGAAGCTTCCCGGCGGCAAAAAGACGAAAACGGGTTATTCCACAGCAGCTGATGTTTTGGAAAAGCTGGCACCGGACTGTCCTATGGTGGCGGATGTTCTGGAATACAGAGGACTGGCCAAGCTGAAATCCACCTATGCGGACGGCCTTGCGGCTTTCATCGGAGAGGATGAACGTATCCATTCCACCTTTAATCAGACTATTACCGCTACAGGACGTCTCAGTTCCACGGACCCTAATCTGCAGAATATTCCTATGCGCATGGAGCTGGGAAGAAGGATCAGAAAGGTATTTGTCCCTAAGGAAGGATATTGCTTTACGGATGCCGATTACTCCCAGATTGAACTGAGAATCCTGGCTCATATGTCGGGAGATAAGCAGCTGATTAACGCTTATAAAATGCATGCGGATATTCATAGAATTACGGCTTCTCAGGTATTCCATATTCCCTTTGACGAGGTGACGGATCTGCAAAGGCGCAATGCCAAGGCGGTGAATTTCGGAATTGTGTATGGAATCAGTTCCTTTGGCCTTAGCCAGGACCTCAGCATTACCAGAAGGGAGGCTGCCGAATATATAGACCAGTATTTTGCAACCTATCCGGGTGTTAAGAGCTTTTTGGATACTGCTGTTTCGGAGGCGAAGGAAAAGGGCTATGTAACGACCCTTTTTGGAAGAAGAAGACCTGTTCCGGAGCTTTCCTCCGGCAATTTTATGCAGCGCTCCTTTGGAGAAAGAGTGGCAATGAACTCTCCGATACAGGGAACCGCAGCGGATATTATCAAGATTGCCATGGTGAAAGTATACCAAAGACTGAAACGGGAAAAGCTGAAATCCAAATTAATTTTACAGGTGCATGATGAACTGCTGATTGAAACCCTTCAGGAGGAGAAGGAGCAGGTCAGAACCATTTTGGAGGAAGAAATGATGCAGGCGGCGGATCTTTCTGTGCGTCTTGAGGTGGATATTCATACAGGAAGCGACTGGTATGAGGCGAAATAATTCTGTGCATTTTGGGGGACAGTCAGGGACGGTATAATATGAAGGTGATTGGAATTACGGGAGGCGTGGGAAGCGGTAAATCTGCGCTTCTTGGATACATAAAAGAAAAATACTCCTGCAGGCTTATTCTGGCAGATGAAGCGGCTCACAGGGTGAAGGAGCCGGGGCAGCCATGCTATGACAAGTTGGTGGAACTGTTGTCGGAGGATATTTTAAACCGGGACGGAACCATAGATAAAAACCGCATGGCGGCCAGGATTTTCGGATCGGAGGAATTGCTCCGGCAGGTCAATCAAATCGTTCATCCTGCTGTCAGGGAGCTGATCCTTCAGGAAATTGCTCTTGCGGCCGCAGAGAAAGAAATCCGCTTTTTCTTTATTGAGGCGGCGCTTCTGATCGAAGGCGGTTATTTGAAAATTGTAGATGAGATGTGGTATATTTATGCGAGTGAGGAAGTGCGCAAACAGCGGCTTCGGGATACACGGGGCTATTCCGATGATAAGATAGAGTCTATTATGCGGTCTCAGCTTCGGGAAGATGAGTTTAGAAAACACTGCACGGTGGTGATTGATAACAGCGGCAGTTTGGAAGACGCCTATAGGCAAATAGATGTAAAGTTGGGGGAATATCAATGATGGAGGAAAGAAAATATACGGGTCAGCTTGTGTTTGGACTTGATATCGGTACCAGAAGTATTGTAGGAACCGTAGGCTACAAAAGAGGAGATCGGTTTATTGTAGTGGCACAGAGAACCAAAGAGCATGAGACCAGAGCTATGCTGGACGGACAAATTCATGATATTCTCAAGGTGGGCGAGACCATTAAGGATGTGAAAATGCAGCTTGAGGAGGCCATCGGAAGGAAGCTGTCAGAGGTGTGTATTGCGGCGGCAGGACGTGTGCTTCGCACCGTCACTACTCATGTGGAATATCCTTTTACCGGTGATAAGGAGGTCAGCCAGGAGGATATTTACGGGCTGATTGCCGCAGGCGTGGAAAAGGCATATCAGGAATTTCTGGAAGAACAGCAGGAAGAGGAGCTGAAGTTCTATTGTGTAGGGCATTCCGTAGTTCGCTATTACTTAAACGGATATCCCATGGGCAATCTGGAAGGGCATAAGGCAAGAACGATCGGTGTAGACCTGATAGCTACCTTCCTTCCCGATGATGTGGTGGATGGCCTGTATAAGGCAGTGGAGATAGCGGGGCTTGCGGTCAGCAGCCTTACATTGGAGCCTATTGCGGCTATTATGCTGGCTATCCCGGAGCGCTTCAGGATGCTGAACATTGCCCTTTTGGATGTGGGAGCGGGAACCTCCGATATTTCCATTACCAATGACGGATGTATTTTGGCATATGGAATGATTCCCATGGCAGGGGATTTGCTGACGGAAGAGATTGCAAAACATTGCCTGGTGGACTTTGCAACCGCAGAACAGATTAAAAAAGATGCAGGCGAGATGGAAACCATTTCCTATATGGATATTATGCTGCTGCCTCAGACCATCAGCAGTGAAGAGGTAAGAAAGGTGACCGCCCATGTGATTGAGGATATGGCAGAACAGGCGGCGGATAAGATTAAGGAATTAAACGGCGATAAGCCGGTCAGTGCAGTCTTTGTGGTAGGCGGCGGCGGTAAAATTCCGGGGTATACGGAAGCCATAGCCGACAAGCTTGGTATTGCCAGAGAACGTGTGGCGCTTCGGGGCGAGGAGGTTATGCAGCAGATTATATTTGAGGAGGATGTGAAGAAGGACAGCCTTCTGGTTACCCCCATCGGTATCTGCCTGAATTTTTATGAACAAAGTAATAATTTTATTTTTGTAAGTTTTAACGATAACAGAGTGAAGATGTATGATAATAACCGGCTTACGGTGGCGGATGCGGCCATGCAGGTTCAGTTTCCCAATGACGGCCTTTTCCCTAAGAGAGGAAAGGTGCTTGAATTTACAGTCAACGGAAAACAGCGGATGGCCAGAGGACAGCTTGGAGAGGCGGCTGTGATTACCATCAATGGTCAGCCGGCGGATATTTATACGCCTATTCATACCAATGACATCATTAAGGTGATACAGTCCACAGCGGGAGAACCGGGGAAAATGACCGTCGGGGAACTGCCGGAGATGACGGAGAGCCTTTGTGTATATGTAAATGAGAAGCGGGTGGAGGTTCCCAGATTTGCCAATGTCAATAAGGTGCTGCAGTCAGGCTACTATGAGATCTGTGAGGGGGATCAGGTAGAAATTCTGAATTATTACACTGTGGAACAGATTGCGGAATTTATGGATGCTGTGTTGGAGCCGTCTATGAAGCTGTATGTCAATAATAAGCTTGCAGATAAGGAAACGCCGGTGTATGAGAATTTTTCGGTTGTCTGGACAGAGGGTGAGATGACAGATGATGCCGGGGAAACAGAAGTCTCCGACAGCTTTGATGAAGCAGAAGAAGAGACGGAAGAAACTGTAGAAACAAGGATACAGCCCGCCGACGGCAAACCGGATGAAACGGAAGAGGTTCCAATTACCCTTTCCGTAATCGTAAACAGGCAGCCGGTTACGCTTAAGGGAAAAAGCAAATATGTTTATGTGGATGTGTTTGAGCGTATTGATTTTGATCTTTCCAGACCCAGAGGAAAGGGGATTGTGACTACCTTAAACGGCCGTCCGGCAGAATATATGGAGCCTCTCAGTGAAGGCGATGTGATAGAAATTTATTGGCGCTCCTGATAAGAAGGGACAGTGCCCTGATACGATAATGAACAGAAAGAGGCAGAAATGAAATGAGACTATGCAGCATAGCCAGCGGGAGCAGCGGAAACTGCATTTATGTGGGTTCGGACGCCACGCATCTTCTGGTGGATGTAGGAATAAGCGGAAAGCGGGTGGAGGCTGGTTTAAAGGGGCTTGAGCTTTCCATGAGAGATATTGACGGGATTTTTATCACCCATGAGCACACAGATCACATTGCAGGACTGGGCGTATTGGCGAGGAAATATGAGATTCCTATTTATGCCACCAGAGGAACGATTGAAGCGATCAAAGGAATTTCTTCGGTGGGGGAGATACCGGAAGAACTGTTTTGTCCTATCCGCGCAGAGGAGAAGGTTACGGTAAAGGATTTGGTATGTAATCCTATGAAAATTTCCCATGATGCGGCGGAGCCTGTTGCGTTTCGGATTCAGCATGGAAAAAAGCGGATAGGAATTGTTACGGACCTTGGAACTTATAATGAATATACGGTAGAGTCGCTTCAGGGAATGGATGCGCTGCTGCTGGAAGCAAACCATGATATCAATATGCTGCAGGTAGGCCCCTATCCTTATTATTTAAAACAGCGTATTTTAGGAGACCGGGGGCATTTGTCCAACGAGCGCGCAGGACAGCTCCTGTGCAGTCTTTTGCATGACAATATTCAGGCTGTCATGCTGGGGCATTTAAGTAAAGAAAATAATTTGCCGGAGCTTGCTTATGAGGCGGTTCGGGTGGAGGTGACCATGGCGAGGCTGCATTCCGATTTCCCCATGTGTGTGGCACCCAGAAGTGAAGCATCGCCGGTGATACATATCGCATAAAAGAAATCAGTGATAAAATGTTGAGAGGAGAATAGAGAACAAATGGACAGGACAATTATTACAGTAGTTGGAAAGGATACGGTAGGAATCATTGCAAGGGTTTGCACTTATCTGGCCGATAATAAAATTAATATTCTGGATATTTCCCAGACTATCGTGCAGGGATATTTTAATATGATGATGATTGTGGACACCAACGGAATGGACAAGCGCTTCGGGGAGATGGCTGAGGAGATGAAGCAGCTTGGGGAAAGCATTGGTGTTGATATCAAGTGTCAGAAGGAAGAAATCTTTGACAAAATGCACAGAATTTGAGAAAGGACATGGATATTGCCATGATTAATTTATTTGAAGTAGTTGAGACCAATGAGATGATTACCAAGGAAAATCTGGATGTGCGCACCATTACACTTGGAATCAGCCTGTTGGACTGTATTGATTCCGATTTAAACAAATTAAATGAAAAGATATATCAGAAAATTTACAATGCGGCTAAGGATTTGGTGAAGACAGGGGAAGAAATATCTGCAGAATTCGGAGTTCCCATTGTGAATAAGAGAATTTCGGTTACGCCTATTGCTCTGATCGGCAGCGCTGCCTGCCGAACAATAGAAGATTTTGCGTCGATTGCAAAGACCCTGGATCAGGTGGCTCATAAGGTAGGGGTGAACTTTATCGGCGGATATTCGGCGCTGGTATCCAAGGGGATGACTCCTGCAGATGAGCTGTTAATCCGGTCTATTCCTCTGGCGCTTTCCACCACCGAAAGGGTATGCAGCTCCGTGAACCTGGGGTCTACTAAAACGGGAATTAACATGGATGCGGTGAAGCTGATGGGACAGATCGTGAAGCAGACGGCCGAGTTTACCAGGGAGCAGGATTCCCTCGGATGTGCAAAGCTGGTGGTATTTTGTAATGCGCCGGATGATAATCCTTTTATGGCAGGCGCCTTTCACGGTGTTACGGAGGCGGATAAGATTATCAATGTAGGTGTAAGCGGTCCCGGCGTAGTGAAAACGGCGCTCAGCAAGGTGAGGGGAGAAAATTTTGAGGTTCTCTGTGAGACAATCAAAAAGACTGCTTTTAAGGTTACCAGAGTAGGGCAGCTTGTGGCTCAGGAGGCTTCCGCCCGCTTGGGAGTTCCTTTTGGCATTGTGGACTTGTCATTGGCGCCTACTCCGGCAATTGGTGACAGCGTAGCAGATATTTTATGTGAAATCGGATTGGAGCATGCCGGTGCACCGGGAACGACAGCAGCCCTGGCCCTTCTGAATGATCAGGTGAAAAAGGGCGGTGTAATGGCTTCCTCCTATGTAGGCGGCTTAAGCGGAGCCTTTATACCGGTCAGTGAAGATCAGGGAATGATTGATGCGGTGGAAGCGGGAGCCCTTACGCTGGAAAAGCTTGAGGCGATGACCTGTGTGTGTTCGGTGGGACTGGATATGATTGCCATTCCCGGAGACACCAGGGATACGACGATTTCCGGCATTATTGCGGATGAAATGGCCATCGGTATGGTGAACCAGAAAACCACCGCAGTCCGTATTATCCCCGTAATCGGAAAGGGAGTGGGAGAAACGGTTGAGTTCGGCGGTCTGCTTGGTTATGCACCGATTATGCCGGTAAATTCCTTCTCCTGTGATGAATTCGTGAACAGAGGTGGAAGAATACCTGCACCAATCCACAGCTTTAAGAATTAATATGACGACTTAAAAAAAGGGGAGATTTCCCCTTTTTCTTATATAATGTGTTCTACATATAACACAAAAAGTAATAGTAAATTGGTAAAAACTAATTAGGAAAAAATTAAGATTAATCATGTTGTTTCTAAGTATGCGGTATGCTATAGTTTGTATGTGATATTTATTTAAACTACAAGATTATGAGGTGCGGAATGAAAGATAGAAACAATAGATTAACAAAGATTATGGCTGTTGTACTTTCTGTAATTATAGCAGTTTCCGCTTTTACAGGATGCGGTAAATCGGAAGGCGGCGGAGAGAAAAAGGAATATGTTTATACGCCGGAGTATGTACAGCTGGATTTGGAGATAGATTATATAAGCTCTGTAGTGGCGGCCGGTGATATGCTTTATTTGTGCGGGTCTTCGCGGAATGAAAATACGGGAGAAAGCAAGAACTGTCTTTATAAATACAGTTTTACGGACGGAACGGTGGATACGCTTCCGATGGAAGTGAATGCCAATGACAGCGTTGGGAATGCGGGTCTTACGCCGGATGGAAATTTAGCGTTTATTATTTCCAGCGTTGACTATGTGATGGATGAAAACGGTGAAATTACCGATTATTCCCAGGTATTGGAGCTTAGAGTGATTTCCGCAGAGGATGGTGCTGTCATAAGCTCACAGGATTTGTCACCGCTGATGGGAAGTGAAAGCTCTTATGTGCAGCAGTTTTGTGTTGATGGGAAAGGGAATTATTACCTGTTTGACGGTGAACAGACGATATATGTGGCAGACCCGGAGCTTCAGAAGATATGTGATATATCTGTAGACGGTTGGATTAATGATCTTTTCAGGTCCAAAGAAGGAGACGTGTATATGTGCGCCTACGGAGAAAGCGGTCTTGAGACAAAAAAGATTGATCTGGAAACGAAATCGGTCGGAGCAAGGCTGGAGGGCCTTGGTTCCGGATATGGGAATCGCAATTATTGTACCGGAACAAGTAAAAGTTTTATGATTTCCGGTGAAGAGGTAGCCTTGTATGATGTGGCAGCGGCAACGCAGGAAACGCTTTTTAACTGGTTGGATGTAGATATCAACAGTAATTATATACAGTATACAGGAGAACTTCCGGACGGACGTATCTGGGCAATATATAATAATTACAGTACTGAAACGACTTCCTCTACATCAGGCTCCAATGTGTATGAATTGGTTCTTGTAAAGAAGGTAAAGGCGGATGAGGTGACGGTTAAGGAGGAAATCACCTATGGTACCATGAATCTGGACTGGAATGTAAAGCAGAATATTATTAAATTTAATAAATCAAATGAGAAATACCGCATCGTTGTGAAAGAGTATGAGGGCGAGGACTGGCAGACCGGACTGACACAGTTTAATGCAGATCTGACAACAGGCAATTGTCCCGATATTATTGAATTGTCAACGATCAACTATACACAGTATGCCAATAAGGGCGTTCTGGTTGATTTATATCCTTATATGGAAAAAAGTGGACTTAATAAATCTGATTATCTTGAGAATATTTTGGAAGCCTATGAAGTGGAAGGCAAATTATATGGAATTATTCCGCAATTTTATGTCTCAACCACAATGGCAAAGCAATCCATGGTGGGAGATATCCAGGGCTGGACGCTTTCGGAAATGTTGGATTTTGTAGAGGAGCAAAATCCGGATAATGTTTTTCCTTACGGCTATAGAGACACCATATTTTATTATTGCATTTATAACAATATAGATGAGTTTATTGACTGGGAAACAGGAAAATGCAGCTTTGACGGACCGGATTTTATCAGAATGCTGGAGTTTGCGGCTCAATTTCCGGATTCCAGTGAGAATATTGTTGTTACAGAGGACGAAGGCATTTATGCAAGACTTAAGGCAAACAGGATTCTGTTGATGCAGCAGAGCATTGGTTCCGTGCAGGAATATCAGATGATGAACGGAATGTTTGGTGAAAAGGTTTCCTATGTAGGATATCCCAACAATGAGCGTGAGGGTAACCTGATACAGGGCACCGGAGGATTTATGGGAATTTCCGCCAAATCAAAAAATAAGGACGCTGCCTGGGAATTTGTATCAAGCATGATTTCAGAGGAATATCAGCAATCGCTGGTTACGGAAAACAGCAGCGGCTGGGGATTTCCGATTAAGATTTCAGCACTGGAGACAAAATTCGAGCAGGATATGACTCCTGAATATTATGTGGATGAAAATGGTGAACAGATAGAACAGATGAAGACCAGCTGGGGATATGAGGATTTCAATATGGATATCTATGCAGCTACACAGGAAGAAGTGGATGAAGTAAGAAAATTGATTGAGTCTGCTCACAGGTTTACCGGAAATGTGGATCAGCAGCTTGTAAACATTATGACCGAGGAGACGGCCGCTTTCTTTAAGGGGCAGAAGTCTGCAGCCGATACTGCAGCGGTTATTCAAAACAGAATTCAAATTTATGTGAATGAGAATCGATAAATGATGTGTGGGGAGTAAACATGCGTTTTTTAAAGGGCAAAAAGCCCAAAGGCAATTCCCCGATAACAGGGGCAGAAGAGAAGAAACTGAACAGGACAGTCAGGAAAAGCTCAAAAGCTGGCAGTAACCGGAGTAATCGCAGAGGGAAGCGGATATCCATTTTGTATCTGCTTCCCAGCGTTGTCGGAGTGCTGCTGTTTTTCGTGCTGCCGTTTATGATTGTTATTTATTATTCGGTAATAGATAATCCCATCAGCAGGCAGTTTGTTTTCCTGGATAATTTTGTGATGGTGTTTCAAAACGCTGCCTTTCAGCAGGCAGCAAAGAATACCATGACATTTTCACTTGTGGCGGTGCCTCTCGCGGTGGTGCTGTCTCTTTTGCTTGCCATGCTGTTGGAGAGTAAAATACCCTTTAAGAGTCAATTTCGAACCTTCTTTTTGAGTCCCATGATGGTTCCAATCGCATCAGTGGTACTGATCTGGCAGGTATTGTTTCATTATAACGGTATGATGAATGAAATATTGGAGTGGTTCGGAAAGGGCAAAATTGACTGGCTGAATTCCGCCTATGCGCAGGTGGTGATTGTAATCCTGTTTTTGTGGAAAAATCTGGGTTATAACATGATTTTATTTATGGCGGCATTAAGCAGTATCCCTAAGGATATTCTGGAGGTGGCTGTGCTGGAAAGCGCTTCGCCTTTTCAGATTTTCTGGCACATTAAGATTCGGTATATGTCCTCTACCATCCTTTTTGTGACAATTATGTCCCTCATAAATTCATTTAAGGTATTTAGGGAAATCTATTTGTTAAAGGGAGATTATCCCTACGATACCATGTATATGTTACAGCACTTTATGAACAATACATTCAGCAAACTGGATTATCAGAAAATGTCTGCAGCGGCAATTATGATGGCAATTGTGATGGTCATTATTATAGGTATTCTGTTTTTGACCGAAAAATATTTCGGAAAGGATGTGGAAGGATGATACGGAAAAACTCCATGCCTGAAGACTCCGAAAAGATATCAATAGAGCGTTGGAATAAACAGGTAAAAAAGAAAAAGAAGATAAAACATACCAGGCAGCTGGTGAGACTTTCCTTTGCAACGTTGTTTGCGGCATGCTTTGCGGTACTCTTTTTGATGCCGATTGTGTTGACAATTACCAATTCCTTTATGTCCGCTTCGGAAATTTCCGCCAATTACGGACAGGTATTTGCCACTTCGGATACAGGCGGAAAGGTATATATATCCGAACGGGTGAACCTGAAGTTCATACCGGATATGGTATCCTTCAGCCAGTATATTACGGTACTGTTCAAAAGCCCGGAATATCTGCTGAAATTCTGGAATTCGGTGATTTTAGTAGTGCCGATTGTGGTTTTTCAGCTTCTGGTGGCGGCAGGCGCCTCCTTCGGCTTTACCAGATACAGGGGAAGAATCAAGGAAATCATTTTTTTTATCTATATTATTTTGATTCTGATGCCCTATCAGGTAACGCTTGTTCCCAATTATCTGGTGTCCAAATGGCTTCATATACTGGATACCAACTGGGCGATCTGGCTGCCGGGTATCTTTTCACCCTTTGCGGTTTATCTGCTGACAAAGTATATGAGAAGAATACCGGCTTCTGTCATGGAGGCTGCGCAGATAGACGGGGCAGGAGAATGGCATATATTCAGCAGAATCTGTATGCCTCTATGCAAGGGCGCTATGTGCTCCATCGCAATTTTGATTTTTATTGATTACTGGAATATGGTAGAACAGCCGTTGATTCTTCTGGCAGATGCAGAAAAGCACCCGCTTTCCGTGTTCCTGTCAAAGATTAATGCGGGAGAGATCGGATTGGCTTTTGCCGTGGCAACGATTTACATGGTGCCTCCCATATTGGTATTTTTGTATGGTGAGGATTATCTGGTGGAAGGGATTACCTATCAGGGCGGTATTAAAGGATAGAGAAAGAATTCGCTCATGTTTTTGAAAAAGCATCAGGAGAAAGGGAGATATGTTATGAACGAAAACACATCAGCCAAAAGAAGAGAATGGGTAAAGAATGCGGCAATCATTTTTCTGATTATCATGCTTTTGCTGACCTTTTTTTCCAATACGATTATGAATTATTCGCTGCCGGAGGTGGCTACCCAATATGTTCAAAGGGGAACAATCACAGCCAAGGTCAGAGGGACCGGCAATGTGGAGGCTACCGATCCTTATAATGTGATGGCTAAGGAATCCAGAGTGATTGCCGGCGTGGCAGTTAAGCAGGGTGATGTAGTGGAAAAGGATCAGGTTCTTTATTATCTGGAAGATGCGGAAAGTGATGAACTGAAGCAGGCTGAGGATGAGCTTGAAGATCTTAAGCTTGCCTATATGAAGGGGCTGTTTGGCAGTAATGTTTCTTCTGAAGTGATCAGCAAGGTGGCCAATGGAAACACCGATGGGTTTGCCGCTCTGCAGGCTAAGGTTACGGATATGCAGAATCGTCTGGATGCGGCGCAGGCCAGAGTGAAGGAGTGCCAGGATGCATTGGATGCGCTCAGTCTGCAGAGTACAATTAACGACAATAATTCCAGTGTATCAACTGCGGCAGATGAGCTTGCTGAAATCAAGGCTGAAACAGACCTTACTCATGCAACGGAAGGCTTTAATCGGTATAAGGCTGAGAGGGTTGCGGAACTGACAAGTGAGATAACGGAACTGGAAAAGCAGATAGCCGATTTAGAGACTGTGATTACCAGCGGACAAAATGCGATAGCTGATACTACTGTGGGGGATACTACCTCAGCAGGCACCACAGATGCTTTACAAACACAGAAGGCTGGTGCCAAGACAAAACTGGATGCTGCATTAGTTGCCTTAAATTCTGCAATAAGCCAAAGTTATACATTGAGCCAAGCATTGACATTTAGTCAAAATGCAGATTGGAATAAGCTGAGCAATAACCAGCAGCTTGCTTTACAGGATTTTATGGCAGCCTATACAGATTACAAAAAATATAGTGATTCATTGGATGATGCATCAGGCGTGGGAACAAATCAGGACAGCTTGGACAGCAAAAAAAATAGATTAGCCAGCTTGCAGGCCAGCCTTGCGGAGATCAATGCCATTACCGTGGAATCCAGTGAAGGCGTACAGGACGCCACAGAGAGATTGGAGAAGGCGGAGCAGAATATCAGTGAGATTACCACTGCAAACAAGCAGACTTCAGTGGCTTACCAAAACAAAATAGCCGATGCGGAGGCGGCCCTTAAGAATGCGCAGGCTGTTTATGATCTTCTTAAGGAAGAACAGACCCTGATGGTTTCCGACATTAATGCGGAGCTTGATCTTGTCAAGGCCAGCAAGGACATTGCGGATAAAGAGGAGGAGATCGCTAAGCTTAAGGAAAAATCCATGGGAGCAGCGATTACAGCCCCGGTGGCAGGAACGGTTACTTCCCTTGCCTATGTGGCCGGAGAGACTACCAAGCCCGAGGAGCCTGCAGCGGTGATACAGGTGGAAGGAAAGGGCTATACCCTTACGATTTCCGTAACCAATGAACAGGCGAAGAAGGTACAGGTGGGAGATGTGGCAGAGCTGCAGAACGCATGGTACTATGATGATGTGCAGGCGATTGTGTCGGCGATCAAGCCTGATCCCGATGCACCAGGTCAGAAAAAGCTTTTGGTATTTGATGTTACGGGAAGCAGTATTCAGGCCGGACAGGCGCTAAGCATTTCTGTAGGGCAGAGAAGTGCGGAATACGAATTTGTGGTTCCCAACAGTGCGGTGAGAGAAGACAATAACGGTAAATTTATTTTGATTGTAGAGTCCAAGAGCAGTCCGCTTGGTAACCGATATATTGCCACCAGAGTGGATGTGGAAGTGCTGGCATCTGATGACAACAACACGGCGATCTCAGCGCCTTTATATGGATATGAGTATGTAATTACGACCTCAACCAAGCCTGTGGAAGCCAATAAACAGGTTAGGCTGAACGAATAGAGTTGAAATTTGCGGCAATTGTGAAACCGGGAGAAAGGAGACAGGTATGGATTCAAAGATAAAAGCTTTCATAAGCGGACTTTCCGTCAGGCAGATAGTGTATTCTCTGATTACGATCCTGTCTTTGTTTCTGTTTTTGATATTGACAGTCTGGTCGAACCAGCAGATTAAAGGACTGGCTGATCAGCAGGGAGCATCCCGATGGGATGTGGAAGGAAAAAGTGCTCAGATCAGCTGCTTTTTGGCGGAGAATGTCAAGATAGACGAGTTTACCATTCTGAACTTTGAAAACCAGTTGGAGCAGCAGCTGAAAGAAGTTCTTCCAGCAGAAGATTATTCCGAAGAGAACGGGAAGCAGCTGATTGTGGATGCTTACAGCTCCATGGGCAGGATAACCGTGGCCAGTGAAAAGGGAACGCTGGAGGCGGATGCAGTGGGTATAGGAGGAGATTTCTTCCTGTTTCATCCGCTCACCCTGGTGTCTGGAGCATATTTTTCCGGCAATGATCTTATGAAGGATGCTGTTATTTTGGATGAGGAGGCAGCATGGCAGCTGTTTGGCTCCAGCGATATTGCGGGACAAAGCGTTATGATCGGCGGGGTACCTCATTATGTCAGCGGCGTGGTACGAAGGCAGACGGGACGCTTTGCGGAGAATGCCGGACTTGATAAGACAGTGGTTTATCTGTCCTATGAAAGCCTTTCATCATATGGAACAGGAGAGGGAATCAGTACCTATGAGGTGATTGCACCCAATCCGGTGAAGCATTTTGTGTATAATGCGGTGAAGGAAAAGCTGGGAGTGAATGAAGAGGATATGATCGTGGTGGAAAACTCCTCCCGTTATTCTGTGGAAGCTTTGATACCGGTGATTTTGGATTTTGGAACCAGATCCATGCAGAATGCGGCGGTAAGATTTCCATACTGGGAAAATATAGCAAGAGGCTATGAGGATGTAAAGGCGCTTGTTCTGCTGCTTCAGTTTTTGCTGTTATTAATTCCGGCTGTTATTATTCTGGCATTCCTTATCATAAAATGGAGGAACAGAAGCTTTACATGGAAGGATGTAGGCGGCCGCCTGATTGATTGGAAAGACGGGATACGGAAACGGGCTAAGGGCGAGAAGGATAAGTGGGAGCATTTTTAGAAGGGGAGCGGAAAGGAGCATCAATCAGCTATGAAGAAGAAAATTGTATTGATGGCAATCATGGCATTTGTTATAAGTCTTACGGGATGTAAAGGAAGAACGCAGGCAGGAACGGAAAGCACCTCCAGCAGGAACTATGTGTATCGGGTAGAGGATATGCAGTTAACTGGTGAAAATCAAAATGTTGTCGTGACAATGGTGAAGGCTGGTGATGAGATATACGGTTATGAGTATGTGTGGCAGGAAAACAGTAATGGAGAGCAGGTTATTTTTTATAAAATAAAGGATAACGTTCTGGAAAGGCTGTTTGATATTTCAGCTGAAGAAAATTCCAGCTTTTCCTCCTTCACAATTGATCCGGAAGGAAATTTATACACCATCAAAAACAGGTATACCTACACCGGTGAAATTGATGAGGAAACCGGAGAGTATCTGGAAGAGGGAGAATATATAGATGAATATTTTCTGGTTAAGTTTGCAAGCAACGGAAGTGAAGTTTTTTCCCGGAATTTATCAGAGTTTCCTGAGCTGCAGAAGCTTAAGGAGGATACAGGATATTTTAATGCCTATAATACAATCATAAGCGGAGATAATCTTTATATTAGTTGTTGCGGGTTTTATGTACAATTTGATAAAGAAGGCCAGTTTCAAAAAATGATTGGAAGTCAAGGCGGTCAAAACCAGCTTGAAAATGCAAATCTGTTTGTTTTGGCGGACGGAAAAGTCATAGCTGTCCTCTATGAGGAAAGCGCTATGATGCTTGCACAGGTGGACATGGAGAGCGGAACCTTAGGAGAAAAGGTTAAGCTTCCGGGCGTTGGCTGGAACTACAGTTATTATCAGGGAAAAGGCTATGACCTGTATTTGACGGATAGTTATGGCGTTTATGGATTTAATCTGGGAGATGAGGATAAGACCTGTCTGATGAATTTTGTGGACTCTGATTTTATGTGCTGGGGAATCAATAATCTCATTCCCCTTAGTGATAAGGAGTTTTATGCTGCCTATGATGACGCAGAAACCGGAGAGAGCAGAATAGCAAAATTTTCCAAGATTGATCCGGCGGATGTGAAGGAAAAGCAGGAAATTGTTCTTGCTATGGCGTATACAAACTGGAACGTGAAATCTGAGGTTATTAAGTTTAACAAGAATAATGATGAATATCGTATCATGCTTCAGGATTACTCTGCATTGTATGCAACTGATGAAGATTATGAAGCAGGATTAACCAGGCTGAATGCTGATATTGTTTCGGGCAAGATACCGGATATTATTCTTTTGGATGACAGCATGCCTGTTGACAGCTATATCAGCAAGGGCCTGTTTGAGGATTTAAAGCCTTATATTGAACAAGACAGCGATATGGAGCTAAGTGATTTCATGCCTAATATGATAGAAGCTTTTTCCATAAACGGAAAGCTGTACTCTCTGGTACCTTATTTTTCCATTCAAACCTTACTTGCAAAAACCTCTGAGGTAGGGCAGGAAAGAGGCTGGACAGTGCAGGAGGCTGTGGAGCTTTGGGATTCTAAGCCTGCAGGAACCGAGTTTTTGAACGGAGCTACAAGAAGTACCATGCTGGAATATTGTATGAAGATGTCCAGCAGTCAGTTTGTGGACAGAGAAACCGGAAAGTGCAGCTTTAACAGCGATGAATTTGTTCAAATGCTGGAGTTTTTAAACAGATTTCCTGAACAGATTGATGACGATTATTATACGGATGCTTATTGGCAGCTGTACGAGACTCAGTGGAGAGAGGGAAGAACGCTTACCTGTTCCTATTATTTAGGGGATATAGGAAGCTTTAACAGAGCAAAGCAGGCAACCTTTGGAGAGGATATTACCATGATTGGGTTCCCTTCCGCCAATGGCGACGGTTCCGCAATTGTTCCCGGCATGCAGCTTGCCCTGACCTCCAAGTCTAAAAATAAAGAGGGCGCATGGAGCTTTTTGAGGAATTTTCTTTTGGATGAGTATCAGTCAGAAAGCTATGGATTTCCTTTAAGCGTTAAGCAGCTTGAAGTGAAGGCTCAGGAGGCTATGGAAAAGCCTTATTATATCGATGAGAATGGCGACAAAGTAGAGTATGACGATATTTATTATATTGGGGACGCAGAGCTTAAGATTGAACCAATGACCAGACAGGAGGTAGATGCATTTTTGGAGCAGCTCTATTCCTTTAGTCAGGTATATACGGTTGACCGGTCATTACAGCAGATCATTGAGGAGGAAGCCGCATCCTATTTTTCGGGACAAAAGAGCGCAAAAGAGGTTGCTGATATTATCCAGAGCAGAGCGCAGATTTATGTGAATGAGACAAGATAAATGTGCATGATTGCCGGAGAATGATTGCCGGAGAAGTGATAAAAGGTTTGATTGAAAATGGCTAATGTGATATAATAAACGTATCAACGGCAGAAAACAAATGGCGGTATGATATGTAACAGTGCCATAGGAAATCAAATGAAAAAGAAGATAAATGGGAGCAGCCTGTTCTGGGTGCTGCTGAAAATAAATATAATACCGATTATTTTGCTGACTCTGGTGATTACGGTCTTTAGTGCAGCCAGGTTTGCCGATTCTATGAGTAAAGAGGTTCAAAACGGACTAAAGAATTTATGCGATACGGTTATCACTATGTATGATCTTATGTATGAGGGCGATTATCATGTGATAGAGCAGGATGGGGCGGTTTACCTGTTAAAGGGCGATCATCAGTTAAACGGTGATTTCTCGATTATTGATGCGGTGAAGGAAGAGACGCAGGTAGATATTACCGTCTTTTATCAGGATACCAGAGTGATTACGACAATTGCAGACGGGCGGGGAAATCGGGCAATCGGAACCAGAGCCAGTGCCATTGTGATTAAAGAGGTTTTGGAGGAGGGAAAAGAGCGCTTTTACTCTAAGGCCTCTATTGAAGGGGAAGGATATTTTGCTTATTATGTGCCCCTTCGCGCATCGGATGGCAGCGTTATCGGTATGCTGTTTGTTGGAAAGCCCTCCGCAGAGGTAGATGCACTGGTGCGTGAGTCGGTCAAACCAATTATCATGATAGGATTGCTTGCGATGATTTTGGCATGCCTGATTACGACCAGGTTTTCCAATCAGCTGGTAGGGGCGATTAAAAAGATCGAATCATTCCTTGAGAAGGTTACAGGAGGGGAGCTTCGTGCAGAGTTTGACCCTACTGTACTGAAGCGCACGGATGAGTTGGGAGAGATGGGACGTTATGCAGTGAGAATGCAGAAATCTCTTCGCGAATTAGTGGAACAGGATATTCTTACCAAGCTGAACAACAGAAGAAGCGGTGAAAAGCTGTTAAGACAGGCTCAGGAACGATTAAAAAAGGAAGGTTGTCCTTTCTGTGTGGCAATTGGAGATATTGACCACTTTAAGCGTGTAAATGACAATTACGGGCATGAGTGCGGCGATAAGGTGCTGATAGAGATATCGTCCAGACTGAGAAACAATATGCTTGGCAAGGGCTTTGCTGCCAGATGGGGAGGAGAGGAATTTCTTCTGGTGTTTGAGAATATGCATCTGGATGAGGCAGCACGGCATTTACGGGAGCTTCTTGAAGATATTCGCAGTACCATTGTGGACAACGGAGAAGAGTCTGAGTCCCATATTACTATGACCTTTGGAGTGGTGCAGGGAAGTGAGGATAAGCTTGAGCATATTGTGAAAGATGCAGACATCAAGCTGTATTTTGGCAAAAACAACGGACGGAATCAGGTTGTACAATAGCATCAGGGAATTATAACAGGGGACTGCCTGAGCTCATTCAGGACAGTCCTTTTATTTTTGGAGCGCAGAGCCGCTTCATAGACGGAAGCATAAAACAGCTCTCCGCTTAAAAAGGAAAGCGCTTCATCCGTAAATGCTTTTTGGGCAACTGCCAGCTTGGTGACAAGGGGAATGGTACTATGCTGTTTGATTGCCGAAAGAAGCGGAGTAGAGCTTTTTCGAAAGCCCAAAAGATGAGCGTAAGGAATAAAATATTCTCTGGAACAGTAGTCTTTCTGATAGAAATCAGGAGCTTTCATTTCCAGTAATATATGAAGAAGCACCCGGCTAAGCCGGGAATAGGTCAGGTCTTTGGATTTTAAAACGCTGCAGAAATCCGAAAAGCCGGTAAATTCAGGCAGCTTTTTGATGATTTTATCGGAAAGATCCGGCGTGCAGTCCAAATAAGACGAAAATCCCTGCTCCTGCCCGGTCAGCAGTTTATAATGCAGGAAAGAGGACAGATCATCCTCTGTCAGGTAAGTTTTGGAGTTGATGGCATCCAGAAGAAGTGCATGACAGCTTTCAGGGATAAAGGGAAGTACACGGTGAAACGCTGCCTGACGTTCCTCATCGGTTGAACAGCTTTCATAATCGCATCGGAAAAAGCTGCGGATGGCAGCTGCTGATGGGAAAGTCTGAGTGCTGCTGTTTAAAGCCGTTTCATGGAAGCTGCTTCCCTGCCGTGGAATGGTAAAGGGCGAGACGGAGCTGCTGAGAGCGCATAATGCCTTGCAATATTCCAGGCCCAGAATATTATTGGGAGATGTAAGCAGCCGGGTAAGGGGATCGGAGGAAGAGGCAGAAGCCTCTGTCAGTGCCCGTTCTTTTGCGGCAGGATAGGAAAGTCCCTGCTTTAAAAGGGCGCGCAGGGCAGATTGATACTGATCCTCTGTGGAGAGAAGAAAGGATGCGGCATCCGTAAGCGGTGTAACCGTTCCAACCTCGCTTCCGAAGGACAGGATATCCACCACACCCAGGCGGTGGGCAAGAGAAACAGCTCCCTGAGCAAAGTATTCCGCACTGGAAACAGCATACAGGGAAGGCAGTTCTATAACAGCATCGGCACCGCCAAGGAGAGCCATCCGGGCACGAAGATATTTGTTCAAAAAGGCAGGAGCGCCTCTCTGCACATAATTCCCGCTCATAATTACAAGAATATAATCCGCGCCTGTCAGACGGCGTGTCTGTTCAATATGATGTTGATGACCGGTATGAAAGGGATTGTACTCCGCAATGATAGCCGCTGTCCGCATGGTTTGATGACCTCGTTTTCTGATTAAATATGCTCTTTTTATACTCTAGCATAGAAATCGGCCGGGGGCAATTTGATATCAAAAAATGTAAAGTTTTTTGCTGTGCAAGGCTTGTGGTTGCAATAGGATTGAGCTATAATTTTATCTGGGATTTGGAATTTTATTGGGAGCGAAAGGAGAACCGTTATGTCATATATTGACGTGATTAAAGACAAAGCGAGAATGGACAAAAAGACAATCGTCCTTCCGGAAACAACTGATAAGAGAACGTTGATTGCGGCATCTCACATAATCAAAGAGGGAATTGCGGATATTATTATGATCGGCAGTGAGGAAAAGGTTATGGATGGTGCTACATGGCTGGAGATTGAACTGGATGGGGTTACCATTGTCAATCCGTCTACCTGCGCAAAGCTGGATGAATATGTGGAGCTGCTTTATGAAACCAGAAAGAGCAAAGGAATGACTCCCGAAAAGGCGAGGGAAATTTTGCTCACCGACAATCTGACTTTTGGAGTCATTATGGTAAAGGCCAATGATGCCGACGGCATGGTGGCAGGTGCATGTCATGCGACAGCAGATACCCTTCGTCCGGCGCTTCAGATTTTGAAAACCGCACCGGGAGTTAAGTTGGTGTCCGGCTTTTTCCTGATGTGTGTTCCGGACAGCCCTTATGGGGAAAACGGAACCTTCTTATTTGCAGACTGTGGTTTGAATCAGGAACCTACGGCGGAAGAGCTTGCAGCTATTGCGGATACCTCTGCCAAGAGCTTTAAGAGTCTTGTGGGCGCTAAGCCTATTATTGCCATGCTTTCTCATTCTACCAAGGGAAGCGCCAAGCATCCGCTGGTGGACAAGGTGGTGGAAGCTACCAGAATTGCCCATGAGCAGTACCCGCATCTGACGTTGGATGGGGAACTGCAGACAGATGCAGCTTTGGTTCCCCAGGTGGCCAAATCCAAAGCGCCCGGCAGCGAGGTGGCAGGAAAGGCCAATGTACTTATTTTCCCTAATTTGGACTGTGGAAATATCGGTTATAAGCTTGTTCAGCGCTTGGGAAATGCCGAGGCATACGGACCTATGCTGCAGGGTATATCCAAACCTGTGAATGACTTGTCAAGAGGATGTTCATGGCAGGATATTGTGGGTGTAGTGGCACTTACGGCCGTGCAGGCTCAATTAGTATAAAAGGATTAGGAAAGTGGAGGACGAACACCAATGGATGGTATGAATATTTTAGTCATTAACTGCGGAAGCTCATCTTTAAAATTTCAGCTGATTAATGCGCAGTCCGAGCAGTTAATAGCAAAGGGAATATGCGAGAGAATCGGCATGGAGGGAAGCAGTATGACTTATTCTCCCACAGGCGGAGAAAAGCAGGAAACCATTGCGCCTATGGAGGATCATAAGGCGGCAATCGGACTGGTGCTTCATGCGCTTACCGATGAAAATACCGGCGTGGTAAAAAGCCTGGATCAGATTGGGGCGGTGGGACACAGAATCGTTCACGGCGGAGAAAGCTTTGCCGCATCCACGTTGATTACCGACGAGGTTTTTAATGCGATTGAACAGTGTAACGATCTGGCGCCTTTACATAATCCGGCTAATTTAATCGGAATTAATGCATGCCGGGAGCTGATGCCCCAGACGCCGATGGTAGGCGTATTTGATACCGCATTTCACCAGACGATGCCGGAGGAAGCATATCTATACGGGCTTCCCTATCACTATTATGAGGATTACCGTGTGAGAAGATATGGTTTTCACGGAACCAGTCATTCCTATGTATCCCACCGTGCGGCGGCTATGCTTGGAAAGGCATATGATGAACTGAAAATAATTGTATGCCACCTTGGCAATGGAGCAAGCATTTCAGCAGTTAAGGAAGGTAAATGTGTGGATACCTCCATGGGACTTACGCCCTTAGAGGGGCTTATTATGGGAACCCGGTCAGGGGATATTGACCCTGCAATTATTGAATATTTGTGCAACAAAGAAAATAAATCCGTTCATGAGATATTAAATGTGCTGAATAAGGAGTCCGGCGTTTATGGACTTTCGGAAGGCTTTTCTTCCGATTTCAGAGATCTTGAGAAGGGATATCGGGCAGGAGAGGCGCCTTCTATCAGAGCAATGAAGGCTTTTGCTTATCGTGTTGCCAAGTATATTGGTGCATACACTGCAGCCATGAACGGTGTGGATGTGATCTGCTTCACGGCAGGGATCGGAGAGAATAATCCGTTTATCAGAGAGATGATTTGCTCCTACCTTGGTTATCTGGGAATTAGCATTAATCAGGAATCCAATGAAAAACGGGGACAGGAGACGGAAATCTCCACTGCGGACAGCAGAACCAAAGTGCTGGTAATTCCTACTAATGAAGAGCTTGCTATTGCAAGAGAGACATATGCGTTAGTAAAGTAGCAGTTCGGTCTGATTTGATTTGATCTCTGTCAAAATAATTTTTGACAGGTATTGACAAACAAGGGGGCCACCGTTATAATTGTTTGAGTGTGTGGTTTTGTTTTATCACATGTAATTCATAGGAGCTTACAATGTTAATTAATCTGACGGATGTATTTTCTGTTGAGGGGAAAGACAGAGAAGAAAGCTTTGATTTTGAATCCCATGAGATTTCCTGCATGGGTAATATCTACAGGGTATTGGAAAAGTCACCTGTCCGGGTGCATTGCTCTAACATTGGAGTGGGCAAGGCATTGGTTCAGGGAGAAGCTGATTTGATTCTTTCTATTCCTTGTGACAGATGCTTGAAGGATGTTAAGGTTCCGCTCTCCATCAAGTTTGAGGAGGAGGTATTTTCACCGGATGAGCAGCAGTCGGAGGAGGATGAGGAGCAAAGCTTTATGCTTGGCTATGAGCTTGACTTGGAAGCCCTGATGAACAGTGAAATCTTAGTCAATATGCCGGTAAAGGTGTTGTGTAAGCCTGACTGCAAGGGAATTTGCAAGCAGTGCGGACATGACCTGAATGAAGGGGACTGTGGATGTGATACATTCGTTCCTGACCCAAGAATGGCGGCTATTAAAGATATCTTTAATGCGAATAAGGAGGTGTAACGATGTCTATTTGTCCTAAGAATAAAACTTCAAAAGCCAGAAGAGATAAGAGAAGAGCAAACTGGAAAATGAGTGCTCCCACATTAGTTAAGTGCAGCAAATGCGGCGCGCTGATGATGCCTCATAGAGTATGCAAGACATGTGGTTCTTACAATAAGAAAGAAATCATTGCTGAGGATAACTAAAAAGAAAAGTATTTCGAGGGCTTCATTTTATGAAGCCCTTGATTTTTCACATAAAAGCTCATTAAAATGCGAGGATTAGTATGATGTTATCGGAAGAAAATTATCATGTGGATCTTGAACAGGCAATTAATCAAAATGCCGATATGATCTACAGAATCGCCGTGACAATAACCGGAAACAGAGCCGATGCCGAGGATGTGTTCCAGGAAACCTTTTTAAGGCTGGTAAAGTATCAGGATAAAATACAAAGTGAGGAGCATTTAAAGGCATGGCTTATCAGAGTTGCCAGTAACTGTGCAAAGACTATAGTGACTAATTCGTGGAACAGGAAAACCCAGGGAATTACGGAAGAACTGGAAGAAAAGGGACAGATGAAGGAACTCTTTGTTCCTTCTTTGGTAACGGAGCTGCAGCAATTGCCTTCAAAATATTCATTGGCCTTATATTTATATTATTATGAAGGGTATTCTGTTAAGGAAATTTCCTTGTTGCTTGAAAAAAAGGAAAACAGTGTAAAGACGCTTCTTAACAGGGGAAGACATTTGCTCAGAAAACGCCTTGAGGAAGGAGGATATGGGAATGAATAAGCAGTATTCTTTTACAGAGGAAGACTCACTAAAAGAGGAATTTCAAAAGGCTTTTTCAACCATAAGTGTGCCCAAGGAGTTGAAGGCCGATACCCTGATGGGAATGGTGGAAGGAAAGCAGCCCAAGGAAGGTTTATTCGGCAAAGCGCAGGTAAAGAGAAATAAAATATTGCGCTACGGCATTCCGGCAGCGGCAGCTCTTGTTTGTGCAGCGCTGGTTATCGTTCTTTTTCCGGGAAATTCCGGCGCACCCTATGTTACGCCAATGGAAGAGGGAGTCTATTACGACAGCGTAGAGCTTGAGGACGGGGAAATTCATTTTGTTGCCAATCGTGTAGCGATATCCGTCACACCCAATGCAGGAGGAATCGTGATAGGCGGGCAGAGTACTGAGAATGAGAACGACACGGAGCATGATCCGGAAGCAGAGGTGTTATTGACGGATGACGGTGGGATGCTTGTGTTTCAGGAAACGGAGGCGGTTTCCCTGCCCGGGATTTCCGAGGAAAATTGGTCTTATATTGGTCAGCAGAGAATCTATGTGACGGTGCTGAAAACGGATGAGGTCAGGTATCAGGCGGTATTCGAAAAAGAGGGGACAGCTTATGAGGTAATTGGTTCCAGGGTAACCCAGAAGGAGTTTATAGATTTTTTGTATAAAACTGTAAAATAAATGAAACTTTTTCCTTAACTTAAAAGTATTTCTTATGTAAGGTTCATTTATAGGGGACCTTTACAAGTTTCTATATCAAGATGAGGAGAAAGAAGATGAAACGAAAAGGGAAAATTGCATGGCTGCTGGTAGCGGTATTGCTGCTTGGCGGATGCGCCAAAACACAGGATACGCCAAAGGAAGAGGAACAGGAGAAAGAGGTGTCTGCTTCCCAAAATGAAGAGACGGATCAGGCTCAGGAGACCGATAAAGAGCAGGATGCAGAGAGTGCGTCCGGGGATGCGGCATTGATTGACGAGTTGAGAAATAAATATTCTGCCGCAGATAAAACCGAATATGACGGAAACGTTATTAAGGTAGACAGGGATCAGTCTATTCAGATTGAAGTCGGTTATAATCCGTGGGCTTCGGAGATCAGCCCTTCCGACAGCTTTATTATCTATCAGGATGCTGACCTGAAATTCCCTGTAGATGTGGGAAGCTATGAATATGATCCGGATGCGGGGATACTTACTATTGAGCCTCCTTTTTACGGGGTGGCGGAAATGCGTTCTTCCGAGATTGACATCAGCCATTTAAAGGGAAGCTATTTGTTTGAAGACGAAGAAAGCGGATGGGGAACCTTATCCCAGTATTATATGAAAACCTGTGTGGATGTAAAAACAGGTGAGGAGTTAGCTTCACCGGTTATTACGGTCATTAAGGTTAATTCAGAGATTGCTCAGGCACCCCAGGTTGTTTTTGATCAGACGGAGGACGGTTACGCAAGATTTACCTGGAAGCAGGTCCCGGGTGCGGAAGGCTATCTGCTGTTTAGAATCAATAAGGATGAAGAAGGACTGTGGAGCTATGGTTATGCCATTGCGGATGTAAAGGGGACAGAATGGAACAGCAAATCGGAAGCCTTTGAAAGTGATTATGACGATTCTATTCTTACTTTGAATTACAGATTTCAGCAGTTTTATCTCTCTGACGATTCAGCTGCATATATTGAGGAGAGCGACAGCTTTCTGAAGGATTATATGATAGAGGATGATTATGGTGAGTATTATACGGAGTATTATGGTGTGCTTGCCTACAATGCAAACGGATGCTCTCCGATCAGTAATCTGTTCAGCGCCAGGGATTTAGCGCATATGCTGCCTACGGAAAGGGCATGGTACAGCAACGACGAAAGCTTTTTTGACATTGAAGAAGTTATGGATCTCCCTGCGGTTATGTGTGTAACCATGTGTGATGGAAGCATTGCCCAGAAGGTACTTGAATATGATTTTGACAGCGTCTACAAGGATGAAGAGTTTAATTGTGTGAGGATTAAGGCTAAAGCCATTCAAACGCCCTTTACCGATGAGCTTTCTGCATATGATGTGAATTGGGATACGCTGGATGAGGATCTGGCAGCGCTGAAGGAGCGTCAGGAAAAGCTGATTAATAAGGGCGGAAATGTAGCGCCTACCCTGACGGTAGAGGATGACAGCCAGACACAGAATAACGACGAGGGTGAGCAGGAGGAAGCGGAACCCGAACAATCCAAGGAGACGGAAACTGAGGAACCAAAGGAGCAGACCAGCTCAAACGGCAGGATTGAGATTACGGTAACGGCCAATTCGGCTATGAGTGAATATATTGCGCTGAATATGCTGGAAACCAAGGGTCAGATCAACCTTTCCACTTTTCCGGAGGCTGCGGATACACAGCAGATTGTTGATGCATTTTTTGAGGCGCAGTATCAAAATCCGTTGATTTTGGGAATACAGGGAGGAAGCATTGATCCTGAAAGCAGAACCCTGTATGTAGAGTATGATTTTGACAAAACCGTTACTGCGGGAAAACAGCAGGAGATACAGGAGAGGGTTGCGGATATTACGGACGAGATCATTTCCGATGATATGACTGACTTGGAAAAGGAAATGGCGATCAATGCATGGCTTTGCGAGAATGCGGTTTATGATGATGCGGCACTGGAGAATGCAGAGAAATATTCCTTTACCCAGGTAGATGAGGAGTTTTACGATTCCTTTACCGCTTACGGAATTTTAGCAGATGGAGTAGGCGTGTGTGCAAGCTATTCCGCAGCGTTTAAGCTTCTTGCCGATGCAGCGGGACTGGAAAGCATTGTTGTTACCGGATATCTGGACGGAAGCTGTCCCCATGCATGGAACAAGGTCAAAATTGAGGACAACTGGTATATTGTAGATGCAACCAACAACGACAATGACGTGATTGAAAATGCATTGCTTAATCTGTCCGATTACGCAGCCGGCGGAACCCTTGTGGAGAATGACAGCTTTGCACTGGATGGCAGCATTTCCACATATGCGGCTATGGAAGATGATAAAGAGTATTATCGTACCACCAACAGGTTTTATGATACGGATGAGATATCTGATGAACTGGCACAGCTTCTTTTATCGGATGGAACAGCGGTACTTCGGACAGACTATGATATTGATGATGAAGAATTTTACGGAATAGCGCAGCAGGCAGCTGATAAATCCAAGAAAAATATTACAGGCTTTTACTGGATGGGAGTTATTCATCTGGAGGAGTAGCGGATTTGGGTATTTAAATCAAATCTTGTGATAAGGAACAGCGGGAGAGTATATTATGATAAAAAAGTGTGTTTCTGTTTTTTGGGCGGCTGCAGCAATGGTATTTGCACTGACGGGTTGTCAGACTTCTACCAGCAAGTCGTACACCTTTTCGGTAGAAACAGGAGATTCAATAAAGGTTTCATTAAATACGGCAGATGGATATGATATAACATCAGAACTTCCGTTTGTTGTTTCATGTGATGGAAATACCTTAAGTCAGGGAACTTTTATTGTGGCGGATGGTTTCGAGCTGTATAAAGAAATGATTAATGGGGATGAAAGTGCTGTTATTCTTGATTCCGGTACGGGAATTCTTCTTGGCAATAACGTGTCCGAGGAATCTGCCAAAGAATGCTTTGAACGTTTGACCTTTAGCGTGGAATAGATTTCCGGCCTGATTTACTTTTATATGAGATGTGGTATGGGACATCCGTCTTTCACAGACAGGATGTCCTGTTTTTTGCAAGTTTTAGGAATTATAGAAACCTTTAAAATAATATCTTGATTTTTGTAATGTGGTTTAGTATAGTAAAGTAGTACATGCGGGAGGTACAAATTTATGGCAGAATTTGTAAATGTAGCTGTTGACGCTATGGGCGGTGATAATGCTCCCCTTGAGATTGTCAAGGGAGCTGTCGAAGCAGTGAATGAAAACAGCCATGTTAAGGTTTTTTTAACAGGGCAGGAGGATAAAATAAACAGTGAACTTGCAAAATATACATATAATAAAGAACAGGTGGAGGTAGTTCCTGCCAGTGAGATTATTGAGATGGCGGAGCCTCCGGTGATGGCAATCCGAAAAAAGAAGGACTCCTCTCTTGTGAAAGCGCTTAATCTGGTCAGGGAAGGCACCTGTGATGCTTATGTGTCTGCCGGAAGTACCGGCGCTACCCTGGTTGGCGGACAGGTGATTGTTGGCAGGATTAAGGGAGTTGAGCGGCCGCCTCTTGCACCGCTTATTCCGACAGCGGACGGATGTGCGCTTCTGATTGACTGCGGGGCCAATGTGGATGCAAGGCCTTCTCATCTGGTTCAGTTTGCCAAGATGGGTTCCGTATATATGGAAAGCGTTATGGGGGTGAAGAATCCCAGAGTAGCCATTGTCAATATCGGCGCTGAGGAGGAGAAGGGTAACGCACTTGTGAAGGAGACCTTCCCGCTTTTAAAGAATTGCCCCGATATTCATTTTATAGGAAGCATTGAGGCAAGGGATATTCCCGCAGGAATGGCGGACGTCATCGTGTGTGAGGCCTTTGTAGGAAATGTAATTTTGAAGATGTATGAAGGCGTTGGCGGCGTCCTGATTAAGAAGGTAAAAGAAGGAATGATGACCAGTCTTCGCAGTAAAATCGGTGCGCTTCTGGTGAAGCCTGCACTGAAAAATACGTTGAAAGCATTTGATTTGGAACAGTATGGCGGTGCGCCTATGCTGGGGCTGAAGGGTCTGGTAGTAAAAACCCATGGAAGCTCCAAGGCAGTGGAAATTAAGAATTCTGTTCTGCAATGTATTACCTTTACAGAGCAGAATATTAATCAAAAAATAAAAGAAAAAATAACAATGGAAGAAAACTAGAAAGGAAATGAAAAATGGAATTTGAAAAATTAAAAAAAGTGATTGCTGACGTGTTAAACGTCGACCCTGATGAAATTACGATGGAGACTACCTTTGTAGATGATCTGGGAGCCGATTCCTTGGATGTTTTTCAGATTATAATGGGGATAGAGGAAGAATTTGATATCGAAGTTCCGGCCGAAGATGCAGAGAAGATTTCCACTGTAGAGGATGCTGTTAATCTTATTAAGAGCGCTATTAACTAAAAGCCCGTTTACGGGCTTTTTTGTAAGACGGGTGAGATATGTTTAATCAGGAAAAATTAAAAGAACTGGAAGAAAAGATCGGTTATGTGTTTAAGAGAAAGGAACTGCTTAAGCAGGCGCTTACCCACAGTTCCTTTTCTAATGAACAGAAAATTAATAAGCTTGCTAATTATGAAAGACTGGAATTTTTGGGAGATGCGGTTCTTGAGCTTCTTTCAAGCCAGTTCTTTTTTGAAAATTATCCGGAAATGTCCGAGGGAGAGATGACAAGGCTGCGCTCCTCCATGGTGTGTGAGCCGGCTCTTGCTTTCTGTGCCAGGGATATTTCGCTTGGGCAGTATATTCTGCTTGGCAAGGGAGAGGAAGCAACCGGAGGCCGGCAGAGAGATTCCATTATCTCTGATGTTATGGAAGCGGTGATCGGAGCCATTTATCTTGACGGCGGTTTTGAGCAGGCCGACCGGTTTGTGAAAAAGTATATTTTGTCCGATTTGGAGGACAAGCAATTATTCTATGACAGTAAGACGATTTTGCAGGAGAAGGTTCAAAAGATTGGGAAAAGCCTTGTTTATGTGATTGTGGATGAAACCGGTCCCGAACACAACAAAATGTTTACGGTGGAAGCCAGAATAGAAGGACAAACCGTGGGCACAGGTCAGGGCAGAAACCGGAAGAGCGCGGAACAGAAGGCGGCATATCAGGTGCTGCTGGATAAAATACTGGAAGAGTAGGTGTTGTATGTATTTAAAAAGTATTGAAATTCACGGATTTAAGTCCTTTGCGAACAAAATCGTGTTTAAATTTCACAATGGAATTACCGGAATTGTGGGACCTAACGGCAGCGGCAAAAGTAACGTTGCCGACGCTGTGCGCTGGGTTTTGGGAGAGCAGAGAATTAAGCAGCTCAGGGGCGCTTCCATGCAGGATGTTATTTTTTCGGGAACAGAGCTGCGTAAGCCCCTGGGCTATGCCTATGTGGCAATTACTCTGGATAACTCCGATCATCAGCTGGCCACAAGCTTTGATGAGGTTACGGTTGCAAGAAGAATTTATCGTTCCGGTGAAAGTGAATATTTGCTTAACGGCGCTCCCTGCAGATTAAAGGATGTGAACGAGCTTTTTTATGATACGGGTATCGGTAAGGAAGGCTATTCCATTATCGGACAGGGACAGATTGATAAAATTTTAAGCGGAAAGCCGGAGGAGCGCAGAGAGCTTTTTGATGAGGCTGCCGGTATCGTGAAATTTAAGAAGCGTAAGGTGGCGGCTCAAAAGAAGCTGGAGGATGAAAAGCAGAATTTGGTTCGTGTCAACGATATTCTCTCCGAGCTGGAAAAGCAGATCGGTCCCTTAGAGAAGCAGTCGGAAACTGCAAAGGTTTATTTAAAGAAGCGTGAGGAACTGAAAAATCTGGATGTGAATATGTTCCTTTTGGAAAATAACCGTTTGCAGGAGCAGCTTAGGAGTGCACAGGAAAAGCTTGATATTGCCAGTGCAGATTTAGAACAGACCACATCACAATATGAAAGAATCAGAGAAGAGTATGAGCAGATTGAAGGTCAGATTGAGCTTCTCGGCGAGGAGATTGAGACGCAGAGAAGTACGCTGACCGATACCAGCGTTATGAGAGGCAAGCTGGAAGGCGAAATCAATGTGCTTCGGGAGCAGATTAAATCCGCCAGAAGCAATGAGGAGCATTTCAGGAGCAGGAAATCCGCTGTTCAGAAGGAAATGGATGTAAAGCTTCTGGACAAGGAAGGTATTCTTGCGGATAAAAAGGTGATTGACGAGCAGGTTGCGGAAATAGAAAAGGCGCGCAATGAGGCAAGAGAAAAGCTTCTGCAGGTTCAAAAAAGGATTGAAGAGCTGAATAATGACATTGAAAGCGGTAAAAATACGATTATTGAAGCTCTGAATTCCAGAGCAACCATTAAGTCCAGGCTGGGCCGCTATGACACCATGACGGAACAGATTAATATCCGTAAGGCGGAGTTGACTTCCAGACTTCTGCGGATTAAATCCGATGAGGCGCAGCAGGAGGCTGTAATCAGCAAGCTGCAGGAAGAGTTTGAAAAGATTAATGATGAAATACGGGGCTTAAATGAACAACAGGAAAGCCGGGAGGAAGAACTGGCTCTGATCAGGGAAGAATTGGCAGGAAAGGACAAAAAGCTCCGTGATACACAGGTCAATTACCATCAGGAAAAGTCCAAGCTGGAGGCCTTGGCCAATTTGACGGAACGCTATGAGGGATATGGCGGAAGCGTCAAAAGGGTTATGGAATGTAAGGATCAGGAAAAGGGCATTATCGGCGTGGTGGCTGATATTATTAAGGCCGATAAAAAGCATGAAACAGCCATAGAGACTGCGCTGGGCGGAAATATACAGAATATTGTCACAGATGATGAAGAAACCGCCAAGAGAATGATTGCCTTTTTGAAGCAGACGAAAGCGGGAAGGGCAACCTTTCTGCCGCTGACCAGTATTGCCAATCCTCAGGAGTTTAAAACCCCTGAGGTGCTGAAGGAAAAGGGCGTTATCGGCATGGCGGACGAGCTGGTTACCACTGACAGCAAGTATCGCAATGTGGCCAAAGCAATGCTGGGCAGAATTGTGGTTATTGACAATGTAGACAATGCGGTTAAAATTGCCCGGAAATTTGATTATGGTATCCGAATGGTAACACTGGAGGGAGAGCTCCTTGTTCCGGGCGGCGCCATCAGCGGCGGTGCATTTAAAAATAACAGTAATCTGTTGGGAAGAAGAAGAGAGATCGAGGAGCTTGAACAGAAGGTAAAGAAATATCTCAAGGAAATCGATGAAATTCTCGAGGACATTGAAAAGACTAAGGACAGGCGCAATAAGCTCAGGCTCAGTATTGAGGAAACCAAGGCGGCATTGCAGAAAAAGTTCATTGAACAGAATACTGCAAGGCTGAATGTGATTAAAGCCGAGGAGCGGAGAGATGAGGCTTCCGAGGGATCGCTGGAGCTGAAAAACGAAGAGCGTGAAATCGAGAAGCAGATTCAGGAAATTAAACTCAGTAAGCAGGAAATACAGAAGGAACTGGAGGATTCCGAGCTGCTGGAAAAGCAGGTGGAACAGCAGATCCGCAAATTTCAGGCAGAGCTGGAGGAAAAGAGAAGAGACGAATCAGATCAGTCTGCGCATGTGGCGGAATGGGACGTTGAAGTGGAGAAGATGCTTCAACAGCAGGGCTTTCATCAGCAAAACGTGGATCGTATCAATGGAGAGATTGAACGCTATGCCGATGAACTGAAAGAGATTGAAGAAGGAATAGAAAAGAGCAGTCAGGATATTGTTCTTAAGGAAACGGATATTGCACAGATCGAGCAGACGATTGCCGCTTCCCATACCACGCAGGGAGATACGGAGAAAAAGCTAAAAGAAAATATCGAAAAGAAAGAACAGCTGTCCGCAAAACAGAAAAATTTCTTTGCAGACAGGGAAGCCCTTTCAGAAAAAATGTCGGGACTGGACAAGGAAGTATATCGTCTGACCTCTCAGAAGGAAAAATATCAGGAACAGCTGGAAAGCCAGATCAATTATATGTGGGATGAATATGAAATCACACTTTCCGATGCTGCCGCTTTGCGGGACGAGGCAATGACGGATCTTTCCGCTATGAAAAAGGAGGTTGCTTCCTTAAAGGAGCAGATCAAGAAGCTGGGCGATGTCAATGTCAATGCCATTGAAGATTACCGCAATCTGATGGAGCGTTATCAGTTCCTGAAAACCCAGCACGACGATCTGGTGGAAGCGGAAAAAACGCTGGAAGGAATTATTGTGGAGCTGGATACCGCCATGCGCAAGCAGTTTAATGAAAAATTTGCGGAGATCGGCAAGGAATTTGACAAGGTGTTCAAGGAATTATTCGGCGGCGGTAAAGGAACCCTGGAGCTGATGGAGGATGAGGATATTCTGGAAGCGGGGATACGGATTATTGCGCAGCCGCCGGGAAAGAAGCTTCAAAACATGATGCAGCTTTCCGGTGGAGAAAAGGCGCTTACCGCAATTGCCCTTTTGTTTGCAATTCAGAACCTGAAGCCTTCGCCGTTCTGTCTTTTGGACGAGATTGAGGCTGCACTGGATGAGAATAATGTTGGACGATTTGCCAAGTATTTACATAAGCTTACCAAAAACACGCAGTTTATTGTGATTACCCACAGACGCGGTACCATGGAAAAGGCGGACAGGCTTTACGGTATCACCATGCAGGAAAAGGGAGTTTCTACTCTGGTAAGCGTTAATTTGATTGATAAGGAGTTGGATAATTAATGAGCTTCTTTGGAAGATTAAAGGAAGGCTTAAGCAAAACAAGAAATAATATTGTAAGCGGTATTGACTCTGTTTTCAGCGGCTTTTCCTCTATTGATGATGAATTTTATGAGGAACTGGAAGAAATTCTGATTATGGGCGATATTGGCGTGAAGGCCTCTGAACAGATTCTTGACAGACTGCGCAGGCAGGTAAAGGAAAATCACATTAAGGAGCCTGAACAATGCAGGGAGCTTTTGATTGAAAGCATCAAGGAACAGATAGGCGTTGAGGAAACCGCCTATGCATTTGAACAGGAGAAATCCGTTGTTCTGGTGATCGGCGTAAATGGTGCAGGTAAGACTACCTCCGTGGGAAAGCTTGCGGGACTTCTGAAGCAGCAAGGAAAAAGAGTGCTGATTGCGGCGGCGGATACCTATCGTGCAGCGGCATGTGAGCAGCTTGCGGAGTGGGCGAACCGTGCAGGGGTAGACATTATTCAGGGAGCACAGGGAGCGGACCCTTCCAGTGTGATTTATGATGCGGTCAGTGCGGCAAAGGCAAGAAATATCGATGTACTGATCTGTGATACTGCCGGGCGGCTTCACAACAAGAAGAACCTGATGGAAGAATTGAAAAAGATGAACCGCATTATCGACAGGGAATATCCTGAGGCGCATCGGGAAAATCTCATTGTGCTTGACGGAACAACAGGCCAGAATGCTTTAAATCAGGCCAGAGAGTTTGGGGAAACTGCGCAGCTTACGGGAATTATTCTGACCAAAATGGACGGAACCTCTAAGGGAGGCATTGCCATAGCAATACAGTCGGAGCTTGGAATACCGGTGAAATATATCGGTGTTGGTGAGAAGCTGGATGATTTGCAGAAATTCGATTCCCAGCAGTTTGTAAATGCGCTGTTTGATGTGGATATTACAGAGGATTGACGAAGGAACAGCTGCCCGTATCCTGACTGGCAGATATAAGAAAGGTAATGGTTGTTGATATGGATGAGAATATGTTGACATTGGAAAAATTTGAAGAGGCTTCGGAAACGGTCAAAAAGGTTGCACAGGAAACCAAGCTTGTGTACAGCGATTTTTACAGTGAGCAGACCGGAAATAAAGTATATTTAAAGCCTGAAAACATGCAGTTTACGGGAGCCTACAAGCTGAGAGGCGCTTATTATAAGCTCAGCACCCTGTCCGAGGAGGAGCGTGCTAAGGGACTTATCACAGCATCCGCAGGAAATCATGCCCAGGGGGTTGCTTATGCGGCAAAGTGCTATGATGTAAAGGCAGTAATTGTTATGCCTACCACAACACCGCTGATAAAGGTGAACAGAACCAAGAGCTACGGCGCAGAGGTTGTGCTGTTTGGAGATGTTTATGATGAGGCATGTGAGCATGCTTATGAACTGGCAAAGGAGCATGGCTATACCTTTATTCATCCCTTTGATGATCCGGCGGTAGCCACCGGTCAGGGAACCATTGCAATGGAAATTTTTAAGGAGCTGCCTCTTGTAGATTACATACTGGTTCCGGTAGGCGGCGGAGGACTTGCCACAGGAGTATCTACCCTGGCAAAGCTGCTGAATCCCAAGATTAAAGTGATCGGTGTGGAGCCCGAGGGGGCATGCTGTCTGCAGGCATCCATTAAGGCAGGAAAGGTGGTAACTTTAGAGCATGTCAATACAATCGCTGACGGTACCGCAGTAAAGACACCCGGAACAAAGATATTTCCTTACCTGTTAGAAAATCTGGACAGTATTATAACCGTTGCCGATGAGGAGCTGGTGGTTGCGTTTCTTGATATGGTGGAAAATCACAAGATGGTGGTTGAAAATTCCGGTCTGCTTACGGTAGCTGCGTTAAAGCATTTGAACGTAAAGGACAAAAAGGTGGTTTCCATTCTAAGCGGTGGAAACATGGATGTGATTACCATGTCCTCCGTGGTTCAGCAGGGATTGATTATGAGAGACCGGATTTTTACCGTGTCTGTTCTTCTTCCCGATAAGCCGGGAGAATTAAGTCATGTAGCGGATGTGATTGCCAAAGAAAACGGCAATGTAATCAAGCTGGAGCACAATCAGTTTGTTTCCATCAACAGAAATGCCGCTGTGGAGCTTCGTATTACGCTGGAGGCCTTCGGCACGGAGCATAAGCATCAGATCATTGAAGCTTTGGAAAGAAACGGATATAAGCCAAAGCTTGTGCGAGCTAACATTTAAAAGAATACAAGGCAGTTAGATAGGATAGATTGCAGTCAAAAGCACATACTGAATATAGTATGTGCTTTTTTGGTGAGCAAAAACAGAATGAGGATAGAATATGAAAAAGAAGATAAAGCATTTTATTGTAATAACCTGTGGAACCTTATTATTCGGCATGGCAATCAGTCTTTTTATTGATCCCGGTAATTTTGCACCGGGAGGCGTTTCCGGGCTTTCCATTATATTAAGCAGATTGATACCGCTGGAAACGGGAACCTTATTTTTGTTGATTAATATCCCGATCATGTTTTTGGGGGGATGGCAGTTCGGCAGGAAATTTCTGATCGGTACCCTGTATGCAACGCTGATGGCATCTGTGTTTACCAATATTTTTAAGACCTTTCCTCCTCTGACGAAAGAGCCTGTATTGGCGGCAATTTTTGGCGGAGCGCTTTTGGCGGTTGGTATGGGTATGGTGCTTCGATGCGGAGCAACCACAGGCGGTACGGACATTATTGTAAAATGCATAAGGCGCAGAAAACCGCATATAAAAACGGGAACATTGTTTTTACTGCTGGATGCAGTGGTGGTGGGTATTGGCGGCGTGGTATTCAGAAATGTGGATGCGGTGCTTTACAGTGCTTTATCCACGATGATTACATCCACAGTGCTTGATATGGTGCTTTATGGGCGTGATGAGGCAAAGCTGATTTATATTGTCAGTGACAGGTTTGAGATTATTACGGAACGTCTGCTTACGGAAGCGGGGATTGGAGTGACCCATCTGGCAGGGAGCGGCGGATATGAGCGGAAGGAAAAGCAGGTGATTATGTGTGTTGTGAAGAAGCTGACAGCGCACAGAGTAGAGGAGATTGTAAAGGAGGAGGATGATACCGCCTTTATGATTGTGTCCAGTGCGTCGGAAATTTACGGGGAGGGATATAAAAGCTATTTTGGGGAGAAGCTGTAGCAGCAATTCATCCTTTATAAACTGGAAACGAGAAACAATTGAAAATCCGGCCGTTTCATACTATACTTATTTCAGTAATCAATGAACTTATTGGAAAGGTAGAGAAAATGGCAAATACAGCAAGAAGAAGCAGAAGAAAACAACAGATCAGCCTGATTACCAATATTATTTTTTGTTTGATCACGCTTACGGCGCTTACCGGCTGCATTATTTTACTTTTGCAGAATTACGGATTAAAAAACGAAACCCAGGAAACAGCCAGTCTTTTGGCGGAGTATGAAGAGCGGGAGGCGGAGTATCTTTATACCCAGACGGATTTGGATGTTTATTCCGAGGAGGCAGCAAGGCTTGCAACGGAGCAGGAAAGACAAGCTGTTTTGGATGAATTGAAGAGCAGAATGGAAAACGGAGATTCCACGGCGGAAGTGCTGAGAAGCTTTTTCCCTGAGGATGTAGTGGTATACTCAGACGGACAATATTATTTCTTTCCTGTTTTGGACAGCCTAAAGCAGCATGATTATGTATATGACAATTTTATTGTGCAGGATAATAATGAAATTGTTTATGTGGATGACAATGATGAGGTGCATTCCGTAAAGGGAATCGATGTATCCAGGCATCAGGGCGTAATTGACTGGAGCAAGGCTGCTGCAGACGGAGTGGAATATACCTTTATCAGATGCGGCTTCCGTGGAAATACGGAAGGGAAAATTGTGGAGGATGAATATTTTAAAAAGAACATAGAAGGAGCTCTTGATAATAAAATCGATGTGGGGGTGTATTTTTATACGCAGGCAATTTCCGAGGAGGAGGCTGTGGAAGAGGCTGAATTTTTGCTGGATCTGCTGGAGCCGTATGATATTACCTATCCTGTGGTTCTGGATCTGGAGGAGACCGGAAGCAACAGTACAAGAACTGCCGATATGACTAAGGAAGAATACACCAGGGCTGCCATTGCATTTCTGGAAAAGGTTCGTGAGGCAGGGTATACGCCCATGATTTACGGTAATTTAAAAACCTATATGCTGATGTTGGACATGGAACAGCTTGAGGATTACGATAAGTGGTTTGCTTACTATGATACGCGTGTGTATTTCCCTTATGAATTTACAATCTGGCAGTACAGTGCAGAGGGAAGCGTAGACGGAATTAAAGGTGATGTAGATATGAATATCTGCATGAAGGATTACGGCCATGAATGATACGTTGGAGGCTTCAAAAAGCGGTTATCTGCAGGAAAGGTTTCGTCTGTTTCATTTGAAGGACAAGGAACCGGTGGAGTATGAATATCATTATCATGATTTTCATAAACTGATCTGGTTTATTTCCGGCGAGGTAGAATATCACATTGAGGGCAAAAGCTATAAGCTGGAACCCCATGATATTCTGTTGGTCAACAGAGGAGAAATTCATAAGCCTTTTGTGGGTTCCCAGACCGATTACGAGAGGTATGTCTTTTATATTTCTGCGGATTTTCTGGAGGAGTATTCGGAGGATACCGGAATGCTTGACCTGTGTTTTCAGATGGCAAGACAGGAGCAGGGCAATGTGATTCGCCTTTCGCCCTCCCAGAGCCGTATGCTGTTTGAAACGGTAAAGCTGCTGGAACATGCGGAACAGGAGGAGCTTTTTGCAAGGGAAATGTATTGCAGAATTCTCTTTTTAAAGCTTTTGATCGAACTAAATCGATGCTGTATCAGCAACCCGGAGGTGTTCCATAAGATTGCAAGATACGACAAGAAGATTGTGGAGATGATACATTACATCAACGAAAATCTTGCGGCGGATTTATCCATAGAGACTTTGTCTTCCCGATTTTATTTAAGTAAGTATCACATGATGAGGAAGTTTAAGGAGGAGACCGGCTATTCCATGCACCAGTATATTCTGGAAAAGCGTATTCTGGCCGCCCGTAATTTGATTTTGTCAGGCACTCCGGCTGCCATAGCAAGTGCGGATGCCGGGTTTAAGGACTATTCAACCTTTAGCAGAGCTTACAAAAAGCTGCTGGGGCAGCTTCCATCGGATGATTATTGAAATGTCAAGCTTTTTTACTTGACAACTATATTGTTTTATAGTATTCTATCATAGGTGAGTGCAAATGGAAAAGATCGTGGAGCAGGGACTTTTGTATGATTTTTACGGAGAACTGCTGACCGAGCATCAAAAGAAAATATATGAGGATGTAGTTTATAATGACCTTTCTCTTACCGAAATTGCCAGGGAGAACGGTGTTTCCAGACAAGGAATACATGATCTGGTAAGGCGCTGCGATCATACCCTGCAGGAATACGAGAATAAGCTTCATCTGGTGGAGCGGTTTGTCAGTATTAAGAACAGGGTCAGCAGATTGGAAGCGCTGACTGAGGATGAACAGCTGACAAAAGAGACGCTGATACGGGAGGTTAAAGCCTTCTCAAAACAAATATTAGAGGAACTATAATTCATGGCATTTGAGAGCTTGACGGATAAACTTCAAAATATATTCAAAAATCTCCGCAGCAAGGGACGGCTTACGGAGGAGGATGTGAAGCTTGCCCTTAGAGAGGTTAAGCTTGCTCTTCTGGAAGCGGATGTAAACTTTAAGGTTGTAAAGCAGTTTGTGAAGGCTGTGGAGGAGAGAGCCGTAGGGTCTGATGTGATGAACGGGTTAAATCCGGGCCAGATGGTGATTAAAATCGTTAACGAAGAGATGATTTCCCTGATGGGCTCTGAGACCACTGAAATTCAGATGCAGCCCGGAAAGTCCATTACAACCATTATGATGTGCGGTCTTCAGGGCGCAGGTAAAACCACTACCACAGCCAAAATTGCCGGAAAGCTGAAGCTGAAAGGCAAAAAGCCTTTGCTGGTGGCCTGTGACGTATACAGACCTGCGGCGATTAAGCAGTTACAGTTAAACGGGGAAAAACAGCAGGTAGATGTTTTTTCCATGGGAGATAGTCAAAGTCCTGTGGATATTGCAAAGGCATCTATAGAGCACGCCAAAAAGAACGGTCACAATGTGGTGATTTTGGATACCGCCGGACGTCTTCATATTGATGAGGACATGATGACCGAGCTTTCCAATATTAAGGATCAGGTTGAGGTGCACCAGACGCTGTTGGTGGTGGACGCCATGACCGGTCAGGATGCCGTTACAGTGGCAGGTGAATTTAATGACCGCATCGGAATTGACGGGGTTGTGCTTTCCAAGATGGACGGCGATACCAGAGGCGGTGCCGCACTTTCCGTCAAGGCTGTTACAGGCAAGCCTATCCTGTATGTAGGTATGGGTGAAAAGCTTTCCGATCTGGAGCAGTTTTATCCCGACAGAATGGCCAACCGTATTCTCGGTATGGGAGATGTGCTTTCCCTGATTGAAAAGGCACAGGAAAATCTTTCCATAGATGAGGACAAGGAAAAGGAAATGGCTGCCCGGATGAGGAAGGGCAAGTTTGATTTCGAGGACTACCTGGAGAGCATGAAGCAAATGCGGAATATGGGCGGTCTCAGCAGCATTTTAAGTATGCTTCCGGGTATGGGAAAGCAGATGGGAAATCTGGAGGCTGCAATTGATGAGAAACAGCTTGCCAGAACAGAAGCCATTATTTTAAGTATGACTCCCGAAGAAAGGAAAAATCCCAAGCTTTTGAATTTGAGCAGAAAGGGCAGGATTGCAAAGGGGGCCGGTGTGGATATGGCAGTGGTCAATCGCTTTGTGAAGCAGTTTGAGCAGTCCCAGAAGATGATGAAGCAGATGCCGGGGCTTATGGGCGGCAAACGCGGCAGAGGCGGGCTTGCCGGAATGAAATTCCCTTTTTAAATTGTTGAAATTGGAAACATGTTCCTGACGGATAGGTTTCTTTTCAAAATAAATATCAATATTTCATGGAGGTGAAAACATGGCAGTAAAGATCAGATTAAGAAGAATGGGACAGAAGAAGGCTCCTTTCTATAGAATCGTAGTTGCAGATTCAAGATCTCCCAGAGACGGAAGATTTATCGAAGAAATCGGAACTTATGATCCCAACACAGATCCCAGCACCTTTAAGGTAGATGAGGAACTGGCTAAGAAGTGGCTCGCAAACGGTGCACAGCCTACAGAAGTTGTCAGCAAGATTTTCAAGCAGGCAGGCATTGAGAAATAATAACTGTTGACAACCCTTTTGGAGGTGGACTATGAAGGAATTAGTAGAAATAATTGCAAAAGCACTGGTAGAGCATCCGGATGAGGTAGTTGTTACCCAGAAGGAAGAAGGTAAGCACATTACCATTGAACTTCACGTTGCTGCATCCGACATGGGTAAGGTGATCGGAAAGCAGGGAAGAATTGCCAAGGCAATCCGTTCTGTTGTAAAAGCAGCATCATCCAAGGAAAATCAGAAAGTGGACGTGGAAATCGTCTAAGAGAAAGGATGTTCTCGTCGCATGACGAAAACATCCTTATTTATGTAATAGAAAAGTGCTCAAAAAGTGCTTGGGGAAAGGTATTTTATGGAAAATTTGTTACAGGTGGGAATTATATCATCCACCCATGGAGTGCGTGGGGAGGTTAAGGTTTTCCCTGCGACAGACGATGTGAATCGCTTCAAAAAATTAAAGGAAGTGGTGCTTGATGCGGGCAGGGAGCAGCTGGTGCTGCAGATTGAGTCGGTGAAATTTTTCAAGCAGTTTGCAATTCTGAAATTTAAAGGCTATGATAATATTAATGATATAGAAAAATACAAAGGAAAAAGTCTTTTTGTTTCCAGAGAACATGCAGTGAAATTAAAGAAGGACGAGTATTTCATTGCGGATTTAATTGGAATGAAGGTTGAAAATGAGGACGGCTCCTTTAAGGGCACATTAAAGGATGTGATTGAGACGGGCGCCAATGATGTATATTCGGTTATGTGTGAGGACGGAAGGGAAGTTCTGATTCCGGCAATCAAGGACTGCATTTTATCCGTGGATTTGGATAACAGTGTAATGAAGGTACATTTGCTGGACGGACTGCTTGATTAAACAGGCAGCTTCTTACTGATAAGAAGAGGAAAAGGAGAAAAGAGGATGCATTTTCATGTACTTACCTTATTTCCGGAAATGATTATGCAGGGCCTTGACACCAGCATTATCGGAAGAGCCATAGCGAAAGGAATTATATCGCTGGAAGCAGTAAATATCAGGGATTATACAACCAACAAGCATAAGAAGGTGGATGATTATCCTTATGGAGGCGGGGCCGGAATGCTGATGCAGGCGCAGCCTGTTTATGATGCATGGAAAGCAGTGTCCGATCAAATAGATGGGCAGGGCAGGGAAGGGAAAAAAGCCAGAGTGATTTATGTAACTCCTCAGGGGCAGACCTTCAATCAGTCCATGGCAAAGGAATATGCAAGGGAAGAGGATTTGATCTTTTTATGCGGCCATTATGAAGGAATTGACGAGCGGGTGTTGGAGGAAATTGTTACCGATTATATTTCGATCGGAGATTATGTATTGACCGGCGGTGAACTGCCTGCAATGGTCATGATTGATGCCATTTCCAGAACGGTGCCGGAGGTTCTTGGTAATGAGGATTCGGGCGAAACGGAAAGCTTCAGCAATTATCTGCTGGAATATCCCCAATATTCAAGGCCGGAGGTTTGGAGAGGCAGGGAAGTACCCAAGGTGCTTTTGTCCGGCGATCACAAGAAGGTGGATGAATGGCGGCTGGAGCAGTCCCTTGAGAGAACAAGGAAGCTTAGAAGCGATTTGTATGAAAAATGGGCTGAGGAAAATCAGAAATACTTTATTAAGAAGGCAAAGCGGGAGGCCAGAAAGCGGAAAAAGACGCTTCAAAGTCAAACGTGAGCAGAATGAAAAATATTACTTGCAATTTATCCCATCATGTGATAAAGTACTACTGTTGCGAAATTGTGATGGTCCGCTGTTACTTATGTATTAAGAACATCTGATTAGTTTACAACTATATGGAGGTTTGAAATGAGCGATATTATTAAGAGTATTGAAAACGAAGCATTAAAGGAAGTTGCAGAGTTTAACGTAGGTGATACCATTAAGGTTTACGGTAAGATCAAGGAAGGAAACCGTGAAAGAATTCAGGTTTTCGAGGGCGTTGTCCTTAAGAGACAGGGAACCGGCGCAAGAGAGACCTTTACCGTTAGGAAGTCATCAGGCGGCGTAGGCGTAGAGAAGACCTGGCCTGTTTATTCTCCTAACGTCGAGAAGATCGAAGTAGTCCGCAGAGGTAAAGTGAGAAGAGCAAAATTGAACTACCTAAGAAACCGTGTTGGTAAGAAGGCAAAGGTTAAAGAAATCGTTAAATAATATGATTGGGGTTCAGGAGAAATGCGGAGCATTTTAGGAGAAACGCGGAGCATTTTAGGAGAAATGCGGAGCATTTCTCCTTTTCTTATGCATTAAAATGTGATAAGATATACAGGAATGCGAAAGGTACAGGTTTTTATGGCAAGGCACAAAGGCTTAACATTTTATGAGAAGAAAAAGAGAATCAGTAAAGAAATGGTGCGCGAGATATTGACCACTGCTTTTTATTGTTTTGCCGCAGTCCTTCTTGCAACGGTTATCGTTTTTCTTGTGGGAATGAAAATCAGCGTGATTGGAGTATCCATGGAGCCTGCATTATATAATGGACAGGAGGTTTTGATTAACCGTTTTATTTATAAGCTGTTTGCTCCCGAAAGAGGAGATGTAGTGGCTTTTTTGCCAAACGGCAATCAGAATTCGCACTATTACCTGAAGCGTGTGGTAGGTCTGCCGGGGGAGCATGTGCAGATTATCGGCGGATATGTATATATTGACGGTGAACTTTTGGAGGAGGATGATTCCTACGACAAGATTGCCGATCCGGGAATAGCGGACAATGAGATTATATTGGGAAGCGATGAGTATTTTGTTCTCGGAGATAACAGAAATAACAGTGAGGACAGCAGATCGGGCAATATCGGAGCGGTCAGCAGAAGCACCATTACCGGCAAGGCCTGGTTTCATTTAAGCTGTGATGAGGATGATATGGGCTTTATTCATTAGCCCGAAGGAAAAGGTTTAAAATATGAATTATCAATGGTATCCGGGGCATATGACAAAGGCCAAACGGATGATGGAAGAGAATATCAAGCTGATTGATCTGGTGATCGAGCTGGTGGACGCCCGAGTTCCCATGAGCAGCCGCAATCCGGAGATCGATCAACTTGGGAGAAATAAGTCAAGAATTATTCTTCTCAACAAGGCGGATTTGGCTGACCCCAAGTGGAATGAAGCGTGGGCGGAATTTTTTAAAAACCGGGGAATGCTGGCTCAGGAGATTAACTCCAAAACCGGCGCAGGCATCAAATCCATTCAGCAGCTGGTACAAAGCGCCTGCAGGGAAAAGATAGAAAGAGACCGCAAACGGGGAATTTTAAACAGACCGGTGCGGGCTATGGTAGTAGGCATACCGAATGTGGGAAAATCCACTTTTATCAATGCATTGGCAGGAAAAGCCTGTACCAAAACGGGAAATAAGCCGGGGGTCACCAAGGGTAAGCAGTGGATCAGGCTGAATAAGGGTTTGGAGCTCTTGGATACGCCGGGAATTCTCTGGCCGAAATTTGAGGATCAAAAGGTGGGAGAGCGTCTTGCAATGATAGGCTCTATTAATGACGAAATCCTTCATGCGGATGAGCTTGCAACCGCAACCATTGATTTTCTTCAGAAGGAATATCCGCAATTGTTATGCCAGCGGTATCAGATAAGCGGCAATGAGGATGCATACAAAACGCTGGAGGAAATCAGTGTGGTTCGAAGGTGCTTTTTAAAGGGCGAGCAGCCCGATATTCTCAGGGCATCAGGTATTGTGATGGAGGATTTCAGAAGCGGAAGGATCGGAAAAATAACTCTTGAACATCCGGAGGAGTGGCAGTGAACAGAAAGTTAAAAGAGATTTTAAGCACAAGTTTATATTTTTTAATTGTTTTGGTAATGACCTTTTTGGTGGTAACCTATGTGGGGCAGCGCACCATGGTAATCGGGTCGTCTATGGAGCCTATGCTGAGTGACGGAGACAATCTGATTGTAGATAAGCTGACCTATCGGTTTAAGGACCCTGAACGGTTTGACATTATTGTATTCCCGTTCCGGTATGCGGAGAAGACCTATTACATTAAGAGAATTATCGGGCTGCCGGGGGAGACAATCTATATTGACGAAAACGGCACGATTTACATTGATGGAGAAGTGTTAAAGGAGAACTATGGTAAGGAAGTGATTGTCGATCCGGGAAGGGCGTATGAGGAGATTACCTTAGGGCCTGACGAGTATTTTGTGATGGGTGACAATCGCAATAACAGCTCGGACAGCCGGGACCCGGTGGTGGGAAATGTGCACAGGGATGAGTTTATCGGTAAGGCATGGATGCGAATATGGCCTCTGGACAAAATGGGAATGATTAAGCATCGGTAAGTGTTAGGTGTGAATATGGAACAAAAGATTGGTGAAATCAAAAATATTTTTCAGGCAGCCGGTTTGAGCGAGCTGCCTGCTTTCATTGAAAAGTACGAAACAGATGAGCGAAGCGGCGTGGCAGCCCTTGTGAATAAGGCACGAAAGCGCATGGCGGATTATGAAAAGGAATGCGCACGCACAGAGAAGATGAAGGCATATGAAAGAGAGTATTCTGCTTATGGGTGGATATGTGGAATTGATGAGGTGGGCAGAGGCCCGTTAGCAGGGCCAGTGACAGCCGGGGCAGTCATTCTTCCAAAGGATTGTGATATTCTGTATCTAAATGATTCCAAGCAATTATCCGAAAAAAAAAGAGAAGAGTTGTATGATGTGATTATGGAAAAGGCGGTCTCTACGGGACTGGGTTTTGTGTCACCGGAGAGAATTGACGAGATTAATATTCTGCAGGCTACCTATGAGGCTATGCGGGAGGCAATCTCGAAGCTTAATCCTGCGCCGGATATTCTGCTGAATGATGCGGTGACAATTCCGGGAGTTTCCATAAAGCAGGTTCCCATCATTAAGGGAGATGCCAAAAGCCTTTCCATTGCGGCGGCAAGTATTATTGCCAAGGTGACCAGAGACAGGCTGATGGTTCAATATGATGAAATATATCCGGAGTATGGCTTTGCATCCAACAAGGGCTATGGTGCACAGGCGCATCTGGATGCCTTGAAAAAGTATGGGCCTACGCCTATTCATAGACGATCTTTTATTAAAAATTTAGTATAGTATTATTTTCTGTTCCGTTTTTACAGAGAGGAAAGGAGCGCCCGATGAAACTGTCATCCTATATCAATCAGATTAATCAAAGTTTTACAGAGATGCCGGGAAATGAAGGGACTTCATCCTTGGAGCAGGGCCTGAAAAATGGTATAGAGGCGATCTACGGGAAGCAGTCAGGAGAAACCGTTACGGGAGAGGTGCTTCAGCGCAGCGGAAATGAAATTTTGCTTTCCCTCGGGAAAAACCAATTGCTGCAGGCAAAGCTTGAAGGAAACATGTCGGCGCAGCCGGGGCAGCTTCTTACCTTTCAGATCAGGAATACCGCCGGAAACAAGGTGGTATTATCTCCTCTTTTTGAAAATATGAGTCAGGATCCTAATATTTCTAAAGCCCTCCGCCAGGCGGGACTGCCGGAAAACAGTGTGACAACACAGATGGTAAAGGCAATGATGGAGGAAGGGCTTCCTATTGACAGACAGTCCTTATATCAAATGAACAAGTTGATTAGTACCAATCCGCAGACGAATATACAGACACTGGTTCAGATGCAGCGGCTTTCTCTGCCTGTTACGCCGGAGAATATTTTTCAGTTTGAAGCATATAAAAATTACCAGCACCAGTTGGGGGAAAGCCTGATGGAGATTGCCGATGCCTTTACCCAAACCTTTCAGGAGATGACCGGAAGCGGCAATATAAGCGAGGGCTTAAATTTCTACCAAAATGTGCTTTCCGTATTATTGGAGGGAAATTTGGCAGAGGGCATGCAGCAGCCGGAGGAGATCAGCGAAGCGCTTCGCCAGGATGGAGCGGAAGGTGAGATACAGACTGCCGGAAAAGCAGATGCACAGGCTTTGGGACAGGAGCTTTCTTTGTCCGCAGAAGAAAGGCTGGAGCTTATGGACAGCCTGAAAAATGTGGGAGCGTCCACAGGCTTTTTAAAGGATCTGATTACCGGAAAGGCCGGAAGCAGGGAAGTCCTTGGGGAGATAGAAAGGCTTCTTTCCGACGAGGCAGCCGGTGATAAGGAGGCTTTATTTTCCCTGTTGGAGGGAAAGACATTTAAAAGCATCCTGAAAAATGAAATGAGCAGGCAATGGCTTCTGCAGCCGGAGGAGGTTGCCGAGGAGCGCAGTGTAGATAAGCTTTATGAGCGGCTGAGCAGCCAGATGAAGCAGCTCAGTCAGGCTTTGTCGCAGACTGCAAGGCAGGATACGCCTTTGGCAAGAACCATATCCAATGTAACGGGAAATATTGATTTTATGAACCAGATGAACCAGATGTTTACCTATGTGCAGATACCGCTGAAAATGCAGGGGCAGGAGGCTAACGGGGAGCTGTTTGTCTATACCAACAAGAAAAACCTTGCCAAGAAGGACGGAACGGTCAGTGCGCTTCTTCATTTGGATATGGAGCATCTTGGCAGTGTGGATGTGCATGTGGCGCTTACGGATCAAAAGGTTTCCACCAAGTTTTATTTAAAAGATGACAGCGCTCTTGATTTGATTGAAGCCCATATCGACCTTTTAAATGCAAGGCTGGAAAAGCGGGGGTACTCCATGAATGCCCAGTTTATTGTCAAAGAGGAAGATAAGAGAGTGATGGATGAAATTTTAGAGCAGAATAAAAACATTTCCGTATTGGCAGGCTATTCCTTTGATGCAAGGGCATAACGGCAAAAATACAGCAGTATATGAGCCCGAAAGAGCCTGAAGCAGGATTGCAGGGTCAGGAATTGCAGGGAGGTTATGGGCGTGGCGGAGGAAAAGAAAAAAGAAAAAGTGAAACAGGCAGTCGCCCTTATGTACGACCCCAAGGACGAAGCGCCTACCGTCATAGCAAGCGGCAAGGGAGCTCTGGCGGAGAGGATTATTGAGAAGGCCAGAGAGGCGGAGGTTCCTGTTCACAGGGACGATAAGCTGGCAGACACCTTATCCCGCCTTGAAATCGGTGATATGATTCCGCCGGAATTGTATGAGGTGGTAGCGGAGATACTGATTTTTGTGGATGCTATGGATAAGATTAAAGCGAAAATGGATAAGGCTAAATAGCATATTGCTTTATTGGCAGAGTTATGAAATATGGGAGATTTGATTGAATAAAAGAGAAATCGGAAAAGCATACGAGCAGACGGCAGCCGCATATCTGAAAGACAATGGCTTTCGGATTTTGGAGAGGAATTTCAGGTGCAGGCAGGGGGAAGTGGACATAATAGGCATTCATCAGGAATGTCTGGTATTTGTGGAGGTAAAATACCGCAAAAATCAACGCACAGGAAGCCCGGAGGAGGCTGTTAATTACCAAAAGCAGATAAGAATTTGCAGGACTTCGGATTATTATAGGACGATACATCCCCGGTATGGGAGCAGGCAGGTGCGCTATGATGTGGTGGCCATCTGCGGGGAGCATCTCAGATGGTATCAAAATGCATTTGACTATGTTTCGGCAAGCCTGCAGGGAAGAGGGTATCCCCTGTAAGCTTATTACAGATGGAAGGAAAGGCATGGAAAAGATATGATTTCTTTGGTTAGAAAAGAAGGCGGACAACCGATGGAGGTCTGCCGGCATAAACAGGTTGTTTATCTGACCTTCCCGCTTCTTACGAGAACGGGGCTGGTCAGACATTTATTTTCTACGAGAACAGGCGGCGTCAGCGAGGGAATTTATTCCTCCATGAATCTGAGCTATTCCAGAGGGGATGATCCGGCTGCGGTGGATGAGAATTTCAGGAGGATTGCGGAAATTTTTGATTCCACGCCGGAGCAGATGGTGTTTTCCAGGCAGACTCATACGACCAATGTACGCCTTGTGACCGAGGAGGACTGCGGAAAGGGTGTTGTGCGGCCTCTGGATTACGACAATGTGGACGGTTTGATTACCAATGTGCCGGGAATTATTTTGTGCACCTTTTATGCGGACTGCGTTCCGCTGTATTTTGTGGACACCAGGAATAAGGCAATCGGTCTGGCCCATTCCGGCTGGCGCGGCACGGTGAATAAGATGGGGGAGCAGGTGATACGGAAAATGAAAGAGGCTTACGGAACCTGTCCCGAAGACGTGATCTCGGCGATTGGCCCCTCCATCTGTCAGGACTGCTACGAGGTGGGAGAAGAGGTAGCGGATGCCTTTAAGAACAGCTTTCAGGAGGAATGGGAGTATCTCTTAAAAGACGGTGCGTCGGAAGGGAAATACCAGCTGGATTTGCAGGAAGCCAACAGGCGAATACTGATAAACGCAGGCATTCCCGCGGATCAAATTGCAGTGACGGATATCTGTACCTGCTGTAACAGCGGGATTTTGTTTTCTCATCGTGCCAGCAATGGGAAAAGAGGAAATTTGGGAGCTTTTTTGGAATTAAGAAAATTTTAATTTTTTTCCTAGGAAACACTTAAAATTTATTTGTTTTACTGTTTATAACAAAAGGAAAGTATGAGGGAGCTTGTGATGACGAATATTTTGGTTTGTGATGATGACAGAGAAATTGTGGACGCCATTGAAATTTATCTCAATCAGGAAGGCTATCATATTTACAAAGCTTATGATGGAGAACAGGCAATACAGGTGCTCAAGGAGCAGAATATTCATCTTCTGATTATTGATATTATGATGCCCAGGCTTGACGGCATTCATGCTACATTAAAAATCAGAGAATACAGCTGCATTCCCATTATTTTTCTTTCAGCCAAGTCCGAGGACACAGACAAAATTTTAGGCCTGAATATCGGTGCGGACGATTATGTGACCAAGCCCTTTAACCCGTTAGAGCTGGTGGCAAGGGTGAAATCCAATCTCCGCAGATATACCCAGCTTGGAAATTTGAATGTGGAAAACAACGCTTTGTTTACCGCCGGAGGATTATGTATCAATGATGAGACCAAGGAAGTGACTGTGGACGGAGAGAGCGTAAAGCTGACTCCCATCGAATATAATATTTTGCTTCTTCTGGTCAAAAATCAGGGAAAGGTCTTTTCTATCAATCAGATTTATGAAAGCATCTGGAATGAGGAGGCAATCGGCGCCGACAATACGGTTGCCGTTCATATCCGCCATATCAGGGAAAAGATCGAAATCAATCCGAAGGAGCCCAGATACCTGAAGGTGGTATGGGGAGTTGGCTACAAAATCGAGAAACAGTAGGAGAGCATAAGATGGAAAATGAAGAGGTTAGGAAACGCCCCAAAAAGTCAGGAGCAGGAATAAACGTTTTTTTACACCTGTTACAGCAGGCAGTCATAGTCATAGCGGCAATTTTGGCTGCTATAGTATTGTGCGGCTCCTATGTAGCAATCGAAAGCGGCAACGGAACCCAGCTTTATAACATTCGTGAGGAGAGTGCGGAAACGAAGTTTGAGGACTCCAGGCTGTTTAATAAGCTTTTGGGCAACAGCATTACCGATGTTGTCAGGTACGGTGCAATCCGGGGACAGATGGAGACAGACGGTGAGTTTGACGGCAAGAAGGTAATCGATACCACAGCCTTTGCCGGCAGATACAACAGTCTTCAGTCTGAGTACATTACTGCCAGATATTATCTGGATGATCTGATTAACTGGTCCAAAAACGGGTTTACCTATGAAGATGTCTACATGACGGGAGAGGAAGCGGATCAGTTTTTAAGCCGGTTTAATCTGGTTACCACGGTGGATCTGGATACTGACAGCTACAGCGGCAGCGCCAAGTACCTGAATTCGGATTTGGGCAGTGCAGTTGTGGTTAAGGACATATCCGGTAATCTGTTTGATACCGGGGCTTATCAGCGGGAGGATGAAAATGTCACCGTTCTCAGGAACCGTTACCGCACGGTGGACGGGAAAAACATAGAAGATCATGTGGCTACCTTTGATGAATACTATAAGCTTTGTTCGAATATCAAGCAGACGGCAGATGATCTGGCACTGAATTATAATGAATATCTGAAATATCAGGAGATGTATCAGTCTCAGCAATCCAATGTGGTTTATTTTATCAGGAAAACCATTGGAGATGATGTTCAGGTATATACCAATCTGGATACCGGGGCAAAGGATCTGAAAACATTGAAGAAGGAGCTGTTAGGCAGCTGCATGAGGTCGGTTTACTATGATCCTGTGAATATGACCTATGAGACGGATACCCAGATTGAGGAGTCTACCCTTCGTTATGTGATGAACGGCTTTGATTATGCCTATCCGGAAAATACTCAGGTAATGGTGGGGATCAGAAGTGATTTGTCTTATGCACAGGACGGATTCAGCAAGGCCTATGATAAATTTAATAAATATGTGCCCTTCCTTGGACAGTATCTGATATGTGCAATTATCTGTGTGGTGATTTACCTGCTGCTTACGGTGCTTCTCACTGTGAGAGAAGGCGTTGCCGGCAGAACAGAGAATGGCAAAGTAATCATCAGGCTGCATAGGGAGGATCATATTCCCACAGAGATTATGATCGTGGCTGCCGGTGTCATTGCTTTTGGATTATATATGCTAATTTCCACAGTGATCCATGCCACATGGCAATATACGGAAAGCGGTGCCATGGCAGCATTGGCGGCTGTAGCTGCGCTGGCGGTAAGTTTGTTGTTCTCCTTCTTTTATTACAGCTTTGTCAGAAGAATCAAAGCGGGAACACTATGGCGGGACAGCCTGCTCAGAAAGCTTGGAGGCCTGATTTCCGGGTGGATAAGATATGCATATGAGCATTGGAATCTGATGCTTAGAGTTTGGGTGCCCTTTGGAATTTTTGCGCTGTTTCACATGGTTATGCTGCTGGTTATTTTGGCAGGCTCCCGTTATTCCACATCCAGATTTCTCATAGCTATGCTGGTTCTTATCGTGGTAGACATTCAGATAGGAATCCTGATTTATCGTTCCGCGGGAGCAAGGCAGACTATTCTTAAGGGGATACAGAAGATCAGCGAGGGAGATACGGAGTATAAGGTTGATGAAAAGGGAATGCAGGGAGACAATCTGGTTATGGCAAGAGCCGTGAACAGCATTGGGGACAGTGTGAAAAACGCAGTGGAAACCAGCATGAAGGATGAACGCTTGAAGGCGGATCTGATCACCAATGTATCCCATGATATTAAAACACCTTTGACCTCCATCATTAATTATGTGGATTTGATTAAGCGTCAAAATGTGCAGGACCCTCAAATCAGAGAATATATTCAGGTGCTGGATGCCAAATCTCAAAGATTAAAGCAGCTGACCGACGATCTGGTGGAGGCTTCTAAGATTTCTTCAGGAAATATTGTGCTTCAATGGGAGAAGATTAATCTGATAGAACTGCTGCATCAGACCATAGGGGAGTTTTCCGAGAAGTTCGGAGAAAAGAGACTGTACCCTGTTTTAAACAGTCCTGCAGATAATGTCTGTATTCTGGCTGACAGCAGAAGAATTTGGAGAGTGATTGAAAACCTGTTTAATAATATTTTCAAGTACGCGCTGGAAGGAACCAGAGTTTACATTGATCTGGAGCTTAGGCAGGATGGGGAAAGTCATGAAAAGTGGGTAATTTTATCTGTTAAGAATATTTCAGCCAATCCCTTAAAGGTAAATCCCAAGGAGCTGACAGAGCGCTTTATCAGAGGCGACGAGTCAAGGACAACGGAAGGAAGCGGGCTGGGGTTATCCATAGCCAAGAATCTGGTAGAAATTCAAAAGGGCGTGTTTGAAATCGTAATGGATGGGGATTTGTTTAAGGTAAACTTATATTTCCCTTTGCTGGAAGAGAAGTAAGCTTATCGTAAAATCTTTCAAATAATTGTAAACTAAAATAAAGCGCAAGCTTCGCAGCCTGCGCTTTTTTACTGTGATTACAAATTACTTACAACTGAATATCCTCCCGGTTGTTATACTTGGAGAGGATATCATGTATCTTCTCGGTAGGAGTATATACATTGGACATGGAGGAGTCATGGTTCATAAAGTCAATGATGGAAGCAAGAAACTTGCTCATATCCGCCTCCACGTAATAGGGACGGGACTTCAGTTCGGGAATTTGATAAGTTAAATTGGTGGTGATTACCTTATCAAAATAGCACTTTTCGTATGCTTCATCAAAGCTCTTAAGTCCGTCTGTGAAAAGGCCGAAGGTGCAGCAGATATATACATGCTTGGCGTTCAGGGCCTTTAACTGCTTGGCGGTATCTATCATACTTCCGCCGGAGGAGATCATGTCATCAATAATGATTACATCCTTGCCGTCCACATTATCTCCCAGAAATTCATGAGCCACAATAGGGTTCTTTCCGTTGACAATGGTAGAGTAGTCACGGCGCTTATAAAACATTCCCGTATCTACGCCCAGAACATTTGCAAAGTAAACGGCTCTGTCAAGAGCGCCCTCATCTGGGCTGATTACGATCAGATGATCTTTATCGATTAAAAGGCTGTCCTCTGTATGAAGAAGCGCACGTATAAACTGATAAGGAGGCGTGAAATTGTCAAATCCCCGTAAAGGCTCGGCATTTTGAACTCTTGGGTCGTGGGCGTCGAAAGTAATGAAATTGCTGACGCCCATATTGCTTAATTCTTCGATTGCATAGGCACAGTCAAGAGATTCCCTTCCGTTTCTTTTGTGCTGGCGGCCTTCATATAAAAAGGGCATAATTACATTGATGCGGTGTGCCTTACCGTTGGCTGCAGCAATAATACGTTTTAAATCCTGATAATGATCATCGGGAGATTTATAATTCGTATATCCGTTCATGGTGTATGAAATACTATGGTTGCAGACATCCACCAGAATAAAAAGATCCTTTCCGCGGATGGACTCGGAAAGAACGGCCTTTCCTTCCCCGGAACCGAAACGGTAGCAGGTTGCATCAACAATATAATTATCCGATGCATATCCTGCAAATGCGGGATCGTTTTTGGTTATATTTTTAACGTTTCTTCTGAAATTTACAAGATAATTGTTGACACTGCTTCCCAGTTTGGCCGCCGATTCCAAAACAACTAGCTTCAGAGGGGCGACCGGAATTGCAACTTCCAGCTCAGATAAGTTTGGCATGGCAACCTCCAGAATTCATATAGTAGATTTTTATAGTAGAATATCAATTTATTTTATATCATTATGTTAGTGACACGTCAAGAAATTTCTTGTAGAATAGATAAGTGGATAGATGTATGGAGTATTGATATGAACAGAAAAAACCCAAAGGGACATATTATCAAAGAAGTGCTTACGGGCAGTATTGCCGAGGAACTTGAGATAGAGCCGGGAGATAAGCTGCTTCAAATAAATAAAGAAGAAATTACGGATATTTTTGATTATCAGTATTATGTTGAGGACGAATATATTGAGATACTGATTGAAAAGCCGAATAAGGAGCAGTGGCTCTTAGAGGTGGACAAGGAAGAGGACGAGGATCTGGGCATTGTTTTTGAAAACGGACTGATGGATGATTATCGTTCCTGTCACAATAAATGCATCTTTTGCTTTATCGACCAGATGCCGAAGGGCATGCGGGAGACCTTATATTTTAAGGATGATGATTCGAGACTGTCTTTTTTGCAGGGCAACTATGTGACCCTTACCAATATGTCGGACCATGACGTGGAGCGGATTATCCGGTATCATTTGTCACCGATCAACATTTCCTTTCAGACCATGAATCCGTCTCTCAGGTGTATGATGCTTAACAATCGTTTTGCGGGCGAAGCGCTTAAGAAGGTTGACAAGCTGTATGAGGCCGGGATTACCATGAACGGTCAGATTGTGCTGTGCAAGGGCGTAAATGACGGAAAGGAACTGGAGTACAGCATCCGCAAGCTGATGGAGTATGCGCCCACATTGGAGAGCGTTTCGGTGGTCCCGGTGGGGCTGTCCAAATTCCGGGAAGGACTGTATCCCCTTGAGCCTTTTCTGCGTGAGGATGCCGTAGAAGTGCTTCAAATAATACATGCCTTTCAGAAGGAATGTTATGAGCGTTTTGGGCTTCATTTCATTCATGCCAGTGATGAGTGGTATATTCTGGCCGAGTGGGAACTGCCGGAGGAGCAAAATTATGACGGCTATCTGCAGCTGGAAAACGGCGTGGGGATGCTGAGGCTTTTGCTTGATGAGTTTGCAGACGGCCTTGCATCACTGCGGGAAGATCTGCGAAAGGGCAGGAAAGGTTATCCGCCGATGGAGGTTTCCATGGCTACCGGCAGACTTGCCTATCCTTATATTTACAGAATGGCGCAGGCGCTTATGGAGGCAGTAGAGGGACTTCAAATCCATGTATATCAGATAGTCAATGATTTCTTCGGAGAAATGATTACCGTTTCCGGCCTTCTTACAGGGGGAGATATTATCAATCAGCTTCGGGGAAAGAAGCTGGGAGAAAGGCTTCTGCTGCCTGAAAATGTACTGAGAAGCGGAGAGCTGGTTTTCCTTGACGATGTGACGGTGGAGGATATGGAAAAGGCTTTACAAGTAAAAATAGATATTGTAAAATCAAGCGGATATGATTTTATTAACACAATTTTAGCAGAAAAGTGAGGAAACTATGAGCAAAAAAAGAAAGCCCATTGTGGCGGTGGTTGGCAGACCTAATGTGGGAAAGTCAACGCTTTTCAATGCGCTGGCAGGGCAGAGAATATCAATTGTAAAGGATACGCCGGGCATTACCAGGGATCGTATTTATGCGGATGTGACGTGGTTAGACCGGCAGTTCACCCTCATTGACACCGGAGGAATTGAGCCTGACAGCCGGGACGTGATTTTATCCCAGATGCGGGAGCAGGCACAGATTGCCATTGATACGGCAGATGTGATTTTGTTCATGGTAGATGTAAGACAGGGGCTGGTGGATGCGGATTCCAAGGTGGCGGATATGCTGAGACGTTCGCATAAGCCGGTTCTTTTGGTAGTCAATAAGGTAGATAATTTTGAAAAATATATGGCGGATACTTATGAATTCTACAATCTTGGTATCGGAGAGCCTTATCCCATATCTGCCGCCAATCAGATGGGGATTGGTGATCTTTTGGACGAGGTAATCAAATATTTTGGTGAGAGCGGAGAGACTGACGATGAGGAGGATGTGACCCGAGTTGCCATTGTGGGAAAGCCCAATGTAGGGAAATCTTCCCTGATAAATAAGCTGATCGGTGAGAACAGACTGATTGTATCGGATATTGCAGGAACAACCCGGGATGCGGTAGATACTCCCGTGACGCACAATGGAAAGGAATATATTTTTATTGACACCGCAGGACTTCGGCGCAAGAATAAAATAAAAGAAGAGTTGGAACGGTTTATGATCGTCAGAACCGTAGGCGCCGTGGAGAGAGCGGATGTTGTGATTTTGCTGATCGATGCGGTGGAGGGCGTGACAGAGCAGGATGCTAAGATCGCAGGAATTGCCCATGAGCGTGGAAAGGCAGTGATTATTGCCGTAAATAAGTGGGATGCCATTGAGAAGGACAATAAAACGGTGAACCAATATTCGGCAAAAATAAGAAATGTGTTATCCTACATGCCTTATGCAGAGATTACTTATATTTCTGCAATGACGGGACAGAGGCTTCCCAAGCTGTATGATTTGATCGATATGGTTCATGAAAATCATGCGCTGCGAATATCCACAGGCGTGCTCAATGAGATTATGAGCGAAGCGGTGGCCATGCAGCAGCCTCCTTCCGATAAGGGAAAACGGCTGAGACTGTATTACATTACGCAGGTGGGGGTCAAGCCGCCGACCTTTGTTATTTTTGTAAATGACAAGGAACTGATGCACTTTTCCTATACAAGATATATTGAAAATCAAATCAGAGAGGCCTTTGGCTTTAAGGGGACGCCCCTTAAGTTTATCATAAGAGAAAGAAACGAGGGAAAATAAGTTGGAACGTATTATCTGTATTATTATCGGTTATGTATTTGGTCTGTTTCAGACGGCGTTTATTTACGGAAAGCTTCATGGAATTGACATCAGGGAACATGGAAGCGGCAATGCGGGAACAACCAACACTCTGCGCGTGCTTGGAACGAAGGCAGGGCTGATTGTTTTGGCAGGAGATATTTTAAAGTGTGTTCTTGCCGTGGTTGTGTGCAGCCTTATTTTTGGCGCTACTCATAGGGACGAAATATATCTTTTAAAGCTCTATGCGGCGGCAGGAGCTATTTTGGGACATAATTTTCCCTTCTATCTGAAGTTTAAGGGAGGAAAAGGGATTGCAGCGACTGCAGGGTTGATTCTTTCCTTCCATCCCTATTTTATCATTACGGGCGTAATCCTTTTCTTTGGTGCATTCTTTATTACTCATTATGTTTCGCTGGGATCGCTGCTTGTTTATGCGGGCTTAATGATTCAGATGGTGATTGCGGGCCAACTGGGATTATTTGGCGCATCCCAGGCGGTGCTGATTGAAATGTATATTGTTACGGCATTTTTGACTATACTTGCATATTACAAGCATCGCGAGAATATTAAACGGCTTATCAAAGGAGAAGAGAGAAAGACCTATCTGATCAAGAAGAGTGAGCAATAATCTGTAAAAACGACAGGTCTCAAGGAGGATAAAATGGCAAATATCGGAATTATCGGCGCAGGAAGCTGGGGTACAGCACTGGCATGGCTGCTGACCAATAACGGGCATCAGGTCACCATATGGTCCATCGTGGAAGAGGAAATACAAATGCTGAAGGAGCACAGGGAGCAAAAGGATAAGCTTCCGGGTGTCATTTTGCAGGAAACTATGATTTTTACCACGGATTTGGAGGAGGCAATGAAGGATAAGGATGTGCTTGTTCTTGCAGTACCTTCCCCCTATACCAGAAGCACTGCGGCCAAGATGGCTCCCTATGTGAAGACAGGGCAGAAGATTGTGAACGCAGCAAAGGGAATTGAGGAAAAAACCTTAATGACGCTGTCGGAAATTATTGAACAGGAAATACCCAATGCGGATGTGGCTGTGCTTTCCGGGCCCTCCCATGCGGAAGAGGTTGGAAAAGGGATTCCCACAACGATTGTGGCAGGCTCTAAGAATAAGAAAACGGCGGAATACCTTCAAAATTTGTTTATGAGTCAGGTTTTTCGTGTTTATATCAGCTCTGATGTGCTTGGCATTGAGCTGGGGGCGGCTCTTAAAAATGTGGTGGCTTTGGCGGCCGGAATTGCAGACGGACTGGGTTACGGCGATAATACCAAGGCTGCTTTAATTACCAGAGGAATTGCGGAGATTGCCAGATTGGGAATCAGCATGGGAGGAAGGATAGAAACCTTCTATGGATTAACAGGAATCGGTGATCTGATTGTTACCTGTGCCTCTATGCATTCCAGAAACCGTAAGGCCGGTATTTTAATCGGAAAGGGAGCAACCATGGAGGAGGCTATGGCAGAGGTCAAGATGGTGGTAGAGGGTGTTTATTCCGCTAAGGCCGGCTACGCATTGTCTCAGAAATATGGCGTGAGCATGCCCATTGTGGAGCAGGTGAACAGGGTTCTCTTTGAGGGAAGGGCAGCTTCCGAGGCAGTAGGGGAGCTTATGCTGCGCGATAAGAAAGTGGAAAACATCGATCTTCGTCAGCTCTATCAAAACAGCGTGGAGATACCCTGGTAGACGGAAGAAAGGAAAGCTTTCGATGGCAGACAACAATAATTCTGGGGAAGAGGAGGATGACGATTTTTGGAAAAAGCCTATTATCTGATTTCCATTTCTCTGGAAAATCCGGGTAATGCACCCAAGGAAGATTACTCACTGTATTTTTCTTTTCTGGATGATGAGGGTTATTCCTATAACCGGGTTGTGGAAATCAATCAGAGCGGCGAATATATAAGCAGTGGAAATGTGGTGATTCCCGCAGGGATGACAGGAGTGGTTAACAGAGTGCTGCGAATCGACGATGCTTGTAAAAGCTTTATCATCAAATAAAGGAGTTATATTACGGAGCAGGAGCAGACAGTTGAAGTGAATTTATAAGCATCAGGGCAAATAGTTCAGAGAGAAAGGAATGGTTATGAATATGAGCAATCAATTTACCAGTACAGGAGAATATGTTGCGTCCCAGCAGCTGATGGCCAGCGTCAATGTGGCTATTGCACTGCAAAAGCCGCTTTTGATTAAGGGAGAGCCGGGAACAGGTAAAACCATGCTTGCACAGGCAGTTTCCAATTCGCTTGGTAAAAAGCTGATTATCTGGAATATCAAGTCCACCACCAAGGCTCAGGACGGTCTTTATATGTATGACACCATACAGCGTCTTTATGACGGGCAGTTCGGAGAAGAAGGTGTGGATGATATTGCACATTATATTAAGCTTGGAAAACTGGGAGAAGCTTTTGAGAGTGAGGAGCAGGTTATTCTTCTGATCGATGAGATAGATAAGGCGGATCTGGAATTTCCCAACGATCTTCTCTGGGAACTGGATCAGATGGAGTTTTACATCCATGAGACCAAGCGAACCGTAAAGGCAAAGCAGCGTCCTATCGTAATCATTACCTCTAATGCGGAAAAGGAATTGCCGGATGCGTTTCTGCGCAGATGCATTTTCCATTACATTGATTTCCCGGATGAGGCGTTAATGGAAGAAATTGTTAAGACCCATTATCCGAATGTGGAGGACAATCTTTTAAAGAATGCAATGGATGTGTTTTACGGAATACGTTCTCTTAAGGATATCCGTAAAAAGCCCAGCACCTCAGAGCTGATTGACTGGATCAATGCGCTTCAGATCGGCGGTATTCCGGCAGATAAGATTAAATCGGAGCTTCCCTTTGTGGGCGTGATTGTGAAAAAGGATGAAGATTTGGAAATCGTAAGGCAGAAACTGGATTAGGAGAGCTTATGTTTGTAAACTTCTTTTATACCTGTAAAGCAAAGGGCCTTAATATTACCTTAAGTGAATGGCTTGCGCTGCAGGAGGCATTGGACAAGGGTCTGTGCGAAAGCAGTCTGACGAATTTTTACTATCTGGCAAGAATGATATTGGTAAAGAGCGAGACTGATTTTGATAAATTTGATATGGCATTTGAGGAGACCTTTAAGGGCATCAATTCGGAGAATGAAATTTCCAGGAATATGATGCGGTGGCTGGATAAGTCCGAGCTCATTGACATGGTGGATGAGGAGGAACGCTTCCGTATGAATGAGCAGGATGGGCTGTTTCATGATCTTGACAAGGATGAAGTGGAGGCCAAGTTCAAGGAAAGGCTTCGAGATCAGGACAGTGAGCATAACGGCGGAAGCTTCTGGATCGGTTCTATGGGTAAGACCTCCTTCGGAAACATGGGGGGAAACATGGGCGGTATCCGGGTAGGCGGGCAGACTGGCTATCAAAGTGCTTTTCAGGTAATCGGCGCCCGGAAGTATCGGGATTTCCGTGATGACAGAATGTTGGATAACCGCCAGTTTCAGCTTGCTTTCAGAAAGCTGCGCCAGTTTTCCACCAGACTGGATATTCCCAAGACAGAGCTGGATATCGATGAGACCATTGATAAGACCTGTAACAACGGAGGCTGCCTGCAGATTGTAATGGGAAAGCCCAGAAAGAATGCGGTAAAGCTGCTTCTTCTTATGGATTCCGGCGGAACCATGATCCCTTTCAGCTCCCTGCTGAATGAGCTGTTTCAGGCAGTGCATAAGTCCAATCACTATAAGGATGTGAAAACCTATTATTTTCATAACTGCATTTATTCCAAGCTGTATAAAACGCCGGAATGTGAGAATGGAGAATGGATTGACACGGAATGGATGTTCCGCAATCTGGACAGCGATTATAAGGTGATTGTGGTGGGAGATGCTGCAATGGCTCCCGAAGAGCTGTATTCCACTACAGGCAATTACAGAGGACCAAACGGAGGTCTCTCAGGCTGGGAATGGCTGCTTTTGCTGAAACGACATTATAAGAAGGTGGTATGGCTGAATCCCAAGATGGCGCCCGGCCATGCGCCCTGGCGTGAGGCAGAGACTGCAATTAAAGGCCTTTTTCCCATGTATAAGCTTACCGTGGACGGCTTAAATCAGGCAATGATAAAGTTAATGCTGAATAAATAAAAGTAACAAAAACAGAGAGGAAATAAAAAATGACTATTTTTGATGAATTGAAGGCAAGAGGTCTTCTTGCACAGCTTACCGATGAGGAAGAGATTAAGGAACTGATCAATAACGGAAAAGCCACCTTTTATATCGGCTTTGATCCCACTGCAGATTCCCTGCATGTTGGGCACTTTATGGCGCTTTGCCTGATGAAGCGGCTGCAGATGGCGGGAAATAAGCCCATTGCGCTGATTGGCGGCGGTACCGGTATGATAGGTGATCCTTCCGGCAGAAGCGATATGAGAAGCATGATGACAAAGGAAACTATCGATCATAACTGTGAGTGCTTTAAGAAGCAGATGAGCCGTTTTATTGATTTTTCCGAAGACAAGGCAATGATGGTAAACAATGCGGAGTGGCTTCTCGACCTGAACTATATTGAGTTTTTGAGAGAAATCGGACCTCATTTTTCCGTCAACAACATGCTCCGTGCAGAATGCTATAAGCAGAGAATGGAGAAGGGCCTCAGCTTCCTTGAATTTAATTATATGTTAATGCAGAGCTACGACTTTTACGAGCTGTTCCGCAGATACGGATGCAATATGCAGTTTGGCGGTGACGACCAGTGGAGCAATATGCTTGGCGGTACCGAGCTGATCAGAAGAAAGCTGGGCAAGGACGCCTATGCAATGACCATTACCCTTCTGCTTAATTCAGAGGGCAAGAAGATGGGTAAGACACAAAAAGGAGCTGTTTGGCTTGATCCCAATAAGACCTCTCCCTTTGAGTTTTATCAGTACTGGAGAAATGTTGCGGATGCAGATGTGTTGAAGTGTCTGCGTATGCTTACGTTCCTTCCCATTGAACAGATTGATGAGATGGATCACTGGGAAGGCAGTCAGTTAAATCAGGCAAAGGAAATTCTGGCATATGAGCTTACCAAGCTTGTGCATGGTGAGGAGGAGGCGTCCAGGTCTCAGGAAAGCGCCAGAGCGTTATTCAGTGCAGGAGTAGCTGCGGACATGCCTACTACGGAAATCAGTGAGGAAGATTTTACGGACGGAACGATTGATTTGATTTCCGTTTTGTGTAAATCCGGTCTGGTGCAAAGCCGTTCGGAGGGAAGAAGAGCGATTGAACAGGGCGGCGTTACTGTTGGAAGCGATAAGGTTACCGATGTGAAGGCGGCTTTTGGTAAGGATACCTTTGCAGGTGAGAGTGTTGTGGTTAAGAGAGGAAAGAAAAATTTCCGCAAGGTGATTTTAAAGTAGTAAATGAACTTGAGAAGATAAATGAACTTGGGGAGGATCAGGATGAAGGAAACGGCATATCAATATAAAAATCTTCCTATTCCCGGAGGGGGATATGTAACCGGATTTTTGTTTCATCCGGCAAAGGAAAATATATTTTATATGAGAACCGATATAGGAGGAAGCTACCGCTTTGACTATACAGGTAAATGCTGGCAATCACTGACTGAAACAGTCAACATGTATGATCTTGCGGAGACATACCCCATTGCAATTGCGGTAGATCCTATTAAGCCGGAAATGCTTTATATTGCAAGTGGGATTCAGGCATCCTGCGATGAAAACGGAGAGCCCTTTGGAAAGCTGTCTGTTTCCAGCGACTATGGAAATACCTACGTTCACCGGAAAATTCCCTACTACGTTCATGGGAATATGAACGGAAGGGGAACAGGGTATCGCCTGATGAGAGATCCTTCCGATGAAAATACCCTGTATTTTGCCAGCCAAAAGAACGGGCTTCTTCGAACCAAAGACCTGGGACTTACCTGGGAGAAGCTGGAAACCGGCGGGGAAAAATATATGACATTTGTATGGTGTTCCCCTGACGGCAATACGCTGATAGCAGGAAGCGCAGGTGTAACTACCGGTGATGGCAGGCTTCGCGGACACAGCCTGTATATTTCCTATGACCGGGGAGGCAGCTTTGAAAAGCTGATGATGCCGGAGAGCATAGAGATACCGGGGTCCAAATGGAGCGGTTATGTTGCACATCGGTATGATTATGACGGAACCTATTTTTATTGCACACTGGTAAATACCGGAAGAACCTCCTATGTGACGGAGGCAGGTTATAGTTGCGATTCCGGCGATACGGTGGGAGGAAGAATTCTTCGGTACAGCTTTGATGATGCCGGACATGTTGTGGGGTATCAGGATATTACCCCTGATTGTGAAGCGGATGAAAAAGGAATACACAGTGTGGACAAAGAAGCGGTTCGGGATTATGGATTTGGCGGGATTTCCGTCTGCCAAAGTATGCCGGGACTGTTAGCCGCCAGCACCATATGCAGAGAAGAAGGAGATATGGTGTTTATTTCCCGTGATTGCGGTGAGAATTGGGAGGTGGCATTGTTCGATCTTTCCATCGGTCATTTATCCTTCCGCACACCTTATATGAAGCCCGAATATAACGGTGGTCATTCCCTGATTCATTGGATCAGTGATGTGAAAATCAACCCCTTTAATCCGAACGAGGTTTGGCTGAACAGCGGAACCGGTGTTTTTGTGAGCGAAAATTTTACTGAGGAAGGCAGAAGCTTTCAGGATTGCTGTGACGGAATAGAAGAAACGGTACACTTGAATGTGTACGGACCGGTGTACGGGCCTGTAAAAGTACTTGATATTGTGGGCGATTTGGGGGGCTTTGCTTTTACGCAGCTGGATGAACCTTGTGAGAATTCCTTTGCAGATGCACAGGGCAACCGGTATATTACCTGTATCAATGCGGATTTTTCGGATATCCATCCGGAAACTGTTTTGGTAACTCCAAGAGGGAATTGGAAGGGAAAGACCAAAGGCGGTCTGATCCTGTCCTATGATTATGGACAAAGCTTTGAGAGGATTCCTTTGCCGTATGGAATTTCTCAATATTTGGATGAGCGGTTTCGGCAGATTGAGTGTCCCAATGTAAATTCAGGCTGGGCAGCGCTTTCCAGTGACACGGAAGGGCTGGTTTACTGCGTGGCGGAAGGAATTGATTTGTTTGCCAAGGGTGTTGTGGTAAGCTGCGACGGCGGTAAAAGCTTTGAAAAGGCACGGTTTTTTAATTCTGAAAAGGAAGAGCTTACGGATAAAAAGGTACATGTTAAGGTATTTGCGGACAGAGTGGAGCCAAATACCTTTTATGGCTTTGGCGACGGTTTGACGCTGTTTGTAAGCAGGGATAAGGGAAGAACCTTTTATCAGACCGGCAAAGCGGCATTCCCGGAAGCTTTATGTCTGGGTCTGATTGACTGCGCCAATAAGACAGAGATCAGAGGAGAAGCCGGAAAAGCGGGAACGTTCTATGCGGCGCTTGGAAATTATGGCTTGTATAAGATTATCTTTGCGGAAAATGAGGCGGGACAGGCTGCGCCTGTGATTAAGAAGCTTTCCGGGGAGGGAGATCATGTTTACCGGCTGGGCCTTGGCCTGCTTTCGCCGGAGAGCTCCTATCTGGAGGAGAATAAAGCGCTTTATATCTGCGGTGTTATTCAGGGCAGGTATGGGTTTTTCCGTTCCTTTGATGAAGGAAGAAGCTGGGAAAAGATTAACAATGATATGCAGCAGTTTGGCGATATCAACAGCATTGACGGCGACAGCAGGAGCTTTGGAAGATATTATATCGCTACCGGTTCCTTTGGGCTGAAATATGGAGAACCTGTATGATACCATATAAACTGACAAGAGGCAAAAGAAAAACGATTTGTCTTTCCTTTAATAATGATATTGAGCTTATGGTTAAAGCGCCTAACTGGATGAGCACGGAAGCTGTTGAAGCCTTTATTATAAGCAAGAATGAGTGGGTTGAAGCAACCAGAACACGCCTTTTGGACGCAAAGCAAAAGGAGCTTGCCATGAGGACGAGGCTGGAGCTGGAAAGCGGTGATCTGCTGCCATATCTTGATAAGAAATTAACCCTTGTGGTTATCAGGGAAGACAGATGTAATGTTAAAATCAAGCAAAGAGAAGACAAGGTATTTTTGTGGATCGGATATGAAAGGGATTACGAATACCGGCGCGCTCAGTTGGAAAAGTGGTATCGGAGACAGGCCGGAGCGACCTTTGAGGTGAAGGCGCGGTGTTTAGCCCAAAAGATGGGAGTTACCTATGGGCACCTGCATATCAAGGATCAAAGGAGCCGGTGGGGAAGCTGCAGCGGAGCTAAAAATTTAAATTTTAACTGGCGGCTTATACTGGCTCCCGAAGCAGTATGCGATTACGTGATTATTCATGAACTGTGTCATCTGGTACATATGGATCATTCGCCGGATTTTTGGAAGCTGGTGGAGAGCATGGACACGCGCTACCGTCGGCACAGAAGATGGCTGAAAGAGCACAGTGTGGAATTGTATATCATTTAAAAAGGAGTCATGACATTGGTAGGATTTGAACCCGGACCGGAATGCAGGGAATGTAAGGGAAGGTGCTGCCGGGAAAAGGGCTGTTCCCTTTCTCCCGAGGATATGTTAAGGGAGCTGCAGAGAAGAACAGGAATTCCGGCAAAGCAGATGGACATTGCAGGCAGCATTATACCGGTGAGATGATGGAAAGAGACTGGAAGCCTTACCAACAGATGCTTTTCCGCATTTGGGAGCAGTACGAGGTACAGTTCAGGGAAGACGGAACCTTTGACCGGTGTGATAAAGATTACTTTGCATGGATGCGCAGTCAAAGAGAAAAAGAGAACAGGCAGAAAAAAGTTGTGTCATAAACAAAATCCCCTTCACATACATTTTAGTAAGTATGGAAGGGGTAATTTTATGGACATAAATAGCAGAAAAGAGTATGACCTTTACAAGGATATAAGAGAAAGATGCGGTGGAGAAATTTACATAGGTGTGGTAGGCCCTGTCAGAACCGGAAAATCTACTTTTATCAAGCGCTTCATGGATTTGATGGTACTTCCCAACATGACGGATTCTTATGAGAAGGAGCGTGCCATGGATGAGCTCCCTCAGAGTGCAGGCGGAAAGACCATCACCACTACGGAGCCCAAGTTTATCCCCAAGGAGGCCGCAAAGCTTACTTTGGGAGAAGATGTGGAGGCCAAGGTAAGGCTGATTGACTGTGTGGGATATATGGTGGACGGCGCAGGCGGACACATGGAGAATGAGACAGAAAGAATGGTAAAAACACCCTGGTCTTCGGAGGAAATTCCTTTTACCCATGCTGCGGAGATCGGAACCAGAAAGGTAATCAGAGATCATTCCACCATAGGAATTGTAATTACCTGCGACGGAAGCTTTTGTGAAATTCCCAGAGAAAATTATATTCCGGCGGAGGAGCGCACAATTAAGGAATTAAAGCAGCTGAAAAAGCCGTTTATTGTTCTATTAAATACCGCAAGGCCCTATAGTGAAGAGGCCAAAGTGCTGGCATCGGAACTGGAAGGAAAATATCAGGTTTCGGTAATGCCGGTAAACTGCGAACAGCTGAAAAAGGACGATATCTATCAGATACTGGAAAATATCCTTTATGAGTTCCCGCTTACCATGATTGAATTTTACATGCCAAAGTGGGTGGAAATGCTTCCTGCCAATCATAAGATGAAGGTGGATATTGTGGAACGCGTTAAGGAAATCATGAAGCAGTACAGCTGTATCCGCGATGTGAAGAACAATCCGGTGTCCATTGAAGGCCCTTACATCAAGAAATGCAAGATGGATAGTATTGATATGTCGGACGGAGGCATCAGGGTGTGGCTGGAGGTAGATGATACCTGCTATTATGAAATGCTCAGTGAAATGGTAGGAGAAAATATTGATAACGAATATCATTTGCTTTCCGTGCTGAAGGAGATGGCGGCCATGAAGAAGGAATATGTAAAGGTGCTTCATGCTATTTCCGCTGTAAGACAGAAGGGCTACGGAGTGGTAACACCGGAGCGAAGTGAAATTAAGTTAGATAAGCCGGAGGTTATCCGGCATGGGAACAAATTCGGGGTGAAGATCAGGGCGGAAAGCCCCAGCATTCATATGATTCGTGCCAATATTGAGACAGAGATATCCCCTATCGTGGGATCGGAGGAACAGGCACAGGATCTGATCCGGTTTATTTCCGATTCAAGTCAGACAGAGAACGGTATTTGGGATACCAATATTTTTGGAAAGTCGGTGGAACAGCTTGTCAATGACGGCATCACAGGGAAGCTGACCATGATTGGAGAGGAAAGCCAGCTGAAGCTTCAGGAAACCATGCAGAAAATAGTAAATGACTCTAACGGGGGAATGGTTTGTATTATTATTTAAGGTATCGGAAGAGAACCGGCGTATAGCCGGTTCCTTTTTGGATCAGGCTTTTTGGATCAGGTCCTATTGACTCATTGCGATAATATGGATTTTGTGATATGATAGAAGCAATATTAATATTAATAAAAGATAAGGGGGTTATATGAATAGCGTATATCAAAAAGTATTAAAATGCTATGACAGTATTAAGGACAGGCTTCCCTTTACGCCGAAGGTGGCGCTTGTTTTGGGCTCCGGACTTGGCAATTATGCGGATACCATGGATGTCCGGGGAGAGATTTCATATAGTGAAATTAAGAATTTTCCGGTGTCTACCGTTCCGGGACATGAGGGGAAATTTATTTTTGGCTATGTGAAGGATGTGCCTGTGGTATGCATGAAGGGAAGAGTTCACTATTATGAGGGGTACCCTATTACGGATGTGGTATTGCCTGCCAGGCTGATGAAGATGATGGGAGCGGAGATTTTGTTTCTGACCAATGCATCCGGCGGGATTAATCCGGCGTTTGGGGCGGGAAGTTTTATGCTGATTACAGATCATATTTCCTGTTTCGCTCCCAATCCTTTGGTGGGAGCCAATATTGAGGAACTGGGATGCAGATTTCCTGACATGAGTAAGGTATATGATCCTGAATTACAGGAGATTATCAGAGCGGCGGCTGCGAAGAACCGGATTCCCCTTCAGGAAGGAATTTATGTGCAGCTTACAGGACCTTCTTTTGAATCGCCGGCGGAAATCAGAATGCTCCGCAGCTTAGGGGCCGATGCAGTGGGAATGAGTACTGTAGTGGAAGCAATTGCCGCAAATCATATGGGTATGAAGATATGCGGAATTTCCTGTGTGTCGAATCTGGCGGCAGGAATGACGGATCAGCCGCTTACCCATGAAGAGGTACAGGAAGCATCCAGACAGGCGGCGCCTCTTTTCCAAAAGCTGGTAACGGAATCGATTAGTGCGTTTTAGTTTATGGGACAATTGTGAGTCCCAGCATTGTTTGAGGATAAAAATGGAACAGATAACCAATTTACAGGATATTCCGGTAAAGGAACTGATACGATCCGCAATGGAAGCCAGAAAAAAGGCGTATGCCCCCTATTCAGGGTATACGGTAGGCGCTGCGGTTCTTACCAGAGAGCTTCGGATTTATACGGGCTGCAATATTGAAAATGCATCTTATACGCCTTCCCTTTGTGCAGAACGGTGCGCTATCAGCAAGGCGGTCAGCGAGGGCAGCCGGAAGTTTAAGGCTATAGCGGTAGTGGGAGGACCTGAGGGGGAGGAAAATACACAGTTTGCATTTCCCTGTGGCGTCTGCAGGCAGGTGATGTGCGAATTTGCCGATCTGGAAGAGTTTGTTGTGATTACCGCCCGAAGTGAGCAGGAGTACAGGTGTTATTACCTTAGCCAGCTCCTTCCCGAAAGCTTTGGACCGGAGAATTTAAAGGGAAAGGGAAACGTCTAATGAATATCAGATTCTATAATGCCAGAATTCTTACCATGGAAGAGGTCAAGGATATTTTCCAGGGAGAGCTTTGGATTAAGGATGACCGAATTGTTTATGTGGGAGACGGCAGGAACACAGACGACATCTGTCAGGAGCTTGCCATTCCCTGTATGATTTGGGATCGGGAGATCGATTGCAGCGGAAATCTTTTGATGCCGGGATTTAAGGATGCGCATACCCATTCGGGCATGACGCTTCTGCGGTCCTTTGCGGATGACCTTCCGCTTGATGAATGGTTAAATAACCGTATTTTTCCCATTGAGGCTAAGCTGAGCGGGGAGGATATTTATGAGCTTACCAAACTGGCGGTTCTGGAATATTTGACCAGCGGTATCACGGCAGCCTTTGATATGTATCTTACGCCGGAGACCGTTGCAGCTTCCTTTGATGATATGGGAATGAGGTGCGTTCAGGTTGGGGCAGTCAATAATTTCAGCCAGTCTCTTTCTATGGTGGAGGAGATGTATCATAAGCTGAATGGAAAGAGCCCTCTTCAATCCTATATTCTCGGTTTTCACGCAGAATATACCTGCTCCCGGGAGCTGCTGGAAGGGATTGCGGAGCTTTCTCATAAATATAAAGCCCCGGTATTTACCCATCTGGCGGAGACAGAAGGAGAGGTTGCGGGCTGCAAAGAGCGTTACGGCATGACGCCTATGGCTTTTCTTGCTTCTCTTGGAATTTTTGATTATGGCGGCGGCGGATATCATTGTGTACATATGACGCCGGAGGATTTGGAGATTATGAAGGAAAAGGGTCTGTATGCGGTTACCAATCCGGCATCCAATGCCAAGCTGGCCAGTGGGATTGCGCCTATATCCCGTTTCCTTGAAGCGGGAATACCGGTTGCCATTGGAACCGACGGACCGGCCAGTAACAACTGTCTGGACATGTTCCGGGAAATGTTCCTTGTCACGGGACTTGCTAAATTAAAGGAGCGGGATGCAGCGGCAGTGGATGCGGCGGAGGTTCTTAAGATGGCCACTGTAAACGGTGCTCATGCCATGGGGCTTTGGGATGCGGATGTGCTTGCTGCGGGGAAGCTTGCAGATATCATTATGATTGATTTAAATCAGCCCAATATGCAGCCGCTGAATAATATTGCGAAGAATATTGTTTACAGCGGAAGCAAGCAGAATGTGATTTTGACTATGGTGAACGGAAAAATTCTATATGAAAAGGGAGAATTTATTTTAAATGACAGGCCGGAAGATATCTATCAAAAGGCAAATGCTATTATAAAGAAAATGATTTCTTTATAAGAATGTGAGAACATTATTCTACGACATAAATAAACTAACAAAGGAGAATTATCATGGAAAAGAAAAATAGGGTATCTTTTTTTTATTCAATCAAAGCCAAAATTTTACTGCTTATTGTTGCAGCTGTTTTTGCTACCACAGCGTTATGCCTTTGGGTGATTATCCCTCTGGCCAAAGAGACGCAGTCTGAGCTTGTTAAAAACTACATGAATGATATAGCATACATAACAGGTAAAAGTATCGACAGGGAGATTGAATTTATAGGCGCTGAAACGGCTTTGACCGCAGAAGAGCTGGCAAGCACAGTAGGACAGGTTAGCGTAGAGGGAATGGACTCCAGCTATGCTTATGTTGTAGCGGCTGACAGCACCATGTTATATCATCCCACGGCGGAGAAGATCGGACAGCCTGTGGAAAATGATGCGGTTAAGCAGATACTTGGGGAATTGTCCAAGGGCAATCGTCTTGAAACGGATGTAATCACTTATGTTTTTAAAGGCGTTAAAAAGTATGCCTCCTTTTATATTGGCCAGAATAATGAATATATCGTTGTAGTGACCGCGGATGAGGATGAAACGCTTGCCAGTGTCAGACGGATATTCAGGAACAGTATTTATGCATCCATTTTTGTTCTGGTTTTATGCTCTGTAATTGGATTTTTTATAGCATTGAGAATTATTAAGCCTATTGAGAAGGTGACAGTCATGCTTACAAAGCTTTCCGAGCTAGACCTTACGGAAAGTCAGTTTCAGAAGCAGGTAAGCAAAAGAAAAGATGAAACAGGTGTTATGGGACAGGCAATTGATGTGCTGCGCACAGCGCTTGTGGGCGCAGTGGGAAATATCACGACTCACAGCAATCAGCTTCATGATTCTTCTCATACTATGACTGCAAGCGCCAGAGAAAGCTCACTGTCAGTTGAACAGGTGGAGAAGGCAATATCTGAAATTGCACAGGGCGCATCTTCTCAGGCGCAGGAGACCCAGACGGCTACGGAAAATGTTATTTTAATGGGCAATATGATCGAAGAGACCAACGAGGAAGTGGAGACATTAAGAGAAAATGCCCGTCAGATGCGTGATGCAGGAGACAGAGCCATTGAAATACTGTCTGATTTAAATGACATTAATCAGAAAACCAAGGAAGCAATTCAGACAATTTATGAGCAGACCAATACCACCAATGTATCGGCCATGAAGATTAAAGAAGCAACGGATATGATCAGTGATATTGCAGAGGAAACAAATTTGTTATCCTTAAATGCTTCCATTGAAGCGGCAAGAGCAGGTGAACAGGGCAGAGGCTTTGCGGTGGTTGCTTCCCAGATACAAAAGTTAGCTGAACAGTCCAATGAATCGGCAAGACAAATTGATGACATCATTAATCTGCTGATTTCCGATTCCGAAAAATCAGTTGAGACCATGGAAGACGTCAAGGTTGTTATTGAGAAACAGAATGAAAATGTAATGAATACCGAGAATGCATTCCGCAATGTAAAGGAAGGCATTGATAAATCCATTGACGGCATTCGCGCGATTGCGGCCAAAACGGAGCAGTTGGACGAGGCAAGAATCAGGGTAGTGGATGTGGTACAGAATTTAACGGCAATTGCAGAGGAAAATGCGGCAAGCACGGAGGAAACCTCCGCATCTGCTACTGAGGTTGGTTCCATTGTGTCAAGTATTGCAGGTGATGCGGAACAGCTGAATGATATTGCAAGGAAAATGGAAGAAAGCGTTAAAATGTTTGTGGTAGAGTAAATCATGGAATATCTGATATTTGCAGTAGTTATGGTATGCCTGTTGGCGGCTTTAATGCTGAAGGCATACCTGGACTATAAGAAGGATGAAAAGAATTTCATAAAAAAGCTTTATGAGGAATATGGAGTTCTCCCGAAAAAGGAATATAAGCAGGAGCAGTTTCAAAGCATTTCCGGTTATTTTAATAAGCATCAGAGCGGATTTTTCGTGGATGATATTACATGGAACGATCTGGACATGGATGAGGTGTTTAAGGAAATGAATTACGCTTGGTCAGCTGCGGGGGAGGAGTATTTGTATTATATGCTCCGTACGCCCTGTATGGATCGGGAGGAGCTCTTTAAAAGAGAAAAGACCATAGAGTTTTTCCACCAAAATCAGGATCAGCGTGTGGACTTCCAGCTTGTTTTTTCCAAGTTGGGAAGATGCGGCAAATTTTCCATATACGATTATCTGGATTATCTGGATAATCTGGGAGAACGCAGCAACCTGCCTCACTATCTGGCCTTTCTTCTTCTTGCGGCCTCCATTGTCCTGTTGTTTTTCAATGTGCCCATGGGACTGGTGGCGCTCTGCTGCATTTTAATTTATAACAATATCAGTTATTTTAAGATTAAAAAAGAGATAGAACCTTATGTTGTAAGCTTCGGCTATATTTTTCGGCTTTTGGATGCAGTAAACAGATTGAAAAAGCATCCTGCGGATATGTTGGAAGAGGAGCTTTCCGCTTTAAAGAAATGCAGCGGCAGTATGAGGAGCTTTAAGGCAGGCTCATCCATCATTATGTCGGGAGGGCGGATGTCGGGTTCGGGAAATCCGCTGGATATTTTGATTGATTTTTTGAGAATGGGATTTCACATTGATCTGATGAAATTCAACCAGATGCTCTCTGAGGTGAGAAAGCATATCGGAGAAATTGACGGAATGATTACCGTTATGGGGAGACTGGATGCGTTGATTGCAATCGGTGCTTACCGGGAAGCGCATTCCTGCTGCATACCCGAATTTACGGAGCAGATGGGAATTGATGCCGAAGATATGTATCATCCGCTGATCCGGGAGCCTGTTGCAAACAGTATTACGGTGCGGAACAGCGTTTTAATTACCGGGTCCAACGCATCGGGGAAATCCACCTTTTTAAAAACGGTGGCAATCAATGCGATTTTGGCGCAGACTGTTCATACCTGCTTGGCTGCAAGCTATCGAAGCTGCTTTTTCAGGATTTGTTCTTCCATGGCGCTTAGAGATGATGTGCAGGGAGGAAGCAGCTATTACATGGTTGAAATCAAGGCCCTGAAAAGGATATTGGATTTTCTGGTGGAGGATGGCAAACCGGTACTTTGCTTTGTGGACGAGGTGCTCAGGGGAACCAATACCGTGGAACGGATTGCGGCCTCCACGGAGATATTAAAGAGCATGGCAGATCAAAACTGCATTTGCTTTGCGGCTACCCATGATATAGAATTGACTCATCTGCTGGAGGGAATTTATGATAATTACCATTTTGCGGAAGAGATAGAGGATGACGATATTCTCTTTAGCTATAAGATACTGGAGGGACGTGCATCTACCCGCAATGCAATTAAGCTTCTGGGCATTATGGGTTATGATAAGGAAATCATATGTGAGGCTGAGAAGATGGCGGAAAAATTCCTTGCCACGGGGCATTGGCATGGTATTGACTTACAAAAGGCGTAATGCTATGATTATTCAATAAACGGAAAGGTTCGGTGTATCGATGAGTAATTTAATTTTATTTATCAATTCCTTTTTATCTTATATCCTGCTGATGGCAGTTATTGTAGTGGTGGCAGGAATTGGAATTTTTATAGGAATTAAGATGAGAAAGCGTAACAATCGAAAGTCAGAAGCCGAAGCAGAAGCGCAAAGATGACCTTTGCGCTTTTTATGTGTAAAAGAAGTGTGCCGGCTTGACGCTTGTTATTCGTTAAAAAGCGCAGAAACGAGGAACGTATGAACTGTTTTGACACTGTTTTGTGGGATGTTGATCAGACATTATTGGATTTTGAAAAATCACAGGATTACGCACTGCGATTTAGCTTTAAGCAGTTTGATCTGGAGGTTGATGATGAGATTGTTAAGCTGTATGCAGCAATCAATGATTCCTATTGGAAAAGGCTGGAGCTTGGGGAAGTGACCAAAAAGGAGCTTCTTACAGGAAGATTTGATACCCTGTTTAAAGAGTTAAACATTCAAAAGGCTTCATCCGCCGCTATGGCGCCGGTTTATCAGAAGGCGTTGGGCAGTGTATATTTTTATCGTGATGACAGCCTTAATCTGTGCCACAGTCTTCAGGGAAAAGTAAAACAGTATGTGGTAACCAACGGTGTGGCAGACACGCAAAGGAATAAGCTGATGCTGTCCGGTCTGGATCAGTATATGGACGGGATTTTTATTTCCGAAGAGATGAAATATGATAAGCCTGATATCAGGTTTTTTGAAGAGTGTTTCAAGCAGATACCGGATTTTCAACGGGAAAAAACATTGATCGTGGGAGATTCCTTATCTAGCGATATGAAGGGCGGAAATCTGGCAGGGATATGCTGCTGTTGGTATAATCCCGGGAATAAGAAGAACGAGAGTGGTCTCGGGATCGATTATGAAATCGGGAATTTATGGGAAGTGGAGGGGATTCTTTCATGCCAAAATCCGCAAATCAAAAGCTAAAGCTGATTTATCTGATCAGAATTTTTAATGAAAAAACCGATGAAGATCACTGCCTCTCGGCTCAGGACTTAATTGCAGAGCTTTCTGCATACGGAATATCTGCGGAGAGAAAAAGTATCTATGATGATATTGAATGTCTGATCCGGCTGGGATATGACATTGTGAATGTAAAGGCGAAAACAGGCGGAGGCTATTACCTTGCCAGCAGGGAATTTGAGCTGCCTGAATTAAAGCTGTTGGTGGATGCCGTGCAGTCCTCCAGATTTATTACCCAGAGGAAATCCAGAGAACTGATTTCAAAGATTGAGAAGCTGGCCGGTCCCTATGAAAGAAAGCAGCTGCAAAGACAGGTTTTTGTTGCAAGGCGGGTAAAGACGGAAAATGAAAGCATTTATTACAATGTGGACAGAATTCACCATGCCATTCAAAATAATGTGCCTGTTACCTTTACCTATATGGAATGGAATGTGAAAAAGGAACTGCAGCCAAGGAAAGAGGGCAGGAAGTATAAGGTCAGTCCCTGGGCGCTTACCTGGAAGGATGAAAATTATTATCTGATTGCCTATGACAATGAGGAGGAAAAAATTAAGCATTTCCGGGTGGACAAGATGAATCGGATTACGGAGCTGACTGGAGAAGAGCGTATGGGGATGGAGGCATTCAGGGAGTTTGATATTGCCGAATACACCAATCAAACCTTCGGAATGTTCGGTGGAAAGACGGAAACGGTTACGTTAAAGCTTCCCGCATCTATGATTGGAATTATTTTGGACCGCTTTGGGAGGGAAACGGATGTGAGAAGAATAGATGAGACTTTTGTAAGCGTCAGGGTCAGAGCCACGGTAAGTAGTCAGTTTTACGGTTGGCTTACGGGACTTGGAAATCAGGTCAGTATTTTGGCGCCGGAGGAAGTGAAGATTGGATATCTGAGCTTTTTAGATCAAATAATTTTAAATTATAAGGAAAAGGCAGGAGAGAGCAAATGAACTTAAGGATTGCAGACAGAATGAAGGATTATGAGGAAGGAATTTTTCAGCTTTTAAATGAGAAAAAGGAAGAGGTGGAAAGGAAAGGGAAAAAGGTTTACAACCTGTCTGTAGGAACCCCGGATTTTCCCACTGATCCGCACATTATGGAAGCGGTGGCGAAGGCGGCCCAAAACTCCGACAACTATAAGTATGCCCTTAAAATGCTTCCAGAGCTTTCTGAGGCTGTTATCAATCGTTTTCGTAACCGCTATCACGTAGAACTTACGGAAAAGGAAATTACGGATGTATATGGTTCTCAGGAGGGAATTGCACATATCGGATTGTGTTTGTGTAATCCCGGCGACATTGTTCTGGTGCCCAATCCGGGATATCCTATTTTTTCCATAGGGCCGTCGCTGGCCATGGCGGATGTACACACCTATGATTTAAATGAAGAAAACGATTATTTACCGGATCTTGACGCAATAGAGGAAGAGATTTTAAAGAAAACCAAATTTATGATTGTCTCTTATCCTTTAAATCCGGTGGGCAGAATTGCGCCGGACAGCTTTTATGAGAAACTGATTCCCTGGGCAAAGGAGCATGAGATTATTATTCTCCATGACAATGCCTATTCGGATATTATTTATGACGGACATACAGGCAAATCCATTCTTCAATTTCCGGGTGCCAGGGAAAACTGCATAGAATTTTATTCTCTTTCCAAGAGCTATAATTATACAGGAGCAAGAGTGGGATTTCTGGTAGGTAACGAGTATCTGGTACAGAGCTTTAAACGGCTCAGGTCACAGATTGACTATGGAACCTTTCTGCCGGTGCAGTATGGGGCAATAGCGGCTCTGAACGGTCCCGATGAGGGTGTCAGAAAACGCTGCGAGGTATATCAGCAAAGGAGAGATGCGCTTTGCGGAGGACTTCGAAGTATCGGATGGAATATTCCCGACAGTCAGGGAAGTATGTTCGCATGGGGCAGAATCCCGGAAGGATATACGGATGATGTGGAATTTGTCATGGAGCTTTTGGAAAGGTCAGGAGTGCTATGTACACCTGGAAGCAGCTTTGGCAGTCTTGGAAAGGGACATGTACGTTTTGCACTTACCTTGCCGGTGGAGCAAATTCAGGAAGCGGTAAAGGCGGTAGCGGTGTCCGGCATGATCGGGAAATGAAATTTCCTAAAAAAAATTCCACCAAATTGTAAGAATGCTTTTTGTATATTTTTCCATTAATTATCAAGTTGACATCTTTAGATTGTTTTACTATACTTAATAATACAACATCTTGATTGGGAAGAAGGAAATCCGCTAGATTTGGTATTTTGTATTATGAGCGGGGATGAATGGAGGAAGAAGAATGAGCAGTGAACAGGAACAGGGAACTGCCGTAGTTTACGGTGATTTATTCAAGCCGGAACGGCAGGTGAAGGTAGTCAAGAAGGATGGCAGTCTGGAGGCTTTTAATGTACAGAAGGTCATTGATGCAGTAGGAAAAAGTGCATACAGAGCATTGACCAAATTTACCGATGAGGAGAAGAAGCATATTTGTCAATATGTGGTAGATAAGGTTAATGAGTTGGGCCAGGATCAGATTCCCATTCCCATCATGCATAATATTGTTGAAAGTGCACTGGAAGACGTGAAACCTATTGTGGCAAAGAGCTATAGGGATTACCGTAATTATAAGCAGGACTTTGTCCGCATGATGGACGATGTTTACAAAAAAAGCCAGTCTATCATGTACGTTGGGGACAAAGAAAATGCCAATACGGACAGTGCGCTTGTTTCTACCAAGAGAAGCCTGATTTTTAATCAGTTTAATAAAGAGCTGTATCAGAAATTTTTCATGACCACAGAGGAGATTCAGGCCTGCCGGGACGGATATATTTATGTACATGATATGTCTGCAAGGCGGGACACCATGAACTGTTGTCTGTTTGACGTTGCAAGCGTGCTTACGGGCGGCTTTGAGATGGGAAATATCTGGTACAATGAACCGAAAACGCTGGATGTGGCATTTGACGTAATCGGCGATATCGTGCTGAGTGCGGCAAGCCAGCAGTATGGTGGATTTACCGTTCCTGAGGTGGACAAGATTTTGGAGCCTTACGCAGAGAAAACCTACCGCAAGAGCCTTAAGAAATACAAAAATTTAGGTATTGATGAGGAAACTGCCAAGGCGGAAGCTTACGCAGATGTAAAAAGAGAATTTGAGCAGGGCTTCCAGGGCTGGGAGTATAAGTTTAACACGGTAGCTTCCAGCAGGGGGGATTATCCCTTTATTACGGTGACTGCAGGTATTGGAACCGGCAGATTTGCCAAGCTGGCAACGATCTCTCTTTTGAATGTCAGAAGAAAAGGACAGGGTAAGGAAGGCTGTAAAAAGCCTGTGCTTTTCCCTAAGATTGTTTTTCTGTATGATGAAAATCTTCACGGACCCGGCAAGGAGCTGGAGGACGTGTTTGAGGCGGGAGTAAAGTGCTCCGCCAAGACGATGTATCCCGACTGGCTTTCCCTTACGGGAAAGGGCTATATCGCCAGTATGTATAAGCGATATGGCAAGGTAATCTCTCCTATGGGATGCCGGGCATTCTTATCGCCCTGGTATGAGAGAGGCGGAATGCACCCTGCCGATGACGATGATGTGCCTGTATTTGTGGGGCGTTTTAATATCGGTGCGGTTTCTCTTCATCTGCCCATGATTCTTGCAAAATCAAGACAGGAGAGCCGTGATTTTTATGAGGTTTTGGATTACTATTTAAATCTGATTCGTCAGCTTCATATCAGGACTTATGCTTATTTGGGAGAAATGCGTGCGTCCACCAATCCTCTTGCATATTGCGAGGGCGGTTTTCTTGGAGGTCATTTGAAGCTTTCCGATAAGATTAAGCCCATTTTGAAAACAGCAACCGCAAGCTTTGGCATTACCGCCTTTAATGAGCTGCAGGAGCTGTATAACGGCAAATCGCTGGTTGAGGACGGGCAGTTTGCGCTTGAGGTTTTAGAGCACATCAACCAGAAGATCAATGAATTTAAGGAAGAAGACGGAAATTTGTATGCGATTTACGGAACCCCTGCCGAGAGCCTGTGCGGCCTGCAGGTTAAGCAGTTCCGTGCAAAATACGGCATTGTGGAAGGCGTTTCGGACAGAGAGTATGTTTCCAACAGCTTCCACTGTCATGTATCTGAGGATATTACGCCTATTCAGAAGCAGGATTTGGAGTATCGTTTCTGGGAGCTTAGCAACGGCGGAAAAATCCAATATGTAAAATATCCCATTGACTACAACATTGATGCAATCAAAACGTTAATTAGACGTGCAATGGACATGGGCTTTTATGAGGGTGTCAATTTGTCGCTGGCATATTGTGATGACTGTGGACATCAGGAGCTTGAGATGGATGTTTGTCCTGTCTGCGGAAGCAAAAATCTGACCAAGATTGAGCGAATGAACGGGTATCTTTCCTATTCCAGAGTGCATGGGGATACCAGACTGAATGAAGCGAAAATGGCAGAGATTGCAGAAAGGAAGAGCATGTAGGCAATGAGATATCACAATATTACGAAGGATGATATGCTGAACGGTGACGGGCTTCGTGTGGTACTCTGGGTAGCAGGCTGCTCCCATTGCTGCAAGGAATGTCATAATCCGGTCACATGGGACCCGGCAGGCGGGCTTCTCTTTGATGAGGACGCCAAAGCGGAGATTTTTGAGCAGCTTGATAAGCCGTATATTTCAGGGATAACCTTTTCAGGGGGCGATCCTCTTCACGCAGCAAACCGGCTTGAAGTAAGAAATTTGATGGCTGAAATCAAACAGAAATATCCGGACAAGACCATCTGGCTCTATACAGGTGACAGCTGGGAGAATATTTTACATTATGCGATTATGCAGTATGTGGATGTACTTGTAGACGGGGAATTTCAAGTGGACAAGAAAGATAACAAGCTATTATGGAAGGGCAGCAGCAATCAGAGAGTGATTGATGTACAGAAGTCCTTAACTCAGACTGATCCGGTTATTCCGGTTCTGCACTGCGGCGACTATGCATAATGGAAAGAGGCACAATGGAAACAATTAAGATCAAATATTTTACCGACAAAATTGAAAAACTGACTTATATAGACGGCAAGTCCGATTGGATTGATCTTCGGGCAGCCGAGGATGTGGATCTTAAGCAGGGAGAGTTTAAGCTGATTCCTCTGGGCGTGGCTATGGAGCTTCCCAAAGGATATGAGGCACATATAGTACCCAGAAGCTCTACCTTCAAAAACTTTGGCATTATTCAGACCAATCATCAGGGAGTGATTGACGGCTCTTACTGTGGTGACAATGACCAGTGGCGCATGCCGGTATATGCTATGAGAGATACGCATATTTCCTGCAACGATCGTATATGTCAATTTCGGATTGTAGAAAATCAACCCAAAATCGTTTTTCAGGAAGTATCGTCCTTAGAAGGGGCGGATCGAGGAGGCTTTGGAAGTACCGGAAAGCAATAGTTTTTGTATAAAAATGCTCCTTTTGTAACATAATGCTAACAAATGCATTGTGAAGCGGAAGGAGATTTTTTATGAGTTCTAACAGGATGGGTTACTCACTTTCTGAAAACATGGAGTACTTAAATAAACAGATGGCAGTGGATACCAATTTTGACATTGTTTACCGGGTGATTAAAATTGGCGGAAGAGATGCCTGCATGTATTTTATAGACGGTTTCTGTAAAGATGAGCTGATGCAGAAGATGCTGCAGTATTTTATGGATATCAAGGAGGAAGAAATGCCTGCGGATGCCCATGAAATGTCCAAGACCTGTCTGCCTTATGTGGAGGTGGATCTTCAGGATGATTGGGAACGAATTATATTTTTTATTATGTCTGGTGTGTTTACGCTGTTTATTGACGGTTATGATAAGTGCCTGTTGATTGATTCCAGAACCTATCCCGCAAGAGGCGTGGAAGAGCCGGAAAAGGATAAGGTGCTGCGAGGCTCCAAGGATGGATTTGTGGAAACAGTGATATTTAATACTGCGTTGATACGAAGGAGAATCAGAAGTACAGATCTTCGCATGGAGATGATGCAGGCGGGAAACAGCTCTAAAACGGATATTGTTTTATGTTACATGGATGACAGGGTAGATCATGCTTTTTTAAATCAAATCAAGGAGCGGATTAATCATATTCAGGTGGATGCCCTTACCATGAATCAGGAAAGTCTTGCGGAATGTCTGTATCAGAAAAAATGGTATAACCCTTTTCCTAAATTTAAGTTTACCGAGCGTCCGGATACCGCATCCGCACAGATTTTGGAGGGTGATATTGTTATTCTGGTGGATAATTCACCGTCAGCCATGATTACGCCCACATCAATCTTTGATGTGGTTGAGGAGGCGGATGATTATTATTTTCCGCCAATCACGGGAACTTACCTGAGGCTATCCAGATTTCTGATTGCGATTTTAACGTATCTGGTTACGCCGACTTTTCTTCTTCTTATGCAAAATCCTTCCTGGATTCCCTCCGGCTTTGAGTTTATTGCCATAAAGGACACCACCAATGTTCCGCTGATCTGGCAGTTTCTGTTTCTGGAGCTGGCTCTTGACGGGCTGAGGCTTGCTGCGGTAAATACGCCTAATATGCTGAGTACACCTTTAAGTGTTATGGCGGCGCTGGTGCTGGGGGAATTTTCCGTCAACAGCGGATGGTTCAATTCAGAGGTTATGCTGTATATGGCATTTGTGGCCATTGCCAATTACACGCAGGCAAGCTATGAATTGAGCTACGCCATTAAATTTATGCGAATTATTAATTTGATTTTAACGGCTGTTTTCGGCATATGGGGATATATAGGAGCTATCATTCTGCTGATTGCAGCTATCGTAAGCAATAAGACGGTATCTGGTAAAAGCTATGTATATCCGCTGATACCGTTAAATTTAAAGCAGCTGTCCAAACGATTAATACGATACAGGCTGCCGGGAGCTAAGGAATAATTTGTATTTCTACGCATAGAATGATAAAATGTACACCAGATACAGGGGGACTGGGTATATGGTACAGTATAAAAAGGCGCAAATTATTTGTATGCTGCAGTATATTTTAATGCTGCTGTTTCATATCATATATGCTTATTTTTATTGCACTCATGAGCAATTTAAAAGAACGCTTGTATGATCCGGTGGAATTTTGCTTTTTATCGGTATTAAGGAGGAGGATATAGACAGGCTGTTTGAAAGCTTTGAGCAGGCCGATGAGGAAAAGAACCGGAAAATAGAAGGAACCGGATTGGGACTTTCCATTTGTAAGAATTTGGTATCTCTTATGGAAGGAAGCATTTCGGTTACCAGTACATATGGAGAGGGTTCCAGCTTTTTGATCAGTATTCCGCAGAGGTTTCAGGAAACACTGCCGGAGGAGGTTTTGCCGGAGGACGATTGGACTGCTCCTCCCGGCGTGCGTATTCTTGTGGTGGACGATATGAAAACCAACCTGATAGTAGATAAAGGGCTTTTGTCATTGCTTTCCGTAGATGCCGATTATGAACGGATATCAGGCAACTGCTGCAATCCGCGCATCGGAGCGCAAGGATTTAAAGGAGATTCCGATTATTGCCATGACTGCGGATGCGTTTGTGGATGATGTGAAAAGAGCAAAGGAAGCAGGAATGAACGGACACATTGCAAAGCCTGTAGACATCGCAAGGCTGGAGAAGGCCATGGAGGATGGAACCGTTTTTCATAATTTACATGAATAATGGATTTGCTTATAATATGGTAGATAAGAAATGCCGGAACAGTTAAAAGCCATTTGAGGACAAAGTTTGCTATGAGAGAAAAAGAAACGTTTTACAGCCAGATTTTTAAACTGGTGCTTCCCATTATTATTCAGAATCTTATAAGTGCTGCAGTTAGTTCCACAGATGTAGTAATGTTGAACTATGTGGGGCAGTCTTCCATTTCTGCCGTATCTCTGGCATCTAATTACGCCAGCATTCTTTTCATGGTATTTTACGGACTGGGTACGGGAGCAACCATCCTGTGTGCACAATACTACGGAAAAGGGGATATGCGGGCGATACAGACCGTGGAAGGAATTGCTCTTCGTTTTTCCCTCCTCATTTCACTGGGCTTTGCCGGAATGGCCGCTTTTGCCCCGGAAGCAATGATGCGTATTTTCACCAATGATAACGAGTTGATTATGGTGGGAGCGTCTTATCTGCGCTTTATGAGCGTCAGCTATCTGTGCTGGGGCATTACGGAGGTTTATCTTGCTGTACTGCGCAGCATCGGTAAGGTAATGATCAGTACGGCAATGAATGTGATTGCTTTTTCTTTAAATGTATTTCTGAATGCAGTGTTTATTTTTGGATTGTTTGGGGCTCCCAGGCTGGGAGCTATGGGTGTGGCGCTTGCTACTTCACTGTCCAGAGTAGTTGAACTTTTGGCATGTTTGATATTTTCCTTTTACAGCAAAGAAATTAAGCTGGATTTTAAATATCTGTTTGTGAAAAACAAAGCGTTGTTTTCTGATTTCGTCCGTCTTTCCCTGCCGGCACTCGGTAATGATGTTATTTGGAGCGTGGGCTTTTCCATGTATTCCGTGATTCTTGGACATATGGGAACGGATGCGGTGGCGGCCAATTCGCTGGTGGTTGTGGTGCGCAATTTCGGAACGATTTTATGCTTTGGCATGGCAAGTGCAGGCGGCATTTTAATCGGGAATATCATCGGAGAAAATAAGCTTGATAAAGCAAGAGAGGGCGCTAAAAAGCTGATGAAGCTTACCGTAATTACCGGCGCTATCGGTGGGCTGATTGTGCTTGCTGCAACGCCCCTGGTGTTGAGTTATGCTTCTCTGACGGAACAGGCGATGCATTATCTGAAATACATGCTGTTAATCAATACCTACTATGTCATGGGCGCCGCTGTAAACACTACGCTGATTGCAGGTGTTTTCAGAGCAGGAGGAGACAGCAAATTTGGCTTTGTCTGTGATACTATCGATATGTGGTGCTATGCGGTTCCGCTGGGGTTCCTCGCAGCATTTGTTCTGAAGCTTCCTGTTATGTGGGTGTATTTTCTCTTATGTACCGATGAATTTGTGAAATGGCCCTGGGTGATTAAACATTACAGAAGCGGGAAGTGGCTTAATAATATAACCAGAGACAATTTGTTTTCCTGAATGAACAGGCAGACAATATAAAGGATTGTTCAGCTTTAAAACCTGTTCTTGTTGAATTGGAAAAAATGTAGTATGATACATGTACAGGCAATATGTGTCAAATTTTTAAAGAAGAAAGGATGATAAAAAAATGCCATTAGTTACAACCAAAGAAATGTTTAAGAAAGCTTATGACGGCGGCTATGCAGTAGGAGCTTTCAACGTGAACAATATGGAGATCGTTCAGGGTATCACCGAAGCGGCAGGAGAACTGAAGAGTCCTGTTATTTTGCAGGTTTCCAAGGGAGCAAGAGCTTATGCGAACCATACCTATCTTGTTAAGCTGGTTGAAGCTGCAGTAATAGAGAATCCCGATATTCCCATTGCCCTGCATCTGGATCACGGCGATAGCTTTGAGCTTTGCAAGTCCTGTATTGACGGCGGATTTACCTCCGTTATGATTGATGCTTCTTCCAAGTCCTTTGAGGATAATATTGCGCTGACCAAGCAGGTAGTTGAATATGCACATGCTCATGGCGTAGTAGTTGAGGCTGAGCTCGGTACTTTGGCAGGTATCGAGGATGAAGTTGTTGTAGAAGCCGGTCATGAGAGCTATACCCGTCCGGAAGAAGTAGAAGAGTTCGTAACAAGAACCGGATGTGATTCCCTTGCAATTGCAATCGGAACCTCTCACGGTGCATACAAGTTTACCGCTGCTCAGTGTACCCGTAATGCAGACGGTATTCTTGTTCCGCCTCCGCTTCGTTTCGATGTTCTGGAAGAGTGTATTAAGAGACTTCCGGGCTTCCCGATTGTTCTTCATGGTTCCTCTTCTGTACCTCAGGAATTCGTTAAGATGGTAAATCAGTATGGCGGCAATATGCCGGATGCAGTTGGTATTCCGGAAGAGCAGCTTAGAAAAGCAGCAGAACTTGCCGTATGTAAGATCAACATTGACTCTGATATCCGTCTTGCTATGACTGGTAATATCAGAAAGTATTTTGCAGAGCATCCCGATCATTTTGATCCCCGTCAGTATTTGAAACCGGCTCGTCAGGCAGTTAAGGATATGGTTGCTCATAAGATCCTGCATGTACTTGGTTCTGACGGAAAGGCTTGATTGAAGCTGTTTCAGTTATAATCAATAAATATAAGGAGCTTTTGCATACGCAGATTATCTGCGGGCAGGAGCTCCTTTTAACGTGCTTTGGAGAAGATTATTCTTTGGCGATGCATAAAACGGTAAAATTGTGATTAAATAATAGTTCATTGGTCTCTAAAATAGTTTTATTTCTCTGCAGGGCAAATAAAATTAATGTATCTCTGGGATCTCTTGCATATAATTCTCTGTTTCCGGACAGTTTCAGCATTTGCTGTGTTTCCTCATCGGAAAGACTAAGACCAAACGCCAGGGAGATCAGCTTATCACGAGAGGGTGTTTTTTCACCGGAAAAAATCTGATAGACATAGGCTCTGTCAAGCATGGAACTGCGTACAACATCGGCTTTGCTGAGTCCCTTTTGGGACAGCAGGCGGTTCAGATATGAGGATAAATTATCCGTAAGCATGTTTTCCTGATTCTTTTTTAAATAATCTTCGATGTTCGTTGCCGCCTTAATTTCATGATTTAATTCCTCAGTCGTCTTTAAATTCATATTGCATCTCCCTTAAAGCGTCTGCTATAATGGTCTCGGTAAAAAAATAATATTGATATAGTTATACCATTTTACCGACAAAGTGACAAGATTGGATAAAATTTATGGAATACGCAGAGATCAGACTGATAAAGCAAAGTGAGAAAAGTACGGTACATTTGGTAAAGCCAAGGGGAGATGAGCAGGTTTTTGTCCGAAAGATTTTAAAAGGAAAACGGCCAATTTATTCTACGTTGCAAAACTGCCGGCATCCTTACCTTCCCAGAGTGGAAGAGGTTATTATATCCGATGATGTTACAACAATTATTGAAGAATATGTGGAAGGAGAAACTCTGGGAAGCGCTGAATTATCTGAAAAGCAAATTGTCTGCGCTGCAAAGGAGTTGTGCGATGTTCTGGAATTCCTTCATGAGAAGGAAATTATTCACCGTGATATTAAGCCTTCCAATCTTATTTTGGCAAAGGACGCTCATATCCGTTTGATTGATTTTGATGCGGCACGCATGCCGAAGGATGACCTGGAGCAGGATACAAGGCTTCTTGGAACGAGAGGATATGCGCCCCCTGAACAATATGGCTTTTCACAGACGGACGCCCGGGCAGATATCTATGCCTTTGGCGTCACACTGAGGCAGCTCCTAGGAGAAAGGGCTGTAAAGCCGCATTTTAAGCGGATTATTCAGAAATGCACCAATCTAAATCCTGATAAGAGATATCAGACTGCAAAGCAGGTGAAAAGAGCGCTTTCCTATAGAAAACGCTGCGCTGTATATAGCGGCGCCGCTGTAATTTTGACAGCTATTTTGCTGTGGACTGTTCTGACGGAGTATTTGGTTAAACCGGAGATGGCAGAAGACCTAGAGCAAAAGGATACAGGAGCTGAACCTGTAGAGCTGACTGTTTTAGACGCACCTGTTAATCCTCATTGGAACGGGGAAACAGGAATCGGCGTGTGGGGAAATGTGCCTGAGGATCTTCAATGGAAGATGTATGAAGGAGAAACGGAAAGAGTATTTTATGCTATATGGAGCAATCTGGACGATTATGCGGATACGGACAGCTTTAATGTGACGGTTTATGATGGAATGGAAGAACGGGAAAGAATTAATTCGATGCCGATAAAAGGATCTGTGTTGAAGAAATTAGAGACCAATAAGAAGCAGGTACATCAGTCTGGATTATCCACGAATAAAATAAGAGATGAGATTGATAAATAAAGAAATAATGGAAAGGGCAGTAAATCTAAATCAATAGATTTATTGCTTTTTTTTATGAAATTTTATGCAATGCCGCATAAGGTGAGCTTTGGGCAATGATATAAATATTATGAGGAAACAAGCATATAAATACCTGTTTCCTCATGATCTTATGATTTACATCTGTCAAACTCAGGGTTAAATGCATAGAAATTCTTGGAGTCCAGCCGGTCCTGTACGATTCTGAGGGCTTCGCCGAAATTAGCAATTTAAGTAACTGACCGCAAACACAATAAGTTATGGTGGAATGGACCATCCTATATTGCAGATATGTATAAAGATGAAATCAGATAAAATTCTGACGGACTGATAAAAATGGGATTGGAGACTCAAAAGAGTCTTTAGCCCTTAATTTTAATGGAAAAATGGGATTAGAATAGTCTTTCAATTATCATCTTTTTCAAAATAGGAAAAGATAGTACGTAATACGTTGATTGCCATTTGTTTGCGCTCTAAAGGCTGGCAGTCAATGATCTGTTTAAACTGTTCCATTATATTGGAATCGTTGTCAGACACAGAATCAGCCAGTAAGTAATCAACAGTTACCCCAAGTCTGTTAACGAGCCTCACAAGGGTATCAAGTGTGAGACTTCGTTCCCCGCGTTCAATAGCACCCATATAGGTATCGGATATGTCAATATCTTCTGCAAGCTGGGCCTGTGTAAGATTTAAACGCTGGCGCTCTTCCCGGATTCTTTTGCCTAACCTCTTATAGTCCATATATTCACCCCTTTTTTGTTTTATTTTAGAGATAGCATATGAGATATTGAAACATCTATAAGGGGTATTTATATTGACAGAATGGGGTATAATCAGTTAATATATTTAATTAGGAAAGCGTGGGTAATAGAAGGGAGGTTAAGGAAACGCTGGTAAGAAAATTATGTTTATAAACACAAATACAGGACTGAAAGGAAGGAAACTTAAGTGGACAAAAGAAACGAATGGAAAATAAATGAAATACCGGAATTTGAGAAAAAAGATATTTATAAGCCGGTTTTTTTAAACAAATATGGATACTATGAATTACGCAGGAAAAATACAAAAGAGGAAAGAGATGAAAATTTTGAAGAGCATTATTTTCAGGATTATGCCGGAGCGACTTACAAGAAGGTGGAGTATCCGCCGGAAGAACTTAGATTTCTCCACAATCAGATTGAAGAAAGAGCTTATGTCATAGAGCAGAATCTTGCCAAAATGGGCAAAGGGAAAGATTATTCACTTTTAGATATTGGCTGCGGGGAAGGATTTTTGTTGCAGTTTTTCCATGATAGGGGAAAACGGGTCAAAGGAATTGATATAGGCGCTTATGCCCTTCAGCATTTTCATCCGGAAATGCTATCATTTTTTGAACAAGGGGATATGGAAACACTGCTTCCTGCAATGGCGAAACGCGGAGAAATTTTTGATGTAGTCAATATGGACCGTGTACTGGATATGGTAGATGATGTGGATGTTTGTCTGGACAAAATAAAAGAGATCATGGGGGAGCAGTCAATTTTGGTTATAAAGGGTGCTAATAACTATTCCGGTCTGCAGAGAATGCTCTTACAAAGAGGTGAAATGAAAGAAGAATACTGGTTGGATGATCCTGACCATACAGGGTACTTTAACCGGGAAGGATTGATAGCAAGGCTTAGTGCTAATGGGTTTGAATGTTTGGATTTTTATGGGGACACTTTTGTGGACTTCCAGCTCGTCAATCCTTTTTCAAATTATTACGAAAAGCCTGAAACCGGAAAGGCGGCACATAGGACAGCGGTATGCCTGGAAAACCTTTTTCATGATATCTCAATGGAGCGAGCCGTAGAAGTATACCGTATGTTAGGTGATATGGGATTTGGAAGAGAAATTGTGGGTGTTTTTAAGAAGAAAAATGAATAGGCATCTTTCAATAAAAGAGGATAACAAAACAATGAAAATATCTGCAATAAATAACACGAGCCTATTGAAAGAGCGGATTTATGTGTGTCATACTTATTATCATGTATACGTGGCATGTTTGAAAGAATTAAACATGCCTGGAGAAAAACAGAGGCAGGCAACGTTAGTTCTCAGTACAATGTCCAATGATTTTGGCAATCTAAAAGAACGGGCAGAACGATGCGGTATATTTGAGGCTGTCTATATGTTTGAGGAAAAAGAAGATGTCTTTTTCCCTCAGCTTAATAAATATCACAAGGACAGAGGAAATATCATTATTAATATGCTTGCCCGCATCAAATATACAAAGCTGCTTGGAAAATTGCAGGAGCCTTATGTTACGGTAAATTTTAGAGAATATAAGGAAGTTTATGTTTTCTGCGATTCTGATCCGATTGGATACTATCTTAATTATAAAAAAATCTATTATCATGCGTTAGAAGATGGACTGAACTGTATTCAATATTACGATACGGCAAGATATGACAATAGAGGGCATTTTAAGTTGAAAGCGTGGATGTCCAAACACAATCTCATTTTCATTCAGAATGGATATGGAAAGTATTGTATTGATATGGAAATCAATGATAAAAGTGTTGTCCCCTACCCGTGTAATAAATATGTTGAACAGCCTAGGTCAGAGCTTGAAGAACATTTGTCCCAAAAGGATAAGAATATCCTTATCCACCTGTTTATTGAAGATATAGAAGAACTGCAGCAAAAGCTGAACTGTGGTGCAGAGGATAAAATTCTGGTACTTTCCGAACCGCTTTGTGATTTAGCGGTAAGAAAACAGATTTTTTCGGACATTATCAAGGAATATGGTGAAAGCTGCGGGCAAAAAATGCAGGTATTGATTAAGCCGCATCCAAGAGATGTATTGGATTATGAGAAAGAGTTTCCGAAACACATTGTCTTAAAGGGAAGTTTTCCGATGGAAATCCTGAATTATATTCCGGGACTCCGGTTCAAAAAAGTGATTTCTGTATTCACAGTACCGGATGCGATTCGCTTCGCAGGGGAAATTGTATTTCTTGGAAAGGATTTTATGGATAAATATGAAGCGCCGGAATTGCACAGACAGGATGAAACGATTTGATTAGTGTAGTATCCGGAAACTTGCGGCAGGAATGCAAAAAAATCTAAAGCAATTAAAATAAAGAGGCATATCGGCTGAAGAATATACCTCTTTTTTCTGTCTTCTCTTACTTCAATTATTCGTTGTAATACGTTTAGCATTATCACCATTATTGAGTCTATTCGTTAATTTATACTAAGAATGTAGTTATAACTTAATTTGTAAAAGCATTTGGCATAAGGACTTTTTAATTTTGAAGGTTGGTCAATATATCCGAATGCACATCATACCCGGACAGGCACTGGCAATGGAACTTTACAATTCTTGAAAATATAAGTTTAGGGAAAAATTTCTTAAAGGAAATACAAATTGCTTTTACAGAAAGCTCGTAAAAGAGAATTGGAGCTTGAAGAAAGGAAGATATTGGCACAGATGAAATATTCTGAGAGTATATTTGCGAGGTGCTGCGCTTGTA